>JAYTVT010000001.1:0-33982 GCA_043743835.1 Betaproteobacteria bacterium
GGTCACCGCGCCAACGACGCGTAGCAAGACTCATCTGGCCCATCCATCAAAACGCGGTCTCACAGCCAGATTTGTGCGCTGGCTCACAACCGCCAACAGCCTGGCGAAGTCGACGGCGTCCTCGCCGTGTCCGGGCGCAAACGCGACGCTGAGGTGGCGCATGAGACTGTCAATCTCGTTGCGGTCGAAGGACACGGCCGGCTGGCTGAAGTAGTCACCCTTGTGCAGTTGGCCCCACCAGCTCGATAGTTGATCGCTGAAGCCAGCGATGGCTACGTTCGCGCCCAGAAGGTCGCTGATTGCCTTCGTGTGCTCGACGACCTTGTCGCGCTCGCCGGTCCAGTCGGCGGCGCGAAGCAGGCGCCCGAGCAGTGAGTTGGCCGCATAAGTGATCTGGGAGCCCGGGTCACGCCGCGCCGGCAGGTAGTGCACCTGGATTGCGTTGCGGTCGCCTCGATTCATCGAGGCGGTCTTCTCGGGCTCGTCGTCGAGGTTCGTTTCTAGCACGTATTCGATCTTCTCCTCGATGTCGTCAATGTCGTCGATCGTCGCCGTGAGGCGAACACGGATCTGAAGCGGTTCGCCAGGGACCTCCAGGCGCATGTGCGAGAAAAAGGTCGGAACCGCCGCAGACTCTTTGTCTGGATCATCGGCATCTGGAAACTCGAAGGTTGCCTCCAACCACAGCGTGGCCGGCGCTGACGTGCCCGGGGCGCCATTCGGACGATGAAAGTCGCCCTTGCGGATACGTCGAAGCGCCGGATCGAAACCGAACAACCGGGCGAGGGCATGAAGGACGGCTGTCTTGCCCGACCCGTTGGGACCGAGCAGGTAGGTGACGTCCGAGAAGTCGACGGTGGTCACCGAGGGCCCGAAGCATTGAAAGTTGCTCAGCCGAACGCTGCGTAGGCGCATGAAGAGTCTCCCTGATGTTGAATCGGCTGTGCCGGCTCGGTTGTTCCCACCGAGTAGTGCGAGTCTACGGACACCTCGCCGAGACCTGCGCGCTGGCAAACGTCAGCCTTCTTCAACGCAACCGGCACGAATGGGTGCCCCCCTTCCGAGGGCATCCACAAGGCGCGACATCAGGCACTGAAAACCACACCCACGGGCGATGCGCGCATCGTCGCCGCCGCCGAAGATGCACGGCAAGTCGTGAACAGGAGCGAGCAACATGACCGACACACAAGCAGCCACGCTCGAAGCCCGCCTGACCGTGCTTGGAGCGGCGCTCACACATGTCTTGGCCATCCTCTCACCTGAACAGGCTCGACAAGTCCGAAACCATCTCGTCGTTCAGTTTTCGAGTGCGCCGGGCCATGAAGGAAGGGGCGAAGGTGGAGCAGAGGTCGATGCCGCCCAGGCAGGCCAGTTGTGGACGCTGCTTCGTGCCCCGGGGCCACGCTGATCTGGTCGTGCCCGCCGACCTAAGATACGGACGGGGAGCACCGATTGATCAATGGCAGACACGTACCTCACCAGTACCTTCAAAGACAAAGACCGAGTAAAGGCGCTGGGCGCACGCTGGGACGCGGAGCGCCGGCAGTGGTACGTGCCCGCAGGGCGTGACCTGGCGCCGTTTGCCGCCTGGATTCCTGTCTCCTCGGGCGGGTCTTCGACCACGGAACTGGCCGTACCAGCGGGTGTCCTCAGCGCATCCACAGCCGTCAGCGTGGTGCAGAAGGGCATCTCGCTGGCACAGCTGATGTCGGGTGTCGTGCGTGCCGTCGCGCAAGCCTACCCATCCGCCGTCTGGACGCGCGTGGAGGTCACGAACGTTCGACTGAACCGCGGCGCTGTGTATCTGGAACTCGCCGAGCGCGAACGAGATGGCACTGCCATCGCCCAGGCACGCGGTGTCATCTGGCCCTCTACAGCCGACGAGATCGTCCCAGCTTTCGAGCGGGCGACTGGGATCGTCCTCGGGGGTGGCATCAAGTTGCTGGTGCGGGCCAAGCCCACGATGCACGCAAGCTTCGGTCTGAGCCTGGTCATCGACGCCATCGATCCGGAGTACACCCTGGGCGACCTTGAAGCGAGGAAGCGCGAGATCCGCGCACGCCTGCAGCGAGAAGGGCTCTTCGAGCGCAACCGGAGTCTGGTCCCACCGTGGGACTTTTGGGCCGTGCTCGTGCTGGCGCCACAGGGCGCTGCCGGACTCGGGGATTTTCAGGCAGAGGCAAAACGCCTTGAGCGATGGGGGGTGTGCCGGTTCGTCTACGTGATCAGTCGATTCCAAGGGGAGGGCGCCGCTGCGGAGATGCGCCAGGCGCTGCTGGACGGGCTCGCAGCATGGGAGGCGGAGGAAGCACTACCCCCGGATGCGGTCGTGATCATCCGCGGCGGTGGCGCCGTCAACGATCTTGCCTGGCTCAACGACTATGACCTGGCTAGATGGGTCTGCGAGACCGACGTGCCTGTTCTCACCGGCATCGGCCACGAACGTGACAACACTCTGCTCGACGAGGTTGCCAACCAGAGGTTCGACACGCCATCGAAGGTGGTTGCCGGTATCGAGCAGACCATCCTCGCCCGGGTGCGAGAGACCAGAGCAGCGTATGAAGCCGTGGTCAGGACCGGCACACAAGCTGTGCATCTCCTACGCCGGCAGGTCGAGCGGTTGAATGCACTTGTGAAGGCGCAGGCGTTGCGGAGCACTGCGATCGCGCGATCGCGGACGGATGAGTTGATGGCAGACACGCGGCGCTCGGCTCGCGACGGGCTGAAGGCGGCCCGGCTGGACTCGGGCGCGCTGTTCGGATCCATCCGCACTGCGGCGCTCGCGCAAATCCATGACGCAAAACAGGTGCTGCCGGTCCTGGTGACAGAGGTCAAGTCGGAGTCTCGACGCAGCCTGCGCGAAGCGAGGAGCCGGGTTCGCTCCGAACTGCGGACGACCTGCGATCGCGCTGCGCAGTCGGTTCGGCGTGCACGAGAAGATGCCGGTGCCGAGATGCAAGAGGCGGGCTGGTCGGCACGGCGCATCGTGCAGTCTTCGATGAACCGGGCAGAAGCCCTGATCCGTGAAATCACGGGGCAAGGCCCCGAAAAGACCCTGAGGCGTGGCTTCGCGATTGTTCGTGGACCCAACCGCGTGCCGCTCACAAGCGCGGGTGCGACGAAGACTGCCACGGCAATCGAGATCGAGTTCTACGATGGAACCGTGCCGGCAAGGCCGGTCGGCGAGGAGAATCAGGGATGAACAAGGAAGCCACCTTCAAGCAGGCCTACGGCGTGCTCACGCAGCACGCCGAGACGCTGCGCAACCAGGGCGAGCCGAACATCGACGACCTACTGAAAATCGTCACCGAGTCGGTGGAGGCCTACAAGGTCTGCAAGGGACGGATCGACGCCGTAGAGAAAGCGCTTGAAGAGGCACTGAAGAGTGCGGAACTGGAGCCCCCGGGACGAGCCCCTGCCGCTACGCCAGCCCCGGCGGCGCCAGTCGGAGACGAGGCAGACGACATCCCGTTCTAGGCCAACGGCTTCGCGCCTCCCTCGGAAAACCCCTCGCACAGCAAATTATTGGATTCCCATAATTCGACCTAAAGTCCGGGCGCACGGCGTCGCACACGGTTGTCCGATGGGGACGCCGACCGGCGTTCGGCGAGCCACGGCGCGTTGCCTGTTGTTGTCGAGGCAACACGAGTCCGGCGCGGGCGTTGAGGGCGGCTTCGCGGACGCTGCACCCCTTGACGTGATCGTTGACCAGGCCCATTGCCTGCATGAACGCATACACCGTTGTGAGCCCGACGAAGCTCCAACCGCGCTTCTTCAGGTCCTTGGACATCGTCACTGACTCCGCAGTTGTCGTCATTGCTTTCGACGCAGTCCAGGTGACATGCTTTGGCCGCGAGCTTGGGGCCGGCTCGTGGCGCCAGGCGTAGGCCGCGAGGGAGCCGAACTCGCGCCGGACCTCGAGCACGCGCTTGGAGTTGTTGATGGTCGACTCGATCTTTCCGCGATGACGCACGATGCCGGCGTCGGCCGGTCACAGGAACGCCACGTTGCGTTCTTACTTAATTGCGTTCTTACGGATTAATTGCAGCATTCTGATCACACGGGCTAGCTCCACCGGAGTACGCAACGTTGACTCAGAAGAGCGCGTGCTGAATTTCGCTGGACGGCTTTCCAAGCTGGAAGCCGTACAGGCGTTGCATGCCGCCTCGAAAGTCCACCACACCGCCATAGCTGGGATGGCGGACGCGCTCCACCTGCACACCAAACGACTCCGCATAGGCCGCCGCATCTTGCCCGATGCAAATGATGCGCTTGATGCACAGCCACTCGACGAGTGCCTGGTTGAGATCGGTGACCTCGGCCAGTTCCCGCGCTGAGAATCGGCGATTGGTCATCGGATCATCGGGATCGTGGGGATGAAACGGAAAGACGTTCCACAGCAATGGCGGCCGCTCGAGTCGACATATCACCGCCCAGATCTCAGCGGCTGTCCGCTCAGCCACGGCCGGGCCCTTCGTCGCCTTGGTGGGTGAAGACCCAGGATACGCCCGCGCCAGGACCGATAGACGATGTTCGTCGGTCAGCGCCAACCCGGTCCTGCGGCCGCCGCGATAGCCGAGGTCGCGGCCCATCCAGATGGTGTCCGCAGCCAGACCCTCGATGGCGGTCAAGTAGCCGCGGAGATTCCGCCGCCTGACGGCCGGAGCATCTGCGAGGTCATGAACCTCGCACCGATCCCGGTACGGATTGAAGACACCGTCGAGCTTGACCTCGGCGAGGGCAGCGACGAACAAGCGAGGATTCATGAGGCCTTCTGAGGTGGGGGCAGTGCCGAACCCACCGTGACTTGGCGCTTCGGCCGCGGAGCATTGTCTGTTTCGAGTTCAGCGTCGAGTCTTTCGAACGCGATGGTGTGCGCCGTCAGGTCTACGTGCACGATCCCACTGCCGGTGTCGCGAAGCTCCCGGAAAACCATGAATCCGTCCAGGATTGCCTTCTCCCACTGCCACAGCGGACACGTCGCGACCTCGTACCCGTCGACCATGTCCAGTACCTGCTTGAGCAAACCGTACTCCAGCTTGCCAGCAGAGGTACCTTCGAAATAGCTGCGCCGGTGGGCGTGATTGAAGATCCACGTAGCGATGCCTTCCTCAATGATCATGGCACGCGCGCCGTCCTGATTTTCATCGAGGTCAGGATCGCCCTTACGCTTCAGTCGAAGCAGAGCGCGGATGACGGGCGACCAACCAAGGTGCGCGATGTAGGCCAGATGAAAGACGTCATGGAATCGGTATCCATCCGGCTCCGTCCGGTTGTCGGTTAGTCGGTCGCCGATGTTCACGCCGTTGAGCTGCTGGATCACGTAAGGCTTCCCCTCGGCACCGATGCGTTCGATGAAGTGCATCGAGAACTGCCTTGGGAATCGTTCAATGGCGGGCCTGCCTGTGTCGAACAGCGGCTGATACTCGGCGCCAGCCGGAGGCCAGCGGGACTCAAACTTCCGGATGTTGCCCTCTGCAATCTCGACCACCGTCAGCTTGAACAGAGTGCCGACGGTTGCCATGTCGGCCAGCAGCGTACCCAGCATCGGCAGAGGCGGGTGAGCGGCGAGGTCCTGCTCACGGTTGGAACTCATTAGCTGCCCAGCATGCGCGGCCAGAAGGCGCAGGTGCTGGCCAACTGAGAGGGCCTTCAGTTGGCCGTGGCAGAAGGCGAACAGACCATCGAACTCGTGGAACGTCATCTCGCCAGCACGTTCGTAGTTCACGTTGAACCTGCGCTGCAACTCGATAAGTGCGCTCGCGCCGACTTCGTCGAGTGTCAGGTGGTGTTCCGCTGTGACCGTCGTGAGGTACCAAAGCGCATCACCCAATTCTTCCCTGACGTTGGCTTGCTCAGTAGGTCCGAAGTCGCGGTGAGCCTTCTTCACTGCGGCCAGCAGTCCGCCCACTTCGCCGAAGAACCCGAACCGGAGCTGGTCGATGGCCTCGCTGGAACCGCGAAACTGGTTTGCCTGACAGGCCCGCGCCTGGTACTGCGCGAGAGTGAGATGCGGACTGGCAATGTGCTGGTTGATCTTGGCCATCGCGTGTCCTCCCCGCCTATCGTTCTGGGTCAGGACTCTGACACAGCTTGGGTCGGGGCGCGAAGTTCGACTTTGAGCTGCTTCGCGCAAGCGATGATGGTCCTCCGGTCTCCCATGGTGGCGCCCAGGGCCAGCGCCTTGTCTCGGACGCTTATCGTCACGTCGTAGTGCGGATACACGGATCGAACCTGGAACCATGCTTCGCGCAGGCCGAGACGCCGTGCGAACGCGTGCAATTCCGACAGCGAGTCCGCAACGAGGTGACACCAAAGCTTGCCCCGCCATGGGATCTGCTCGTCGTCCACGTAGATAGCCATCTTGTATTTTTCTGCTGAATTTGCATAATGGTATGCAAAATGTCAACAGTCCGCAAGTCGAAAGAAGAGGCGCGAACGCTGGGTGCGCACCTTCGTTCGCGGCGCCGCGAGCGCGGACTCAGTCTGCTTCAGCTCTCTGCGAGCGCGGGCGTGAACGTCGGTCAGCTATCTCGCTTCGAGCGCGGGCATTTCAAGTTGCTTTCCAAGAATCTGCAAACAGTGATGGAGTATTTGCAAAGCGTTGAGTGGCGATCGAAGGGTCAGCCTGAACTGGTACAGAGGTTCGGCGATCTGCTCGCCCGGTCTAGCCGCCATGAGACGGCAGCGCGCGCACTGGTCTTGGCGCTTGAGGTCCTTGAGTGACCCTGCGCAAACGGCTTGCGCCTCTTGCATACGGGGTTGCAGGATGAGCGCCGGTCGCACTCGTGCGCGGGCTTGAATCGCGCCGACAAGCGAGCCTCCGTGTGTGGGCAATGCCACGCCGGCTGGCAACCGCAGCGCCCTTGGAGAGGTGTACTGCCCTTGCTGAGAGGAACTTCGCCTGCGTGCCACCAAGTAACCGTTGCGCTTGAAGTTCTACAATGAGCGCGCCCGCATCGGGTTGGTGCGGCCGGTGCTCAGAGTTCTATCGGTGAGGCTACGGATGTCGGAGACACGTGCGATCCATCTGGCGCTGGCCCGACTGGTTGCCGACCTTCGACCCTGGCACGAACCGGACGATGGGCCGTTGAACCCCCGGCAGGTCGGTGCAGTTCGCAGAGCCGGTTCGTTCTTGCCGACGGGCAGCACGCTTTCCAAGCGATCATCGTTCTGACGCGGGGGATATCGCAGCATGCTTGACTACGCACCAAGTGATCGCGAGGGCGCTCTTCGCGCAGCAACTGATTTGAACGGCGATCCGGCAGTCGCTCTGGAGTGGTACTGTTGCGAGCAGATTGCCATTTTCGATGGCAAAACTCCCGAACAACTGGTCAACGAAGGCCGAGGACGCGACCTGCTCAGATACATCAGGTCGCTTGAGGCCGGATTCGCAGGATGAAAGACAAGCCGGACGCCAATGTCTCGCCGTTTCACGAGCGAGGTCAGGCGGCGCTTGAGGAGTTCAAGCGAACTGGTGTAAGTCACTCCGCCTCCGACGCCGTCGCCCAACCACAGGCGAAGCTGAATGTCAGGCGGGAGTTCCTGGCACTGCGCTCCATCCTTGGCGACGAGCTTCTCGGCAACTTGGTCGGGCTGCCTTCAGTCTCGTCGGGGTCGACCGAAGCCCCACCGCCAGCGCCTGCGAACCTCATCAAACTGATAGGACAAGTCGTCTGGTGCCTGAAAGGCGCCTATGACGATGAGGGTATCAAGCGCTGGTTCAGCAGGCGTCGCCCGCAGCTTGAAGGAAAGAGTCCGGCGGAGCACCTGGGCGACGCCTGGCAGGCAGATTCGCCCACTGCCAGGCGGGTCCTTGCCCTCGCACAGGCACTTACCAGTTCAAACTGAAGGCACCTGGCGACAGACCGAGCTCCGACGAAGGATTTGGAACCGAATTGGGCAATGTTCGACGCCACGAATCAGAAGAACGCCCTAACCGTGGCCGCCGACGCCGCGCAACCTCGGCAGCGCCTTGCCTAAGTTGTTGTCGCCGTAAGCTGTTACAAACGCCTTAACCTTGCCGCTGTCCACCAGGCCTGGGTGGAGACCCGCCGCCCACCAATGCCACGGCGCTGGCGCTGTGGTGGGGTGACCGTGCCGGCGGCAGGCCCAGCGGTTCAGCGTCGTCAGACGTTCGGTGCAGCCCGCGCAAAGCGGCGCTGGCCAAGGCTTCTTCCTCGGTCAGTGGCGGCAAAAGGCTGGCCAGCCGATGCGCCAACATCGACTTGCCGGTGCCTGGTGGGCCCACCATCAGCAGGCTGTGACCGCCGGCAGCGGCGATTTCCAAGGCGCGCCGGGCCGCAGATTGCCCCTTCACATCGCGCAGATCCGGCCCCGGCGGCGCCACGCGGCGGGGTTGTGGCAGGGCTCTGGGCAGGGGCTGAGCGGCCTCCCCCGGCAACAGGGACGCCACCACGGTGGCCAGGTCGGCCGCTTCGCGGACGTCCAGACCGCTGACTTGCGCCGCCTGCCGAGCGCTGGTGCTGGGCAGCACCAGGATGCGACCGCTGCCCGTGCGGTGCAGCGCCAAAGCCAAGGCCAGGGCCCCACGCACTGGGCGCAGCTCCCCGGCCAAGGACAGTTCACCGGCGAATTCGCAGGCTGCCAACCGAGTCAGGTCGAGCTGCCCCGAAGCCGCCAGGATGCCCAAAGCGATGGGCAGGTCAAACCGACCGCTCTCTTTGGGCAGGTCGGCCGGTGCCAGGTTGACGGTGATCCGCTTGTTGTGTGGAAAGGCAAAGCCACTTTGCTGCAGGGCAGCTCGCACGCGCTCACGCGCTTCTTTGACCTCGGTGTCGGCCAAGCCAACCAGCGTGAAGCTGGGCAGTCCATTGGCCAGCTGCACCTCCACATGCACGGGCGGCGCGCTCAGCCCGTCCAACGATCGACTCATCACCACTGCCAACGACATGGGCCAGCCCTCCTGAATTTCATTCTGGGTGAGCCTCTGTGGCAATGCATCTCTCCGGATGGGTGCACCCATAAGGGGCGCCCCAAATGAGGGCGAGGCTTTGCGGTCGGGCGCCGAATCGGTGCATCTGGCGCAGGCAGGCCCTGTCGGTTGGGGTCTGCACCCTGCCGAGCGTGGCGTTGGCACAGAACCTGCAATCGCTGCCCTCAGTTGCTTTTGACATCACCCACGGAGAGTCTTTCGATGAAACGCCTTGCCCTTGTCAGCGTATTGGCCCTGTCGGCCCTGCCCACCGTCTCCTACGCCCAGTTGACCTTCAACGCCGCGGTCTTCAGTGACTACCGCTACCGCGGCATTTCACAGACGCGCCTGAAGCCTGCGGTTCAAGCCGGCGCGGACTACGCCGCTGGCAGTTTTTACGTGGGTGCCTGGGCCTCCAGCATCAAGTGGATCAAGGATGCTGGCGGCGACGCCAACGCAGAGATCGACCTGTACGGTGGCTACAAGGGCGACATCGTAAAGGACTCACTCAGCTACGACGTGGGCGTGCTGACCTACCAGTACCCGTCCAACAAGCTGGCCACCAAGGCCGAAACGACCGAGATCTACGGCGCCCTGACGTTTGGCCCGGCCACGCTGAAGTATTCACACAGCGTGTCCAACCTGTTCGGTTTTGCCGACAGCAAGAGCAGCGGCTATGTGGACCTGTCGGCCAGCTTTGAAGTGGCTGGCCTGACCTTGGTGCCACACGTGGGCTACCAGAAGGTCGCCAACAACGGCAGCTTCAGCTACACCGATTACTCGCTGACCGTGTCCAAGGACTTCAGTGGCTTGGTGCTGAGTGCAGCTGCTGTGGGTACCGACACCAAGAAAGTGGGCGGCGGGCCAGCCTACGTCAGCCCCAAGGGCAAGGACCTGGGCAAAGCCGCCCTGGTCGTTGGCGTCAAGTACAACTTTTGATTCACCAGGAGACAAGAACCATGAAGATGGTGACAGCCATAGTTAAGCCGTTCAAGCTGGATGAGGTGCGTGAAGCACTCAGCGGCATTGGCGTTCAAGGCATCACAGTGACCGAAGTCAAAGGCTTCGGTCGCCAGAAAGGCCACACCGAGCTTTATCGCGGGGCTGAGTACGTGGTCGACTTCCTGCCCAAGGTCAAGGTCGAAGCAGCGGTGGACGATGCGATCGTGGATCGCGTCATCGAGGCCATCGAGAGCTCGGCCCGCACCGGCAAGATCGGTGACGGCAAGATCTTCGTCAGCTCGCTTGAGCAAGTGGTGCGCATTCGCACCGGTGAGACCGGCAAGGACGCCCTCTAAGGCGCGCCGCACTCCTAGGACAACACCATGAAAAAACTTCTCACCATTTTGGGTGCAGCGTGTGCGGTCGGATTGGCCGCCCTGACCTTTGCGGGCAGCGCCGTCGCGCAAACCGCAGCCACCGCGCCAGCTGCTGAGGCTTCCGCACCTGCTGTAGCTGCCGCTGCGGCTTCCGCGCCCGCGGCAGCGGTCGCGGCATCGGCCCCGGCGGCCGCAGCTTCCGCCCCCGTGCCCAACAAGGGCGATGTCAGCTGGATGCTGGTGTCGACGCTCTTGGTCATCATGATGGCCATTCCAGGCTTGGCGCTGTTTTATGGCGGCTTGGTGCGCAGCAAGAACATCTTGTCGGTGTTGATGCAGGTGTTCGTCGTGTTCTCGATGATCACCGTGCTGTGGGTCGTTTACGGCTACAGCTTGGCGTTCACCGAAGGCAACGCCTTCATTGGTGGTCTGGACCGGCTGTTCCTGAAGGGCGTGTTCGACCCCATGAAGGGTGAGTTCGCGATGGCAGCGACCTTCAGCAAAGGTGTGGTCCTGCCGGAGATCGTGTTTGTCGCCTTCCAGGCCACCTTCGCCGCCATCACCTGCGGCCTGATCGTGGGTGCATTTGCAGAACGGGCCAAGTTCTCGGGCGTGCTGCTCTTCATGGTGTTGTGGTTCACCTTCAGCTACGCGCCGATCGCCCACATGGTCTGGTTCTGGATGGGCCCTGACGCCTACACCAGCAAGGAAGTGGTCGACGGCTTGAACGCCAAGGCCGGTTACCTGTGGAACATGGGTGCGCTGGACTTTGCTGGCGGCACGGTGGTGCACATCAACGCCGCCGTCGCGGGCTTGGTGGGTGCCTACATGATGGGCAAGCGGGTGGGCTACGGCAAAGAAGCCATGGCGCCGCACAACCTGCCGCTGACCATGGTGGGTGCGTCGCTGCTGTGGGTGGGTTGGTTTGGCTTCAACGCGGGCTCGGCACTTGAAGCCGGCAACACCGCCGCGCTGGCCTTCATGAACACCTTCTCTGCCACCGCCATGGCCGTGCTCTCGTGGTGTGCTGCGGAATCGCTGATGAAGGGCAAGGCCTCGATGCTGGGTGCAGCTTCGGGCGCGGTGGCCGGTTTGGTGGCCATCACGCCAGCTGCAGGCAACGTGGGCATCGTGGGTGCGCTGGTCATCGGTGCGGTGGCGGGCGTGGCCTGTTTGTGGGGTGTGGCCGGGTTGAAGAAGCTGCTCGGTGCCGATGACACCTTGGACGTGTTCGGTGTGCACGGCGTAGGCGGCATCGTTGGCGCGCTGCTGACGGGTGTGTTCAACACCCAGGTTCTGGGCGGACCTGGCCTGGTCACCGACTGGGTCACCATGACCGTGGGCTCCAACGGCGTCTTTGCACAGGTCTGGACGCAGGCCAAGGCGGTGGGCTTGACGGTCATCTGGTCGGGTGTGGTGGCCTTCCTGGCCTTCAAGATCGTGGACCTCACCATCGGTCTGCGGGTGCCTGAAGACGAAGAGCGCGAAGGCCTGGACATCACCTCCCACGGCGAAACGGCCTACAACAAGTGATACGCCAGACACCACGCGGGCTTGCGCCCGGGTGGTGCTGGCGTATCCCGGCGCGATCGAACTGACAGGCCTGCGGCCTGCAGCTCATCTTGCCGGAGCGGGGCTACCTACGGGTGGCCCCGCTTTCTTTTGGGGCCTGGCTGCGAGTAGGCTTGCAGCAACAGGGGTGTCGACAAAGAGAAACGCTGTGAGATTGCGGTGGGGCTGGTGTCTGTTGGCGGTGGGCTTGCTGGGATGCGGCGGCGGTGGCGGCAGCGCGGGCGACGCAGTGGCTGGGCCAGCCGTCACCGTGCAAGAGTCGCAATGCATGGCTGCTGGCTGGCAACGACTGCTCATCGACGCGGCCGGCCTGCAGCGCGCCGTTCTCTGGAAAGCGCCGTCGTCAGCTTGGAGTCGCGGCGCGCTGGTGGTGATGCACGGGGGTGGCGGTCAGCATGCCAACTATTGCGTCGCCAATTCTTCGACCATTGCAGCGCAAGTGCGCCTGACCGATCTGGCCTTGGCGCAGGGCTTTGCCGTTTTCCTGCCCGACTCGTCCGATCGGGTCACCGACACGGAAGGGCGTCTTTGCGGCAAGGTCTGGGACGATGAGGTGCGCGGCCGCGCCAACCTGGACTTGCCCTTTCTGGAGCACCTGATCACGGTTTCTTTGCCGGCGCTGCGGCCCGTGGGCAGCCGCACCGAGGTCTTTTTGACGGGACATTCGTCCGGCGGCTACATGGCGGTTCGGGCAGCCACCAGGCTGGCCGACCGGGTGAAGGCCTTTGCACCCGTGGCCAGTGGTGATCCTTATGGCTGGTTTCGCGACTGCACACCAAGGGCTAGCGACCGCGTCAACGTGTTTGGAGCAGGGTTCGACAACGAGACCCGGCGCCAGATCATCGAGCCCGGCGCCTGCAGCGCTGCCGCCTATCCGCAAGAAAAGGCATGGGACGGTGCCACCTTGGCCGCCCGCCCCGCATGGCGAGCCTTTCATCACGTGGAAGACGGCATCAACGATGTGTCCTGTGTGGACAAGGTCAGCGCGCAGTTGCGTTCCCGCGGCTACCCGGAAACGCCAGCGCTGCGCCTGACCGGCGGCGCGCGGTCGGCCGACGCGCACGCCTGGCAGGACAGCTACAACCAGCCTTTGCTCGACTTCTTCAGCGCCCAGCTGCGCTAAGCAAGCGGGCGCCGGCAGTCTGCCCGCGAGTGCCGCTGACGCGGGTTGCGTGAGGGCCTAGGCAGCGTGGCATGGCGAGTGCGCGTGTTGGGGTTTGATGCAGTACGCCGCCGCTTGGGCTTGCAGTCCCTGCGCTTGGCCCCATCTGCCAGAATCAACTTTTAGCTGGCAAGCCTGCACCGACACCCATGGTTCCGCACCTCACCACCGCACTGACAGGCCCCATCAATGAACTGGAACAGCGCGTGCTGGAGTCCATGCCTGCCATCGAGCGCTGGTTTCGCTTGGAATGGATGGAGCACACGCCGCCGTTTTACAGCGCGGTGGACTTGCGCAACGCGGGCTTCAAGCTGGCGCCGGTGGCCACCGATCTGTTTCCCGGCAGCTTCAACCACCTGACCACCGAAATGCTGCCCCTGGCCGTGCAGGCGGCCATGGCGGCCATCGAAAAAATCTGCCCCGAGGCCCGCAACCTGCTGCTGGTGCCCGACTACGACACCGCCGACCCGTTCTACCTGACCAGCCTGGAGCGGCTGGTGCAGATCTTCACCCAGGCCGGCCTGAACGTGCGCCTGGGATCGGCCGACGAAAGCTTGATCGCGCCCAGGGTCTTGCCCTTGCCCGACGGGGGTGAGTTGCTGCTGGAGCCGTTGTTGCGCAACCGCGGGCGCCTGGGCCTGAAGGATTTCGACCCTTGCACCATCTTGCTGAACAACGACTTGGCGCAGGGCATTCCGCGCTCTTTGCACAAGCTGCATGAGCAGTACCTGCTGCCGCCTTTGCACGCCGGCTGGACCGTGCGTCGCAAGAGCCGCCACTTCCAGAGTTATGAAGAAGTGGCCAAGAAGTTTGCCAAGCTGTTGGGCATGGACCCGTGGTTGATCAACCCCTTGGGCAGCCATTGCGGCGAAGTCGATTTCGACGCTGACAGCGGGCTGGAGTGCGTGCGCAGCAATGTCGACGCGGCATTGGCCAAGGTGCGCCGCAAGTACAAGGAATACGGCATCAACGAGCGCCCCTTCGTGGTGGTCAAGGCCGACCATGGCAACCGAGGGCAAGGCATCCTGACCGTGCGCGATGCCAAGGAACTGGACAGCCTGCAGCAACTGCGTGATCGCATGGGCCTGGCCAAGGACGGCCAAGCCATCACCGAAGTGTTGATCCAAGAAGGCGTGCCCAGCTATGAGCGCATCCACCGTGCAGTTGCCGAGCCCGTGGTCTGCATGATCGACCGCTACGTGGTGGGTGGCTTCTACCGTGTGCATGCCGAGCGCGGTGCCGATGAAAATCTGGGCGGCCCTGGCTCGAGCTATGTGCCTTTGGCCTTTGCCGAGAGCAGCCAATTGCCACGCCCAGGTGCCAAGCCGGGAGCCAGCGCGCCAAATCGCTTCTACATGTACGGGGTCATCGGTCGCCTGGCCATGCTGGCGGCGGCCTATGAATTGGAATCCACCGATCCCGAGGCCGAGCGCTTCGACTGAAGCCCAGGTCCAGGGGTCAGGTGACCTGCAGCTCAAATACTATGCTGCGCTGCACCATTTGAGCCAAGGTTGGGACACAATGCCAACGAGTCCCAACCCAAGCGAACAACTGAGTTCATGAGTCAGCCCGCCCGACCTGCCGCGCCCGGCGCGCTGTTCGCGCTGACGCTGTCAGCGGTGGGGGTGGTCTACGGTGACATCGGTACCAGCCCGCTGTACGCCTTGAAGGAGGTCTTCGCCCACGGGCGTGTGCCCTTGACGCCGGACAACATCATGGGTGTGCTGTCGTTGGTGTTCTGGACACTGACGGTGGTGGTGCTGCTGAAGTACGTCACGCTGATTCTGCGCGCCGACAACAATGGCGAAGGTGGCCTCATCGCCATGCTGGCCTTGGCCTCGCAGGCGGTCAAAGACCGGCCCGCGCTGCGTGCGCGCTTGCTGATCCTGGGTATTTTTGGCACCGCCATCTTTTTTGGCGACGGGGTCATCACGCCAGCCATCAGCGTGCTGTCGGCGGTTGAAGGGTTGGAGGTTGCCGCGCCAGGCTTGCACCGCTACGTGGTGCCGGTGACCTTGGTCGTGTTGACCGCCTTGTTTGCCGCACAGCGTTTCGGCACGGCCGTGGTGGGCCGCTGGTTTGGCCCCATCACCCTGGTCTGGTTTGTGGTGCTGGCAGTGCTGGGTGTGGTGCACATCGCCAGCAACCCCTTGGTGTTGGGGGCACTTTCCCCGCACCACGCGCTGGGCTTCATCTGGACGCAACCCGGGGTGGCCTTCGTAGCGCTGGCATCGGTGGTGCTGTGCGTGACCGGCGCCGAAGCGCTGTATGCCGACCTGGGCCACTTTGGCAAGCGGCCCATCCGTCTGGCGTGGATCCTGGTGGTGATGCCCGCTTTGGTGCTGAACTACTTTGGCCAAGGTGCCATGCTGCTGCTGCACCCTGAAAATGTGCGCAACCCTTTTTACGAGATGGCGCCGCAGTGGGCGTTGTTTCCCTTGATCGGCTTGGCCACGGCGGCCACGGTGATCGCGTCCCAGGCGCTCATCACCGCGGCGTTCTCGGTCACCAAACAAGCGGTTCAGCTTGGTTATGTGCCGCGCTTGCGACTCATGCACACCAGCGTGCGCGAGACCGGTCAAATCTACGTGCCGTTCGTCAACTGGGCGCTGTATGGCTGCGTGGTGTTTGCGGTGGTGCTGTTTGGCAGCAGCAGTGCGCTGGCTTCAGCCTATGGCATTGCTGTGACCATCGACATGACCATCACCACGGTGATGACTTTCTTTGTCATTCGTTACGCCTGGAAGCTGCCCTTGGCGCTGTGTGTGGCGGCAACAGGCTTCTTCTTTGTGGTGGACCTGGTGTTCTTCGCCGCCAACGCGGTCAAGGTGCTCGACGGGGGTTGGTTTCCTTTGCTCATTGGCGTGGGCATGTTCACGTTGATGCTGACCTGGAAGGCAGGGCGCCGTTTGATGTCCGACCGCATGCGCGATGAGGCCATCGAATTGCAACCCTTCCTGGAGTCCATCTTCCTGAGCCCGCCGGTGCGGGTGTCGGGCACGGCGGTGTTCCTCAGTGCGGAGTCGGGTTCGACACCTTTTGCGCTGCTGCACAACCTCAAGCACAACAAGGTTCTGCACGAGCAAAACCTGTTCGTCACCGTGATGCACCACGAGGTGCCCTGGATCGGCTTCAACCGGCGTTGCCAGGTTGAGTCTTTGGGCCGCAACTGTTGGCAGGTGACGTTGCACTTTGGCTTCAAGAACGACCCCGATGTGCCAGAGGCGCTGAAGCTGCTGGCCAGCCGCGGCGTGCAGCTGGACGACATGGAAACCAGCTACTTTCTCAGCCGCGACACCGTGGTGCCCACCTTTGGCGGCGGCATGGCCATGTGGCGCGAAAAGCTCTTTGCCAGCATGCACCGCAACGCTGGCGCGGCGGCCGACTTCTTGAACCTGCCCACCAACCGCATCGTCGAGTTGGGCACCAAGGTGGAAATCTGACCCTTCAGGCCGCCAGCAGGCTGGTGAAGAGGGGGTCGTGCCGTGTACGAGGGCGGTAGTGGCCCAGGCGGCGCGCGATTTCAGCGATGTGGTCGGGTGTGGTGCCGCAGCAGCCACCGGCGATGTTGAGAAAGCCCGAGCGGGCGAACTCTTCCATCAGGCCACCGGTGACGTCGGGGGTTTCGTCAAAGCCGGTTTCGCTCATGGGGTTGGGCAGGCCCGCGTTGGGGTAGCAGCTGACAAAAGTGTCCGTTGCCACCTTGGAGAGCTCTTCGATGTAGGGCCGCATCACGGCCGCACCCAAGGCGCAGTTCAGGCCAATGGCCAAGGGTTTGGCATGGCGCACCGAATGCCAGAACGCGGCCACGGTTTGCCCGCTGAGGATGCGCCCCGAAGCGTCGGTCACGGTGCCTGAGATGATCACCGGCAGGCGCTCGCCGGTGTCTTCCATCAATTCGTCCAGTGCAAAGATGGCCGCTTTGGCATTGAGCGTGTCAAAGATGGTTTCCACCAGGAACAGGTCACAACCGCCTTCCAGCAGACCTTCGGCCTGCTCGCGGTAAGCGTCGCGCAGTTGGTCAAAGCTGACGTTGCGGGCCCCGGCGTCGTTCACGTCGGGGCTGATGCTGGCGGTGCGGGGCGTGGGCCCCAGAGCGCCCGCCACAAAGCGCGGTTTGTCGGGCGTGCTGTACTCGTCTGCGGCGCTGCGCGCAACCCGGGCCGCCGCCACGTTCATTTCGCGTGCGATGTGGCCCAGGGCGTAGTCTTCCTGCGCAATGCTGGTGGCGCCAAAGGTGTTGCTCTCGATGATGTCGGCACCCGCGGCCAGATACTGCGCGTGGATTTCGCGAATGACGTCGGGGCGGGTCATGACCAACAGGTCGTTGTTGCCTTTGAGATCTTTGCTGTGTTGGGCAAAGCGTTCGCCCCGAAAATCAGCTTCGGTCAGCTTGTAGCGCTGGATCATGGTGCCCATGGCGCCGTCAATGATGGCGATGCGCTGCTGCAAAATGGCGGCCAAGGCAGCGCCCCGGGTGTAGGACACGGCGGTGGCGTTCTTGGGGGCCGACCCCGGCAGACCAGTTGAAGCGTTCATGCCAACCATTGTAGGAAGCCTGTCAAGCCCACGCGCATGAAGCATCTCACTCCCGTTCAGACCTGGCAGTTTCTGCAGGCCCACCCCGAAGCCTTGTTTGTCGACGTGCGCATGGAGATCGAGTATCTCTATGTGGGGCATCCGCCTGGTGTGGTGCACATCGCCTGGTACGAGTACCCCGAGATGCAAGCCCACCCGCAGGCTTTTGTTGAACAGGTGCGGCGCGAAGGCGGCCAGCTGGACAAGCCGGTGGTGCTGCTGTGCCGATCAGGCAAGCGCACCGTGGACGCTGGGCTGGCGCTGGAAGCGGCCGGTTTTGAACAGGTGGTCAACGTCTTGCATGGCTTTGAAGGCGATCTGGATGATCAGTTCAAGCGTGGGCGCCTCAATGGCTGGCGCCATGACGGGCTGCCTTGGGAGCAACTCTAGCCGCCGTTGGATGACGGCCCTTGGGCCGCCACAGCTCAGATCGGGCGGTACTTGCGCCGACGTTTGCGGCGCTGGGGCATGTTCAGCTCGGTGCCAAACGTGGACTTGCTGCGCCGGTTTTGGCGGTCCACCCGGTTGCGCAGCCAAATGTCCAGCGCGGCCATGCCCATCATGATGGGCACCAAGGCGCCGGCGATCAGGCACAGCCAGGTCGAAGAGGCCTCGCGCTGGTAGATGGAGCCAACCTGGGTGAGCAGGTTAACAGCCGAAACCATGCACTCTTGACCGGCCACTACTGACAACACGATCAAAGCGGCAGCACCGGCGCGCCACAAGGTTTTGCGGTCGCCGTCGCTGCTGGCGTCCGAAAACGCCATCCACAAACCCGCCAAGAAGCCCAGGATCTGGACCGCGACAGCGGCCGATACCCAGACAAAATTCCAGCGCAAGCCTGGGCGCAAGCCCGCAGCAACGACCCAACCCGCTTGCACGGCGATGGCGATGGCGGTCAGCAACAGGCTGCAGACCACCAGGGTCAGCCAGTCGCGACGTCGCATCAGCCACCACGCAAGTGGCACGCAAAGTGCCAGCGGCAGCAGCCACAAAGCGGGTACCAGCAGCCAGCGATAGCCCAGTGGAAAGGGCAGCGCTTCGGCGGACATGGTCAGCAGCATCGAGCACGTCAACCCCAGGCCCATGGCCACGCCAGCCAAGGTCGCTGCGCGCCAGGAACCCGGCCCTTGGGCGCGGCGAACCCACGCGATGAAGATGTGGGCACCCAGCAGGGTGACCACAATCGCCATCAGCCACAGCAACAGTGAAGACTCACCGCTTGGCATTTTTCAGGGGGGGGAGGGTTGACAAGGTACCAAGTCGCCGATCATCTCACTGACCGAGAACTACCGAAAGTGAATATGACTCACCCTGAAGTGTGAAAACTTCGGTATGGGAACAGGGCTCACCTCGGCGCTGATTCCATTTCAAGCAGCGGGGCTGGGGCTGTGGGGTCAAACAGGGATGGGCGAAACATGGGCCCTGCAACCGCGTTGTCACCATCGGCCCACAGCGCCAACACTGTCGCGGTCATGGGCTTGGCAAAAAGGTAGCCTTGAAGCTCGTCGCAGCCCAACTTCAGCAGGGCGTCGCGTTGGGCTTCGGTTTCCACCCCTTCTGCAACCACCCGTAACTGCAGCGAGTGGGCCATTTGCACGATGGCGCGCACGATGCTGCGAGCGTCTTCGCTGTTGGCCAGGTCTTGAACGAAGGCGCGGTCCACCTTGAGCTCGGCAGCCGGCAGCCTGCGCAAGGCGGCCAGGCTCGAGTAGCCAGTGCCGAAGTCGTCGATCGACACGTGCAGACCACAGCGGCGCAAGCGCTCGAACGCATCACGGGTGACCGCCGTGTCTTCCATTGCCACCGTCTCGGTGATTTCACAGGTCAAACGATTGGCAGGGATGTGGTGACGAGCCAGTGAAGCTTCGATCTGCTGCACCAGGTCGTCGCGCCGCAGTTGGTGGCCTGAGAGGTTGACGGCAATGCGCATGCGCATGCCGGCTTCGCGCCACTGCGCAGCCTGTCGGCAGGCCTCTTCAATCACCCACAGGCCTATCTCGCAAATCAGGCCGTGTTTTTCCGCCATCGGGATGAAGACCGCAGGACTGATCATCCCGCGGCGCGGATGTTGCCATCTCAGCAGCGCCTCAACGGCGGTGTTCTGCAGGGTGCGGGCATCGATCTTGGGTTGGTAGTAGAGCTGAAACTCATGTCGTGCCAAGGCCAGGCGCAAGTCCTGCAGCAGTTCCGAGTGTTCGCGCATCGTCACGCCCATGGCGGGGTCGTACAGGGCATGGGCATTGCCACCGCCGTGTTTCACCGTTCGCATGGCCAGGGCGGCCTGGCTCAGCAGTCGGGGACGTGAACCGTGGTCTGGGTAGCACGCGACGCCAACGGACGCGGTGACCTTCAGACTCAGCGCTTCGACTTGAAAAGCTTGGCCCAGAGCTTGCAGCAGCGAAGCGGCGGTCGGACCGGCCGTGGGCAGGCCGGATCTGAGCACCAGCACAAATTCGTCACCCCCAACGCGCGCAACCGGTGTTCCGTCACCACGGAAGGCCTGCAGGCGCTGTGCCACCGCCACCAGCAGGCCATCTCCGACGCGCATTCCGTAGGCCTCGTTGATGGGTCGAAACCCATCCAAGCCCAGGTAGATCAGGCTCAGGCTGCTGCTGTCTTGGTCTGCCCTGTTGACTTCGGGCTCGAGCAGGGCTTCGAGCTCGGTGCGGTTCAACAAACCCGTCAAGGGGTCGCGGCCTCGCAACTCTTCAAGCTCAGAGTTCATGTTCTGCAGGTTGGAGCGCAGGCGACGGCGACTACCCTGAAGCCGATGCATGACGACCAAAGCGACCAGCAGCGCCAGCAGACTGACGGACAGCAGTAGCCCCAAAATCGAACCCGCGACCTGCGCCACGATCTCTGCCATGAATGACCCCATGCGGGGTTATCGGCGGCTCGGATGAAGGCTTGAGGAGCGGCCTGGCTTCAGCAACGGGGAGCTGCAGGTTCCGTGAAGTCCCTTCCCGGCAGGTGTGGCATGCAGCCCGGCCGCCGCGGGACTCAACTTGACTTGAACCCGATGCCCCTTCGCTGGCGAACTTCCGGTTTGACCCGATGTTCACCCTCCAGCTGGGACAGAAACTCGTCGGGCAACAGCACGTCGCCCAGGATGTCCACTTGCCGCTGGACGGCTGCAAAGTCGCCCGGCACCAGCTGGTCCAGTGCTGCCAGTCGATCGATCTGCTCTGCGGTAAGCCGCTGCTCGTCGCCGGCAAGCGCCTCGGCCGTGAACATGCGCACCCGCTGTTCTGCCTTGAGCGGCTGAAACCGAATCTTGAACGTGAAGCGTCGCAGCGCGGCTTCGTCCAACTCTTCAAACAGGTTGGTGGTGCAGATGAAGACGCCGGCAAAACGCTCCATGCCTTGCAGCATTTCGTTGACTTCCGTGACCTCGTAGTTGCGTTCGGCCAAACGCCGGCTGCGCAAAAAGCTGTCGGCTTCGTCCAGCAAGAGCACGGCATTTTCGGTGCTGGCTTCTTCAAACATCTTGGCCATGTTTTGCTCGGTCTCGCCGACGTACTTGCTGGCGATGTCGCTGGTTTGCCGCACCATCAGGGGGCGCTGCAGCGCTTGTGCAATGTGTTCGGCCAGCGCCGTTTTGCCTGTGCCCGGTGCGCCGTGGAAACACAGCGTGCCGTGGCCCCTGCGTTGCAGCGCCGTTATGACGCGGGGCAGCTCAAAACGCGATTCGATGTTGAGCAAGGACAGGTCGTAGTCGGTGACCACCGCTCGGGCCCCGCGCTCGGACTTGGCAGTACCCAGCGCCTTGTCGGCATTGGCCAACTGGCGTTCGATCAGCGCCTCAAAAGCCGCCGGTTCTGCTGCGTCGGGCTGGGCCAGGCGGGCAAAACGAACCGCCGTGCGAATCTGTGCCGGCGTGAGCGCGCGGCGCTCGGCCAGCTTGGCGCAAAAGCCTTCGCTGACCACGGCGCCAGCCAGGGCGCGTGTCACCAGCCCTTCGCGGGCGCCGGGTGGGGGGCTCTTGAGCAGCAGGTGGTACTGAAAGCGGCGTCGAAAAGCGGGGTCGATCTGTTCAATGCGGTTGGTGACCCAGATCACCGGCACGGGATTGGTTTCCAGGATCTGGTTGACCCAGGCCTTGCCGCTGACACTGCCACTGGCGCCGCTGGAGGGGGCGTCACTGCTGTCCAGGCGAGCCATGATCTGCGCGGCTTCGCCGCTGATGGGCGGAAACACATCTTCTACCTCGTCAAAGAGCAGGGCCACATCGGGGCTGCTCTTCAGGAAGACCTGGCTGATCTGCAGGCTGCGGTAGCGGTCACGGCCGGACAGGCTGTTGCCTTCGCGGTCGGCGTTTTCCACTTCATACAAATTCAGCCCAGCGGCGGCGGCGCAGACCTTGGCCAATTCGGTCTTGCCGGTGCCCGGCGGGCCGTAGAGCAGCACGTTCACGCCCGGCTCCTTGCGCTGGGTGGCGTTGCGCAGCAGCGAGGTCATGACCCGAACGTCGTCTTCGACAAAGGCAAAATCGCTGACCTGAAGATCGCTCTTGGGTACGGGGCGGGTGAACACCGCCATCAGTTCGCCTGGCACCCGGTACTCGCGCATCAGCACCGGCGGCAGCTGCTCGCTGACCTTCATCAGGTCGGCCAGGTCGGTGATGTTTTGCTCCGAGATCAGGTTCTCGACCATGCCGATGCGTTCCAGGCGTGAGCCGGCGCGCAGGGCTTCGCCGACGTCGCGTGCTTCCACGCCGGCGACCGCCGCGAGCGCGGCATAGGCTTCTTGGGCATTGCTGACCTTGAACTCCACCAACAAGCCGCGCAGATCGCGTTGGTAACGGGCCAGCGTGCCGTAGAGCAGCAAGGCCCGTTCGGCGGGGTTGAGCTGCAGCAGTCCAGCCAGCGAATCGATGTTCTTTTGCACCAGCGTGTGCTCTTTTTTCAGCCGCCGCGCCAGCCATTCGCAGGTGGTGGACAAGACTGTCAGCAAGTCTTTTGGCGCGTCCTTGATGACCTCGTCGATGTAGAAGAACAGCGTGCTTTCTTCGTAGGGGCCGCGCCAGGGGCCGTACTTGTCGACAAAGGCTTGATCGGACAGCGCCTCATGGCCTTTCCACTGCGGATTGCCCTTGCAGCGCTGCGCCAGGAAGGTGCGCACACGGGCCAGCACGGGGGCCGGCCAGACCAAATGCCGGCCCACCAAGGACAGCAAGCTGTTCCAGTCGCGCCGCAGGTTGAACCGGCCCGCCTGGCGCAGCGTGAGTGTGAGCACAAAGTGCGAACACAAGACGTCCATCACCGGGGCGTCGACCAAACCGGGTGACTGCAGGCAGCGCGATTCGGCAAGGGCTCTGGCCATGGGGTTCCTCATGCGCAGACCCGGCCTTGAAAGGGCCGGGTTGGTTCGGTGTTGATCTTGGCCCAGCGCAGGCCACCCGACAAGCCCCGCCCTTGGTAACGGCGAATCTCGTCAGTGCAACAAGACGGGCTGTTGCGCCAGCACCGTGAAACCGGCAATGAACGCGTCCAGGTCTTCTTCCCGTGGGCCCTGCTGCACCAGAGCCTCAACGCCGCGTTGGAACGATTCGGCGACAGCCCCGTGCAAATAAATCTCCTTGCCGGCCAGCTTGTCGACAATTTCATAGCCGCGCGGCTGAACGGCGTCGACTCCGGCTTCGGGGTCAGACCAAAACTGAACCACGACAAAGCTGTCGGAGTTGTAGAGCATCTGCATGACGTGAACCTCCTGACGCTGGAGTTGAGGCGCCAGGACCCTCATTTCAAGTCGCGCAGCCGAAACTCTGTGCCCACGCCGGTGGCGCGCACCATCAAGAAGGCTTGGGCCGGCAGGTGGTGGCGTGCTGGATCCAGCCAGACATGCACCTGGGTGTCGTAGGGCCGGCGTGGTTCACGCACCAGGTGGATGGTGTCTTCGACCCGGCCGATGGGCAGGTCCAGCGCGACCCGGTCCTGTACGGTGAAGGTCCACACGTCGGCGTCGCCACGGGTGCCCACCACCCAGATGGACACCTGAGCCTGGGCCTGCGCCAAGCTGGGGTTGGCGGCCATCACCGCAGCCAGTTGCACCATCCAGCTCAAGCGGTCCTGCCCACCGGGTACCAGGGGATACTCGATCTGCGGCCCGCTGAAGGTGACGCGACCGGCGTCGCGCTGGAAATTGACAGCGCGCAGATCGCGGCCGCGCCGACTCTCGGTGTGGCGCAGTGGGGCCAGACCGGTGGTATCCAGGCCGCCCAGGCTGGTCCAGGCCAGCTGCGGTGCGCCCAGTGCGTGGCCCTGCATCGTCAGCTGGTAATGGCTACCTGAGGGTTGCCAATCCAATTCGGCGCGGCCGCTGGCGCCAGCGCGGCGCAGGTCAAAGACCAGAGTTTGCGCTGGGGGCAAGCGGGTCTGGTAAACGGGAACGTTTTGACCGCCCGGGTCAGGGCTGGGCTCAGCTGCGGGCGGTTCAGGTTCCAACGCGGGTTGGGCAGATGCGTTCGCGCTGAGCGCCATGGCTACGGCTGTGGTTCCGACCAGCGCCTCCGGCCGGCCTTGCGAGGAGGTGCCACCGCGAGCCCTTTCTTGCGGGTTGGCGGTGACTTGTAGGTCAGCCATGCGCGTTCGGGGTGCCGGTGCGGCCGCCGCGGATAGAGCGGATAGACCATCAGCGGCCGCTGATCGCTGTGGCTGGCGCTCGCCTTGGGCGGTAACCGGGCGCGTGACCTGACGAACCTGCACCGTCCTGGCCGGCTCGGCGCGCCAGCCCGGGCCTGCCGCCTTGGGTACCGAGCCCAGCATCCACAGGTGCAGCAGCAACACGGTGGCCGCCAGCACCCCGGCGGCGCGCAGGCGGGGCGGTGGCAGCGATCTACTCCAGGCAGAGGGTAAAAAGCGGGCGGCGGTCACCCCACAATAGTGCCACCACCATCAAAGCCTGCCGCGCTTGGCGCGGCTTGTTGTCGAATGAAGCTTGCCACGCTGAAAGACGGGTCCCGCGACGGCCAACTGGCCGTGGTTTCGCGCGACCTCACCACCGCCCACTTTGCCACTGGCATGGCCACCACCTTGCAACAGGTTTTGGACGACTGGAACTTTGTTTCGCCCCAGCTCGAAGACCTGTACGCCACCCTCAATGGTGGCAAAGCCCGGCATGCATTCGCCTTTGACCCCCGGCATTGCATGGCGCCTCTGCCACGCGCCCACCAGTGGGCAGACGGCTCGGCCTATCTCAACCACGTGGAACTGGTGCGCAAGGCGCGGGGCGCTGAAGTGCCGGCCAGCTTCTACCAAGACCCGCTGATGTACCAGGGCGGCAGCGATGACTTTCTGGGCCCCTGTGACGACGCGGTGTTTGCCAGCGTCGACTGGGGCATCGACTTCGAAGCCGAAGTGGCCGTGGTCACCGCCGACGTGGCCATGGGCGCCACCCCGCACAGTGCTTTGGAGTCCGTGCGCCTGCTGATGCTGGTCAACGACTGGAGCCTGCGCAACTTGATCCCCGCCGAACTGGCCAAAGGTTTCGGCTTTTTGCAAAGCAAGCCGGCCACAGCGTTCAGCCCGGTGGCCGTGACGCTCGACGAACTGGGCAGCGCCTGGCAAGGTGGCCGGGTTCACCTGCCCTTGCAAAGCGTGTGGAACGGTCGGCAGGTGGGCCTGACCGACGCCGGCCCGGAAATGACCTTTCACTTCGGTGAACTGATCGCCCACGTGGCCAAGACCCGGCGCCTGCGCGCTGGCAGCATCGTTGGCAGCGGCACCGTCAGCAACAAGGACTGGGCCAAGGGCTATTCCTGCGTGGCTGAAAAGCGGGCCATCGAAACCATTGAAAGCGGCGCGCCGCAAACCGCCTTCATGCAGTTTGGCGACACCATCCGCATCGACATGCACGACGCATCGGGCCACAGCGTCTTTGGCGCCATCGACCAGCGCGTGGCCGCGCTGCCGGTGGACGCCTGAGTCGGCACCAGCGCATGGCCGAGATGCCGGGATGGCTCAAACACAGCACGGTCTGGCTGCTGCTGGCGCTGGGCCTGAGCTTGGGGGTGCAGGCCTGGCAAAGCCAGCAGCGGGCGACCCGTTTTGTGGTGGACGGACAAAACGTGGAGATTCGCCGCAGCGACGACGGGCACTACCACTGGAAGGGCCGCCTGGCCGGCAGGGACGTGGAGTTTTTGGTCGACACTGGCGCCACCGGCACTGCCATTCCCATGGCGCTGGCCCGCGAACTGGGGCTGGTAGTGGAGGGCAGCATGCAGTCCAACACCGCCGGTGGTCTGGTTCAGGGCCAGGTGGTGGTGGGTGACCTGGTGCTCGACGGTGGTGTGCGCGTCGACCGGCTGCGCATGGCGGCGCTGCCCAAGCTGAGTTCGCCCTTGCTGGGTATGGATGTGCTGGGCCGGTTGCGGTGGCAGCAAGAGGCGGGCGTCTTGCGCGTCCAATTGCAAGGGGGCGGACGATGAGATGGTGGACCTGGCCCAACGCACAGCCTCTGGGGCTGCTGTTGACCCTGATCTTGACGTTGCTGCCGGGATCAGCGGTCTTGGCGCAAGCGCCCGCCACACCCGCCACCGCCATGGCCTTGCCCAAGGCGGCGTGCCCACCGCCCATCCCCACGCCGCCCGAGTCCGCAGCCGCGCCCAAAGACCGCGGCATGATGTGGCGCGCCACCCGGGACGGGCGCACCGTGATCTTGTTTGGGACGCTGCATGTGGGCAAGCCACAGTGGCGCAAACTGGGGCCCCAGGTCAGCGCAGCTTTGCGCGCCAGCGACGTGTTGGCTTTGGAAGTGGACCCCAGCGACCCGGCGCTGGTCCAGGCCATGGCCGACATCCGCCCGCCCCAAGCCCTGCCCGAAGCCCTGCAGCGGCGTCTGGCGCAGGCCTTTGAGCGGGCCTGCCTGGCCACCGAGGCACTGGCTGCGCTGCACCCCGTTTTGCAAGCCACCACCTTGACGGTGTTGGAGGCACGCTGGCTGGGCATGGACGCCAGCTATGCGCTGGAACAGGTGCTGGTGGCGCAGGGGCGCAGCCAAGGCCGCCGGGTGGTGGCGCTGGAGTCGGCCGCGGCGCAGGTTCAGGCGCTGGTGCCGACTGACGAAGCCGAAGCGCAGACCCTGCTCGAGCAGAGTCTGCAACAACTGGAAGATCAGAGCGCGCGGCGGGTGCTGGACAAACTGGCCACGGCCTGGGACCAAGGCGATGTGGCGGCTTTGGAGGCCTATGAAAACTGGTGCGAGTGCGTCGCCGATGAAGCCGACCGGGCCCTGATGCGCAAGCTCAACGATGAACGCAACGGTCCGCTGGCTGACGGCATTGAAGCCCTGCACAAGCAGGGTCGGCGGGTTTTTGCGGCGGTGGGGGCCCTGCACATGACCGGGCCGCAGTCACTGCCCAAGCTGTTGGAACAGCGTGGATTCAAGGTTGACCGGGTGGCCTTCAAGCGTTAGAGCCAGCCTGCCGGTGTCAGCTTTGAGACGGCGCAAGCGGCGCACAATGCCCCACCGCATGAACCATCCCAAGGAGAAAAGCGCATGACTGGTGCTCCCGATCTGGCGCGCATGGTGCCGGGCTTTGACTTTTTGCAGGGCTTGCTCAAGAACGCAGGGGCCGGTGTGCCCAACATGGGCCAGTGGATTGCGCCCACGCTGAACCCCGAAGAACTGGAAAAACGCATCCAGGAACTCAAGACGGTGCAGTTTTGGCTGGAGCAGAACAGCAAGCTGCTGGCCGCCACGATCCAGGCGCTGGAGGTGCAGCGCATGACGCTGTCGACACTGCAGACCATGAACCTGCCACTGGCTGACCTGGCCGAGTCGCTCAAGATCAAGGTGCCAGGATTCAGCGCGGCGCCAGTGGCCGCGCCAGCGGCACCGCCAGCACCCGTGCGAGCCCGAACCAAGCCAGCACCACGCAAGACCGCCGCTGCGGCACCTGCTGCGCAGGCCGTTGATCCCTTGCAATGGTGGGGCGCGCTGACGCAACAGTTCACCGAATTGGCCACCAAGGCGGTCAAGGACGGCGCTGCCGAATCGGCCAAATCGATGGCCGCAGGCATGGTCAAGACATCGATGGACACCGCCGCAGACGCCTTCAAGAAGGCGGCCTCGTTGCCCGCTAAAGCGGCACGGGCGGCGACTGCCACGCCCAAGCCACGTTCGTCCAAGACCCGGCGGTGAAAGGGCAAGCCACGGCGCCGGCGCCGTTCGCGCCGCCCGTCCACCCAGTGCCATCGTGCCCATGAAGCGGTTTTTGCTGGGCCATGCGACCCATCCGCAGTGGCCCCAGGCACTGGCCTTGGCCACCGCCCAGATCGAGGGGCAGTGGCTGGCACGCCAAGCCGAAGGCCAAACCGCAGCCCTGACGCTGGGCATCGTCTACTTCACCGACCACTACACCGCCCACGCGCAGGCGCTGCTGGCGGCCCTGCAGGCCCAGTGGCCTGGCGCGTCGTGGGTGGGCAGCGTGGGTGTGGGCGTGGCCGCTACAGGCGTCGAGTACTTCGACGAGCCAGCGCTGGTGCTGATGTTGGGTGACTTGGACCCGAACAGCTTCGAAGTCTTCTCCGGCGCACGTAAGCTGCACCGCATCGATCCTTTCAGTGCCCTGGTTCACGCCGACCCGGCCACCGCTGACTTGGGTGAACTGATCCAAGAGTTGAGCCACCGCACCAGCTCGGGTTACCTGTTTGGCGGCTTGTCAGCCGCACGAGACGCTGCGGTTCACCTGGCCGACGGCGTGTGGCAGGGCGGTTTGTCGGGCGTGGCTTTTGCCCCCAGCGTGAGCGTGGTTTCACGGGTCACCCAAGGTTGCCAGCCCTTGGGCCCGTCGCGGCGCATCACGGCCTGCGAACGCAACGTGGTCAGCCAACTGGATGGTCAGCCGGCCCTGCAAGCCCTGCTGTCGGACTTGGGTCTGGCCAGTCTGGACGACCGTCAACAGGCGGTGCCGCTGTTGCGCGCCACCTTGGTGGGTCTGACCGACGAGCACGACACCGCCCTGGCGCGCGGTGCCCAGTTTGGCGCCGACACCCGGGTGCGTCACTTGGTGGGTGTGGATCCTGCCAAGCAACTGGTGGCTGTGGGCGAGCTCTTGCAGCCCGGCATGAAGTTGGCGTTTTGCCGCCGTGACGTGGCTGCTGCCCGACGAGACCTGGTGCGCATTTGCAGTGAGATACGCGAAGAAATCGAGTCTCCCAGTGAGCCGGCATTGTCAGGCGCTGGCGCGCCGCTGCACCCAGAGCCCCGGGGGCTTCTGGGCGCCGTCTACATCAGCTGTTCGGGGCGGGGCGGGGCGCACTTTGGCGGGCCATCGGCCGAGCTGAAGCTGGTCCAGCACGCCTTGGGCGACGTGCCTTTGGTGGGCTTCTTTGCGGCCGGCGAGATCGCCCGGCACCACCTCTATGGCTACACCGGCGTGCTGACGGTGTTCACGGGCCAACCCGCCGGCCCTTGACGGACGGACCTGGATGGTTGCATCTGATCGCCAGGCCACATTCGCTGCGTTGCGATCACAAGCGTTCTGACTTTGACGTGTGGCAGGCTCAGCGAACTGTCAGCCAGAGCATCGTAAAGTCCAGGGCAGGCCGTGTCTCACCCTCGGCTGTCAAGGACCCCCGCCCATGAACGCCAGCGTTGACGCCCCAGGCCAGGCCGCTCTGTCTGCCGCGGCAGCCTTTGGTGACCGCGCCGCTCGCCAAGCCCAGGTGGTGGCAGCGCTGGCGCCGCTGGTGCCGGCCCATGCGCTGTTGTGGCACAGCGAGGACACCACGCCGTATGAGTGTGATGGCCTGACCGCTTACCGCCAGATGCCTTTGGTGGTGGTCTTGCCTGAGAACGAAGCGCAGGTGGCCGCAGTGCTCAAGGCCTGCCACGCGCTGCAGGTACCCGTGGTGGCGCGGGGTGCCGGCACCGGCCTCTCGGGCGGCGCAATGCCGCACGCCTTGGGCGTGACGCTGAGCCTGGCCAAATTCAACAAGATCGTCATGATCGACCGCCTGGCGCGCACCGCCACCGTGCAGTGCGGTGTGCGCAACCTGGCCATCAGCGAAGCCGCCGCACCCTTCGGCCTGTACTACGCCCCGGACCCCAGTAGCCAGATCGCCTGCACCATTGGCGGCAACGTGGCGGAAAACAGCGGCGGCGTGCACTGCCTCAAGTACGGCTTGACACTGCACAACGTTTTACGTGTGCGCGGCTTCACCGCCGACGGCATGGCCGTTGAATTTGGCAGCGAAGCGCTTGACGTGCCGGGCCTGGACCTGCTGCCCTTGATCGTGGGCAGCGAAGGCATGCTGGCCGTGACCACCGAAGTCACCGTTCGCCTGGTGCCCAAGCCGCAGTTGGCACGCTGCATCATGGCCAGCTTCGACGACATCCGCAAAGCTGGCGACGCGGTGGCCGCGGTGATCGCCGCCGGCATCATCCCAGCCGGCCTGGAGATGATGGACAAGCCCATGACGGCGGCGGTGGAGGACTATGTTCACGCCGGCTACGACCTCAGCGCCGAAGCGATATTGCTGTGCGAGAGCGACGGCACCCCTGAAGAAGTGGCCGAAGAGATCGACCGCATGCTGGGCGTGTTGTCAGGCTGCGGTGCCACCCGCATGGAAGTCAGCAAAGACGAAAAGCAGCGCCTGACGTTCTGGAGCGGGCGCAAGAACGCATTCCCGGCCTCGGGCCGCATCAGCCCCGACTACATGTGCATGGACAGCACCATCCCGCGCAAGCGCCTGGCCGACATCCTGTTGGCCATTGCACAGATGGAAAAGAAGTACGAGCTGAAGTGCTGCAACGTCTTTCATGCCGGCGACGGCAACCTGCACCCGTTGATCCTGTTTGACGCGAATGACCCCGACCAGCTGCACCGCTGCGAGCTGTTTGGCGCCGACATCCTGGAAACCAGCGTGGCCATGGGCGGCACCGTCACGGGTGAGCACGGCGTGGGCGTGGAAAAACTCAGCAGCATGTGTGTGCAGTTCAGCCCGGCTGAGCGCGAGCAGATGTTTTGCGTCAAGCGCGCCTTTGACAGCGCCGAGTTGCTCAACCCCGGTAAGGTCATCCCCACGCTGCAACGCTGTGCCGAGTACGGCAAGATGCATGTCAAGAAAGGCCTCTTGCCCTTTGCCGAACTGGAGCGCTTCTAGATGGTGGCCGACCCGCTGCTGTCGCGGCTGATCAACCAGGTGCAGGTGGCGGCCAACGACCGCGTGCCACTGGACATTCGCGGCGGCGGCACCAAAGCGTTTTATGGTGGCGAACCGGTGGGCGAACCGCTGGACCTGCGGGCCCTGAGCGGCATCAGCAGCTACGAGCCCAGCGAACTGGTGGTGACCGTCAGGGCCGGCACGCCACTGGCCACGCTAGAAGCCACGCTGGCCGAACAAGGGCAATGCCTGCCCTTTGAGCCCCCGCGTTTTGCCGCCGGTGGCACGGTGGGTGGCATGGTGGCCAGCGGGCTGGCAGGCCCGGCGCGCTCCAGCGTGGGTGGGCTGCGCGACTACGTGTTGGGCGCCACGATGATCAACGGCCGAGCCGAACTGCTGACCTTCGGCGGCCAGGTGATGAAAAACGTGGCCGGCTACGACGTGTCACGCGTGCTCGCCGGCAGCATGGGCATCTTTGGGGTCATCTGCGAGGTGTCGCTCAAGGTATTGCCGGTGGCGCCGGCCACGGTGACCCTGCGCCTGGAAATGGACGCCCCCACCGCCATTCGCCGGCTCAACGAATGGGGTGGTCAGCCTTTGCCGCTGAACGCCAGCGCGTGGTGGGACGGCATGCTGGTGCTGCGCTTGTCCGGCGCAGTGGCTGCCGTCAAGGCCGCGCAAACGCTGATCGGCGGCGAGCTGATCGCGACAGAGACGGCGCAGCCCTTCTGGCAAGGCCTGCGCGACCACAGCGATGAGTTTTTTGCTGGCGCGTCGCGCGCGGTGGATGGCGGCGCCAGCCTGTGGCGGTTGTCGGTGCCCGCCACCGCTCCGGCACTGAAGTTGTCGGGCGAACAGCTGCTGGAGTGGGGCGGTGCCCAGCGCTGGATTTGCACCAGCGCGCCGGCGCAAACGCTGCGCGAAGCCGCAGCCTCGGTGGGCGGGCACGCGGTGCTGTTCCGGTCACGCGACAAGTCCGCCGGCACCTGGGCGCCCTTGAAACCGCCGCTGGACCGCATCCACCGCGAACTCAAGACCGCCTTTGATCCCCAGCGCATCTTCAACCCCGGCCGGCTGGTGCCGGGTTTGTGACTGGCCTGGGCAAAGGACGAACATGGCCATAGAAGATGACATGGGCGCCTACTATGCGCAGCGCGCCGCCATCTACGAGCGGGTCTACTTCAAGCCCGAGCGCCAGACGGACCTGCGCGCCATCGAAGCCTGGCTGCCGGCCCAGTTCGCTGGCCGCAAGGTGCTGGAGGTGGCCACCGGGACGGGGTGGTGGACGCCACACGCCGCGCGCGAAGCGTACGGCTGGTTGGCCACCGACCTGAACCCCGAAACCCTGGCGCTGGCGCGGCACAAAGCTTTGCCTGCCTGTGTGCAAATGGCCACCGTAGACGCCTACAGTTTTCAGCAGATCGAAGGCCAGACCTTTGACGCCGCGTTTGCCGGCTGCTGGTGGAGCCATGTGCTGCTGGCACGGCTGCCCGCCTGGCTGGACCTGCTGCACCAGCGCCTGGTGCCGGGTGCCCGTGTGGTCATGCTGGACAACAGTTATGTGCAAACCAGCAACCTGCCCATCACGCGCCGCGACGAAGCCGGCAACACCTATCAAATGCGCTCGCTGGACGACGGCAGCCAACACGAGGTTCTGAAAAACTTCCCCACCCCGCAGGAGGCTTTTGCCGCCATCGGTGTGCGGGCCCGCCAGCCCCAGTGGACCGACTTTGGCCACTACTGGGCCTTGAGCTACACGCTGGCCTGATCGGCCAAGAGCCTGTTGATGCAAACCACACTCGCACCCGAATTCAAAGGCACTCGCCAAGGGCAGGAGGCTGAAGCCATCCTGCGCAAATGTGTGCACTGCGGCTTTTGCACCGCCACCTGCCCCACTTACCAACTGTTGGGTGACGAGCTGGACGGGCCGCGCGGCCGCATCTACCTGATGAAACAGGTGCTCGAAGGTGCACCCGTCACGCGCAGCACGCAGCAGCACCTGGACCGCTGCCTGACCTGCCGCAACTGCGAGTCCACCTGCCCCAGCGGGGTGCAATACGGGCACTTGGTGGACATCGGGCGTCAGATTGTCGAGGCCCGTGTCGAGCGCCCAGCCAAAGAAAAGGCGGTGCGCTGGCTGCTCAAAGAAGGCCTGACCTCGCCCCTGTTTGGGCCGGCCATGAAGGTGGGGCAGATGCTGCGCCCTTTGCTTCCAGCAGCGCTGAAGAACAAGGTGCCAGCTCCGGGCGGCGCCAGGGCGCACCAGTGGCCTACCCGCGAGCACAAGCGCAAGGTCTTGATGCTGCTGGGCTGTGTGCAGCCATCGATGATGCCCAACATCAACAGCGCCACCGCGCGCGTGCTGGACGCCGCTGGCGTGCAAACCCTGGTGGCCGATGGCGCTGGCTGCTGCGGTGCCATCCGCACGCACTTGAATGACGCCGAGGGCGGCTTGGCCGACATGCGGCGCAACATCGACGCGTGGTGGCCGCTGGTGCAGGGGCTGACGTCGCAGGGTCGGGTGGAGGCCATCGTGATGAACGCCAGCGGCTGTGGTGTCACGGTGAAGGAATACGGCCACGCCTTGGCGCATGACCCTGATTACGCTGACAAGGCCCGCCGCGTGAGCGAATTGACCCAGGACATCAGCGAGCTGTTGCCGTCGTTGGTGGAGAGCCTGGCGCCTAAGTTGCGCGGCCCCAAGACCAAGCGTCTGGCCTTCCATCCACCCTGCACGCTGCAGCATGGCCAACAACTGCGCGGGGGCGTGGAAACGCACCTCAACAACTTGGGTTTTGAAGTCAGCCTGGCCAGCGTTGAGCCCCACCTGTGCTGTGGCAGCGCGGGCACCTACAGCGTCTTGCAGCCCGAGTTGGCCTACCAGCTGCGTGACCGCAAGCTGAAGAACCTGGCGCCGCTGGAGCCGCAGGTGATCGTCAGCGCCAACATTGGTTGCATCCAGCACCTGCAGACGGGCACGACCACGCCCGTGCGGCATTGGGTGGAAGTGTTGGACGAAGCGCTGAGCTGAACTGAGTCGCGTCGGGCTGGCACATGGGCTCGATGCCGATGGAGTGGCTGGGTACCCCTGAGCAGGTGCGGCGGATTGCTTTCCTGCGTAGTACCCGTTTGCCATGACTCGCTTTTCCAGCGGCTGGTAGTGACTTCGCCTTACGGCGCATTGCGGTCGTTCGACGAACCTGCATCAGCGCGTCGCGGCAGGCGGTACCCTGTGTGGGCTCATGCTGTGTCGGTCGGCTTCGCCGACTGCCCTGTGGTGCTCGCGCGATGGGCGTGCCGCAGAACT
>JAYTVT010000002.1:0-105694 GCA_043743835.1 Betaproteobacteria bacterium
ACACTTCTGGTCAGCGGTGGCTTCACCTTTTTCAGCGAACGCATCCGTGGCCGTCTGGGGCTGGACTTTGCCCGGGCGAACATGCTGCAAACCGAAGAGGGGCCGCACGGCCCCTGCCTGACCGGTGGCCTGGTGCCCAGACCCTGGGGTGAAATCGTCGACGGAGACGAAAAGCGTCGTGTGCTGCTGGAAGTGGCCGAGCTGCTGGGCCTCACACCGGAAGAGACCATTGCTGTGGGGGACGGCGCCAACGACCTGCCGATGATGTCGGTGGCGGGCTTGTCGATTGCCTTTCACCCCAAGCCGGCCGTGATGGAGCGCGCCATGATTTCCATCACCAGCGGTGGCATGGACCGGGCGCTGACGCTGCTGCGCAGCTGAAAGCGCGCCGGCATGCACTGCAAGGGGCCGGAGGTCGGCAGGCATCGCGCCGGCCAGCACCTGGACAACCCAGATCAGCGTTCGACGTTGAAGAGCAGTTCGATGCGGTGGGTGCGCTGCGATGTCAGGGGCGCAAACTTCCACAGCTCCAGGGTAGGCGCCAACATCCTCAACATTCCTCGGGGCGCGGGAGATGCCAATTCGACCGATGCCACGCTGCCATCCGCGCGCAGACGCAAATCGACCAGAACCGTGGCATTGCGCCCCATCTCTTCCAGCATGCGTTGCGGGAGCTCCGGTTCCACCATCGACAGCAGACGCACCCGATCGCTGGCCTGCATCTGCGGAACTGTTGTCTGGGGCGCAACGGCCAAGGGCGCCACGATGGGCCCCACCACGGAGGACGACTCCAAACCAGACACGGCGGCGGTTGCGGACTTGGTGCCCAGAGCGCCAGCGTCCAGGGTGACCTGGGTAGCCACACGATCGGTGCTGGCACCGGCCCTTGCGGCTGAAGCATCGGGGCTCGTCGCCGGCACCAGTGGCGCCACAACCGGCGCAGCCGTCGCTGGTGCTGTTGTTGTTGCTGGCGCCGCTATCGGGTTGGCCAGTGGACTGGCCGCGGTGCCGGCTGATGTGTTGGCGCCAGCTGCAGGAGCTGCCTGTCTGCTGGCCACAGACTTCACGCTGCTGAGGTCAGAGCTTGCAGCCGCGGGCGGCGCAGCTGCGACGGCTGCGGTATCACCGTCGCCCGGTTTGCGCCGAGCTTTGCTCGCCTCCAGGATGATGCGCATGGGGCCCGCGGCCTGCCGTTTGGCACGCTCCATGGCAGCGGCGGCCTCTGCAGCAGCGTCGGGCTTAGTGGGGGTCTGTGCTGCCAACGGTGCCGCGAGGCTTATTGCAAGCGCAGCCACTGGCCAATGGGACTTCCTCAAGACGACATCTCCGAAGCACTTCACAGCCCGTGGTCCGGGCCTGAAACGCTGCAGCCCCTGTTGGGAACTGCCAGCGGCAAGTGACCCGCAATTCTATGGAGACGGCATCGTTCTGTGGTGCCCAGCAGCCCTGCCCACAGGGTAAATCCGAGCGTGGTTTGTGGGCGACTGAGCACTCGGGGCAACAAAAACGTTTGCTTACCCTGAGAAGTGACCTTCGTTCAGCACCCGATCACTTGAATCCCACTCGATCCAGCATCTGCTGAACCTGTGCCGTGTTGGCACCCACCTTGGCGATGGGCACCGTCTCGGCCTTGAAGGCTCCCAGGCTGCTCAAAGCAGCGTTGGGTTTGGCGCCAGGCACCACGGGGTACTCGTTGTTGCCGTCGGCAAAGTAGCGCTGTGCGCTGTCGCTGGCCAGGTACTCCAGGAATTGCACCGCTGCATCCCGGTTTTTGGCGTTGCGAGCCACGGCAGCGCCAGCGACGTTCACGTGGGTGCCCCAGCTGGACTGGTTGGGAAACACGACGCCCACTTTTTCGACCACGGCCTTGTCGTCCGCGTTGCTGGAGCGCATGAGGCGGGCGAAGTAGTAGGAATTGGCCAGGGCAACACCACACTCGCCCGATGCCACGCCCTTGATCTGGTCGGTATCGCCCCCTCGCGGCGAACGCGCCATGTTGCTCACCATGCCCTTGAGCCAGACCTCGGTGGCAGGCGCGCCCAGGTGCTCAAGCATTGAACCGAAAAGGCTCAGGTTGTAGGGATGAGAGCCGCTGCGCACGCAGAGCATCCCTTTCAGGCCCGGGTCTGCCAACTTTTGGTAGCTGTCGACATCGCTGGCCTTGAGCCTGCTCTTGTCGTAAATCACCAAGCGGGCTCGGGTTGACATGCCAAACCACTGTGCGCCTTGCGCGGTCTCTGCGCCGCGCAACTGGGCTGGAACACGTTGCTCCAGCACGGCCGACTTGACCGGCTGAAACAGGCCATCTTGCTCGCCGCGCCAAAGCCGAGCGGCGTCGACCAGCAAGATCACATCGGCGGGACTGGCGCTGCCTTCGGCTTTCAGGCGAGCCAGGATGCCGGCGTCGTCAGCCTCGACACGCTGAATGCGGATCCCCGTGGCTTTGGTGAAGTTCTCATACAGCGCCTCGTCGGTTTGGTAATGCCGGGCCGAGTAGAGGTTGAGCACCCGCTCTTGGGCTTGGGCCGAAAAAGCGCTGGAGGCTGCCAGCACCAAAGCGGCCAACGTGCGCAGACCGCGCGCCGGGTAACAAGTGGCAAGCCGGCGGTTCTGAGAAGTCAGGTTGGTCATCATGTTGCTGAAGATGGATGGAATCGTCGACATCTTAACGCGAATCATTGCTATTTGCAAAACCATCAACTTCAAATCACGATTTGGGCCCAGGCCTTGTCCAGCCGCTTGACGCTAACGGGCTGCGGCGTTCGCAACTCCTGCGCAAACAGGCTGACCCGCAGCTCTTCCAGCAGCCAACGGTAGTCATCCATCCGGGCATGCTGGGCGCCCTTGAGCTCTGCCAGTCGCCGCAGCCACCGTTGCTCCAACGGCCGCAATTCGGCCAGCTTGGCAGCATCACGTGCCGGGTCGGCGCGCAGCTTGTCCAGTCGCAGCACCACGGCCTTGAGGTAGCGCGGCAGGTGCTGCAAGGCCGACCAAGGCGTCTGGCTCAAGAAGCGCTTGCCCACCAGCCTCTGCAGCTGGGCCTGCACATCGTCGGCTACCTCCTTGCCGGCCTTGCTGTCCTTGAGCTTGCGTGAGGCCGCGGCGTACTCCGTCAGCACCGTCAGGCTCTGCCGTGCCACCTCTTGGGCGATCAGGTTCAAGCGTGACCGCCCCTCAGCCAATCGAGCCTTGAAGCTGGGTTCGTCGGTGGGCAATGGGTCGGCCAGAAAGGCGCGGTCCATGGCCACGTCGATGATTTGCACCCGCAACTCTTCCATCGTGCCCAGAGCCATGTAGGCACCGCTCATCTTTTGCAGGTCCGGGATGTTCTTTTCCAAGAACTTCAAGGGTTCTTTCAGCTGCAAGGCCAGCAGGCGACGCAAGCCAGCCCGGTGCCAATGGGCTGCCACATCCGGCTCGTCAAACACCTCGATCTCGACATGGCTGTTGCGATCGATCAGCGCGGGGAAGCCCACCATCGACTGGGCACCACGGCGAACCTCCATCAGCTCGGGCAGTTCGCCAAAGCTCCATTCGGTGTAGCTCTGCGCAGCGGTCGCAACGGGCTTGTCAGCGATGGCCGCAACCACTCGACGCGGCTTGCCCGCATGGCTGTCGCCCGGCGGCTCGGAGCCTGTTGCCTGAACCGGCTGGGCGGGAAGCGCTGCCGGCAGCTTCAAAGCCGCAAGCGCCTGAAAAGCAGACCGCGCCTGGCCACCCAGCTCCGCCTTCAACCCCGCCAGGTCACGCCCGGTGCCCAGTTGGCGACCATGCTCGTCCACCACGCGGAAGTTCATGAACAGGTGCGGCGGCAATTGCTCCAGCTTGAAGTCGTTGCGTTGCACGGCCAGTTGGGTTCGGTCGCGCACGTGCTTGAGCACCGCGTCGAGCAGTCCGCCTTGGGCAAAGGGCACGCTGGCGCAGAACTCGGCGGCATAGTCGGGCAGCGGCACCAAGCGCGAGCGCGGCCTTTGGTGCAAGGTCTTGGCCAGCGCCAGCACCTTGGCCTGCAGCATGCCAGGCACCAGCCATTCACAGCGTTCGTCGCCCACCTGGTTAAGAGCGTAGATGGGCACGGTGACGGTGAGACCGTCTTTGCTGTCGCCGGGCTCGTGAAGATAACTTGCGCTGCAGTCGATGCCGCCCAGGCGCAGGGTTTTGGGAAAGGACGTGGTGGTGATGCCTGCGGCCTCGTGGCGCATCAGCTCGTCGCGGGTCAGGTGCAGCAGTTGTGGTGCTTGCTTGCTGGCCCGGGCGTACCACTTTTCCAAGGTCGCGCCGCTGCAGACATCGGCGGGCAACTGCTGGTCGTAAAAGGCGTGAATCAGCTCATCGTCGACCAGCACATCCTGCCGCCTGGCCTTGTGCTCCAGCTCTTGAACCTGGTCTATCAGCTTCTGGTTGTGGGCCAGAAATGGCAGACGGGTTTCCCACTCGCCTTGCACCAAGGCCTCGCGGATGAAGATGCTTCTGGCCGCGACCGGGTCCACCTGTCCAAAGTTCACCCGCCGGTTGTTGTAGATGACGATGCCGTAAAGCGTGGCCCGCTCCAGCGCCACGACCTCGCCAGCCTTTTTCTCCCAGTGGGGCTCCAGCAGCTGGGTCTTCAGCAAATGGCCGGCCAAGGGCGGTATCCACAGCGGATCGATGGCCGCCAGGCCCCGGCCAAACAGCCGCGTGGTCTCGACCAGTTCTGCTGCCACCAGCCAGCGTCCGGGCTTTTTGCTGAGGTGGGCGCCCGGGTGGCGCCAGAACTTCACGCCCCGTGCGCCCAGGTACCAGTCTTCGTCTTCGCTTTTGCAACCCAGGTTGCCCAACAGCCCCGCCAGCATGGACTGGTGCAGTTGCTCGTAGCTGGCCGGCTGGGTATTGAGGCGCCAGCCTTGTTCGGCCACCACGGTGTGCAACTGGGAGTGGATGTCGCGCCACTCACGCACCCGCCGTGGGCTGACAAAACTGTCGCGCAGGCGCTGTTCTTGCTGCCGGTTGGTCAGCTTGTGCGCGGTGTGAGGCAGCGCCTGAGCGCCAGCGTGGCCGCGCCCTTCTTCGATCCAATCCCAGAGCTTCAAGACACCCACAAACTCGGAGCGCTCGTCGTCGAACTTCTTGTGCCGCTCGTCGGCCACTTGCGCCGCTTCTTGCGGGCGGTCGCGCACGTCCTGCCCAGACAGCGCCGCCGCGATGATCAACACCTCGCTGAGCGCGTTGCGTTCGCGCGCCTCCAGGATCATGCGGCCGATGCGCGGATCCAGTGGCAGCTTGGCCAGTTCGCGGCCCATGGGGGTGAGCTCGTTGACCTCGTCCACGGCGCCCAGCTCACCGAGCAGGGCATAACCGTCGGCAATGGCCTTCTTGGGTGGCGCTTCCAGGAACGGGAAGTCTTCGATGTGGCCCAGGCGCAGGCCCTTCATGCGCAAGATCACAGCAGCCAGGCTGCTGCGCAGAATCTCGGGGTCGGTAAAGCGTGGGCGGCCGTTGAATTCGACCTCGCTGTAGAGCCGGATGCAGATGCCGTTGGCCACCCGGCCACAGCGACCGGCACGCTGGTTGGCCGCCGCCTGGCTGATGGCCTCCACCTGCAGCTGCTCGACCTTGTTGCGGTAGCTGTAGCGCTTGACCCTGGCGTGCCCGCTGTCGATGACGTAGCGGATGCCGGGCACCGTCAGCGACGTTTCGGCCACGTTGGTAGCCAGCACGATGCGGCGGCCGTTACCGCTGCTGAAGACCCGGTCTTGCTCGGCCTGCGACAAGCGGGCGTACAGCGGCAAGATTTCAGCCTGCGGCCCACCGCGGTGCTGTTGCGCCAGGTGCTTTCGCAGGTGATCGGCGGTTTCGCGAATCTCGCGCTCACCCGGCAAGAAGACCAAGATGTCGCCCGCACCGCCATCGCGCCAGAGTTCGTCCACCGCATCGGCGATGGCGTCGTCCAGGTCAAAGTCCTTGCGCTCTTCAAAGGGTCGCCAGCGCTGCTCCACTGGAAACAAGCGCCCAGACACCGTGATGACGGGCGCTGGGCCATGGCGCGATGCAAAGTGCTGCGCAAAACGATCGGCGTCGATGGTGGCCGAGGTGACCACGATCTTCAAATCTGGCCTCTGCGGCAGGATCTGGCGCAGGTAGCCCAACAGAAAATCGATGTTGAGGCTGCGCTCGTGGGCCTCGTCGATGATCAGCGTGTCATAGGCCTTGAGCAGCGGATCGTTCTGGGTCTCGGCCAGCAAGATGCCATCGGTCATCAGCTTGACGCTGGCGCCAGGCTGCAGGCGGTCTTGGAACCGCACCTTGTAGCCCACCACATCACCCAGCGGTGACTTCAGCTCTTCGGCGATGCGTTTGGCCACGCTGCTGGCGGCAATGCGGCGCGGCTGCGTATGGCCGATCAGCCCGGTGCCACCCGCGCCCCAGCCACGCCCCAGTTCCAGCGCGATCTTGGGCAGCTGCGTGGTCTTGCCCGAACCGGTTTCACCGCACACGATGACCACCGCGTGCTGCGAGATGGCGAGCGCGATCTCGTCGCGCCGGGCGGATACCGGCAGCGATTCGGGATAGACGATGGGCGGTACGGGATGGGCCTGAACGGGGTTCGGCCGACGCGGAGGTCTCACGGGGCGCGGATTATGGCCGCGCGGCCGCGGTCAGCTTGGCGCACGGGTTGCAAATGGGGTACTTCATCCTGCGGTTGAACCGCGCACAGACCCAGTCGGATGGCCTGGTTGGATCGCCCTGCTGCGGCACAATCGCGCCAGACACACCAAGCCCCCATGAGCCTCGTTTTCCCACACACCTTCGTTCCCTGGTTTCGCGCCGTGGCGCCCTACATCCACGCCTACCGCGGCAAGACCTTTGTCATTGGTCTGGCGGGCGAAGCCATCGCGGCGGGCAAACTGAATCACTTTGTTCAGGATCTGTCGATCCTGCACGCCATGGGGCTGAAGCTGGTGCTGGTGCACGGCTTTCGGCCCCAGGTGACCGAGCAGTTGGCAGCCAAGGGCCAGGTCTCTCGCTACTCACACGGCGTGCGCATCACCGACGCCATCGCCCTGGACGCGGCACAAGAAGCCGCTGGCCAGCTGCGCTTTGAAATCGAGGCCGCTTTTTCGCAAGGCTTGCCCAACACCCCCATGGCCAACGCCACGGTGCGGGTGATTTCCGGCAACTTCCTCACTGCCCGCCCGGTGGGCATCGTCGACGGCGTAGACTTCCAACACAGCGGTCTGGTCCGCCGGGTTGACCAGGCGGCCATCAGCCGTGCTTTGGAAACCGGCGCTGTGGTGCTGCTCAGCCCGTTTGGGTTCTCGCCTACTGGCGAAGCCTTCAACCTGACCATGGAAGACGTGGCCACCTCCACGGCTATCGCCTTGCAGGCGGACAAATTGGTCTTTGTAGGCGAGGTGCCGGGCATTCGCGAGCGGCCTGCCGACGCTGAAAGTGCCATCGACACCGAGCTGGCCCTGGCCGACGCCAAGCGCCTGCTGGCTGCGCTGCCCAGCCCGGGCCTGCCCACCGACCCAGCGTTTTACCTGCAGCACTGTGTGAAAGCCTGTGAAGGCGGTGTCGAGCGTTCCCACATCCTGCCCTTTGCCACCGACGGTGCCCTTTTGCTCGAAGTCTTCACCCACGACGGCGTGGGCACCATGGTGGTGGACGAGAAGCTGGAAAGCCTTCGCGAGGCCACGGCGGATGACGTCGGCGGCATCCTGCAGCTCATCGAGCCGTTCGAGAAGGACGGCACCTTGGTGCGACGCGAACGCACTGAGATCGAACGCGACATTGAGAACTACAGCGTGGTCGAGCACGACGGCATCATCTTCGGCTGCGCCGCGCTTTACGCCTACCCCGAGGCGCGCACCGCCGAAATGGCCGCACTCACGGTCTCGCCGCTGTCACAAGGGCAAGGCGACGGCGAGCACCTGCTCAAACGCATTGAACAACGCGCTCGCGCGGCGGGTTTGGACAGCATCTTTGTGCTGACCACCCGCACCATGCACTGGTTCATCAAGCGCGGCTTCACCCAGGTCGACCCGGAGTGGTTGCCTGAAGCGCGCAAGCGCAAATACAACTGGGACCGACGCTCGCAGGTGCTGGTCAAGAAACTCGGCTGATTTTCAAAAAGGCAATGTCATGGCTCGAATGGTTCAATGTGTCTATCTCAAGAAAGAAGCCGAAGGCTTGAGTTTCAGCCCCTACCCGGGCGAACTTGGCAAACGCATCTTCGACAACGTCAGCAAAGAAGCCTTTGAGCTCTGGAAAAAGCACCAGACCATGCTGGTCAATGAAAACCGGCTCAATCTGGCCGATGCCAAGGCACGCCAGTATCTGGCGCGGCAGATGGAGCAGTACTTTTTCGGAACCGGTGTGGACAAACCCGCAGGCTATGTCCCTCCCGCGGCCTGAAACCTGGGTCGCAATCTGAGTCGCGGCACTGGCTGAAAAGACTTCTGCGGGGTATCCACGGGCAGCTGATCTCGGTCCGGCCAGATACAGTGGGCGTTTTGGCTTAGCTGCAGGAGTTATTCAATGAACAAACCCAATTTGGCTGATCTGCTGGCCCAGCGCGCGGCTCTGGAAAAACAAATCATTGAAACCCAGCGGGCCGAGCGGGCACAGGCCGTCGCACAGGTTCGGGATTTGATGGCCCAGTATGGGCTGAGCTTGGCCGACATCGGATCCAAGTCGGCGGCCGCACCGAAATCAACCTTGGGCTCGAAAACCAAGAGCAAAGTGGCCGCCAAGTACCGCGACGCAGCCACCGGGCAATCCTGGTCGGGCCGTGGCTTGCAGCCCAACTGGTTGAAGGCCGCCTTGGCAACAGGCCGATCCCTTTCCGAGTTTGCAGTCTGATTGAAGGCGACTTGAACCCCGCAACCCGTTGGCGACCCTGGGTGCCCTGACTTGGACGACCACCCAGCACCGTCTTTCCTGAGCGAAAAAGTCAGCGCGCTGAACGCTGCCGCTGTGGCGGGCCTGAGCGTGCTTTCGGTGGGCTTGGCGGCGTTGGTGCTGTCCTACGCTGGCACCTTGAGTTTGGCCCTTTCACCATGGAGTGCCCTTGCGCTCCCCGCCGGTTTGGCGCTGGCGGCGCAATGGCGTTGGGGCCGGTCGGTCCTGGTGGGCATAGCGGTGGGGACTTTGGTCGCCCTCTTGGGCTCAGGCATGGACTGGGGCGGGTCTTTGCTGGGGGCGGCGGTGGTGGTCTTGGCGCCTTGGCTGGCGCACGGCCTGATGCAGCGCCTGCAGTTCGACGCCCGGCTTGAACGTCCCAGCGACGTGGCCATCCTCGCTGCAGCGGTAGTTTGTGGCGCAGCGTTGCCGGCCGCGCTGGCGGTGGCCAGTTGGATCACCGCCGCTCACGGCTTGTCACCGCTGGAGGCCTTTGGCGTCGGATGGTGCGTATTGAGCCTGGGCATGCTGTGCACGACGGTGGCCGTACTGGCTTTTGACCGCGGTGTCTTGCACGCGCTGCAGCCCGGCGTGGCCTGGCGTTCAGCCGCTGTGGGCACCGCTGCCGTGGTGGTCATGCTTTGGCTGCTGTGGCTGTCACCGTCGGCGCGGTCGCCCGTGGGCGCGCTGGCCCTTTTCCTGCCCCATGTGGTCGTGGTGGTGTTGGTTCTGCGAGGCCACCTGGCTCTTGCGGCCAGTGCGCTGTTGATGGCGTCCTTGTTGGTTGCCGGCACGGCCGCCAAAGGGCTGTCCTTCTGGGTCTCCGGTGGCAGCGTCGCCGCGGCCCTGGCCGCCTGGGTCGGGTCGGCCTTGGCACTGCTGCTGATCGCCCACGCTGCCACCGCCGACTGGCGCGAACGCGCGCAGCGCTGGGAGTGGGCGCTGGACGGCTCTCGCTTGGGCGTTGCCGACTGGCATCTGCAACGAGACGACGGCTTTGCTTCAGCAGCGTGGCGCGCGCTCACGGGACACGTGGCCAAGCACTGGGACCCTCTGTCGTGGCACCGCCAGGTTCACGCCGAAGACCGCCCTGCCCTCGCAGAGGCCATCGCGGCGCTGACCGCTGGTGTGGATGGCCGCAGGCAACTGGAGCTGCGCCTGCCCCGCAACGGCAGCTGGCATTGGCTGGAAGCGACCTTGTTGGTGATTGAGCGCGACTTGGCAGGCCACCCCATACGGCTGTTGGCCACGCTGGCCGACGTGCACGACAAGCGCGAAGCGCAAGAACGTCAGCTGATGTCGGTCAGCCTTTTCCAGCACCTGCATGAAGGCTTGTTGATCACCGACCCGGACCTGAAAGCACTGGACGTCAACCCGGCCTACTCCCAGATTCTGGGTGTGGCTCGCGAGGACGTCTTGGGCATCGTCCCGTCCTTGTTGCGCCCGGACCCTGCTGATCCGGTTGCGCGCCAGCAGCGGGCGGCCATGTGGGCCGGGCTGCGCGACACCGGGAGCTGGCGCGGCGAATTGCTGGAGCGCCGCCGCAATGGCGAGCTCTGCACCCTGCAGGCCACGATCTCGACTGTCTATGGGCCTGCGCGGGATCTGCGATACCACGTGCTGGTCATTGCCGACATCACCCAGCAGCAGCAACAGCGCGAACAGCTGGAACGCCAAGCCCATTTCGACGAATTGACCCGCTTGCCCAACAGAGCCCGGTTGTCGGAGCTGCTGCTGGACGCCATGCGTGCGGCCGACCGCGACGGTTATCTGTTGGTGGTCTGCTACCTGGACCTGGACCGTTTCAAACCCGTCAATGACCGCTTCGGTCACGCGGCAGGCGACCGTCTGCTTGCCGAACTGGCGGGCCGCCTGCGCAGCGCTTTGCGCAGCCGCGAACACTGGACCGACTCTGCCGCACGCCTGGGCGGCGACGAGTTCGTGATGCTGCTGCGCGCAGGCACGCTGGAGGAGGCCCGCTTGGCCGTAGAGCGTGTGCTCAGGGTCGTGTCGCAACCCTATGTGGTGGACCCGCTGCAAGACCCGGTGCAAGTCACTTCCAGCATGGGTGCAACGGTTTATCCGATCGACCGCAGCGACGCCGACACCCTGCTGCGCCATGCCGACCACGCCATGTACGGCGCCAAGCAGGCGGGCCGCAACGGTTACCTGTTCTTCGACCCCGAGCACCGTCGCCGCACCGAAGAGCGCGCGCTGGCCATTGGCCGCATCCAGGAAGCCCTGGACCAGCAGGAGTTCTTGCTGTACTACCAACCCAAGGTCGACATGCGCACCGGCCATGTGCACGGCTTTGAGGCGCTGCTGCGCTGGGAGCATCCGCAGCACGGCCTGGTGGCGCCGCTGCAGTTCTTGCCACTGATCGAAAACACCGGCCTGTCGTCACGCATTGGCGATTGGGTGATCGCCCAGGCGCTTGACCACCTGGCCTCATGGCGCCGCGATGGCTTCGACTTCTCGATCAGCGTGAATGTGTCGGCGCGGCACCTGCAAGAGCCCGACTTTGCGCAGCGCTTGACCGAGCTGCTCGCCCGCCACACCGAGCCGCTGGCCACACGCCTGGAAATCGAGATGCTGGAAACAGCAGCCCACGCTGACATTGAAGCCACGTCCCTGCTGCTGGCCCGCTGCCGCGCCACCGGCGTGCGCTTTGCACTGGATGACTTTGGCACCGGCTACTCGACACTCACCTACTTGAAACGCTTGCCGGTGGATGTGCTCAAGATCGACCGCTCTTTTGTTCACCACATGCTGGACGACAGCCAAGACAGAGCCATCGTTGAAGGCGTCATCGGTTTGGCGGGCACCTTCGGTTGTGTGGTGGTGGCTGAAGGCGTGGAAAGCCCTGCCCAGGCCCGAACGCTGCTGGAGCTGGGTTGCACCATCGGTCAGGGCACCGGCATTGCGGCTCCCATGCCTTCGGCGCAGGTGGCGAGTTGGGTGCGCGACTACAAGGGCATGTTTGCGCTGACCCCCGCCGGCGACAAGGATAGCGACAACGGCGTGGCCAGGCTCGGGGCGTGATTCCACCGGGCTTTTTGCAGGAGCTGCTGTCTCGCGTCGACATCGTCGACGTGGTGGGCCGGCACGTTGAGCTCAAGCGCGGCGGCGCCAATTTGATGGGGCTGTGCCCGTTTCACGGCGAAAAGTCACCCAGCTTTTCGGTCAGCCCCAGCAAGCAGTTTTATTACTGCTTTGGCTGCGGCGCCAGCGGAGACGCCATCCGCTTTCTGACTGAGCATTTGGGGCTGAGCTTTGTTGAAGCGGTGCGAGACCTTGCGCAGGGCGCCGGATTGACCGTACCCGAGGAACAAGTCAGCCCGCAAGAGCGCGAGCGGCGCGACACCCTGCGCCAACGCCGACTGTCCTTGGGCGAAGTGCTCACCAAAGCAGCTGAGTTCTATCGGGGCCAACTCAAGGCGACGCCGAAGGCTGTGGACTACCTCAAACGCCGTGGACTGACCGGCACTGTGGCAGCGCGCTTTGGCTTGGGATTTGCACCGCCAGGCTGGCGCACCCTGGCCGGTGTTTTTGCCCAGTACGACGATCCGCTGCTGGAAGAAGCCGGCTTGGTGCGTCAAAAAGACGCCGCCGACGCACCCGAGGGCCAAACCGCTGCCGAGGCTGACCGTGGCCGCTACGACTGGTTTCGAGACCGGGTGATGTTTCCCATCCGCGCTGTCAGCGGCGAGGTCATCGGTTTTGGTGGCCGCGTGCTCACCGACGAAAAACCCAAGTACATCAATTCCCCGGAAACACCGCTCTTCAGCAAGGGGCGCGAGCTTTACGGCTTGTTTGAAGCCCGCCAGGCCCTGCGCGACAAGGGCTATGCCTTGGTCGTTGAAGGCTACATGGACGTGGTGGCGCTGGCGCAAAGTGGTTTTCCCAATGCAGTGGCCACGCTCGGTACCGCCTGCACTGCAGATCACGTTCAAAAGCTCTTTCGCTTCACCGACTCGGTGGTCTTCAGCTTTGACGGTGACGCTGCTGGCCGACGCGCCGCCGGCCGCGCGCTGGAGGCTTCCCTGCCCCACGCCAGTGACCTGCGCACCGTGCGCTTCTTGTTCCTGCCGCCCGAACACGACCCTGATAGCTATGTGCGGGAACTTGGTGCACCGGCCTTCGAGCAGCAGGTCACCCAGGCCGTGCCGCTGTCCAAACAGCTGATCGAGCAGGCAGCGGATGGCGCCGACATGGACACCGTCGAAGGCCGCTCGCGCATGCTGGCCCAAGCCAAGCCGCTGTGGCTGGCGCTGCCCGACGGCGGCCTGAAACGGCAGATGCTGGGTGAACTGGCGCGGCGCGCTCAACTGGAGCTGAGCGAGCTGAGCTCCCTGTGGAACGTGGGCGATGTGGCGGCCCGTCCGCTGGCTGTGGGCAGGCCTCGCGCCGCGATGGCGCCTGCCCGGGTCAATGTTCGAGCGCCGGGCCGCCGTGCGCCGGCCGCCTTGGCCGACCTGGCCGTGCGGCTGCTGTTGCGCCACAGCGACTGGTGGGCCAGGTTGAGTGGCGACGATCACACCCTGCTGCACGAATTGGGCGGAACCCACGGCGAGGTGGTGGCCTGGTTGGAGCAGCAAATCACCGAGCATGGCGACCAACCTTGGGCTGTCTTGATCGAGGCTCTGCACGATCAGCCCTGGCAGGAGCAAGCCAAGCAATGGGTCGCCAGCGTGGCCGTCGACGAAGAACAGGTGTTTGACGACTTGCTGCGGGTGACACACCGGCTGTGGCGCGCACGGCTGGAGCAGGAGGTCTCGGACCTCATCGGCACCGGTCAAACCGACCGCGCCACGCTGGACCAGATCCAGGCCCTGCGAAAGCGAATTCAAGCCCACCAAGCGGCCGAACGCGATCCCTCGGCAACCCCTCCTTCCCTCTGAGAACAGCCGGCTTCGCGGTATAATCCTGCGTTTGTCGCAGCGGCAAGAGTGACAGCAGCGCCTGGCGGACCCCGACCACCCTCGAACAGGGCACCACCGGTCAACCTCATCCACATGGCCTGCACTCCAAGGAAGTTCACGCGAACTTGTCTGCCCGACACGCGCTCAGGTTGGCGCCTGGTTTGATCCGAAAAATATTTCTGATCAAGGCTGGCCGCCGCATGGAGTGCCGTGTCCCCCCGTCGCTTCCCTCGTTTCAAGGATTCGCATGACCGCCAAGAAGCCCGCGCCCGTCGCCAAGCCCGCAGCCAAGCCTGCCCAAGACCCAAAGGCCAAGACGCCCGCGGCGAGCAAGCCCCCGGCCAAGACCGTGGCTGAAGCCAAACCCGCCAAGCCAGCTCCTGCCAAGGCGGCCAAGGCTGAGCCCAAGGCCGACAGCAAAGCGCTTGCAAAGCCTGCTAAAGCGGCCAAGGCGGTCAAAGCCGAAGTCGCCAAGCCAGGCAAGCCAGGAAAGAAGGGGGCCGAGCCGGCCAAGAAGGGCGCCGAAATCGTTGAAGACCTGGACCTGAGCGACATCGAAGGCGAAATCGAAGGCGAAGTCGAGGCCGAAACCGAGGTCGTCGACGAAAAAGAAACCAAGGCCAAGCCGCTGCGCATGAAGGTCAGCCGGGCCAAGGAGCGCGCGCTGATGCGCGAGTTTGGGCTGGAAGAGACCACCCTGACCGAAGAGGAAGCTGCCAAGCGCCGCCAGGAGCTCAAGACGCTCATCAAGATGGGCAAGACGCGCGGCTTCCTGACCCACCAGGAAATCAACGACCACTTGCCCGAGAAGCTGATCAACGAGGAAATCCTCGAGGCCATCATCTCCATGCTCAACGACATGGGCATCGCGGTCTACGAGCAAGCCCCTGATGCCGCCACCCTCTTGGTCGCCGGCGGTGGTGCAACCACAGCCACCGAAGAAGAGGCTGAAGAAGCAGCTGAAGCGGCCCTGTCCACCGTGGACAGCGAGTTCGGCCGCACCACCGACCCCGTTCGCATGTACATGCGCGAAATGGGCACCGTCGAGCTGCTGACCCGCGAAGGCGAGATCGAGATCGCCAAGCGCATTGAAGGCGGCCTGCAGTCCATGATGCTGGCCATCAGCGCGTCGCCCACCACCATCGCGGAAATCCTGTCGATGGCAGACAAGATCGCCGCCGGCACGATGCAGATATCGGAAGCGGTGGACGGCTTCATCAGCGTTGACGAGGCCGACGACTACGTGGCCGAAGAAGACTTCGACGAGTTTGACGAAGAAGACGACGACGACGGCCAAGGCGGCAGCAAAGCGCTGACCAAGAAGCTCGAAGAGCTGAAAAAGCAGGCGCTGGAAAAATTTGAGTCCCTGCGCGGCCACTTCGACAAGATGCGCAAGGCTTACGAGAAGGAAGGCTACAAGTCGCCGTCCTACAACAAGTCGCAGCACGCCATCAGCGAAGGCCTGATGACGATTCGCTTCACGGTCAAGACCATTGAAAAACTGTGCCACATCTTGCGCAGCCAGGTTGATGACGTGCGCCGCTACGAGCGCGAGATCCGCAAAATCGTGGTCGACAAGTGCGGCATGCCGCAAGAGCACTTCATCAAGAGCTTCCCGCCCAACGTGATGAACCTGAAGTGGGCCGAAAAGGAAATTGCCACCGGCAAGCCCTTCGGCCCCGTGCTGCAGCGCAACCTGCCGGCCGTGCAAGAACTGCAGCAAAAGCTCAGCGACTTGCAAAGCCGCGCCGTGGTGCCGCTGGACGACCTCAAGCTCATCAACAAGCGCATGAACGAGGGCGAGAAGTCCAGCCGCGACGCCAAGAAAGAGATGATCGAGGCCAACCTGCGGTTGGTGATCTCGATCGCCAAGAAGTACACCAACCGGGGTCTGCAGTTCCTGGACCTGATCCAGGAGGGCAACATCGGCCTGATGAAGGCGGTCGACAAGTTCGAATACCGCCGTGGCTACAAGTTCAGCACCTACGCCACCTGGTGGATTCGCCAGGCCATCACGCGCAGCATCGCCGATCAGGCTCGCACCATCCGCATCCCGGTGCACATGATCGAAACCATCAACAAGATGAACCGCATCTCGCGTCAGCATTTGCAGGAATTCGGCTTCGAGCCAGACGCCCCCACGCTGGCCGAAAAGATGGAAATCCCCGAGGACAAGATCCGCAAGATCATGAAGATCGCCAAAGAGCCGATCTCCATGGAAACGCCGATCGGTGACGACGACGACAGCCACCTGGGCGACTTCATCGAGGACACCAACAACGTGGCGCCGGTTGACGCCGCCATGCAGGCTGGTCTGCGCGACGTGGTGAAGGACATCCTGGACAGCCTGACGCCGCGCGAGGCCAAGGTGCTGCGCATGCGCTTCGGCATCGAGATGTCCACCGACCACACGCTGGAAGAAGTAGGCAAGCAGTTTGACGTGACGCGCGAGCGCATCCGCCAGATCGAAGCCAAGGCCATCCGCAAACTCAAGCACCCCAGCCGTTCGGACAAGCTCAGGACCTATCTGGACAACCTCTAAGCGTTAGAAAAGTCACGGACGGCCCGCTACACTGTCTGAATGACGCGGATATCCGATCGCACCGTGCTCTTTGCCGACCTGCGCGGCAGCACGGCGCTTTTTGAAACCCTGGGCAACGCCGAAGCCACGTCCGTGGTGACGCATTGCGTCAATGCCTTGGGTGGCCCAGTCACCAGCTACGAAGGGCATGTCGTCAAGACCCTGGGCGACGGCTTGATGGCTGTGTTTGACGACGCGGCGCCTGCTGTGCAGGCCGCGATGCTGATGCACGAGCTCCTGGAAGGCATGGTCAACCGGGGCAGCGAGCGTGGCGCTTCGTCGGGCCTGCGTGCGCTACGCCTGCAGGTGGGATTGGCGCGCGGCGAGGTGGTGGAAATGGCCGGCGACTGCTTCGGCGATGCCGTCAACGTCGCTGCTCGGCTGTTGGACCACGCCGGCGACAACGAAACCCTGCTCACGGTCGAGGTCCTGCAAGGCCTGCCACTGGATCTGCGCTCACGCTTTCGCAGCCTGGATCGCTTGGTGCTGCGTGGTCGCGCCGAACCGGTGCAGGTGCACGTGCTCGGTGGCCGCCGCGGTGTGGGCTCTGACATGGCTGCCACGCAGTTTGGCGACGTGGCCACGGTCTCGGAGCCCGACGGTTTGCGCTTGGTATGGGCAGATTTGCACCGCCTCTTTGCCAGCCAGCAAACGCCGGTGGTGCTGGGGCGCAGTCCGCAGGCCACGTTTTGTGTAGACGACGGACGCGTGTCGCGTTCGCACGCACGCGTGGACTGGCACAGCGGCAGCTTCCAAATCACCGACCTCAGCTACAACGGCACCTACGTGCGTTTCAACGACGGCGAAATCGTCAGCTTGCGCCGCGGCAGCTGCACGCTGCACGGCAGCGGCACCATCGGCTTGGGCGGCACGCCCACCGATCCTGGCTCAGCCTGTGTCAGCTTCGATGTGCTGCGTTTTGCCGATACCCAGCCGCAAGTGCCCCTGGAGCTTCGCTGAACATGCGGGTTCTCTACATCGACGACGACCGAATCAACACCCTGCTGTTTGTGGAGACGTGTCGCTTTGTCCGCAAGGTTGATGTCGAGACTGCCGCCTCCGGCGCCGAAGCGCTGGAAGTGGCGGCTGAGTTTCGACCTGATCTGCTGGTAGTGGACCTGCACCTTCCCGACACCACAGGCTACGACCTTCTGCCGGCCCTGCGCTCTTTGTTGGGTCAGCCCGAGTTGCCCGCTTTTCTGTGCACAGCCGATGAAGCGCCGCTGGTCGAACAACCTGCACGCGAGGCGGGGTTCACCGGTTGTTGGACCAAACCCGTCCAGTTGCAACAGGTGATGGCAGAACTCAGTCGCCGCAGCGAAGCCAACCCCCATTCATGAGCTTCAAGACTGAGCCCGCCCATCGCCATGGGCAAAGCGCCCGCACGGCCGTGCTGATGGTGAACCTGGGCACGCCGGATGCGCCAACAGCTTCCGCACTGCGGCGCTACCTGGCGGAGTTTCTGAGCGACCCACGGGTGGTTGAAATTCCCAAAGCCCTGTGGTGGTTGATCCTGCACGGCATCATCCTGCGCACACGGCCGGCCAAGTCGGCAGCCAAGTACGCCAGCATCTGGACCCCAGAAGGGTCGCCACTGGCGGTATGGACACAGCGCCAAACCGAGGCCGTGGCCCAGCAGTTGGAACTGCGGGGCCACCATGTGTTGGTGCGACACGCCATGCGCTACGGCAACCCCGGCCTGCCCGCGGTGCTGGATGCACTGCGCGCTGAGGGTGCCACGCGCGTGCTGGTGGTTCCGCTCTACCCCCAATACGCTGCAGCCACCACCGCCAGCATCAGCGACAAGGTTTTGCAATGGGTCAGCCAGACAAGGCGTGTGCCCGAACTGCGTTTTGTGGCCGAGTATCACGACGACCCGGCCTACATCGACGCCCTGGCTCAGCGCCTCCAGGCCCATTGGACCGCTCACGGCCGTGGAGACAAACTGGTGCTGAGCTTTCACGGCGTGCCTGAGCGCAGCCTGCACCTGGGTGACCCCTATCACTGCCAGTGCCACAAGACCGCACGGCTGCTGGCCGAGCGCCTTGGCCTGGCCAAAGACGCGCTTCTGGTCACCTTTCAAAGCCGCTTTGGAAGAGCAAAATGGTTGCAGCCGTACACCGAGCCCACGCTGCAAGACTTGGCCCAATCGGGTGTCAAGCGCGTCGACGTGATGTGCCCTGGCTTTGTCGGCGACTGTCTTGAGACCTTGGAAGAAATCGCCCAGGAGGCCCGCGAAGCGTTTCTGCACGCTGGCGGCCAGACCTTTAGCTATGTGCCCTGCCTGAACGATTCACAGGTGTGGATCGACGCCTTGACCGCCCTCACCGAGCGGCATCTGGCAGGCTGGGACACCCGCACACCGCCCGACCCTGCCGCACTCCAACGCACGCGCGAAAAGGCGCTGGCCATGGGGTCGCCGGACTGACGGCATCTGGGCACCGCGAAAGCAGTGCCCGTTCGCCTTTGGGCCGCCCAGCCGCCTATCGGCGAAACAGCTTGAGCAATCGCGGCAAGACCAGGATCAGCACCACCAGGGCCAGCAAGGTGGCCGACATGGGCCGCTGCACAAAGACACCCCAGTGGCCTTCGCCGATCGACAAGGCGTTGCGCATCTGAGCCTCCGCCAAAGGGCCCAGGATCATGCCAACGATCACCGGGGCGGTCGGGAAGTCAAAGCGCCGCATGACCACGCCAATCAAGCCAATGCCCAGCATCAGGAACAGATCGAAAGCACTCTGGCGCATGCCGTAGACGCCAATGGTGGCGAAGATCAGGATGCCGGCGTAGAGCTGTGGCCGCGGGATCATCAGCAGCTTGACCCACATGCCCACCAAGGGCAGGTTCAGCACCAGCAGCATCACGTTGCCAATGTAGAGGCTGGCAATCAGCGCCCACACCAGCGTGCTGCTGGTCTGGAACAGCTGCGGCCCCGCGTTGATGCCGTAGTTTTGCAAGGCACTGAGCAATATGGCTGCGGTGACCGAGGTCGGGATTCCCAGCGTCAACAGTGGCACCAAGGTGGCGGTCACCGCTGCGTTGTTGGCCGCTTCCGGCCCTGCCACGCCTTCGATTGCGCCCACCGTGCCAAATTCTTCTTTGTGCTTGCTGAGCTTGCGTTCCACGCCGTAGCTCAAGAACGTGGGAATCTCCGAGCCACCGGCTGGGATGGTGCCAAAGGGAAAACCGATGAAGGTGCCGCGCAACCATGCTGGCCAGGAGCGCTTCCACTCCGCCTTGGTCATGCGCACGCTGCCCATGCGGTTCATCTGCTGCTCGCTGCGGCCCTCAAACAGTGCCGTGTACAGGCACTCGCCCACCGCAAACAGGCCCACGGCCACCAGCACCACTTCGATGCCGTCCATGAATTCCGGTATGCCACCGGTGTAACGCACCTGGCCTGTGATCTGGTCCAGTCCCACACAGCCCACGGCCAAGCCGATGAAGAGTGCCGTCATGCCGCGCAAGGTGCTCTTGCCTAGCACCGCGCTCACCGTGGTGAAGGCCAGCAGCATCAACATGAAGTACTCCGGCGGCCCCAGCAAGACAGCGTACTTGGCCACGATGGGTGCAAACAAGGTGACCAAGACCGTGGCAATGGTCCCGGCCACAAAACTGCCAATCGCCGAGGTGGCCAAGGCCGCCCCTGCCCGGCCGTTCTTGGCCATCTTGAAGCCTTCCAGCGCCGTCACCATGGTGCCGGTTTCGCCGGGTGTGTTGAGCAAGATGGACGTGGTGCTGCCGCCGTACATGGCGCCGTAATAAATGCCCGCAAAGAAGATCATGCTGGCCGTGGGCTCGACCTGGGCCGTGATGGGCAGCAACATGGCCACCGTGACCGCCGGCCCCAGGCCAGGCAGCACGCCAATGCCGGTGCCGATGGCGCAGCCCACAAAGGCCCACAGCAGGTTGACGGGCGTGAGGGCGGTTGCAAAACCGCCCATGAGCAAGTTCCAGATGTCCATGTGGGGGCCCCTTAGATCCAGCCGCTGCCGGTCAGGCCTGGCAGGTTGATGGCCAGGAACTTGGTGAACAGCCAAAACGCGGGCGCGGCAATCAAGAAGCCGGTGACAAAGTCGATCACCAGACCCCGGCCCCCCCCGTGCGGCTTGCCTTCAGAGCCGCGCAACCCACGCACCGCCAACATGAAACACAGCGTGCAGCTCAAGATAAAACCGATGACCGTGATCAGGGCCGCATTGGCCGTCACCCCTGCCGCAACCCAGGCCAGCGCCGTCCAATCGCTGCGCGCGGCACCGGAAGGCTCTTCCATGTCTCGCCAGCCTCCCCAGCGGGCATGGGCGATCAACCAGGCGCCGCAAATCGTCAGCACCACCGCCACCACCCAGGGCAAGAAGTTGGGCCCCACCCCGGCGTAGCCGGCGGTGGAAGGGATGTCCCAGGCGCCATAGGCCATGGCGGCACCCAGGGCCAACGCGCCCAGGCCTATCCAGGTCTGGTGCTTCTGTGCAGCAGTGACTTCCGTCATCGATGTCTCCTCGTTGTGCGCTGCGCCCAAAGGAACGCGGGGGCTTGAGGCCCCCGCTGCGCGTTGCTTTTGTTGGTGGCCCGAACTGGCTCAGCCTCAGATCATGCCGGCCTTGACCATGGTGGCGCGCAGGCTGGCAAATTCGCGGTCGACGAAGTCCTCGAACTCCTTGCCCGTCTGCAGCGCAGCGGTCCAGCCGTTCTTCTCCAGTGACTCGCCCCAAGACTTGGTCTTGGTGGCCTTGACGATCATGTCGATCAGCGCCTTGCGCTGTTCAGGCGTGATGCCAGGCGCGCCGTAAACACCGCGCCAGTTGCCGATCTCGACGTTGTAGCCCTGCTCTTTCATGGTGGGCACGTTGATGCCCTTGAGTCGCGCGGCCGAGGTCACAGCGATGGCCCGCATCTTGCCGGCTTCAATGTATTGCTGAAACTCGCTGTAGCCGCTGCCCCCCACCGTCACGTTGCCACCCAGAATGGCGGCAGTGGCCTCACCGCCGCCGCGGAAAGGCACGTAGTTGATCTTGGTGGCGTCCACGCCCACTTCGCGGGCCAGCATGGCCGCTGCGATGTGCTCGGTGGACCCGCGCGAGCCACCGCCCCACTTGACGCTGCCCGGGTCTTTCTTGAGCTGCTCAACCACGTCCTTCATGGTCTTGAGCGAAGACGCCTCGGGCACCACAAACACATTGAACTCGCTGGTCAGGCGCGCCAGTGGCGTGGCCTGCGTCAGTGTGACGGGTTGCTTGCCGGTGATGATGCCGCCCAGCATGACCGCACCCATGACCATCATGGCGTTGGGATCACCCTTGGCAGAGTTCAGAAACTGGGCCAGACCCAGCGCACCGGCCGCACCACCCTTGTTTTCAAACGTCACCGCTGACGCGACCGCCGCTTCTTGCAGCGCCTTGCCCAGCGCACGGCCGGTGGTGTCCCAACCACCACCCGGGTTGGCCGGGATCATCATCTTCAAGTTGGCCGCGGCTTGCGCTGTCAAAGGCAGGGCCCCTGTAGCGGCCAATACAGCCAGGCTCTTCAAAAAGGTATCGCGACGCATGGCACATGTCTCCAGTTGAATTGAATGCTGATCCTGGCCGCGATGATGGCCCCAGCGCCTGTCATTCGGCTGTCGAAGACCCCCGGGGAATCACCAGGGCACCGCCAGGGCCATTGCCGATAATGCGCCCCGCCCATGAAGCTGCTGCTGGTCGAAGACAACCCCGCCATGCAAACCACCTTGCAGCGCAGCTTTGAGCGCTGCGGAATGCAGGTGACGGTCTGCGGTGACGGCGCACGCGCGCTGGACAGATGGCAAGCATCGCTGCCCGACGTGGTGCTGCTCGACTTGAGCCTGCCGGGCCTGGATGGGCTGACGGTGCTGGCCAAGGCCCGGGCCCAAGGGCTGCAGACGCCTGTGCTCATCCTCACGGCCCGCGGTACGGTGGGTGACCGCATCCTGGGCCTGAACACCGGTGCCGACGACTATCTGGCCAAGCCCTTTGACCTGGACGAACTCGAAGCGCGTGTGCGTGCACTGGCCCGCCGCAGCCCGGGCCGTGACACCGAATCGGCGGCACGCCCGGCCTTTGGCGGGCTGCAGTTTGACGGCGCCAGCGGCGCGGTCTACTTGAACGAGCAACCCCTGGACCTGACCACGCGCGAGGCCGCGTTGCTGCGCGCCCTGCTCGCCACACCAGGTCGCGCGGTCAGCAAAGAGCGGCTCAGTGAGCTGGTGTTTGCAGGCGAAACCCAGGTTCAAGCCGACGCCATTGAAGTGGTGGTCTACCGCTTGCGAAAAAAGCTTGCGGGCGCTCCCGTGCAACTGGTGACCTTGCGTGGCCTGGGCTATTTGCTCAAGGCTTCCACATGAGCCAGCTGCGGGCAACGCCCGGGCGCCAGTCCTTGCGACGCCAACTGCTGCTGGGGATCCTGGTCCCCGTGCTCGCGTTCGTGGTCATCAACAGCATCGGTCTGTACCGCCAGGCCCTGGAAGCCGCCAACACGGCCTACGACCGCACCTTGCTGGCATCGGCCAAGGCCATTGGCGAGCAGTTGGAATACAGCACAGACCCTGGCCCGGCACATGTGCAGGCCAGCCTGCCCTACAGCGTGCTGGAAGCTTTTGAAGCCGACAACCGCAGCCGCATCTTCTATCGCGTGACGGGCTTTACCGGCGAATGGGTGTCGGGCTTCCGGGACCTGCCAGTGGCGCAGCCCGCCCCACCCGCAGTTGGCGTCTATGCCGCCCTGGTTCACTTCTATGACGAAAGCTACCGGGGTGAGCCAGTGCGCATGGCCGTGTTGCTTCAGCCGGTGGCCGGGGTGGGCGGGCAAGGCATGGCCACCATTCAGGTGGCCGAGACCCTGGAGTTGCGCCACACCCTGGCGCGCAGCCTGTTGCTGCAAACGGCGTGGCAACACGCCCTGCTGGTGCTGTTGATTGCCTCGGTGGTGGTGCTGGCGGTCCAGCGTGCGACCCAGCCCGTGCGCGTGCTCAGCCGCCAGCTGAGCCAGCGCGACGAAGCGGACTTGTCGGCCCTACCCAACCACAACGCACCACGCGAGTTGCAACCCATCGTCGACGCCAGCAACGCGCTGATGGCCCGCCTGTCGCACCTGTTGGAACACCAAAAGCGCTTTGTTCGCGACGCTTCGCACCAGCTGCGCACACCCTTGGCCGTGCTGAAGACCCAGGTTCAGTCGGCACAACGGGGTGATGTGGCCCCCCAGCTGGCGCTGGCAGAGATCAGCGACACCGTGGATCGCGCCACCGAACTGGCCAACCAGATGCTGGCACTGGCCAAGGTTGAACAGCTGCGGCATCAAGGCACGCCGACTCGGCAAGCTTGGGATCAGATTGTTCGTGGGGTGGCACTGGACGTCAGCCCATTGATGGCCGCCGCCCAGATTGAGTTCGACATCGAGACCTCACCGGCCAGCGTTCGAGCCCACGAGTGGGCCTTGCGCGAGCTGACCCGCAACCTGCTGCACAACGCCATCAAGCACAGCCCTATCGGCGGGCGGCTGTCGGTAAGAGTTGAGACGACTCATCGCCACGCCACATTGACCATCACCGACAGCGGGCCCGGCATCAGCCCCCAACAGCGCCAGCGGCTGTTTGAGCCCTTTTCGGCCTCGGGCGCCCAGGGTGGCTCCGGTCTGGGTTTGGCCATTTGCCGTGAAATCGTTTTGGCGCTGGGTGGAAGCATCGACCTCGCCAACCGGGACGGGGGCACCAGCGGCCTGCAGGCGCAGGTACGCCTCAACCTGGAGACCGACCGTGAACCCTGAGATCCGCGTTCGCTTGGACAAATGGTTGTGGGCCGCACGGTTCTACAAGACCCGGGCATTGGCTGCCGAGGAGATCGGCCGCAACCGCGTGATGGTCAACGAACAGGTGGCCAAGGCCTCTCGCGAACCCAAGCCGGGCGACCGCATCACCCTGCGCCAAGGCCCCGTCACCCGCACGGTGGTGGTGGTGGCCCTCAGCAACTTCCGTGGCCCGGCCCCAGTGGCGCAAGCCCTGTTTGAAGAAACGGCAGAAAGCCTCGCGCTGCGCGCACGGGCTGCTGAACAGCGCCGTTTGGGCACTGAGCCGGCCCAAGCCATCGAACAAGGCCGCCCGACCAAAAAAGACCGTCGCCAGTTGGCCGACTGGCAACGTTGGAGCGCCAGCGCGGACGATTTGGGGCCCAACACCGACTAAGCCCACAGGCGCCCTGGCCCAGAGCGCCTCCAAGCGAAGCGTGACACCGGCTTCACTTTTTTCCAAAGACCCTCTTGAAAGCGCGGGCACCGTCCCCAAGTGCTCGGCTGTCGCTTCAGATCCCCACCATGAACGAGACCCACGATCCCGCCCAACCGGCTGCCGAAGACGCGGCTGCACCATCCACCATCGAAACCCAGCTGGCCGAGCTTCAAGCACGCCACACTGAGGTTTCCGACGCTTACCTGCGCGCCAAGGCCGAGGCCGAAAACACCCGCCGACGCGCCGAAGAAGAGATCTCCAAGGCCCGAAAATTTGCGGTGGAGAGCTTTGCCGACAGCCTGCTGCCCGTGCGCGACAGCCTGGAAGCGGCCATCGCCCTGCCCAACGCCAGCATGGAACAAATGCTCGAAGGTGTGCACGCCACGCTGCGCCAGCTGACCGTCGCTCTGGAACGCAACAAGGTGATGGCCATCGCCCCGCCGGCCGGCACCAAGTTTGACCCCCACCAGCACCAAGCCATCAGCGTGGTGCCTGCCGAGGTGGACGCGGGCACGGTGGTCACCGTGCTGCAAAAGGGCTATCTGATTGCCGACCGCGTGCTGCGCCCGGCGCTGGTCACGGTGGCGGCGCCCAAATAGGCCAAGGTCCGAACTGGCCAAAGCCCACACCGGCCCAGCCCAGCCAAATAAAGCGCCAGCGGCCTTGAAAGCCGGCGACTTATCCACAACTCCAGATCAACTGCATTTCTCCTGAAGGAGCAAGAACATGGGAAGAATCATCGGCATCGACTTGGGCACCACCAATTCGTGCGTGGCCATCATGGAAGGCAACACCACCAAGGTCATTGAGAACAGCGAAGGTGCGCGCACCACGCCGTCCATCATTGCCTACCAAGACGACGGCGAGATCCTGGTCGGCGCCAGCGCCAAACGCCAGTCGGTCACCAACCCGCGCAACACGCTGTACGCAGTGAAGCGCCTGATCGGCCGCAAGTTCACTGAAAAAGAAGTCCAGAAGGACATCAGCCTGATGCCCTTCACGATTGCCGCTGCCGACAACGGCGACGCCTGGGTGGAAGTGCGCGGCAAGCGCATGGCGCCGCCGCAAGTCAGCGCCGAAGTGCTGCGCAAGATGAAGAAGACCGCCGAGGACTACCTGGGCGAAGAGGTCACCGAAGCCGTCATCACTGTGCCGGCCTACTTCAACGACAGCCAGCGCCAGGCCACCAAAGACGCCGGCCGCATTGCCGGCCTGGACGTCAAGCGCATCATCAACGAGCCCACCGCCGCGGCCCTGGCCTTTGGCCTGGACAAGCACGGCAAGGGCGATCGCAAGATTGCCGTCTTTGACCTCGGCGGCGGCACCTTCGACATCAGCATCATCGAGATCGCCGACGTCGACGGTGAAAAGCAGTTTGAAGTGCTGTCAACCAACGGCGACACTTTCCTGGGCGGCGAAGACTTCGACCAGCGCATCATCGACTACATCGTCACCGAGTTCCGCAAGGAACAAGGCGTTGACCTGACCAAGGACGTGCTGGCCCTGCAGCGCCTGAAAGAGGCCGCCGAAAAGGCCAAGATCGAGCTCAGCAACAGCACCCAGACCGACGTCAACTTGCCTTACATCACGGCCGACGCCTCGGGCCCCAAGCACCTGAACATCAAGCTCACGCGCGCCAAGCTCGAAAGCCTGGTCGACGAGCTGATCGAGCGCACGCTGGACCCCTGCCGCATGGCGGTCAAGGACGCCGGCGTCAAGCTGACCGAGATCGACGACATCATCTTGGTGGGCGGCATGACCCGCATGCCCAAGGTGCAGGACAAGGTCAAGGAGTTCTTCGGCAAAGAGCCGCGCAAGGACGTCAACCCTGACGAAGCCGTGGCTGTGGGCGCCGCCATCCAGGGCCAGGTGCTCAGCGGCGACCGCAAGGACGTGCTGCTGCTGGACGTGACACCGCTGAGCCTGGGCATCGAGACCTTGGGCGGCGTCATGACCAAGATGATCAAGAAGAACACCACCATCCCGACCAAATTTGCGCAGACCTTCAGCACCGCCGACGACAACCAACCTGCGGTGACCATCAAGGTCTTCCAGGGCGAACGTGAACTGGCTACCGGCAACAAGAGCCTGGGCGAGTTCAACCTGGAAGGCATCCCGCCTGCTCCGCGTGGCCTGCCCCAGGTGGAGGTCACCTTTGACATCGACGCCAATGGCATCTTGCACGTCAGCGCCAAGGACAAAGGCACCGGCAAGGAAAACAAGATCACCATCAAGGCCAACTCGGGCCTGACAGAGGCCGAGATCCAGAACATGGTGAAGGACGCCGAGCTCAACGCCGCCGAAGACGCCAAGAAGGTGGAGCTGGTGCAGGCCCGCAACCAGGCCGACGGCCTGCTGCACAGCGTGCGCAAGAGCCTGACCGAACACGGCGACAAGCTCGATGCGGGTGAAAAGGAAAAGATCGAGACTGCGCTGAAAGACATGGAAGAAGCGCTCAAGGGCGACGACAAGGCCACCATCGACGCCAAGAGCGAGGCCTTGATGGCCGCCAGCCAGAAGCTGGGCGAAAAGGTCTACGCCGAGTCCCAAGCCGCTCAGGCCGCCGCGGCGGCAGCAGCTGGTGCGGGTGGCGCAGGCGGTGGTGGTGGCGAAGCACCTCAGCAAGCCAAGCCGGCTGACGACAACGTGGTTGACGCCGAGTTCAAGGAAGTCAAGAAGTGATCCTGGGGCCACCCCAGGGCCTACCCGCGCAGACCCTGGTGGGCCCGTGGGCCAACGCCCCGACTCGCCGCGTTCGATCTGCCAGGGCCGCCCTGCAGACCGTCGCGGCGGGCTTGTTTGAGAAGCTCTGAAAGTCCCCATGGCCAAGCGCGACTACTACGACGTTTTGGGTGTGCCCAAGAACGCCACCGAAGAAGACATCAAGAAGGCTTATCGCAAGATGGCGATGAAGCACCACCCTGACCGCAACCAGGGTGCTGACGCCGCCAAGTCCGAAGAAAAATTCAAAGAGGCCAAAGAGGCCTACGAAATGCTGTCGGACGGCCAAAAGCGCGCCGCCTACGACCAGCACGGCCACGCCGGCGTTGACCCCAACATGGGCGGCCGCGGCGGCCCAGGTGGCGAAGGCTTTGGCGGCTTTGCCGAAGCCTTTGGCGACATCTTTGGCGACATCTTTGGCGGGCAAGGCGGTGGCCGGCGTGGTGGCGGTGGGCAGCAGGTGTACCGCGGCAGCGACCTCAGCTACGCCATGGAAATCACGCTCGAAGAAGCCGCCTTTGGCAAAGACACCCAGATTCGTGTGCCGACCTGGGAAACCTGCGACACCTGCAAGGGCAGCGGCGCCAAGCCGGGCACCAGCCCCAAGACCTGCACCACCTGCAACGGCGCCGGCACCGTGCACATGCGCCAGGGCTTCTTCAGCATCCAGCAAACCTGCCCGCACTGCCACGGCAGCGGCAAGATCATTCCTGACCCCTGCACCACCTGCAACGGCGCGGGCAAGCTGAAGAAGCAAAAGACGCTGGAAGTCAAGATTCCAGCCGGCATCAGTGAAGGCATGCGCATTCGCAGCGCTGGCAACGGCGAGCCCGGCACCAACGGCGGCCCGGCAGGCGACCTGTACATCGAAATCCGCGTCAAACAGCACGAGATTTTCGAGCGAGACGGAGACGACCTGCACTGCACCGTGCCCGTGGGGCTGACCACCGTGGCGCTGGGCGGCAGCATCACCGTGCCCACGCTGGGCAACCACGCCGAGATCGACCTGCCCGAGGGCACCCAGCACGGCAAGACCTTCCGCCTCAAGGGCAAGGGCATCAAGGGCCTGCGCAGCAGCTACCCCGGCGATCTGTATTGCCACGTGGCGGTTGAAACCCCTGTGAAAATCACGGAGCATCAACGCAAGCTGCTCAAGGAACTGGACGACTCGTTCAAGAAGTCGGGTGAGCGGCACTCGCCCAACACCAAGACCTGGACCGACCGGGTGAAGGACCTGTTCAAGTAAACCGCAGCGACGGCCGATAGCCAGGGGGTCTTCCGACCTCCCGCTATGGGTTCATGGCCTCCCGCCGCTGCAGCCATCCTCGCTTGAACGCTTGGCAGTCACCATCACAGGTGACTGCTTGATCGATCGCGACATCCATCTTTCAAGGGCGCTGCTGGTGGAGGGCAACGCCATGATGCGCAGCGTGGCCGCAGAACAGTTGCGCAGCGCCGGTGTGGGTCACATTGCTCAGACCAGCCGGGTCAAGGAAGCTCGCCTGCTGATCGAGCGCGAGGCGTTCGACATCATCATCTGCAACCGTGAGTTCGAGGGTAGCGACGACAGCGGCCAAGACCTGCTGGACGAACTGCGGCGCGAGAACCAACTGCCCCACAGCACCGTGTTCCTGATGGTGACGGCCCAGGCGAGTTTTCACCAAGTGGTGGAAGCGGCTGAGGCCGCTTTGGACGGCATTCTGGTGCGCCCCTACACCGCAGCCTTGCTGGCCCAGCGGCTGGCCGAAGCCCGCCATCGCAAGCGCGAGTTGGCCGACATCTTGAAGGCGCTTGACCGCGGCGAGACTGAAGTGGCCTTGGCCAGGGCCTTGAAGCGATACCAGGAAAAGCTTCCCTTCGCGACCTACTGCGGCCGCCTGGTGGCCGAACTCTTTTTGCGGCTGGACCGGCCCAAGGATGCCAGGCTCATTTTTGAAAAGCTCGCCCAGCCTGCCAACGCGAGCTGGGCCCGGCTGGGTCAGGCCCGGGCTTGCACAGCCATGGGTGACGCGGCAAAGGCTCGGCAATTGATTCAGTCGGTGCTGGGTGATGAACCAGAAGCCGCCGATGCGCATGACCTGATGGGTCGCATCCTGGTTGAGCAGTGCGACTTCGATGGCGCCTTGCTGTCCTACCGGCAAGCCGCCGCCATTACGCCAGGATGTCTGCTGCGCAACCAGCACGCAGGTGCACTGGCGTTCTATCAAGGTCAAAGTGCAGAGGCGCTCAAGCTGCTCGAGCGTTCGCTGGGCCTGGGTGTGCAGTCCAAACTCTTCGACGCCCTGACCTTGCTGCTGATCGCCGTGCTGCGCCATGACGCCGGCGACCGTGCAGGCGTGGCTTCGATGCGCCAGCAACTCACCCGCTACCGCGAGCGATTCCCGCAATCTCGGCGGCTGGCTCGATTCGTTCAGGCTGCCGACACGCTGGTGCTGGCGGTCAACGGCAAGGCGGAGCAAAGCCTGGCCTCCCTACAGGCACTGTCGAGGCAGGCGGGTGACGACGACTTCGACCTGGAAGCCGCCAACATCGTTCTTCTGCTGTGGGCCCGGCAAGCCCGAGACAGGTCCGGGCAAGCCACACACGAAGCGGTGGTCGAGCAACTGGGCATGCGTTTTTGTACCTCCAAAGCGATCACCGAAGTGCTGCTGGCTTCGGCCCGCCGCGAGGAGCCCGCCACCTCCCTCATCAAGCGCTGCCAAGCTCAGGTTGCCGCCCTGTCTGAACAAGCCATGGACCTGTCTCTCCGCGGCGACTATGCGCAGGCTGTGGAGCTCCTGCTGGAACACGGCCAGCGCCGCCTCAATGCCAAGTGGCTGGAGGTTGCGGGTTTGATCGCACGCCGCAACCGCGACCAGTGGCCCGGAGCCGACGCCTACGCCGAGCGTGCCGCGCAACTGTTGGCTCGCAGCTGTGCGGCGGTCAACCACATCGCTGGCATTCAACGTTCGGGCCGATCGCCCGGTGGTTTGCAGTTGCGCGGAAAAGAGGCTGGGCCTGTTGGCGCAGAAGTGTCCTGACGCCGAGGAATTCGTGATGAAGCGCTGGTGGTTAGAACAGCTCACCCTGCGCGGAAGTCGACTGCAAACCCAGCCTCGCTGCATCAAACTGCGTCAAGTCCAGCGCAAGGCGCTCGCGGTTGAGCCCCAAGCGGTTGCAGGCTTTCAGGAAGCGTTGACGCAAAAGCTGCGCCCAAACACCCTGCCCCGTCATGCGCGTGCCGAAGGCGGCGTCATAGTCTTTGCCGCCACGCATGTCCCTCACGCGGGCCATGATGCGCTCGGCTTTGTCGGGCACATGCTGTTGCAGCCAGTTCTGAAACAAGGGGTTCACCTCCCACGGCAGGCGCAAAACGATGCTGAAGGCCGATGTCGCACCTGCATCGCGCGCCGCATGCAGGATGCGTTCGAGTTCAGGCTCGTTCAAGAACGGAATGACCGGCGAAACGCTCACGCCCACCGGCACCCCAGCGCGCACCAAGGTTTCAATCGTCTTCAGACGACGATGGGGCGCCGCCGCGCGCGGCTCCAGCTTGCGGGCCAGCTCGGCGTCCAGTGTGGTGATGGACACATAAACAGCTGCCAAGCGCTGCGCAGACATCGGCGCGATGAGGTCGATGTCGCGCTCCACGAGGCTGGACTTGGTGATGATGGAATACGGGTGTCGAGCCTGCGCCAGCACTTCCAACACCGAACGCGTGATGCGCAAGCGCCGCTCCACCGGCTGGTAGGCGTCGGTAACCGAGCCGATGTTGAGCTGGCCTGGTGTGTAGTTTTTGGACCCTAAAGCCTCGCGCAGCCTTTGCGCGGCGTTGACCTTGGCCACGATGCGGGTCTCGAAGTCCAGGCCCGGCGACAGATTCAGATAGCTGTGGGTGGGCCTGGCGTAGCAGTAGATGCAGCCGTGTTCACAACCGCGGTAGGGGTTGAGGGACAGGTCAAAGCCGATGTCGGGGGAGTCGTTGCCCGACAAGATGCGGCCAGCCTGTTCTTCCAACACCTGAGTTCCGGGCGCCGGTAGGTCCTGCAGCGCGGTTTCCTCAAGAGTGCCCCAGCCATCGTCAAAAGCAGCTCGCGCATCGGAGGCGAATCGATGCGGCAGAGCCCAGGCTGTGCCACGCCCCTTCAACGCCGTGGCCGGCGCCGACAGGGGCTCAGATACCGGCGGCAAGAGGTGGGTTCTGCGGGACTGCATACTGTAACTATATACAGTATTTCGCCGCTCGCAAGGCGACCTTCAGATCCGACGCTTAGACCACTGAGCTGGCAACAGGTCGCGTCAGTACTCGCCCGAACTGGAACCCGGTGCCAGGTTGTCAAACTTGGTCAACGGCTTCAAGAAAGCCAGTTTCACCGTACCCACCGGGCCATTGCGCTGCTTGGCGATGACGATCTCGGCCACGCCGGGCTCCTTGCTGGCGTCCTTGGTGTAGTAGTCGTCGCGGTAGATGAACATGATGATGTCGGCGTCTTGCTCGATGGCGCCCGACTCGCGCAGGTCGCTCATCATGGGGCGCTTGTCGGGACGGGCTTCAACACTGCGGTTGAGCTGCGACAGCGCGATCACCGGGCATTGCAGCTCTTTGGCCAGGGCCTTCAAACCTCGCGAGATCTCGCCCAACTCGGTGGCCCGGTTTTCGTCGCTGCCACCGCTGCCGCTCATCAGCTGCAGGTAGTCCACAACAATCAGCCCCAGCGTGCCGCCAAACTGGCGTGCCATGCGCCGGGCGCGGGCGCGCAACTCGGCGGCAGTCAAGCCGGCCGTCTCGTCGATGAACATGTTGACCTGGCCGAGCTTTTCCACCGCTTCGGCCAAGCGGCCCCATTCGTCGTCGGCCAGCTTGCCGGTGCGCAGATGCTGCTGGTTGATGCGGCCCAGGGAACCGACCATGCGCAGCGCCAATTGCGAGGCACCCATTTCCATGGAGAACACCACCACCGGCAGCTCTTCCTTGACACAGACATGCTCGGCGATGTTCAGTGCAAAAGCGGTCTTGCCCATGGACGGGCGGGCCGCCAGCACGATGAGGTCGCCCTTTTGCAAACCCGCGGTCATGCTGTCCAGGTCGTAGTAGCCGGTGCGCACGCCGGTCACGTCTTCAGCGCCGTTTTCGGCCAGCTCGTTGACCCGGTCGAGCAGCGCCACCACCAGCTTGTCCATGCCCTGGAAGCCCTGCTTCTGGCGCGAGCCTTCTTCGCCAATCTTCAGGATCTTGCCTTCGGCTTCGTCCAGGATCTGCGAGACCTGCCGGCCTTCGCGGTTGAAGGCCGCGGTGGCGATTTCGTCGCTGGCGGCGATCAGCTTGCGCAGCACCGCGCGCTCGCGAACGATCTCGGCATAGCGGCGCATGTTGGCCGCGCTGGGCACGCTCTGGGCCAGGGCGTTGAGGTAAGCCAGACCTCCGCAGTCGTCGGCCTTGCCCAAGCCCTGCAACTGCTCAAACACCGTGATCACGTCGGCGGGCCGGCTGTGTTGCACCAGGCCGGCAATGGCGCTGAAGATCAGCCTGTGTTCGTAGCGGTAGAAGTCGCTGTCGGTCAGCTGCTCGGCGGCCCGGTCCCAGGCCAGGTTGTCCAGCAGCAAGCCGCCCAGAACACTTTGCTCCGCCTCTACCGAATGTGGCGGCACGCGCAGGCGGGCCACCTCATCGTCGCGCTGGCTGGGGGACTCACGGGGGTCTGCGATCGAGTTCAAGGGTTTACTTTCTTGCGGAACGAACGCTGGCTTGCCAGGCAGCCCATCCATGGCAGGCCGGGCGCTGAAGATTCAACCATAGGTGGTTTGCTGCGCCTGTGAAGCTGCGGAATGTCCTGAGATGACCAGCAGATGAATTGGCACGGCCCATGCCCTGTGGGTAAGTCTGTGGATGATGGGTGTGCAGCTTGTTCAAAGTGCCCTGCCCCAATGACAAAGGCCGGCAAGAGCCGGCCTTTGCTGCAAGCTAGGGAACGTCAGTCGGCTTGCGCCACCACCATCACCGTGACCTCCACCACCACATCGTGGTGAGGGGCGACGCTGACCGGGTGCTCGCCCACGGTCTTGAGCGGGCCAGTGGGCATGCGCACTTGCATCTTCTGCACTTGCAGACCCATCTTGACCAGCGCTTCAGCCACGTCGTGGTTGGTGACCGAACCGAACAGACGGCCGTCAACACCGGCCTTCTGCACGATGCGCACCGTCTTGCCAGACAGTTGCTCGCCCAAGGCCTTGGCGGCGTCGAGCTTGGCCTGTGCGGCCTTTTCAAGTTCGGCACGGCGGCCTTCGAATTCCTTGATCGCGGCCGGCGTGGCGCGGCGCGCCTGCTTGGTCGGGATCAGGAAGTTGCGGGCGTAGCCGGGCTTGACGTTGACCACGTCGCCCAGGTTGCCGAGCTTGCCGACTTTTTCCAGAAGGATGATTTGCATGTCGTGTGCTCCTTAGACCTTGTGCTGGTCAGAGTACGGCAGCAACGCCAGGTAGCGCGCACGCTTGATGGCGGTGGTCAGCTGGCGCTGGTAGAAAGCGCGCGTGCCGGTCAGGCGAGCGGGCGTGATCTTGCCGTTTTCGCTGATGAAATCGCGCAAGGTGTCGATTTCCTTGTAGTCGATGGACTCGACCTTTGCCACCGTGAAGCGGCAAAAACGCTTGCGGCGGAACAGCAGCGACTGGTTGTTGCGCTTGGGGCGCTTGTCTTTGGAAAAACGACCTTTACCACGTGGTGGGGGCATGGTGGCTCCTACTTGAGTTCAATTCGATCCGGATGAATCGGCTGGGCCGGGCTGGGTGGCCTGGGGCTCAACCGACGTGATGTGGAACAGCAGACCTCGTCCGTTGCGCATGCTGGTGATGAAGCCTGCGTACAGGCCAACACTTCCCAGCGTCAGCGGCATCAGCGTTTGCGTGATCGCCCCAATCGCCACCGCTTTCATCTCCATCGAGACTTTGCGGGGTTTGCCGTCTTCGCTGACCTCGGACTCGTGCTTCAAGCTCAAGTCCAGGGCTGTCAAGCCGGCGGGGGTGTAACGCGGTGCTGAGCGCTCCATCAAGGTGGCCGACAAAACCAGGCGGTTCATGCCAGCGCCCTCAACGGGCAACGGATCAACAGGTTCAGGCCGTCGCCTCCTGGCGCTCTTTGCGGGCTTCTTCGCGTTCGACTGCCCGCATCATGATGGATGGGGTGGTCTCGGCCTTGTCCTTGCGCACGGTCATGTGGCGCAAAACGGCGTCGTTGAAGCGGAAACCCGTCTCGATCTCGGCCAGCGTTTCATTGCTGACTTCGATGTTCAGGCACAGGTAGTGGGCCTTGACCAGCTTTTGGATCATGTAGGCCAGCTGACGCCGACCCCAGTCCTCAACCCGGTGAACCTTGCCACCCGCCGTGGTGACGACGGTCTTGTAACGTTCCAGCATGGCCGGAACCTGTTCGCTTTGATCCGGATGGATCAGCAGAACGATCTCATAGTGACGCATGTTTACTCCTTGTGGATGACCGGCGGCGCAGGCCCTGCAAAACAGGGCTGTCAGAACGTCGGCAGGGAAAGCTGCCCCGATGCGTCAACATGACGGGTGCAGCAAGGAAAGCCCGCGACTATACCACGGTGGCTGGTTCGCTTCAGCGCCTTAGGGTGCCAGCCAGCGCCGCTGGGCGGCCAGCGCCTGTGCAGCGGCAAAGCTGGGGCGGGGGCATAGCACCCGCAACGCCGGCCACAGCTTGAGCAGCAGTTCGGCGGTGGCCAAGGTGTCGGCGGCGGCCTGGTGCCGAACGGCGCAGTGCACGCCCAGCGCCTGCATCCACTCGTCGAGCGAGCGGGCTCGGATGTCGGGCCGCAACACGCCTGCCAGTGGCTCCAGGTCCATCCAGGGGTTGCGCGGCACGGCCAAGCCCTGGGCCCGGAAGGCCCTGTCGATGAAGCTGCGGTCAAACGCCGCGTGAAAAGCCACCAGGCCGGACTGGCCCACAAAACTTGAAAAGGCCTGAAGTGCAACCCTGCCATCGAGACCGGCGCTCTGCGCGCCCACGCCAATGCCGTGCAGCAAGATGTTCTGCCGGTCAGGACCCGCGCTGGAGTTTGGTTGCCGTAACACCACCTCAAAGCTGTCGGCCACGGCAATGCCGGGTTTGTCGCCCTCGGTATGCAAGGCAATGGCCGCAATCGCCAGCAAGCGGTCGTGATGCGGATCCAGGCCGCTGGACTCCACGTCCAGCACCACCCAGCGCGAGCTCTGCCCAAAGTCGTTGCGCCGGCTCCCGGGCCACCAACGATCAAGCCAGGACATGCCATCCTCGTCCAGGAAAGAAAATGGGAACTGCCTCCATGGCGTGCTCTGGTTTGGCGTTCAGCGCTGATAGTCCAGTTCCATGCGCTGCTGCAGGCTGCGGGCCATGCGCATGGATTCTTTCAGCATGCGACGGTCGATGTCGTTGAGGCTGCCCACGTCGATCTCGTTGGGATTGCCAGCGTCGTGGGGCGCGGCCCCCAGTTGGCGCTGCAGACGCAACATCTGCAGAAACTCGAAGCCAGCGATCCAGGCTTTGCTCTCTTGCGAAGCCACGCCCAACAAGGGCGCCGTAGCCTCGAGCCGCGCCCTGGTGCTCAGCGCCGGCAGGCCATGGGCCAGTGCGTACAGGCGAGCCGCGTCGACAAAAAGTGCCGTGCCCTGCAGCTTCAAGTCCAGCAAGGCCAGGCCGCCTTCGTTGCGTGTGTCCAGCGCCCCGCGCCAGTTCAGCGGCGGCGAGCGCTGCAAGGCGTTGTCGGCCATCTGCTTGATGAAACGCGGCCGCCCCGCCGGAGCGCTACTCAACAGGTCCTGCAGCGGCTTGGCCAAGGCCAGCTGGCCACAAAGGGAGCGCAGGTCAAAGTAGATGCTGGCCATCAAGAGGTCTTGTGGCGCCCCTTGTTCCATCCAGCGCAAGAAGCGCTCTTGCCATTCGTCGGCCGTCAAACAGCAATCGGGGTAACGCGCCATGACCCCGCCTTTGCACAAAGGGTAGCCGCAATCGTCCAGCGCATCGTTGACCTCGGCTGCCAGGGCCATCCATTTCGCCCGGTCGATGTCGGGCTGCTCGCTGGCGAAGACGAGGCCGTTGTCCTGATCGGTGGAAACCGTTTGCTCACCTCGACCCTCGGACCCGAAGGCCAGCCAACAGGCTTGGGAGAGGTCAGCGCCACGGCCTTGGGCCACCAGTTGCACCAAACGCGTGGTCAACAGGTCATTGAGGTGGCTGATCAGTTCGGTCAACTGACGCGCCTGCACACCCTGGCCCAGCAGGCTGCGCGCGAAGTCGCGAATGCGCCCTGCCAACACCTTCAAGGCGCCCAAGTCAGCGGCCGCCCGAATGCCGCTGCCCACTTGCTTGAGCGACTGGCGCTGCAGTGCAAACAGGTCGCGCTCGGACACGATGTTGACCACCCGTCCGTCCAGCGTCACCGGCACATGCCGCACGCCATGCCGCGACATCAGCAGCGCCGCATCCTGCAGCGTGTGCCCCGTGGTCAAGACATGCACAGGCGAGCTCATCACCTGCTCGATGGGCGTGTCCAATGACAGACCCGGCAGCGTGACCCTTCCCAGAATGTCGTGCCGTGTGAGGATGCCCACCGGCATTTCGGCGGCGCCCAGCACCAGCACCGAACCCACGCGCCGGTCGTGCATGGCCTGCAATGGCCCACGCAATGGTGCCTGGCTGGAACAGACCAAAGGCTGCTTGGCTGGCAGCTGGCCCAGCGCCGTTTCAAGCGACTGTTCGGTCAGCGTCTGCGACGACCAGTGCGCCTGCATGGCCTGCCGCGACAGCTCCAGCATGTGCATGACCCGGCGGTTCAAGAAATCGGCCAGGGCCGGGCTGGCCTGGGCCAGTTGTTGGACCACCTGCACCGGCAGCACCAGGCAAAACGTGTCTTCGTTGGCGGTGTAGGTCGCGGTCACCGGCCGGCCGGCGAGCGCTGCACCCACGGGAAACAGATCACCTGCCACATACTCAAACTGACCCGCCGTCTCAGCCAAACCACGGCGACCACTGATGCTGCCTTGGCGTATGCAGAGCAAGGACTGCACCGGCCCATGGCCAGGCTCCAGCACCACTTCACCTGGCGCGAAGTAAAGCTGCGTGGATGCGGCCAACCAGGCGTCGACCTGCCCGGGCAGCATGCGCGAAAAAGGCAGGCCCCGCATTAGTTCGGTGCGCAGGTTGCTCACCAGGCTGCCCGAAGGCTGAGAACGCTGTGATTCCGGGGTCGTGCTCATGTTGCAACGTGCAGCGTGCAGAAGTTAGCCATGCTAGAGCCCTGGGCGATCCAGACAAGTAGCGCCAGCTGACCTGGATCAACGAAGTGCGTCGCTGGCTGCGCTGGCTTCAGCGGCGAGTACACCTTGCGGTGCGGCACCAAAAAAAAGGCCGCACCTTTCGGTGCGGCCTTGAGCTTGATTGCAGATTCAGCTGCGGAATCAGGCCTTGCTGGGGCGCAGATTCGGGTAGCGCACGTGCTCCACCAATTCCTGGATCTCGGCCTTGGGCGCCGGGGTCAGCAGGCTCACGATGATGATCACCGCAAAGCCCAGCGGCACACCAAAGACGCCCGCAGAGATGGGCAGGATGCCCCACCACGTGTAGTCAGCGATCGGACCGGTGACACCAAACAAACTGCGCATCCAGACCTGTGTGGTGGCCATGTAGTAGAAGGTCACCGAGACACCAGACAGCATGCCCAGTACCGCACCCCACTTGCTGGCGCGTTTCCAGAAGATACCCAAGACCAGCGCCGGGAAAAAGCCCGCTGCTGCCAATGAGAACGCTGCTGAGACGAGGAACAGGATGTCTGCGATCTTCAGCGAGGCCACGTAGGCTGCCGCCAAGGCCACCACCAGGAGCAGCACCTTGGAGATCATCACCCGGCGCGCGGTTGGCGCGTTGGGGTCGATCATCTTGTAGTACAGGTCGTGCGACAAGGCGTTGGCAATCGTCAGCAGCAGGCCGTCGGCCGTTGACAGCGCAGCAGCCAGGCCACCTGCAGCCACCATGCCCGAGATCACATACGGCAGGCCGGCGATTTCAGGCGTGGCCAGCACGATGATGTCACCACCAATGCGCATTTCACCCAGTTGGAAGATGCCGTCCTTGTTGATGTCGCTGATGGACAGCAGGGCCGGATCCACCTTCGCCCAAGCCCCCACCCAGGCGGGCAGCTTGTCAAACGGCGTACCCACCAAGACGTTGAAGACCTCGTACTTGACCAGCACCGCCAGCGCAGGCGCCGTGAAGTACAGCAAGAAGATGAAGAACAGCGACCAGGTGACCGAGCTGCGGGCTTCCTTCACCGAAGGCGTGGTGTAGTAGCGCATCAGGATGTGCGGCAGCGCAGCGGTGCCCACCATCAGGCAGAACACCAGCGACAAGAAGTTGCGACGCGATTCGTCGAAGGTCTTTTGCGCCTTGGCGTCGCCGTTGGGGTCACCGGCATAGGCCTGGGCATGGCGCGGCATACCAGCCAGCGGTTTGGCACGGCCGTCGGCTGCGGTGCGCGCAGCGGTCCAGGCTGTCTTGGCAGCAGCCTCATCCTTGGGCACAGCGGCCAGCGCTTTTTCGGCGGCTTGCACATCGGCCAGCGGCGCATTGGCTGCCTTCAGGTCGTCAACCTTCTTCTGCGCGGCGGCCTTGTCGGCAGCCAGCGCAGCCGGCACGTCCTTGAGCTTGGCGCCCAGGTCGTCAGCACGCTGCTTGAAGATGGCGATGACTTCCTTCTCTTTCGGGTCGTCGATCAGGATCTTTTCTTTGGCGCTGACCTTTTCCAGCTGCGCGCCGTAGATGACCTGCGGAACGGGCACACCCGTCTGCTTCACCGACAACCACACCACCGGGATCAGGTAAGCAATGATCAGGATGATGTACTGGGCCACCTGCGTCCAGGTCACAGCACGCATGCCGCCCAGGAACGAGCAGACCAGGATGCCACCCAGACCGACAAAAACGCCGATCTCGAAAGCCAGACCGGACAAACGGGTGGTGATCAGGCCCACGCCGTAGATCTGCGCCACCACGTACACAAACGACACCAGGATGGCGATCAGGATGCCGACAAAGCGCGCAGCGTTGCCTTCATACCTGGCACCCAGGAAGTCGGGGATGGTGAACTGGCCGAACTTGCGCAGGTAAGGCGCCAGGAACAGCGCCACCAGGCAGTAGCCACCCGTCCAGCCCATGATGAAGGCCAAGCCGCCATAGCCCGTGAGGTACAGCGTACCGGCCATGCCAATGAAAGAGGCGGCTGACATCCAGTCGGCGCCGGTGGCCATGCCGTTGTAAACAGCGGGCACGCGCCGACCCGCCACGTAGTACTCGGCGGCGTCGTTGGTGCGGCTCATGATGCCAATGCCGGCATACAGGGCCACGGTGGCCAGCAGGAAGACGATGCCGATGGCACCGCGGGACAAGCCCATCTGCTCGGCCACCGCCAGCACCATCACGAAGGCGATGAAGCCGCCCGTGTACCAGCCGTAGACCTTGTTCAGGCCTTTCTTGAAAGCCGCGTTGGCTTCCTTGTTGGATGACCCTGTTGCGGGTTCAAAACTCAAGCCTGCCATGTCATTCCTCCTCGTCCACGTTGTGTTCGATGTCCAGCTTGTTCATGTAGCTGGCATAAAACGCGATGATGGCCACATAAATGATCAGCGAGCCCTGGGCGGCCATGTAAAAGCTGAACGGCCAACCGAAAAAATTGAAGCTCAAGTCGCGGGCAAAGTACGCCATGACGTACGTCACCACAAACCAGATTGCCAAGAGGATCCCGGTGATCCTCAAGTTCTTTCGCCAATAGGCTTGGTGGTTTTCACTTACCTGCATCGCAGTCACCCCTTTCAGTTGCTGTTGGCCCGGGTACGGGCGGTTTGGGTTTGGAACTCGATGGCCCGAAGGGCCTGCACTTCATGAACTGGCCTGCCCGGCCAGCAACCCCGTCTCACGCTCGAGCTGGGCGGCCACCTTGGGCTCGAAGCCCTTGAGGTGGCGAATGATCTTGACGGCCTCTTCAGGCTGACGCCGGTCGATGTGCACCCGGGCCAGTTGGTACCAACCGTAGGGGCTCATGGGCTGCAGTTCGGTGTTGCGCTTGAGTGCCGCGATGGCTTCTTCGTAGCGCTGCAGCCGGATCAACACCAAACCCTGGCCATACCAGGCGCGGTCCAGCTTGGGCCCCAGTTCGGTGGCTCGGGTGAAGGCCGCCAGGGCTTCTTCCCAGCGCTCGGCGGTTTCCATCATGAAGCCGTGGTTGAACCAGGTGGCGGCGTGATCAGGACGCACCTTCAACAAGCGCGCCGAGTCTTGCAGCGCCGCTTCGACCGCGCCCGCCTCTACACAAAGGTGGGCCCGACTGGCCAGCGCGTAGGCGTCGTCTGGACTGCTCAGCAAGATCTCATCAAAAACAGCCTTTGCTTTGGTGGTCTGGCCAAACACCAGCCACACGATGGCTCGCCACTTCAAGCTCAGGTATTGCAAGCGACTCATCGGCACCCCACCATGTCAGAACCCACACAGATTCGGATCTTCTCGAACGTGACCACGGCCCAAAAAATCACCAGCAAGAAGAAGGCGACGAAACCAACGTGGGCATCCGCCACCTGCTTGGGCGTGATGAACCTCGCCGCCGCCCTGAAGGGCCGTGTCAGCACTTGCAGCAGCTGGTAGAAGAAGTTCTTCTCACGCTTTTCACCGGCCAACATGGCCAGCAGACCCTGGCCCAGCAGAGCCATCAGGGCAATCTCGCAAACCAACTTGACGGCAGACAGGAACAGCAGCACGGGCGCCTTGATCTAAATCAACAAGGCGCACTGTTGTTTTCTTGCCTTACAGCTTTCTGACAGTAGGGTCAGACTCGCGCGTTGATGCGGATAGGTCTTTCCCTAGGCCCCACGCGCAGACTGACAGGCAGGCGGCCCAGACCGCGGCTGCCCGTGGTGGTTCAAGCCGGGAGTCAGCGCTTGGCCAAGCGCTGCCAGGTGTCGATCACGGTGTCCGGATTGAGCGAGATCGACACGATGCCTTCCTGAGCCAGCCAGTCGGCAAAGTCAGGGTGGTCGCTGGGGCCCTGACCACAGATGCCCACGTACTTGCCGGTGGCCCGGCAAGCCGTGATGGCGCGCGAGATCATGGCCCGGACTGCAGGGTCACGTTCATCAAAGTCGTCGGCCAGTTGCGCCAGCCCGGAGTCGCGGTCCAGCCCCAGCGTGAGCTGCGTCAGGTCGTTGCTGCCGATCGACATGCCGTCAAAGTGCTCCAGAAACTGGTCGGCCAGGATGGCGTTGCTGGGCACCTCGCACATCATGATCACGCGCAGGCCGTCCACACCACGCTGCAGGCCCCGCTCACCCAGCATGCGCACCACAGTGGCGGCCTGCTTCACGGTGCGCACAAAGGGCACCATGATCTCGATGTTGCTCAGGCCCATCTCGGTTCGGGCGCGCTTGAGTGCCTCGCACTCCATCGCGAAGGCATCGCTGAACTCACCGCTGATGTAGCGGCTGGCACCGCGAAAACCCAGCATCGGGTTTTCTTCATCGGGCTCGTAGCGCTTGCCGCCGATCAGCTTGCGGTACTCGTTACTTTTGAAGTCTGACAACCGCACGATGACCGACTTGGGCCAGAACGCGGCCGCGATGGTGGCGATGCCTTCAACCAGCTTGTCGACGTAAAACGCCCGCGGCGAGGCATGGCCACGCGCCACCGACTCCACGGCCTTCTTCAGGTCGGGATCGATGTTGGGGTAGTCCAGGATGGCCTTGGGGTGGACACCAATGTTGTTGTTGATGATGAATTCCAGCCGCGCCAGGCCCACGCCCGAATTGGGCATCTGGGCGAAGTCAAAGGCCAGCTGCGGGTTGCCCACGTTCATCATGATCTTGATGGGGCAATAGGGCATTTCACCGCGCACGACATCGCTGATCTCGGTCTCGAGCAGACCTTCGTAGACATAGCCGGTGTCGCCCTCGGCACAAGAGACCGTGACCAGGTTGCCTTCGAACAGGTGCTCGGTGGCGTCACCACAACCCACCACCGCCGGGATGCCCAGCTCGCGCGCAATGATGGCCGCATGGCAGGTGCGCCCGCCGCGGTTGGTGACGATGGCCGAGGCTCGCTTCATCACCGGCTCCCAGTTCGGGTCGGTCATCTCCGTGACCAGGATGTCGCCCGGCTGCACACGGTCCATCTCGGCTGGGCTGCGCACCAGTCGCACCGGCCCCGTGCCCACCTTTTGGCCGATGGCACGGCCTTCGGCCAGCACCACGTTCTTGCTGCGGTCGCCCTTGAGCTTGAAGCGCTGCTCGGCCTTGCCAGCGGCCTGGCTCTTCACCGTCTCGGGCCGGGCTTGCAAGATGTAGATCTTGCCGTCCACGCCGTCTTTGCCCCACTCGATGTCCATCGCACGGCCGTAGTGCTTTTCGATGATCAAGGCGTACTTGGCCAGCTCGACCACGTCTTCATCGCTGAGCGAATAGCGGTTGCGCTGCTCCGGCGGGGTGTCCAGCACCTTCACCAAACGGCCGTTGTGCGACTTCTCTTCGGGCGACGCAAACTCCATGCGCTGCAACTTGGAGCCCAGCACCCGTCGAATGACCGGGAACTTGCCGCGGTTGAGGGTGGGTTTGTGGACGTAGAACTCGTCCGGATTGACGGCACCCTGCACCACCAGTTCACCCAGGCCGTAGCTCGAGGTGATGAACACCACGTCGGCAAAGCCCGACTCGGTGTCGATGGTGAAGAGCACACCCGCTGCGCCCAGGTCGGACCGAACCATGCGCTGCACGCCGGCCGACAGCGCAACATCAGCGTCGGCATATCCTTTGTGCACGCGGTAGCTGATCGCACGGTCGTTGTAGAGGGAGGCAAACACCTCCTTCATCCGGTGCAGCACATCTTCGATGCCGGTGACGTTGAGAAAGGTCTCTTGCTGGCCGGCAAAGGAGGCGTCCGGCATGTCTTCGGCAGTGGCCGACGAACGAACCGCAAAGCTGGGCTGCGCGCCGGCGGGGGTGTCGGCGGTCAGGCGCGCAAACTCGGCCCGGATGGCCGATTCCAGGTCAGCGGGCAGCGGTGTGTCGACGATCCATTGACGAATCTGTGCACCGGCCTCGGCCAGCGCCCGCACGTCGTCCACATCCAGACTGGCCAGCTTGGCCTTGATGCGCTGGTCCAAGCCGCCGTGTCTCAAGAACACCCGGAAGGCATGCGCTGTGGTGGCAAAGCCGCCCGGCACCCGCACCCCGGCCGAGGCCAGCTGGCTGATCATTTCGCCGAGCGAGGCGTTCTTGCCGCCGACCGACTCGACGTCGGTCATCCTCAGGCGATCAAACGGCGCTACAAGAGCGGTCGACAGGCCCCCCAAGGGGGCCAGTGAGGTGGTTTCAGACATGGGAAAACTCCGTGATGTGAGGAAACCAGTGCGCCGACCAAGGCAGCCTCAACCCCAACGCTGGCACGTTGTTCTTGGAATTCGAGTCCAGCGGGGGTCATGTCGGGGGCTGCAGGTCGCTTAAGTTGCGGCCGATTCTAGGCAGTTCTTCCTTATGATGGGCTGAGCAAACCGCGCTCCGCGGCAGCACCAGACCGCTCTCCACCACATGCCCGAAAGAACCGTGTTCTTTGTCTCGGACGGTACCGGCATCACCGCCGAGACCTTCGGCAACTCCATCCTCAACCAATTCCCGGCCAAACCGCGCCACGTTCGGCGGCCTTTCATCGACACGGTAGAAAAGGCCCATGTGGTCCTGGGCGAAATCAACGAAACCGCGGTTCGAGAAGGCAAGCGCCCCATCGTTTTCATCACGCTGGTCAACGATGACGTTCGGGAGATCCTGACGGGTGAAGGCTGCAAGGGCCTGGTGCTGGACATGTTCCGCACCTTCGTCGAGCCGCTGGAACTGGAATTTGGCGTCAAGAGCAACCACCGCGTAGGCCGCTTTTCCGACGTCAGCAAGAGCCAGGAGTACACCGACCGCATCGAGGCCATCAACTTCAGCCTGGCCCACGACGACGGGCAAAGTTCGCGCAACCTGGACTCGGCCGATGTGATCTTGCTGGGCGTCAGCCGCAGCGGCAAAACACCTACCAGCCTGTACCTGGCCATGCAACATGGCATCAAGGCGGCCAACTATCCGCTGATCCCTGAAGACTTTGACCGTGGCCGCATGCCTGGCGCCTTGACCCCGCACAAGCGCAAGTGCTTTGGCCTGACCATCGACCCCGTGCGCCTGGCGCAGATACGGCACGAGCGCCGCCCGGGCAGCAAATACGCATCGCTGGAAAACTGCCGCATGGAGGTCAATGAGGCCGAAGCCATGATGCGTCGCGAAGGCGTGGCGTGGTTGTCTTCCACCCACAAGTCCATCGAAGAGATCGCCACCACCATCTTGCGCGACTTGCGCCCGGACCGCTTGATCTACTGAGCGCGCGCCGACTCATACAGGCAGACCGCCGCTGCGGCTGCCACGTTGAGTGACTCCTCGCCACCCGGTTGCGGAATGCGCACTTGCAAGGCACAGCGTTGCAGCAGGTCTGGCGACACGCCCTGCCCTTCGTGACCCAGGACCCAGGCGCAAGGCTTGGGTAGATTGGCTTCTGACAGCAGGCAACCACCATGCGAACTGGTGGCCAACAGCGGCACCTTCAAAGCCCGCAGCGCCAAAACGTCCAAGCCTTCGACCAGCCGCAGCGCAAAGTGGGCCCCCATGCCGGCCCGCAGCACCTTGGGAGACCACAGCGCTGCGCTGCCCTTCAGGGCCAGCACCTGCGCAAAGCCGAATGCCGCGGCACTGCGCAAGATGCTGCCCACGTTGCCCGCGTCTTGCACACGGTCCAACACCACGGTGGCCGCATGAGGGTCGATGCTCGGGGCCTCGCCCAGTGCCATCGTGAAGCCCAACTCTGCAGGTGACTCCAGCGCACTGATCGATCTGAAGAGCGCTTGCGGCACAACAACCACTTTTGGGGCCCACGACGCCAGTTCTCGCAGGCGCGGGTCGTCCCAGGCCGCCTGCGTGAGCACGGCCTGCATGGCCACGCCACCACGAAGTCGCAGTGCCGAACACAGGTGGTCGCCTTCCAGCCAGACCTGCCCGGCGCGCCGGTAGCCGGTGCTGTCCTTGACCAACTTGCGCAGGCCCACCAGCAAGGGGTTGTCACGCGAGGTGATGTGCAGCGGCTCGCTCATCGTGGCTCACCGGCGGCGCGAACGGGCGCAAAGCTGCGCCGGTGCGCCGCGCAAGGGCCGTGAGCCTGCAGGGCCGCCAGGTGCTCAGGCGTCGGGTAGCCCTTGTGATTTGAAAAGCCGTAGGCAGGGTGCGCCAGGTGCAGGTCTTCACACCATCGGTCGCGCTGCACCTTGGCCAGGATGGAAGCGGCCGAGATCGCTGCCATCTTGCTGTCGCCCTTGACCAAGGCGCTGACCGGCATGCGCAACACGGGCACTTGATTGCCGTCCACCACCACACTGTGTGGCAGGATGCGCAGGCCTTCGACCGCCCGGCGCATGGCCAGCAGAGTGGCTTGCAAGATGTTCAGGCGGTCGATCTCTTCGACGCTGGCGCTGGCGATGCTGCAGCACAGTGCACGGGCACGGATCTGGTCAAACAGCTGTTCGCGACGGCGCGGGCTGAGCACCTTGCTGTCGGCCAGCCCTTTGATGGGCGCCAGCTCGTCCAGGATCACCGCGGCGGCCACCACCGGCCCGGCCAGCGGGCCACGCCCCGCCTCATCGACGCCGGCCACCAAGCCGGGCTGGTCGAAGTGCAGGCCGAGTTGCTCAGGCCTGGATGATTTGCGCGATGGCATCGGTGGCGCAACTGGCCGTGTCGCGGCGCAGCAGGTGGTGAAGATCAGTGAATCGTCGGCCGACGGCTTCGCAGGCCACAGGGTCGTCCAACCACTGGCTGAGCGCGGCCGCCAGGCGGGCGGGCTGGCAGTCGTCTTGCAGCAATTCAGGCACCACGAAGTCACGGCACAAGATATTGGGCAAGCCCACCCACGGCTGGTACCTCATGCGCTTCATCAGTTGCCAGCTCAGCGCGTGCATGTTGTAGCCAATGACCATCGGCTGCTTGAAGAGCGCTGCCTCTAGTGTGGCGGTGCCGCTGGCGATCAGCGTCACATCGCAGGCCGCCAGCACGCTGTGGGACTGACCGTCCACCAATTGCAGCGGCGCCGCCGGCGCGTGCAGAGCCACCAAGGGCTCGAGTAACTCGCGCAGCCCTGGCGCCACGGGCAACACAAAGCGCAGCGCGGGTTGCTGGCGGTGCAACAGAGCCACCGCCTGCAGGAAGCGTGGCGCGATGTACTGGATCTCGCTGCGTCGGCTGCCTGGAAGCACGGCCACGACACGCTCGTTGTCAGACAGCCCCAAGGCCGCACGGCTGGCCTGGCGCGGCGGCAGCAGTGGAATGGCATCGGCCAGTGGGTGGCCTACAAAGGTGGCAGCGACGCCGTGGCGGTGCAAGAGCTCGGGCTCAAAGGGGAACAGGCACAGCACGTGATCGACGCTGGCTGCCATCTTCTTCGCTCGCCCACCACGCCAAGCCCAGATCGACGGGCAAACGAAGTGGATGGTCTTGATGCCCGCCTGTTTGAGCCGCTTTTCCAAGCCCAAATTGAAGTCGGGCGCGTCCACGCCTACGAAGGCCGATGGCCGCTCTTGCAAGATGCGTTCAGCCAAGCGATCGCGAATGGCTGAGATCTCGCGGTAGTGTTTGAGCACCTCGACATAACCGCGAACCGCCAGCTTGTCGTGCGGCCACCAGGCGTCAAAACCGTGCGCCAGCATGCGCGGGCCACCGATGCCCATGGTTTGAAGCTCGGGCCAGCGCCGACGCAAGCCGTCCAGCAGCAGGCCCGCCAGCAGGTCGCCTGATGCTTCGCCGGCAACCATGGCCAGGCGCATCGACATGCGCCTTCAGCGAACGATGCCGCGCGTGCTGTTGGCCAAGAAAGCCAGCAGCAGGCGCACATCGGCGTCCCCATCGGTCACACTGCCCAGCAGTTGCTCGATGGCAAGGCGTGCAGCTTCCAGCGTCAAACCATCGCGGTAGATCAGACGGTGCATCTGCTTGACCAATGCCAGGCGTTCACGCGTGAAGCCACGCCGGCGCAGCCCCTCGGCGTTGATGCCGTGCACGGCCAGCGGGTTACCGGCAACGGTCATGTAGGGCGGTACGTCCTGGTTGACATGGCTTTGAAAGCCGGTGATCGCGTGCGCGCCAATCTTGCAGAACTGGTGCACGCCGGTGAGGCCGCCCACGATGGCCCAGTCGCCCACCTGCACGTGCCCGGCCAGGGTGGCGTTGTTGGCCAGTATGGTTTGGTTGCCCAGCTGCACGTCGTGCGCCAAGTGAACATAGGCCATGATCCAGTTGTCGTCGCCAACGCGGGTCACACCAGCGTCTTGCGCGGTACCCCGGTTCAAGGTGCAGAACTCGCGGATGGTGTTGCGATGGCCGATGTGCAGTTCGGTGGGCTCACCCGCGTACTTCTTGTCCTGTGGCGCAGCTCCCAGGGCCGCATGGGGGTAGATCTGGTTGTCAGCGCCAATGGTGGTCGGCCCTTCGATCACACAATGCGCTCCAATGCGGGTGCCACTGCCCACCTGGACGCCCGTGCCAATCACCGCATAGGGCCCCACGGCAACGTCGGCCGCCAGCTCGGCACCGGCGTCGATGATGGCCGTGGCGTGGATCAAGGGCATTGCTTCAAATCACCTTGCGCATGGTGCACATCAGCTCGGCTTCAACGGCCGTCTGACCGTCCACACTGCCGCGGGTGCGGTAGCGGTAGATGCCGGCCTTGTGGCGGTCGATCCAGGACTCCAGGATCAGCTGGTCGCCAGGGCCTACCGGGCGCTTGAATCGGGTCTTGTCGATGCCCACAAAGTAGACGACGGTGTCTTCATCGCGTTCGCCCTCCATGGACTCGAAGGACAGCAGTGCCGAGGCCTGCGCCAACGCCTCGAGCATCAACACACCCGGCATCACCGGCCGGGCGGGAAAGTGGCCGCCAAAGAAGGGCTCATTGATGGTGACGTTTTTCAGCGCCTTGATGCTGACCGTCTTTTCCAGTTCGATGACCCGATCAACCAGCAAGAAGGGATAGCGGTGCGGCAGTTTGCGAAGGATGTGTTGGATGTCAAGCATCAGGTTGTCTTTCTTTCCAGCGCTCGCAGCCTGTCGCGCAACGCATGCAGTTGCCGCAGCGTGGCTGCGTTCTTTTCCCAGGAGGCATTGTCGTCGAAGGGAAACGCGCCGCTGTACTGGCCAGGCTTGTGGATGGACCGCGTGATGAGCGTGGCTGCCGTGATGTGCACGTGGTCCACGATTTCCAGGTGCCCCAGGATGATGGCGCCACCACCTGCCGTGCAGTGCCGGCCGATGCGCGCGCTACCCGCTACGCCCACACAGCCGGCAAACGCAGTGTGCGCGCCGATGCGGACGTTGTGACCAATCTGCACCAGGTTGTCCAACTTGACGCCGTCTTCCAAGATCGTGTCGTCCAGGGCACCCCGATCAATGCAGGTGTTGGCGCCGATCTCGACATCGTCACCGATGAGCACCGCACCCAGTTGCTCGATCTTTTCCCACCGACCTTGGTCCGGCGCAAAGCCAAAGCCGTCGGCGCCAATGACAGCACCGCTGTGCACGATGGCGCGCTTGCCAATTCGGCAGGCCTCGCTTAGCACAACCCGAGCCTTGAGCCAGCTGCCTTCGCCCACTTCAGCCTGTTCGCCAACGTGACTCTGAACGCCGATGACGGCGGACTCGCCAATGCGGGCGCCGCGGCCGACAAAAGCCAAAGCACCAATGCTGGCAGTGGGGTGGATGGTGGCGCCCTCTTCCACCACGGCCTGGGGGTGGATGCCGGGCAATGGCGCGCGTTGCTGGCGAGCACGCCAAAACTGGGTCAAGCGGGCAAAGGCCAGGTAAGGGTCATCACAGACCAGCGCTGCGCCTCGTGCCACGGCCTGATCGCGCATGGCGGGTGCAACGATCACACAGGCCGCCCGCGTGGAGTTCAGTTGGGCTTGGTAGCGGGGGCTGGACAGAAAGCTGATGGTCGAAGCGTCAGCGCCGTCCAAGGTGCCTATGCGGGAAACTTCCAGCGCCGCATCACCAACGAGCTCAGCCCCCAGCAGGTCGGCCAGGTCACCCAGGCGCACGCGCATGGGCGACACGGTCAAGTCCTTTGACAGTCGCCGGTCACTTGCCCGCCGGCGTGGGGCCGGGGCCAGCCAACCCGCGAATCACCTTGTCGGTGATGTCCACACGGGCCGAGGCGAAAACGCCTTCCTGGATGATCAGGTCGTACTTTTCGGTCTCATAAATCAGCTTGATGACCTTGTTGGCGCGTTCGACCAAGGCCTGCAACTCTTCGTTGCGCCGCTGGTTCACGTCTTCCTGGAATTCACGACGCTTGCGCTGCAGTTCGCGATCCTGCTCAACCAAATCGCGCTGGCGACGGGCCCTTTCGGCTTCAGCCAAGGTGGGCGATTCTTTGTCGAATTTGTCAGCGGCGGTCTTTAGGCGAACGGCAACGTCGTTGAGCTCTTTTTCGCGCTTGCTGAACTCGGCCTCGAGCTTGGCCTGTGCAGCCTTGGCGGGCAGCGAGTCACGCAGCACCCGCTCGCTGTTGACATAGCCGATTTTCAGCTCTTGGGCCGCTGCGGGCAGAGCGGCGCAGAAAAGCGAAGCACCAGCCACAAGGGCTTGGGCCAGGGCGGAGTTGGCGAACGTCTTCATCAGAAGGCAGTCCCGATTTGAAATTGGAAGCGTTGGATTCTATCGTTGCGCAGAACGTTCAACGGGTAGCCCCAGCTCAGCTTCAAAGGGCCCACCGGTGAAATCCAGCTCAATCCGAAGCCAGCGGAGGTACGAACCGAATTCCAGGTGGGCTTTTCGTCTTCGCGCCAAACGTTGCCGGCGTCGGCAAAGGCGAAGATGCGCAAGGATTTGTCGTTGCCGGTGCCTGGCACCGGGAAGTAGAGCTCGCTGTTGATGTTGAAGCGGCGAGCTCCACCGATGTAGCTGCCTGTGGGGTCAACCACACCCAGTGAGCTTTGCTCGAAACCGCGTACCGAGCCCAGGCCGCCGCCGTAGAAGTTCTTGAACACGGGATAGGGGTTGCCGCCCAGGCCCTTGCCAATGCCCAACTCGCTGTTGACACCCAAGGTCAGGCGCAGCGGCAACTGCCAATACTCTTGGTACTGCAGGTTGGTCTTGAGGTACTTCACCTCGCCAGCAAAGCTCCACTCGAAAAAGACGCGCTGGTAACGGCCAGCCGACGGCGTCAGGACGCTGTCGCGCCCATCACGAGCCCAGCCGATGGTGGCCGCAATGGCATTGGTCTTGTTGCCATACAGCGCTTGGTAGTTCAACCACGCCAGCGGCAAGCCCACCGACGTGCCCAGTTCTGTGCGCTCCCACCCCAGACCGAGAAAAACGGTGTCGTACTCGGAAAAGGGCACACCAAAACGGGCTGAGACGCCCGGCCGCTTGAGTTGGTAGCTGTCGCCCAGGTAGTTGATCGGTCGCTCGGTGCGGTACGAAGCGTCTACTGCCAGAGAAATGCCGTCCACCGACCAATAGGGGTCCACGGTGCCCAGCACCAAGGTTCGGTTGTACTTGCTGGTGTTGACCTCAATGCCCAGGCTGTTTCCAGAACCAAACGCGTTGTCTTGTTTGATCGAAGCATTGAAGGTCAGCTTCTCGGCATTGGAATAGCCCGCGCCAACGGCCAGGTTGCCAGTGGGCTTTTCGGTCACCGTGACGACCAGGTCGACCTGGTCGGGAGCGCCCGGAACTTCATTGGTCTCGACGTCCACATCCTTGAAGTAGCCCAGGCGGTCGACCCGCTCCTTGGACAGCTTGATCAGGCCACCGTCATACCAGGCCGATTCCAGTTGCCGAAACTCGCGGCGAATGACTTCATCGCGGGTGCGGGTGTTGCCAGCGACGTCAATCCGACGCACGTAGACGCGGCGCTGTGGTTCAGCAGCCAAGACCACGGCCACCTGCCCGGTTGCACGGTCGATTTCGGGCCTGGGCTCCACACGTGCGAAGGCGTAGCCGTACAAGCCAAAAAGGTCTTGAAACCGCTTGGCGGTGGCGGTGATGGCGTCACCTTGGTAAGCCTGCCCCGGCCGCTGCAGCACCAGCGCCCGGAATTCGGTTTCCTTGCCCAGATAGTCGCCTTCCAGGCGTACGCTGGTCACTGTGTAGGGCTGACCTTCTTTGATCGAGATCGCCACGGAGATGGTTTGTTTGTCAGGCGAGATCGTGACCTGGGTCGACTCGATTGCAAACTCCAGGTAGCCCCGGTTCACGTAGTAAGCGCGCAGCTTCTCCAGATCAGAATTGAGCTTGGTGCGCGAATAGCGGTCGGACTTGCTGTACCAGGTGAACCAGCCGCTGGGGGTCAGTTCAAACAGTTCCAGCAAGGTGCTTTCCGAGAACACCGTGGCCCCCGCCACGCGAATATCGTTGATGCGAGCGGCGTCGCCTTCGTTCATCGTGAACGTGACGCTGACGCGGTTGCGCTCCATGGGCGTGACCGTGGTCACCACCTCGGCGCCATAGAGGCTGCGGCCCAGGTACTGGCGCTTGATTTCCTGCTCGGCACGGTCGATCAGCGCTCGGTCGAAAGGCAAGCCATCACCAATGCCAGCGTCGCGCAGCGACTTGGTCAGCGGATCTTTGTCAAACTCTTTGAGACCAACAAAACTGATGGCGGCGATGATGGAACGTTCATCGACGATGACCACCGCCACCTGCTTGTCGACTTCAATGCGCACGTCCTTGAACAGGCCAGTGGCGAACAGGGCGCGCAAAGCCGTCGAGCCTTTGTCGTCGGTGTAAGTGTCGCCAATGCGAAACGGCAGGGCCGCAAAGACAGTACCGGGGTCGGTTCGTTGCAGGCCCTCAACCCGAATGTCTTTGATGACAAAGGGCTCGACGGCCAAGGCGGGCAAACACACCATCTGGGCGGCGGCCACCAACACAAACGCGGCGGCAGGGCGCAGCGGACTAAACGGGGAGGCTGGAAGCATGGAGATTCAGTGCAGGCCCAACAGGCGGGCCACGTCGTTGAAGAGCGCTACCGACATCATCATCAGCAGCACCGCGATGCCTCCACGCTGCAGCCGCATCAGCCACGCGTCAGAGACCGGGCGCCCAGTGACGCCCTCGAAAATGTAATACATCAGGTGACCACCATCGAGCATGGGCAAGGGCAACAGGTTCAGCACACCCAGGCTGACACTGACCAGGGCCAAAAAGCCCAGGTAATAAGCCAAGCCTTGTTGAACCGATTGACCTGCAAAGTCTGCAATGGTGATGGGGCCGCTCAGATTTTTCAAAGAAGCTTCGCCGATCAGCATGCGGCCCAGCATGCGCACCGTCAGCGACGAGATTTCCCAGGTGCGCACGACGCCCTGGCTCAAGCCTTCCAGGAACCCATGGCGCACCTTGACCATGGCCGGCACCTGCCCAACCACGGCGTCAATCCGGCCCACACGGAGTTCGCCGTCACGAGCCACACGCGGCGTCACAGTCAAGTCCAGTCGGCGGCCTGCGCGCTCCACAACCCAGCTCTGGCTGACGCCCTGCCCTTCCCGCAACCCAGCACGGATGCGTTCGCGCAGGGTCTGGGCGTCTTGAAGCAAAACGCCGTCGACAGACAACACCCGATCACCGCTTTGTAGGCCAGCCTGGGCGGCTGGGCCGGCGACCTTGACGTCGCCCAGCACCGGTTCGCTGAAGGCACCGCCCAGACCAACTTTCTTGATGAAACCCGCGTCGACATCCTTGGGACTGAAGCCGCTCAGGTCCAGGTTGAGCGTGCGCTGGGCGCGGCCGCTTTGATCGGTAACCTGCAACTGCACACGGTGCTGCGACAGTGCACCCTGGGTCACTTGCCAGCGCAGGTCGGACATCGAACGCAGGTCTGTCCATTCCGCGCCGTCAATGGACGCTGCACGCACCCAGTCCCCAGCGCGCAAGCCCGCTCGTTCAGCCGCACTGCCAGCCACCGGGGGCGCCAACACGGCTTTGGTCTCTTCGATGCCGATCCAGTGCGCGCTGGCGTACAGCAGCACCGCCAGCAGCAGATTGGCCACCGGACCCGCAGCCACGATGGCAGCCCGCTTCAGCAAAGGCTGCCGATTGAAGGCTTGACTGAGTTCGGCAGGTGAAACCGCACCTTCGCGTTCGTCCAGCATGCGAACGTATCCGCCCAAAGGCAAGGCACAGAGAACAAACTCTGTGCCCTGAGGCCCGTTCTGGCGACGCAACAAAACCTTGCCAAAGCCCACCGAGAAGCGCAGCACCTTGACGCCACAGGCAACCGCCACGCGGTAGTGACCGTATTCGTGGATGACGATCAAGATCCCGATCGTGAGCAGGAAAGCCAGTACGGTGGTCATGCCTGCATGTCCTTCATGAGCCGCGCCGCTTCAAGTCGGGTTTGGCGATCCAGTTCCAGCAGGTCTTCCAGCGTGTGGCTGGGGCCCAGGCGGGGTTGTAGGCGGTCCAGGGTCCGGGCATTGACACTGTGAATCGCGGTGAAGCCAATGGTTCCCGACAAAAACGCGGCCACCGCTACTTCGTTGGCGGCATTCAGAATGGCCGTGGTACCGGCGGGTGCCCGCAAAGCGTCCCAAGCCAGGAACAGCCCGGGAAAGCGAGCGCGGTCGGGTTCATCGAAGCTCAGAGGCGCCTGTTTGAGGAAATCCAGACGCGGTGCACCGGACTCGATACGCTCGGGAAACGAGAGGCCGTACGCGATCGGGACCTTCATGTCCGGCGTGCCCAACTGCGCCAGTACCGAGCCATCCCGGCAGACGACCATCGAGTGGATGATGCTCTGCGGGTGAATCACCACCCGGATGTTCTCAGGCGTCAGGTCAAACAACCAGCGCGCCTCAATCACCTCAAGCGCTTTGTTCATCATGGTGGCCGAGTCCACCGAGATCTTTTGCCCCATCACCCAGTTGGGGTGGGCCACCGCTTGTGCTGGAGTGACCTGGTGCAGCGTATCGGGTGCGCGGTCACGGAACGGTCCGCCACTGGCGGTGAGCACGATGTGGTCGATGCGCTGCCCCCACGTGCTGCGATCCTCTGGCAAGCACTGGAAGATCGCGGAGTGTTCGCTGTCGATCGGCAGCAGCGTTGCACCGCCCTGCACAACCGCTTGCATGAACAGCTCTCCACCGACCACCAAAGCCTCCTTGTTGGCCAGCAGCAGGCGTTTGCCGGCTTTGGCCGCGGCCATGCAGGCTGGCAGCCCGGCTGCGCCGACGATGGACGCCATCACGCTGTCGACGTCGGGCGCGCTCGCCAACTCGGTCAGGGCGTGGGCGCCCACCAGGACTTCCGTTCGCAGGCCCGCCTGCGCCAGACGCGCGCGCAATTCGGCAGCTCGCGCTTCGCTGGGCAGGACAACCACCTTGGGCCGAAAGCGCGTGCACTGCTCCAACAGCAGGTCCACGCGCTGGAAAGAAGTGAGGCCGACCACCTCGAACCGATCAGGGTGCCGAGCCACGACATCCAGCGTGCTGGTGCCAACGGACCCTGTCGACCCCAAGATGACCAGGCGCTGGCGTTTCATGTTCCAGCACCCCAACTGGCCAACGCCATGGCGGCGGGCAGCATCGGCAACAACGCGTCCACCCGGTCCAGGACGCCGCCATGTCCTGGCAACAAGCCACTGCTGTCTTTGGCGCCGGCGGCGCGCTTGACGAGAGACTCCACCAGGTCGCCCACCACGCTCAGTCCACACAGAACCAGCAAGCCCAGGCCGCTCACCGCCCAGCCATGGCTGTGCCACAGACGGCTGTAAAAACTGGGGCCGTCCACCGCAAAACGGGTGTCAATCCAGATCCACACCACGGCCAGCGCCAGCACGCCCAGCATGCCCGACCAAACCCCTTCCCAGCTTTTGCCCGGGCTGATGGAGGGCGCCAATTTTCGGCGTCCGAATGCACGCCCGCCGAAGTAGGCCGCAACATCGGCCATCCACACCAGGCACAACACTGACAACAGGAAGTTGATGCCGATGGACCGGGCGTGAGCGATGGCCAACCAGGCCACCCACAACGCGATCAGCCCCAGCACCCAACGCGCTGCGCCAGGAAGCTGCGGCCACTGCTTGGGACCACTGCGCAGCGCCATGGTGCTTGCGAACACCCACAAACCGGTAGCGGCCCACCACAGAACCGGCGGTGCCGAAGACTGCCAACCGCTGGACAATGCCCAGCCACCAGCCAGTGCCAAGCCCACACCCATGGCCACCGAAAGGGATGGGCCGGCCTGGTTCAGGCGCCCCCACTCCCAGCCCGCAGCTGCAATCAGTGCCAAGGTCAAAAGCGCAAAGGGCCACGCCTGTGGCATGGTGAGCGCCCCCAGCAGCAAACCGACCAACACGAGCGCGGTGATGATCCGCTGCCGGAGCATGGTGCTAGCTCCCTAGGCCGGTTGGGCTGGGAGGCTGGATGCCCCCAAAGCGACGATCACGCTGGGCAAAGGCGGCCAAAGCTGCGTCAATTTCTGCGGCACCGAAGTCGGGCCACAAACAGTCGGTGAAGAACAACTCGGAATAGGCCGCCTGCCACAACAAGAAGTTGCTGATCCGCATCTCACCGCCCGTTCGGATGAACAGATCTGGGTCCGGCGCAAACGACAGCGCCATCTGGCTCGAAAGCCATGCTTCGTTCAGCTGATCAGGGTTCAATCCTTGCTGGATGGCGGCCCGGCAGGCCTGAACCACATCCCAGCGCCCCCCGTAGTTGAAGGCCACAGCCAAGGTGATCTTCTTGTTGTGCTGGGTGATGGTTTCAGCGTGCTCCCACGCCTTGCGCAACTTGTCCGACACCGCAGAGCGGTCGCCAATGATGCGAATGCGCACCCCGTCGCCGGCCATCTTGCCCAGGTACTTCGACACCGCCACCAACACCAGGCTCATCAAGCCCGAAACCTCTTCGGTCGGGCGCTTCCAGTTCTCGGACGAGAAGGCAAAGACCGTGAGGTACTCAACCCCACGATCTGCAAAGGTGTTGACAGCCCGGACCAAGGCATCAACGCCCTGCTTATGGCCAAAAAAACGCGGCATGAAGCGCTTGCGCGCCCAGCGCCCATTGCCGTCCATCACCAGTGCGACATGGCGTGGCACTGCATGGGCCAACCCAGGCTCGGCGACCTGCGCAGTCACAGCGGAGGAAGGCTCAGACATCCGGCAAGGCGCATGGGGTCGCTGTGGCCATGGCGGATCAAACCGCCATGACCTCAGCTTCCTTGCCCTGAACCAGTCGATCAACCTCCGCAATCGTGCGGTCGGTCAGGCGCTGAACGTCGTCTTGGGCACGGCGCTCGTCGTCTTCGCCGATTTCCTTGTCTTTGAGTAACTTCTTCAGTTGCTCATTGCCGTCGCGCCGAACGCTGCGCACGGCGATCTTGGCGTCTTCACCGGCGTTGCGAACCACTTTGGTGAGTTCTTTGCGACGCTCTTCGGTCAATGCCGGCATGGGCACCCGCAACAAGTCACCCTGTGCCGCCGGGTTCAAGCCCAGATCGGACTCGCGAATGGCCTTTTCGATCTTGGCGCCCATGCCCTTTTCCCAGGGCTGCACGCTGATCGTGCGGGCGTCCATCAGGCTCACGTTGGCCACCTGGCTGATGGGCACCATGGACCCGTAATAGTCCACCTGTACCTGATCCAGCAAGCCAGGGTGGGCACGGCCCGTACGGATCTTGTGAAGCTCGTTCTTGAAAGCTTCAACGGACTTGGCCATCTTCAGTTCGGCCGTCTTCTTGATGTCGGCAATGCTCATGGTGGCTGGGGCTCCTCAGACGTGCACCAAAGTGCCCTCGTCTTCGCCGCGCACCACACGTTGCAGCGCGCCGGGCTTGAAGATGCTGAACACCTTGATGGGCAGTTTTTGATCGCGACAGAGCGCAAACGCCGTGGCGTCCATCACCTGCAGATTCTTCGCGATGGCTTCGTCAAACGTGATGCGTGCGTAGCGCGTCGCGGTGGGGTCTTTGTGTGGGTCTGCGGTGTAAACACCATCCACCTTGGTGGCCTTGAGCACCACTTCGGCGCCGATCTCCGCGCCACGCAGCGCTGCTGCCGTGTCGGTGGTGAAGAAAGGGTTGCCGGTTCCGGCGGCAAAGACCACCACCTTGCCTTCTTCCAGGTACTGCAAGGCCTTGGGGCGCACGTAGGGCTCCACCACCTGTTCAATGCTGATGGCCGACATCACTCGAGCGGTCATGCCCTCTTGGCGCATGGTGTCGGCCAAGGCCAGCGAGTTCATCACCGTGGCCAGCATGCCCATGTAGTCGGCCGTGGCACGGTCCATGCCGACCGAGCCGCCGGCCACACCACGGAAGATGTTTCCACCACCGATGACCACTGCAACTTCGCAGCCCAGGCGGGTGACGTCTTGCACCTCACGCACCATGCGCACAATGGTCGCGCGGTTGATGCCAAAGGCGTCGTCCCCCATCAGGGCTTCGCCAGACAACTTGAGCAAGATGCGTTTGTACGCCGGCATCAGCAGGACTCCGTCAACAGATTCAACAGTGTAAGGGGCGCAGGCCGGCTGCGCCCTTGGGGCTCGACCGGATTTACCGTCGGTCAGGCACCCTTGGCTGCTGCAACCTGGGCTGCCACTTCGGCTGCGAAGTCGTCTACTTTCTTTTCAATGCCTTCGCCCACCACGTAGAGCGTGAAGCCGGCGACTTGCGTGGCCTTTTCCTTCAGCATCTGTTCCACGGTCTGCTTGCCATCGGCAGCCTTGACGAAGACCTGGTTCAGCAGGCTGACTTCCTTCAGGAACTTCTGCACCGAGCCGTCCACCATCTTGGCCACGATCTCTGCCGGCTTGCCACTTTCGGCGGCCTTCTCAGCAGCCACGCGGCGCTCGACTTCGATCAATTCGGCCGGCACATCGGCGGTCGACAGTGACTTTGGCTTCATCGCCGCCACATGCATGGCAACGTCTTTGGCCGCCACGGCATCACCCGTGAATTCCACCATCACGCCAATGCGGGTGCCGTGTAGGTAGCTGGCCAACTGGCCACCACCGGTATAGCGCTTGAAACGACGGATCGACATGTTCTCGCCGATCTTGCCGACCAAGCCCTTGCGCACGTCTTCCACCGTCGGGCCAAAACCGTCTTGCGACAGCGGCAACGCGGCGATGGCGGCTACGTCGGCTGGGGCATGCTCGGCCACCAGCGAAGCGCAACTCTTCACGAAAGCCAGGAACGAGTCGTTCTTGGTCACGAAGTCGGTTTCGCAGTTGACTTCGATCAGCGCGCCAGTGGCGCCGTTCACAGCCGAAGCCACGACGCCTTCGGCGGCAATGCGCGAAGCGGCCTTGCTGGCTTTGTTGCCCAGCTTGACACGCAGGATCTCTTCGGCACGGACCGCGTCGCCATCGGCTTCGGTCAGCGCTTTTTTGCACTCCATCATGGGTGCATCGGTTTTGGCACGCAGTTCGGCCACCATGCTTGCAGTGATTGCGGGCATTGGAATCTCCATCAAGGTCAGATGCACGAAGGGCTGCGCAGGGTGTGCGGCAGCCCGTCGGCGAAACATGGGCCGTGGCGCGTGGTGCGCCGCGGCCCTCAAGCCACTCGCTGAAGCAGCCGATCAGGCTTCTTCGCGCACTTCCACAAACTCGTCGCCGCTGGCGCTGACCGCCTGCACAACCTCGTTCGTGGCGTTGGACTTGCCTTCCATGACCGCGTCGGCCACGGCACGGGCGTACAAAGCCACCGCCTTGGCGGAGTCGTCGTTGCCGGGAATGACGTAGTCGATGCCGATCGGCGAGTGGTTGGTGTCCACGATGCCGATCACCGGGATGCCCAGCTTCTTGGCTTCGGCAACGGCAATCTTGTGGTAGCCGACGTCGATGACAAACATCGCGTCAGGTAGCGCAGCCATGTCCTGGATGCCGCCGATGTCCTTCTCGAGCTTGATCAGCTCGCGGTCAAACAGCAGGGCTTCTTTCTTGATCATCGCGTCGGTGCCGGCCTCTTTGGTCACCTGCATGTCCTTGAGCTTCTTCAAGGAACCCTTGACGGTCTTGAAGTTGGTCATCATGCCGCCCAACCAGCGCTGGTCAACGTAGGGCATGCCACAGCGCTGGGCTTCCAGCGCGATGACTTCGCGCGCCTGACGCTTGGTACCGATCATCAGGATCGTGCCGCGGCGAGCTGCCAGCTGGCGAATGAACTTCAACGCGTCTTCGAAGAGCGGCTGCGTCTTCTCGAGGTTGATGATGTGGATCTTGTTGCGATGGCCGTAAATGTACGGGGCCATCTTGGGGTTCCAGAAGCGGGTTTGGTGTCCAAAATGGACGCCGGCTTCCAGCATTTCACGCATGGAGACAGTCATAAAAACTCCGAAGGTTGGGTCTAGAATCCCGCCGTTACATCGTGGTGCACCAGCCTGCTGAATCGTTGATTCAAGCTGCTGAACACGCACAACACCTTGGTTCGGTCGGGTTCGCGATTTGTCGGCCTCAATTCCTGGCACTGCGTAGGCAGCGAAACTGGATCTTTTTGAAGATTGCAGTCTTGCAGCTGGTGCAGTCCAGGCTGATGACAAAACGGGCGGTTCCGAAAAACACCACTGAGGAGTTTTGCAGCACCGCGCCATCAATCACAGCTGAGGCAAACCCGATGAGTTTAGCACGAGCTTGTTTGCTCGGTGACTTGCACTGCGATGAGCTATCCGCAGGAGCACCCCTTTGCAGGTAGCGATCATCGGCGCCGGCATTGTGGGCGTGACCACCGCCTACGAGCTGGCAGTCCTTGGGCATGAGGTCACGGTTTTTGAGCGGCGCACCAGCGTCGCAGGCGAGACCAGCTTTGCCAACGCCGGGATCTTGGCGCCCGGATACGTCACCCCGTGGGCCGCACCCGGCATGCCCTGGAAGGTGCTGAGCCACCTGCTGGCGCGCGACACACCGGTGCGCATCCACGCCTTGGGGGCGCTGCGTCAACTGCCCTGGCTGTGGCGCTGGTGGCGGGCCTGTCGGCCGCGAGTGCACGCTGCCAACCGCACCGCCATGCAAGGGCTGGCCCACTTCAGCCGCGAGCGAATGCAGGAACTGACCCACTCGCTGAACCTGGAGTACGAACAGGCCCAGGGGTACATGGTGCTTCTGCGCACCGAGCGCGAGCTCAAGGCCTCGCAGCGTGGCTTGGCGCTGCTGAAGGAACTGGGGGTAACGCACGCCGTCATTGACGCCGCGCGGGTGCGCGAACTGGAGCCTGCCATGAACCCCGGCGCAAGCCTGCACGCCGCTATTCACCTGCCGCAAGACGGTTTGGGCAACTGCCGCCACTTTGCGCACCTGCTCAAGGCCGAAGCCCAGAAGCTGGGGGCCACCTACCGCTTCGACACGGCCATCGAGAAGCTCAGCCCAGGGATGCGCCCGCAGTTGCTGACGGCGAGCAAGGAAGCCTTGAGCTTTGACGCGGTGGTGGTCTGCGCGGGCGTGCAAGCCAATGACTTGTTGAGGCAGGTGGGGCTGAAGCTGCCCTTGGCGGCCGTGCACGGCTACTCGGTCACCGCGCCGGTGCGCCACGTTGACGGGCACGCCCCGCTGGGCCCGAAGGCCGCCTTGATGGACGAGCGCTACAAGGTTGCCATCAGCCGCCTGGGCCAACGCATCCGCGTCGCGGGCAGTGCCGAAATCGGCGGCCGGGATGGCGACATGAAACTGGCCACGCTGCGCACGCTGTACCGGGTGTTGGACGAGTGGTTCCCCGGCAGCACCGTGACACGCGAGGCACAGCATTGGAAGGGTGCCCGCCCCATGCTGCCAGACGGCCCGCCCGTGCTGGGGGCCAGTGGCGCGCAAGGGGTGTGGCTGAACCTGGGGCATGGCTCCAGCGGATGGGCGCTGTCGTGCGGCTCGGCGCGCGTGCTGGCCGAGTGCATCAGCGGTCGCCCTGCCCCGGTCGACGTCAGCCGACTTGGCCTGCAAAGACTGGGCATCCAGCTCAAGCCCTAGACCAGCGCCACAATGGTCGGATGAATCGCCCGCCGACCTTGTTCTCTGGCCCGGTGCGCGTTGGCGCGGACAGTGGGCCTCACCCGCTGTTCATGCGAGCGCTGGCGCGCCAGATCGAAGCGCAGGCTCTGCAAGGGTCAACCCCTGGGGCCTTGATGGAGCGCGCGGGCATGGCGGTCGCGCGCTGGGCCTTGGCGATGTCGCCCAACGCGAACCCCATCCGAATCTGGTGCGGCCCTGGCAACAATGGTGGCGACGGTCTGGTGGCGGCGCGCCATCTGCACCTGGCCGGCCAGCAAGTGCAGGTGAAATTGCTGGCCAGGGCAGACCAACTGCCGGCTGACGCGGCACTTGCGTGCGCTGCGGCCCTGTATGCCGGCGTGCCGCTGCAGTCCGGTGCAAGTGGTGAAGATGAGGTTGCCCTGCACATTGACGCCCTGTTGGGTCTTGGCGCCAGCCGCGCGCCAGAAGGTGATCTGGCCCACGCCGTCCTGCAGATGAACAACAGCGCCGGTCGCGTGCTGGCGATCGACTTGCCCAGCGGGCTGAACCCGGACACTGGAGCCCTTTGGGGCACCACGGCGGTGAGGGCACATGCCACTTTGTCCTTGCTGACCCTCAAGCCCGGTTGCTTTACCGCGCAGGGACGTGATCATGCCGGCCAGGTTTGGCTGGACTCGCTGGGCGTGCAGGCGCCAACCACCCCGGCCGGCTGGCTGTCCGGCCCCGCATTCCATCCATCGCGCCCGCATGCTGCCCACAAAGGCAGCCATGGCGACGTCACCGTGGTTGGTGGCAGCCCAGGCTTGACCGGCGCGGCCTGGTTAGCCGCATCTGCAGCCTTGGCCGCTGGCGCAGGTCGCGTCTATTGCAGCCTGTTGCACGAAGTCGACCGGCCCGGGCCTTGGCCCGAGTTGATGACCCGATCCCAGTGGTGGCGCGAGTCTCCGGCCGTCTTGGGGCGCACCACCGTGGTCTGCGGCTGCGGCGGCGGTCAAGAGGTGCAGCAAGCCCTGCCCGCACTGTTATCCCACGCGGCACGTCTGGTGTTGGACGCCGACGCCTTGAACGCCGTCGCCAACGACACCCACTTGCAGACGCTGTTGTTGCAACGCTCGGTCCGGGGCCTGGCCACCTTGCTCACACCCCACCCGCTGGAGGCCGGTCGCTTGCTCGGCATCGACGCCCGAGAAGTTCAAAGTGACCGCATCGCCGCCGCACTGAGCTTGGCGGACCGCTTCAGCGTCACCGTCATGCTCAAAGGCTCAGGCACGGTCATGGCCACGAAGGGGCAGCCCTGGGTCATCAACAGCAGCGGCAACGCCGCTCTGGCAACAGCCGGAACGGGCGACGTCCTGGCTGGCTGGATCGGCGGCCTATGGGCTCAACGCCCTGAAGCCAGCGCCCTCGCGGTGGCCCAAATGGCAGCCTGGCAGCACGGTGCTGCTGCCGATCGGTTCTCGCGCACGCGGCCAGGCCAGCCCTTGCTGGCCAGCCCACTGATCAAAGCCATGCAGCGCCAGGTCTGCGCAGGCGCGACCTGACAGTCTTGCCCCCTGCTTGGCCAACCCACCCGGCCCTTCAGCGCCGCGTGCGGGGTTTTGGCGCGGGCCTGGTTGGACCTGGTTTGCGCGCGCGTCGGGCGCTGTCGGCGGCGCCTTTGCCCGCCAACTTGCCAGGGGCGGATTTGACGCCTGCCTTGAAGGCCCGCGTGGCCGCCTTGGCAATACGGTCAGCGTCCTGGACTGCAGCCAATTCACCACTGGTCGTGGTGGGCCGGCTGCGATCACCACGCTCGGGCTTGCCAACGGGCTTGTCCGCTTCGCCTTCTCGCACCAACCTGAAGTCAATGCGCCGACCATCCAGGTCCACCCGACTGACCTGTACGCGCACTCGACTGCCCACGCTGTAGCGGATGCCGGTGCGTTCGCCGCGCAGTTCCAGCCGCGCTTCGTCAAAGCGGAAGTACTCGCCACCCAGTTCGGTGATGTGGACCAGGCCTTCCACAAACAGCGCATCGAGCGTCACGAAAAGGCCAAAGCTGGTGGCGGCGGTCACCGTGCCAGAGAACTCCTCGCCCAAACGCTCACGCATGTAGCGGCACTTGAGCCAGGCTTCAACGTCGCGCGATGCTTCGTCGGCGCGCCGCTCATTGGCGCTGCAGTGGCCGCCAGCGGCCTCCCACAAGGTCATCTCCTGCGACATCGGTTTGGGCGGCGTTTTTGCGGGCCTGGCACCCTTGCGCGGCTCAGGTTTGCGGGTCTTGTCGCTGGCCGCCAGGTGATAGCGGCGCGACGACAACACCGCCTTGATCACCCGGTGCACCAACAAGTCGGGGTAACGCCGGATCGGGCTGGTGAAGTGGGTGTAAGCCGCGTACGACAGTCCGAAGTGACCGTTGTTGGTCGACGTGTAGACCGCCTGCTGCATCGATCGCAGCAACAGCGTGTGAATTTGCAGGGCGTCAGGTCGGTCTTGGGTGGCCTTGGCAATGGCGGCCATTTCTGCGGGTGTTGGCTCGTCGCTCAAGTGCACGCCCACGCCCAGGGCCTTGAGCTGGTTTTGCAGTGCCAGTCGCTTTTCGGGCGTGGGGCCTTCATGCACGCGGTAGAGGCTGGGGTGCTCAGCGCCTGCAATGTATTCGGCCGCGCAAACGTTGGCAGCCAGCATGGCCTCTTCGATCAAGCGGTGGGCTTCGGTGCGGGTGCGAGGAACGATTTTTTCAATGCGCCCGTTGTCGTCACAAATGATCTGCGTCTCTGAACTCTCAAAGTCCATCGCGCCACGTTGCGCCCGCTGTTTGAGCAGTGCACGATAAACCTCGTGCAGGTGCAGCAGGTGCGGCAACACGTCGCCGCGGCGCAGCGCTTCAGGCCCGCGTGTGTTGGCCAGCATGGCCGCCACCTCGGTGTAGGTCAACCGCGCATGCGAGTTGATGACCGCCGGGTAGAACTGGTAGGCCTGGACCTTGCCGTCGGCAGTGACCACCATGTCGCAGGCCATGGCCAGGCGCTCCACGTCGGGATTCAAGGAACACAGGCCGTTGGACAACTTCTCGGGCAGCATGGGAATCACGCGGCGCGGGAAGTAGACCGACGTGGCGCGTTCGTAAGCGTCATCGTCGACGGGTTCACCAGGCTTGACGTAGTGGCTGACGTCGGCAATGGCCACGATCAGTCGCCAGCCCTCCATCGCACTTTTGCCTCGCCCCAGCTTGATGGGTTCGCAGTAGACCGCGTCGTCAAAATCACGCGCGTCCTCGCCATCGATGGTGACCAAGGCCACGTCGCTCAAGTCGACCCTGTGCTTGCGATCGGCTGGCCGCACACGGTCGGGCAAAGCCGCGGCCTGAGCCAAGGTCGCGGGCGAGAACTCGTGCGGCACCTCGTACTTGCGCACGGCAATTTCAATCTCCATGCCGGCGTCGTCGATCTCGCCCAGCACCTCGGCGACCCTGCCCACAGGCTGCGAGTGCATGGAAGGCGGTTCCGTCAGTTCAACGGAAACGACCTGCCCCACGCTGGCGCTGGCCGTTGCGTTCTTGGGGATCAGGATGTCCTGCCCGTAACGGCTGTCTTCCGGTGCCACCAACCAATGGCCGCCTTCGTGCAACAGGCGCCCAATGATGGGCGTCTTGCGCCGTTCGATGATGTCTAGCACGCGCCCTTCAGGGCGGCCTTTGCGGTCCAGCTTGAGCACCCGCACGCGCACCTTGTCTCGGTGCAGCACACTGCGCATCTCTTGCGGGGCCAGGTAGATGCTGGCGTCGCCGTTGACGGGGTGGACAAAGCCGTGGCCATCGCGGTGGCCCTCAACGATGCCTTCGATGTCGCCCATCAGGGGCGGCCCCGACTGCAGCGCGCTTGAAACGTTCTTTTCTTTGATGATATGATCCTTAGTTCCTGAGAGAGCCCAGATGGCGGAATTGGTAGACGCACTAGTTTCAGGTACTAGCGCTTAACGGCGTGGAGGTTCGAGTCCTCTTCTGGGCACCAAAATTGATGGTTGAACACGTTGTTGAAGGTTTGATGCAACGTTGTTCAGCTTGATGATTGAAAACAAACGGTAAGCCGGTCACTGCGAAGTGACCGGCTTTTTCGTTGTTGCAGCGATGCTTTTCAGACCGCAAACTTCTTGGCCAGTCCATCGGGCCGAAGGTTGTCGTAATCTTCAAAGGGTTGATGAATCCACGGGCTGGTTGGCAGCATTTCAACGTGGTAGTCGGGTGTGTAGCTCGACACGCCCTTGACCCAGATCACGGCCGCCCTCAGCTCTTGAATCGACGGCATGCCGCGCAGCCGGTCAACCACCGCGCGCAAGGTCACACCGGTGTCGGCCAGGTCGTCCACCAACAGCACCCGGCCAGCCAGTTCGCCTTTGGGCATGGTGATGTACTTGGCCAAGTCCAGGCGGCCCTGAATCGTGCCGGCATCGGCCCGGTAAGAGCTGGTGGACATGATGGCCAAAGGCTTGTCGAAGACCCTGGACAACACATCACCGGGGCGCATGCCTCCGCGCGCCAGGCACAGGATCTGATCAAACTCCCAGCCTGAATGCGCCACCTTGAGCGCCAGGCGCTCAATCAACAGATGGTATTCGTCCCAGGACACGTACAGGTGCTTGCCGTCGTCAGTGAGCATGCTCAAGGGCCTTTCGTTGAGGAATTGGTGGCGCCCGTTCAGGCGCGAAATGGGTGACGCAACAGCACGGTATGGACCCGGTCGGGCCCGGTCGACACCATATCGATGGGTGCGCCGATCAAGGTCTGCATGCGCTCCAGATAACGACGGGCGTTACCCGGCAACTGCTCCCAGTTGGTCAGGCCGGCGGTGGTTTCTGTCCATCCCGGCATGGCTTCGTAAATCGGCTCACAGCTGGCGATCTCGTCGGCGTCGAGCGGCAGCACGTCCAGTACACGACCACCCAGCTTGTAGCCAGTGCAGATCCGGATCTCGGGCAAGCCGTCCAACACGTCCAGCTTGGTGATGCACAAGCCTGACACGCCGTTGATGATCATCGAGCGCTTGAGCGCTGCCGCGTCCAACCAGCCACAGCGGCGGGCACGCCCGGTGACGGTGCCGCGCTCTTGGCCCACGGTGGACAGGTGGTGGCCCACACTGCCCTCGGTGTTGATGTCCAACTCGGTCGGGAAAGGTCCGCCACCCACTCGTGTGGTGTAGGCCTTGGTGATGCCCAGCACGTAGTGCAGCATGCCCGGCCCCACGCCCGAGCCAGCCGCAGCATTGCCGGCCACACAATTGCTGGAGGTGACAAACGGATAGGTGCCGTGGTCAATGTCGAGCAGCGTGCCCTGGGCGCCTTCAAAGAGCAGGTTGTCGCCTGCTACGTGGGCATTGAACAGCTTGTAGCCCACGTCGGCCATCATCGGGCGCAGGTGTTCGGCCGACTTCATCGCGTCGTCCAGCATGGGCTGCAGCGCCAGCGGTTTGGCGCCCAGCACGCCCACCAACTCGGCGTTGTGCAGTTCCAGCAGTTCGCGCAGCTTGGCCTCAAAGCGTGCGGGGTGCTTGAGGTCCTGCACACGCAACGCACGCCGCGCCACTTTGTCTTCGTAGGCCGGGCCGATGCCCTTGCCAGTGGTGCCGATTTTTCCGGCAGCCGTGCCTTCCCGCTTGGCTTCACGAGCGCGATCAATTTCCACGTGGAAAGGCAGGATCAATGGGCAAGACTCGGACAGGTGCAACCGCGACCGGACATCGATCCCCAAGGCTTCAATGCGTGCGATTTCCGTCATCAGGTGCGCCGGGTCTACCACCACACCATTGCCGATGTAGCAGGCCACGCCTTCACGCATCACGCCTGAAGGGACCAGCTGCAAGGCGGTCTTGCGTCCATTGATGACCAGGGTATGGCCAGCGTTGTGACCGCCCTGGAAACGCACCACGCCTTGGGCGTGATCGGTCATCCAGTCGACGATCTTGCCTTTGCCCTCGTCGCCCCACTGGGTACCCACCACCACCACGTTGCGGCCGGCGCCGGGTCGAATGCCTGATTGCATGGCTCTCACTTCCTTGAATTCGATTCAGATTCTTTGCTCGGTGGCATTTCGATGGACCGCAGCACCCACAGCCCATCCACGCGCACCAGTTCGCGATCACAGGCAAAGGCCTGGGCCTCGGGTTCGTGGCCTGGCAGCATGGCCAACACCGTTTCGCCCGATTCGCGCAAACGTCGCATCGCCGCCCGCAGTGCCGGGTCTTCGCCCCAAGGCGCGCGGATGGCGCTGGGAGCTGGCGACGCACCAGCTACTTCGGCCAGCAGCTTCAGGTCCAGGCTGAAACCCACAGCCGGCCGGTTGCGGCCAAAGACAGCGCCCACCTCGTCGTAGCGGCCGCCACGCGCCAAAGCGTCGCTGCAGCCACCCCCGTAAATGGCAAAGCGCGAGCCGGAGTAATAGGCATAGCCGCTCATGTCCGACAGGTCAAAACCGACTTTCAGCTGCGGGTAAGCGCTGCGCAGGTGCGAAGCCAGCCATTCCAGGTGATCCAGCGCTTCATGCACCAATGCGCGTTGGGGCAACTGAGCCCGCGCTGCTTGCAACACTTCGCTGCCGCCGTACAAGCGAAGCAGCGCGTTCAAGGCCAGTCGCGTCGGCTCGGGCACATGGGCTGTCAGCGTTTGCAGGGTCGACGCGTCTTTGGCCGATAGCGCCCGCACGATGTCCTGCAGTTGCGCAGCCTCGAGCGCCACCCCGGACAGCACACCTCGCAGCACCCGCGCATCAGCCAGGTCGATCACCAGGTGGTCGACAGACGCCGCTACCAATCCGTCGAGCGCCAATTCGGCAGCTTCTAGATCGGCTTCCAGCCCTGCGTGGCCAAAGATCTCGGCCCCAAACTGCAAAGGCTCGCGGGTGGCTGCCAGGCCTGCGGGGCGGGTGTGCAAGACCGGCCCGCAGTAACAAAGCCGGGTCACGCCTTCGCGGTTGAGCAGGTGCGCATCGATGCGCGCCGCTTGCGGCGTGGTGTCGGCCCGCAAACCCAGCATTCGGCCACTGAGCTGGTCCACCAGTTTGAAGGTCTGCAGATCCAGCTCGCGGCCGGTGCCACTGAGCAGGCTTTCCAGGTGCTCCAGCAAAGGGGGCATCACCAACTCAAAGCCATAGACGCGCGCCCGGTCGAGCAGTGCACGACGGAGTTCTTCGATGCGCCGCGCCTGAGCAGGCAGGACATCGGCAATGTGCTCTGGCAGCAGCCAAGCAGAGAGCATGAAAAGCACCGGTGTTAAAACCGGCATTGTAGGGGCCTGCCCCCGCGTTTTTTCTGACAGATGCAGGCGCAGGACGCCGTCAAATCAAGAACGCAGGAATGCCAGCAGCAACAAGCCCGCCACCATGCTGGTCAGCCCGAAAAAGCGAATCTGGCCGTCCGTCATTTGCGTGGCCCGCTCGAACACCGAACGCCAGCCGCCTGGGCTGAGGAAGGGCAGCAACCCCTCCAAGACCAGCATCAGCGCCAGCGCACCCAGCAGCCAATCGCCCATGGTCCACCAAAAACGTGTGGAAAGGCCCGCTGCGTCTACTTGCGGGCGGCCGCTGGGGCTGGTGCCGCGTTACCCCGCATGGCACGGAAGAAGTCGCCGCTGGGGTCCAGCACCATCACATCGCTCTTGCTGCGAAAGGTCGCCCGGTAGGCTTCCAGGCTGCGATAGAACTGTGCGAACTGCGGGTCACGGCCGAAGGCGTCCGCATACAAAGCCGAGGCTTTGGCGTCACCTTCACCCTTGATCTTCTGCGCGTCACGATAGGCCTCCGCCACGATGACTTCACGCTGGCGATCGGCATCGGCCCGAATCTTTTCACCATCGGCCGAGCCCTGCGAGCGCAGCTCGTTGGCCACTTGCTTGCGTTCCGATTCCATGCGGCGGTAAACCGAATCGCTGATGTCGGCGACAAAGTCAACCCGCTTGATGCGGACATCGACAATGTCGATGCCGAAGGACTTGGCTTCATCGGCCAAGCGGGTCTTCACGCCCAACATCACTTTTTCACGGTCGCCGGCCAAGACACTCTTGACGTCGCGCTTGGTGATCTCTTCGTTGAAGGCCGCCTGCACAACGGGCGACAAGCGGGCTTCCAGGTTGCGGAAGTCGGCACCGTTGTTGCGAATGAACTGACGCGGCTCCGAAATGCGCCACTTCACCAGCCAGTCGATGACCAGGCTTTTCTTTTCCGCCGTGAAGATGGGGCGGGTCTCAGGGCTGTCCAGCGTCTGCACGCGCTTGTCCAGAAACACCACGTTCTGCAACGGTGGCGGCAGCTTGAACTTCAGCCCCGGCTCGGTGATGACTTCGCGAATTTCGCCCAAAGCGTAGACCACGCCTACTTGGCGCTGGTCCACCACAAACAACGTGCTGGCAGCAAAAACGAGCAGCGCCAGGGCGGCTGCAACAAACATGGCAATCTTGTTCATGGGGTGCTTTGCCTCAGCGGCCTTCGCGGTCACGGGTGCGCGCGCCATCGCGCGAGCGGATATCCACCGACGGGATTGCCGCCGATTCCGGCGCAGCCGGCGTGGGTATCGAAGTGGCTGCAGCCGGTGCTGGGGCACCCGCTTGCTGCATCAGTTTGTCCAGCGGCAAGTACAACAGGTTGCTACCCGAGCGGCTGTCAACCATCACCTTGCTGACGTTGGAGTACACCTGCTGCATGGTCTCCAGGTAGAGCCGGTCGCGGGTCACGCCAGGCGCCTTTTGGTACTCGGTCAACACCGATCGAAACCGCTGTGCATCACCTTCAGCCTGCGCCACCACCCGTGAGCGATAGCCTTCGGCTTCTTCCTTCAGCCGTGCGGCAGCGCCACGCGCCTTGGGTATGACGTCGCTGGCGTAGGCTTGACCCTCGTTCTTGAATCGGTCGCGATCGGCGGTGGCCTTCACGGCGTCGTTGAAGGCCGACTGCACAGGATCAGGCACGGCCACGTTTTGCATGTTCACGTTGGCCACCACGATGCCAGCTTTCAGTCGGTTGAGCTGGGCCTGGATGGACAGCACCAGGTCAGCAGCGATGGCGTCGCGTTGTTCGTACAGCACCTGGTCAACTTTGCTGCGGCCAACAATCTCGCGAACGGCAGACTCCGCTGCGGTGACCACGGCTTCATCAGGCCGGTTGTTTTCAAACAGATAGGCACGTGGGTCGGCCCGGCGGTATTGAACGGTAAAGCGGATGTCAACGATGTTCTCGTCTTGCGTCAGCATCGATGAGTCGCGCAAGCCCGTCGCCTGGACCACCGAGTTGCGCCCCACTTCAACCGACTGCAGCTGGGTTACAGCCACGGTTTCGTGCGCCTGTACGGGGTAGGGCATGCGCCACTGGAAGCCAGCATCCTTGGTGTCGCTGAACTTGCCAAAGGTGGTCACCACAGCACGCTGACCTTCTTGGACGATGAAAAAACCACTACCCAGCCAGATCAGCAGCGCCACGACCCCAATGAGGCCGATGCCCAGGCCGGCACTCTTCATGTCGGGCTGGTAGTTGGGTCCGCCGCTGGGTTTGTCGTCGGGGTTGGGCCGTCCACCACCGCCACCTTTGCCGCCAAACAAACCGCTGAGTTTGCGGTTGAAGTCGCGCCACAGTTCGTCCAAATCGGGCGGGCCATCGTTGCGGTTGTTGTAGATGGCACCGTCGCCCAAGGCGGGCGCGTTTTGACGACGCCAAACCGATGCCTGCAGCCAAAGCGCACCGGCGCCCAAAACGGCACGCAGGCGGTTCAAAAAGGAGGTTGGTTCTTGATCACGCATGTTGGTGCGGTTGGGGCTCGGTGGCCGGGTCTGACCCCGGGAGGCTGGGCCAAGGACTGTCCTTGGCCGCAGTGTTGGTAGATGGGGCCTGCCCGTTCGGGTTCAAGCCTGCGCTTGCATGAGCCAACGCGTGCTGGGCAATGGCCTGGCGCAGATCGCCCAGCCCGTGCCCCGTGGCGGCGCTGACAAAAACACGTTGGCGACGCACACCCGGGTGTGCCTCGATCCAGTCAAACGGTTCACGGGACTGTCGCGACTCTTCCAGAAGATCACACTTGTTGTAAACCAATATCTGCTGAACCTGACTCGCACCAATGTCTTCCAGAACCCGCTGCACCTCGGCCTGTTGCTCCAGCAGCGAGGGGCTGGAGGCGTCGACAACGTGCAAGAGCAGGTCGGCTTCAGCGGCTTCGTGCAGCGTGGCTTCGAAGGCTTCGACCAATTTGTGCGGCAGGTCGCGGATGAACCCCACGGTGTCGCTCAGCGAAACCGAGCTCTGGGCTTCGCCCAACCACAAGGCGCGGGTGGTGGTGTCCAGCGTGGCAAAGAGCTGATCGGCTGCGTAGGCACGTGCTTTGACCATGCCGTTGAAAAGCGTGGACTTGCCGGCGTTGGTGTAGCCCACCAGCGACACACGAAAGGTGCCGCGACGCTCGCGGGCCTTGCGCTGGGTGCCCCGCTGGCGCTTGACCTTCTCAAGCCGCTCTTTGACGGTCTTGATGCGATCACCAATCATCCGTCGGTCCAGTTCGATCTGCGCTTCGCCGGGGCCACCGCGGGTGCCGATGCCGCCTTGCTGGCGCTCCAGATGGCTCCAGCGCCGCACCAGCCGTGTGGCCTGGTATTGCAGCCGAGCCAATTCCACCTGCAGCTTGCCCTCGTGGCTTTGAGCGCGGTCGCCAAAGATGTCCAGGATCAAACCCGTGCGGTCAGCCACGGGCACCCCCAGGTGGCGCTCCAGGTTGCGTTGCTGCGCCGGGCTGAGCACTTGATCGAAAATCACACCGTGGGCCGATGTTGCAGCCACCAGGGCTTTGATCTCGTCAGCCTTGCCGCTACCCACAAACAAAGCGGGATCGGGTGCTCGACGCTTGGCGGTGACACGCGCCACCACCAGATCACCAGCTGACGCCGCCAGCAACGCCAATTCTTCCAGGGTCGGGTCGAAAGCGGCGTTGCCGCCCACGTCAACCCCGACCAACACGGCACGCGTGGCCAAGGCGCCGCGCTCAGCGGCGGATGCAGAGGAAGAGCTCAAGGCGGCTGGGCGCTGGCCCGAGCTCAGGCTTGCTCGCCCGGCTCGTTGGCTTGGAAGTTGACCGCGCGGCTGGGCACCACGGTAGAAATGGCGTGCTTGTAGACCATCTGCGTCACGGTGTTGCGCAGCAACACCACGTACTGGTCAAAGGACTCGATGTGGCCCTGGAGCTTGATGCCGTTGACGAGGTAAATCGACACCGGCACATGCTCTTTGCGCAGCAGGTTGAGGAAAGGGTCCTGCAAGAGTTGGCCTTTGTTGCTCACGATATGTTCCGTGTTGGATGACAGAGGACTGCACCTTATCACAGGGCAAGCCCGCGTTACGAGGCGGGCTGAATGGTGTCAGTGCCCCTTGTCGTCGAAGGGGTTCGCGGCCGAGCGCATCTCGATGCGCACCGGCGTTCCTTCGAGCTTGAAATGCTCGCGCAGGCGGCCTTCGATGTAGCGCTTGTAGCTGGCTGTGATGTGGTCCAGCGAGGTGCCATGGATCACCACCAGAGGCGGATTCATGCCGCCTTGGTGGGCATAGCGCATCTTGGGCCGGAAACGCCCGTCGCGGCGTGGCGCCTGGTGTTCCGCAGCTTCAATGATCAAGCGTGTCAACACCGGCGTGCTCATTTTCACCGTCGCCGAAGCATGGGCTTTTTGAATCGACTTCCACACGGCGTTCAGCCCTTGACGCCGGATGGCCGAAATGTGCAGCACCGGCGCAAACTTCAGGAAGGCCAGACGCGTCTCGATTGACCTTTGCAAGGTCTGACGCTGGTAGTCGTCGGTGGCGTCCCACTTGTTGACGGCCACCACCACCGCGCGACCGGACTCCAGCACGTAGCCGGCGATGTGGGCATCCTGCTCGCTGACCCCCTGGGTGGCGTCGATCAGCAGCAAGACCACGTTGGCGTCCGCTATGGCTTGCAGCGTCTTGACGACCGAGAACTTTTCAATCGCCTCGAAAACCTTGCCTTTGCGCCGCAGCCCAGCGGTGTCGATCAATTCGAAGCGTTGGCCGTCGCGTTCAAACGGCACATGGATGGCGTCGCGCGTGGTGCCAGGCTGGTCAAAGGCCACCAGCCGCTCTTCGCCCAACCAGGCGTTGATCAAGGTGCTCTTGCCGACATTGGGGCGCCCGGCCACCGCCAAGCGAATTGGCGCGTTGGGGTCGACCGCCTCGGCTTCAGCGTCTTCGTCGTAAGGGAAGGACTCCAGCGCTGCCTCGATCAGACTGCGGATGCCTTGCCCGTGGGCCGACGAGATGGGGTGCGGATCACCAATGCCCAGTTCGTGGAATTCACCCAGCAAAGGCGACTCCACCATGCCCTCAGCCTTGTTGGCCGCCAGCAGCACTTTTTTGCGCTGGGTGCGCAGGTAGTGGGCGATGTCATGGTCCTGCGCCGACAAGCCGGCGCGGACGTCCACCACAAAGATCACGGCATCGGCTTCGGCCACCGCCTGGCGGGTCTGCTTGGCCATTTCGGCCACCACGCCTGTGGGCTTGTCGGGCTCGAAGCCCCCCGTGTCGACCACGATGAACTCGCGGTTACCCAGGCGCGCGTCGCCATAGTGGCGGTCGCGGGTCAAACCCGCGTAGTCGGCCACGATGGCGTCGCGGCTTTTGGTGATGCGGTTGAACAAGGTCGACTTGCCCACGTTCGCACGCCCTACCAAGGCGATCACCGGCTTCATCAACGCAAACCTCGAAAGCGTGGCAGCGGGTTCAGCCTGCCCAACGACAAGCCTTGGCCAGGGTTGCGGCAGGTGCGCAGAAACAGAGGGGAGTTCAATTGGGCCGGAAGGCGTAAAGCCCACCACCTTGCGTGGTGACCAGCAGCGTGGTGCCGGACAGCGCCGGCGTTCCGACAACTGGCTTGCCGTCGGTGGGCAAGCGCAATTGCTGTTCGCCAGTGGCAGCACTCAAAAAATGCACCCAGCCGTCGGCATCGCCAAAGACCACCGTCGGCCCGATGGCCAAGCCGCCGCTGAGGCCGCGGTTCAGCAATTTTTCACTGCTCCACACCACATCGCCGGTGGCTGCACGCCAGGCGGTGATGCGGTCACTGGCGTCGGCACCAAAGATGCGTTCGGCGTCGCCCGCTACCGCATTGGCTCCACCCACGTTGCGTGACCACAGCACGGCGCCACGGGCCATGTCGGCACAACCCACGGCCGATTGGAAAGCCCGCAAGCACAGACGCTCGCCCAGGCGCACCGGCGGCCCAACCAGATCTGCCAGGCGTTCGACTTCGTTGCTGCCGCGCGGGCTGGCCATGGGGACTTCCCATTGCACGGCGCCCGATACCGGGTCAACACCCGCCAGCTTGGCCCCCTGCCCCACCACCAGCGTGTTGCCGTGGAAGGTGAGGACGCTGGACTGGGCCAGGGTCAGGGCATCGCCAGGCCGTTGCAGGGTCCACAGGCGGCGGCCATCCAAGGCGTCAAAAGCATGCACGGCGCGGTTCACGCCCAACACAAAAACGCGCTCGCCCGCCACCAGCGGCGGTGTGACGACGCTCGAAGGCACACGCTTGCGCCAGACTTCACGACCACTGTCAAAGGTGACCACTTCGTTGCCGCGCGTGACCACGCTGGTGAACCGCCCGTCACTGCCCACTCCGGCCGAAATGGCGCTGCCGGCCGAAGCCTGCCACAACACAGCGCCGGTGTCGGCTTGCAATGCCGTCACTTCACCATCACCGCTGGCAACATAGAACGTGCCACCGCGAACCGCGGGCACCATGGCAAAACCGACCGAACCCACCCGCGTTTCCCAGACCAGCCGCCCGGCAATCTTGGGTGCGTAGTCTTCCAGCGGAGCGGGTTTGGGCTTATCGGCAGCACAACCCGCCAGCACCAGCGAAGCTGCCAGTGCCATCACGCGCCACGCGCCGAGCCTCACTTGGACGCCCCAGAAGCAGCCGCGGTTGCTGCCGCCACTGGCGCCTCGGGCACCACACCCAGCGCTGTGAGTTTGGCCTCCAGAAGACGGCGGTAGTCGGCTTTGGGATCCATGGCCTTGTAAGCCGCTTGGTAGGCCGCACGGGCCTCGTCCTTCTTGCCTTGAATTGTCAAGACATCACCGCGGCGGTCGGCTACCAAAGCCTCAAAGCCAGGCGCCTTGGCAGCGTCCAGGGTTTTCAGCGCTTCGTCAAACTGTTTGGCCTCGGCCTGCAAGGCCGCCAAGCGCAGCCGTGCCATGGTCTTGATCTCGTCTTCTTTGGACTGCTCTGCCACCCAGGCCAAGCTGGCTCTTGCGGCGTCGGCTTGGCCTTTGTCAAACTGCACCTTGGCCGCCAGCATGCCGCCGTGCTGCGCAAACATGGTCGACGGAAATTGCGCCTTCAGGTCAGCGAAGATGCGCCCCACCTTGTCAGCATCGCCTTGCTGCGCAGCACGGTCCAGTTCTTCGTACATGGCGCCTGCCTTCAGGCCCTGTTCACTCTGCCAGTACTGCCAGGCGTTCCAGCCTGCGTATACCGACAGGGCCAGAACCAGCACCCAGGTGACCAGGTTGCCGTACTTGTTCCAGAACGCTTTGAGCGCGTCGAGTTGCTCCTGCTCTTGCAGGTCGAGTTGTGTGGCCATGGTTCAGCTGGGGAGAAACCTGAGATTATGCGTTGAGCAGTTGCGCTGCCCACGAGGCGGCCTGTGACAGTGGCCGGGCAGTCTGTGCAGCCGCGGCTTCAGGCTGCCGCAAGGCCTTCAGAGCGACTTCGCCGCGTTGCAGTTCCTCGGCGCCAAAAATCAGCGCGTAACGGGCTCCGCTGGCATCGGCCTTCTTGAATTGCGACTTCATGCTGCCACCACCTGCGTTGAGCACCACCGCCACGCCGGCTTGGCGCAGCACTTCAAGCACAGGCATGACCTGGGGCAGGGTGGACAGGTCGGGCACCACCGCGTAGGCATCGGGTGTGGACACCGGAACCTGGACGCCCACGGTCTCCAGCAAGAGCAGCAGCCGCTCAATGCCCAAGCCAAAACCAACACCCGGCGCAGGCTTGCCGCCCAGCTGCTCGATCAACTGGTCGTAGCGACCGCCACCACAAACCGTGGCTTGGGAACCCAGGTGCGGCGTGACCCACTCGAAGACGGTCAGGTTGTAGTAGTCCATGCCGCGCACCAAGCGCGGGTTGACACGATAGGCCAGCCCGGCCGCTTGCAACACCGCACAGACGGCGTTGAAGTGGGCAAGCGACTCGTCGCCCAGATAGTCCATCAATTGCGGTGCGGCTTCGACCAGGGCCTGCATGGCCGGGTTCTTGCTGTCCAAAATGCGCAGCGGGTTGCTGTGCAAACGCCGGCGCGCGTCGTCGTCGAGCAGTTCGGCATGGGCCTCGAGGTAGGCGATCAAGGCGGCCCGGTGAGCCTGGCGCTCGTCGGGCTGGCCCAAGCTGTTGAGCTCCAGAAAAACATCGCGCTCTTCCACCAAGCCCAACTCACGCCACAGCGCGCGCAGCAGCAAGATCAGCTCGGCATCGACATCCGGGCCGGCGTGGCCCAGGGCCTCGACATCCAATTGATTGAACTGCCGGTAGCGCCCCTTTTGCGGCCGCTCGTGGCGAAACATGGGGCCCATGAGCCAAACCCGCAAAGGGCCGTTGTACAGGGCGTTGTGCTCGTTCATGGCCCGCACGATGCCCGCCGTGGCTTCGGGGCGCAGCGTCAGGCGGTCGCCGTTCATGCTGTCGGCAAAGGAGTACATCTCCTTTTCGACGATGTCGGTCACTTCGCCCAGGCCGCGAACAAAGAGCGCCGTGGGTTCAACGATCGGCGTGCGCAGGTTTCGGTAGCCGTAGCGTGCCAGCAAGCGGCGCACGATGTCTTCAAACCACTCCCAGCGCGCGGCTTCGGGCGGCAAGACGTCGTTCATGCCCTTGACGGCGCGCAAGGCAGCGAGCGCGGGCTTGGCGGGGTTGGGTTTTTCGGCCATGGCAGTTTTGGCGCGGGGGCGCCACAGATGTGGAGATGGGAATCGGCGGTGGAAGTCGGCGGTGAAGTGCAGCGTCAATGCGCTGCCGTCACCGAACCGAATCGACGCTCGATGTAAGCCTCGACAACCTTATGAAACTCGTCGGCGATGCCCTCGCCACGCAGGGTCATGGCCTTTTCGCCGTCGATGAAAACGGGCGCGGCCGGCGCTTCGCCAGTGCCCGGCAGGCTGATGCCAATGTCGGCATGCTTGCTTTCCCCGGGACCGTTGACGATGCAGCCCATGACGGCCACCTTGAGATTTTCAACCCCGGGGTAGCGCGCCTTCCAGACCGGCATTTGGGCACGCAAGAAATCGTCGATCTGCTTGGCCAGTTCCTGGAAAGTCGTGCTGGTGGTGCGGCCACAACCCGGGCAGGCGGTGACGCTGGGGTTGAAGTTGCGCAGACCCAAGCTTTGCAGGATCTCCAGCGCCACCACCACCTCTTGGTTGCGTGACTCACCGGGCTGCGGGGTCAGGCTCACTCGAATCGTGTCGCCGATGCCTTCTTGCAGCAGGATGGACAGGGCCGTGGCGCTGGCCACCGTGCCCTTGGTGCCCATGCCGGCTTCGGTCAAGCCCAGGTGCAAAGCGTAGTCGCAGCGGCGGGCCAAGGCCCGGTAAACCGACACCAGGTCCTGAACGCCACTGACCTTGCAGCTGATGATGATGTTGTCGGGGTTCAGGCCCATTTCGCGGGCACTCTCAGCCGAGCTCAAGGCCGACTGAATCAGCGCTTGGTACATCACCTGTTTGGCGTCTGCTGGGTTTGAACTGCGTGCGTTCTGGTCCATCAACTCGGCCAAGAGCTCCTGGTCCAGGCTGCCCCAGTTCACCCCAATGCGCACCACCTTGTCGTGGCGAACGGCGGCTTCGATCATCTGGCCAAACTGGCGATCCCGCTTGTCGCCCTTACCCACATTGCCGGGGTTGATGCGGTACTTGCTCAGCGCAGCCGCCATCGCCGGGTAGTCGGTGAGCAAGCGGTGCCCGTTGTAGTGAAAGTCGCCTACCAAGGGCACGGGCACGCCCATGCGGTCCAACTGCTCGCGGATGTAGGGCACGGCCTCGGCGGCCTCGGGCGTGTTGACGGTGATGCGAACCATCTCCGACCCGGCTTGTGCCAATTCCTTGACCTGGATCGCGGTTCCGATGGCGTCCACCGTGTCGGTGTTGGTCATGGACTGCACCCGAACCGGCGCGTCGCCACCCACGGTCACCACATGGTCACCCCAGCGCACGCGTGCTTGCCGGGTGCGCCTTGCTGGAATGCGGGCCGCTTCAATCACGGTGAACGGGTCAGGTGTGCTCATGGGTGGTGGGCTGAGGGCAAATCACGCTTCCTTAAGGGAGCTCAACGCGTGCCACATTGTCCCGGGTACGGCTGACCAAGTCGACAGGCTGCCCCCGAAACTGCAATTGGGTTACCGATGCATTGCCAATGGTCAGGCGAATGGGAAGCTGCCCATCCAACCCGACGCTTTCACTGGGCAACACGGTACGCGACAGCAACAGGACGCCCTTGGCGTCGCGGACCTCAATCCATGAGGCTTCGCTGGTTCGAAGTTGAAGCAGCCGGTTGGCGACGGGCGTTTCAACACCCGATGCAGCCGCCACCGCCGGTGGGGCTGAAAACACGGTTTCACCGCCAGGCGGCGCAAGCGCAACAGCAGGCGAAGCCGCCGCACCAGGGGCAACGGAACTCACTGCGGATGCCGCCAGCATTCCCGGCTCAGCCCCTGAGGCTGGCACCGAAGCCGGCGCCGACACTGCCATTGGCGGCGGCATGGTGCTTGCCGACGGCGTGGTCACCGCAGGCTTTGGTGAGCTGCTGAAAAGTCCGGCTGGAAGAAAGTAGACCAGGGCCGCCGCAACCATCAGCAACGCTGCTGCCCAGACCATGGGCTTGACCGCACTGGCCGCCAGACCGGGCTCTTCACGCCCCGGACGGTCCCGGAACGGCTCGTTCAGGCCAGAGTCGTGCCGCTCCAGAGCCACCGGCGTGGGTGCCGGCAGTTTCTCCATGACGGGGCGAGCATCGATCTTCAAGGTGCGGCAAACCGTCTGCGCCAGCGCACGCACAAAGGTGGCGTCGGGCAATTCGTGCCAGCGGTCGTTCTCCAGCGCATCCAACTTGCGCGGCGAGACCTTGATCGCAGCCGCCAGCGCCGCGATGTGGAGCCCTTGCTTCTCGCGCGCGGCGCGCAGGATGGCACCTGCGCTGGACGGTGGGTTTTGTTGCTCAGTCATCGAAGCGACCACGCTCGTACAAAAGGGCTTCAGGGGATTGCGCAAACCGGTCCCGCAGCTGCCGTCCGAGGTCTTGCATGGCGTCGATGTTGCCAATTCGACGCTCGATGCGCGCTGCCAACCACAGGCTTTGCGCAGTGGCTTGCTCGGGCACCGAGTTGATGCGCCGCACGTAGAAGCGGGCTCTGTCCAATTCACCCCGGCGCAGCAGCACTTCAGCCAGGTTGTAGGCGGTGACGGGGTTGGAAGGATCCAGTTCGTAAGAACGCGACAGGGTGCGTTCGGCTTCAGGCCAGCGGCCGGCGCGCGCCTGGCAGACGCCTTGCGCCATCAGGGTGCGAACACCGTCGCGGTACTGGGGCTGGGCCAATGCTTTGCTGAATTGCAATTCGGCTTCGGCATGCCGCCCTTGCTGGCACTGAAACCAGGCGTAGTTGTGCATGGTGTTGGCGTCCGCAGGGGCCAGTTGCAAGGCGCGCTGAAAGCTCTCGTCTGCAAGGCCTGCTTCACCCATGGCGGCGTAGACCAAGCCCCGCAGGCTGAAAGCCTCGGGCATGTCGGGGCGCGCCGCCAGCGCCAGCTTGATTTCGTCCAGCGCCGTGGTGTTTTGCCCGCGGCCAAAGTACAGACCCGCCAGTTCCAGGCGCACCCGCGCACGGCGCTCGGGGTCGGCCGGCTCGCTGCTGACCCGCGTTTCGCGGCCATCGGCTTGCGGCTGGGGCGACGAGACACAGGCAGCCAAGCTGCACAGCAAGAGCAGCACCGAACACAAGCGGCCCAATGGTGTGTTCATGGTTGAGCTCCAACTTCCACGATGCTGACGATCCGCCGCCCACGCTCCATGCGCGCTGCGGCGTTGGTGCGATCTTGAACTTCACCGGCCAACTGGCCGCAGGCGGCATCGATGTCATCACCTCGTGTCTTGCGGATGGTGGTGATCAGACCGGCATCTTGCAGAACATGTGCAAACGCCAGCACCCGTTCTCTTGACGACCGCTTCAGACCGGACGCCGGGAAGGGGTTGAAAGGAATCAAGTTGATCTTGCACGGCAAGCGCGTCTTGAGCAGGGCCACCAATTGGTGCGCCAGCTCTGGCGTGTCATTGACGCCTTCCAGCATGCAGTACTCGAAGGTGATGAAGTCGCGCGGGGCGGACTCCAGGTAACGCGAGCAAGCGTCGAGCAGTTCGTCAATCGGGTACTTGCGGTTCAGCGGAACCAGTGAATCGCGCAAAACGTCCAGTGGCGCATGCAGGCTGACGGCCAGGGCCACCGGGCAGTCTTGCCGAAGGCGGTCGATCATCGGGACCACGCCCGACGTGGAAACCGTGACCCGCCGACGAGACAATCCGTAAGCATGGTCGCTGAGCATGGTGCGCAGCGCTGGGACCAGCGCGTCGTAGTTCTGCAGCGGCTCGCCCATGCCCATCATCACCACATTGTCGATGGCCCGTTGGCCTTCAGCCAGCCCCAGCTGGGTGCGCAAGCGGTGTTCTGCAAACCACAGCTGCGCAATGATTTCAGCGGTGGTCAGGTTGCGGCTGAAACCTTGGTGACCCGTGCTGCAAAAACGGCAGCCCACCGCGCAACCGGCCTGCGAAGACACACACAAGGTGCCGCGGTCGGTTTCGGGGATGAAGACGGTCTCGACAGCGTTGCCGGCGCCTACATCAAAAAGCCATTTGACGGTGCCGTCCGCAGAAACCTGCTCGGAGATCAACGGCAAGCCGCTGACCTGCGCCACGCCTGCCAGCTTGCTGCGCAGCGACTTGGCCAGATCCGACATCTGGTTGAAGTCGGCCTGCCCGCGCTGATGGATCCAGCGGTACAACTGGGTGGCGCGAAAACGCTTTTCACCCAAGCTGTCGCAAAAGGCCGCCAGTCCCTCGAGGTCAAATTCAAGGAGATTGGCGACCACGGCCGGCTCAGCGCGCGTAGACGTTCATGCCGGGGAAAAAGAAGGCCACTTCGGCAGCGGCTGTCTCAGCGGCATCAGAACCGTGCACGGCATTGGCATCGATGCTGTCAGCGAAGTCGGCGCGAATGGTGCCCTTGTCGGCCTTCTTGGGGTCGGTGGCGCCCATCAGCTCGCGGTTCTTGGCGATGGCGCCTTCGCCTTCCAGTGCTTGGATCATCACCGGGCCACTGATCATGAAGCTGACCAGGTCATTGAAGAACGGGCGGGCCTTGTGCACGGCATAAAACGCCTCGGCTTCGCCGCGCGACAGGTGCGCCATCTTGGCGGCAACCACCTTGAGGCCTGCGCCTTCAAAGCGGGCGTAGATCTGGCCGATGACATTCTTGGCCACGGCGTCGGGCTTGATGATGGAAAGGGTGCGTTCGATGGCCATGAGAAAACTGCTCCTGAATCAATGACTTGGCAAAGCTTTTGATTGTAGCGCGGGCGTGTGTCGTTGACCCTGCTGTTGGACCCAGACCCGGGCCCAAACGTCAGCGGCTGCGGCCGCCACCACCGCCCTGCCCCCCGCCCTGACCGCCTCGGTTGCCGCCGCGACCACCGCCCTTGTGGCCGCCACCGGGGCCGCCACCGGGACCACGCTGGCCGCCGCCGCCGCCTCCACCTCCCATGCCGCCACCGCCAGATCGGCGGCCTGAACCCTTGGCACCCTTGCGGTGAAAGGCGTTGGCGCCAATGAAGCCCACGGCCGTTTGCATCGGATCTGGAATGCGCGTGGGATCACCTCCGCCGCCACCCTGGCCACCGCCACCGCCACCGCCACCACCGCCGCCACGTCGCTTCTGGCCACCGCGCTGGGCCTGCCCGCCGTTGCGCTGCGGTTGCGCAAATCGTTTGTCGTAGGTCTGTTGCAGCGGATTGGGGATGGGGCCGTCTTCTGGAATGTCGCGCTGCGGCATGCGGTCGCGTTGAAGCGCGCGCTTGTCGTAGGTTTGCTGCAAGGGGTTTGGAATCGGCCCGTCGTCTGGGATCTCACGCCGCAGTTGTCGTTCTTGCTGGATGGCGCGCTTGTCAAAAGTTTGTTGCAGGGGGTTGGGAATGGCACCACCTTCCCCCGGCTCGGGCCGCGGCGGGCGCGGGCCGCGTTCGGGCCTCGGGCCACGCTCTGGCCGCGGTGGGCGGTCGGGGCGAGGGCCGCGCTCCAGGTTGCCATCGACGGCGACCTGGACACGATCCGGAGCACGGTCTTGGCCGTCACTGCGCTTGCGCCCACGACGGTTGCGGCCATGCCGGCCGCCGCGCTCGCCGCGGTCAGCTTCGCCGTCTGCTGCCGGCGGTCGCGGGCCCTGTTCCTGCTCGCCTGGCACGGCTGGCGGACGGGCGACCTGGGTCAGGCGGCGCAATTGGCGCAGGTCCATGTCTTCCAGGTCAACCCAAACACCCCGCTTCAGGCCCCGGGGCAACACCACCGACCCATAGCGAATGCGGATGAGCCGGCTGACGGCGTGGCCCACCGTCTCGAACAAACGGCGCACCTCGCGGTTGCGTCCTTCCGTGATAACCACCCGGTACCAGTGGTTCACACCTTCGCCGCCACCGTCTTCAATGCTCTTGAACGAAGCCCGCTGGCCGTCGATTTCCACACCTTCAAGCAAGCGGGTCTTGGACTCGGCCGCCAGCACACCCAGAGAACGCACCGCGTATTCGCGCTCGACGCCAAAGCGGGGGTGCATCAGCTGGTTGGCCAACTCGCCGGAATTGGTGAACAGCAGCAGCCCTTCGGTGTTGATGTCCAGCCGCCCCACCGACTGCCACTTGCCATGGGCCAAGCGGGGCAGGCGCCGAAAGACCGTAGGCCGTTGTTGTGGGTCGTCGTGTGACACCACCTCGCCAACCGGCTTGTGGTAGGCCAGCACACGGGCTGGCGGCGGCGCAATGCGATAGCGCACCGGTTTGCCATCAACCTGAATGCGGTCGCCAAACGAAATGCGCTGACCGGTGTGCGCCACGGCTTCGTTGACCGTGACGCGACCCTCGGTGATCCACTGTTCCAGGTCTCGCCGTGAGCCCACGCCGGCCTGGGCCAGCACCTTTTGCAGCTTGGGCGCGTCGGGTTCTGCGGCCAGGACACGCTTGGGTGGCTCCAGTGACTCAGGCTCACCCTCAGCCGCCTGTTGCGACTCCTCACTGGCAGGCTCAGGCTCCACGTCAAAGTCGCCCGACAGCACCTGGGCAAACAACTCACCCGCCTGCACCACTGGCTCCACCGGAATGCTGGCAGGAAGACCACCTTCGGCCACCGGCGCATCACCATCAGCACGAAACTTCTCGCCACCACGGCGGCCACGTCGACGGTTGCGGCCACGGCGTCCCCGACCTTCTTCGCCGGATGCCTCGCCCGCATGCTCGGCACCATCAGGGCCGCCTTCGGCGGGTGCACTTGAACCCGCATCCAGTTCTGGGCTGGCTTGCGGCACATGACGTGCCTCGCCTCGCGCTGGCCTTTGATCTCGCTGCGAAGTCTCTGTCTGGCCAACCTGATCATGCTCTGCGAGCGACGGCTGCTGCGGTGCCGCGACGGCCTCGCTGGCGCCATGCTGGGGCTGCTGCATTTCCGAAGGGGTTGAAGCCAGGGCGGCACGCTCCACTGCTTGGCCTTCGCCTTCGTCAGCCGAGACCAGCTTGGTGGACCTTCTTTTCACAGCCGCTCGTTTGACGGGCGAAAACACCGCCTCTTTGGAAGGCACCGGCGCGTCGCTGATCGGGGCTTCAGCCGCTGCTGCCTCACCCGCCGCAGCAGTCTTGCGGGGTGCCCGTCTGCGCTTGGGCTTGGCCTCGGCGTCCACGCTGGATTCGCTGGGGTTGGATGGCAAGGTCGAGTCGGCTTCGGGAGCGGTCATGAGGGAGCGTCCGTTGGAGAAATAAGGATCGCTGGGTCCACGGTGACGTGGGCTAACGAAGGGTCAAGGGAACCAGAAGCGGCGGGCGGATGGGCGCCCTCCACCGAAGGGGAAGCCGTTGGCGCCGGTTCAGGCTCAGGCGATGTGGTCTCGGGCGGGCTGGGCTCGCGAGACTCTGCGCCAGGCTCGGCTTGAGCGGCAGCCCCAGCAGCGCCGGTAGCGGTGCCGTCCACAGCCTCGGACTCCAGCGGCAGGGTGGCTTGCGCGTCGTCAAGCAAGGGGCCCAGGTCTTCCATCGCCGCCAGAGCAAAGGCCGCACGCTCGCCGTCAACCTGGCCATCGATGGTCGGCAACTGGTCCAGGCTGCTCAGCCCCAGATCATCCAGGAACTGGCGCGTGGTGGCATACAGCGCCGGCCGACCTGGCGCTTCACGGTAGCCGATGGCGTCGATCCAGCCGCGGTCTTCCAACTGCTTGACGATCTGGCTGCTGACGGTCACGCCGCGGATGTCTTCAATGTCGCCGCGGGTCACCGGCTGGCGGTAGGCCACGATGGCCAAGGTTTCCATGGCTGCGCGCGAGTACTTGGGCGGCTTTTCGGGGTGCAGGCGATCCAGGTACTCGCGCATCTCGGGCCGGCTTTGAAAGCGCCAACCACTGGCCAGACAAACCAGCTCAACGCCGCGGTCTTGCCAGTCACGAACCAGATCGTCGAGCAGGCGGCGCAAACTGTCAGTGCCCACGTCGCCATTGAACAAGGCGCGCATCTCTGCCATGGGCATGGGTGCAACCGCACAAATGAGCGCCGTCTCGAGGACGCGTTTGGCATCCGATGTATTCATGACCTGCGATGGGTGGACTGCTGCCCTGTCGGGCGCAATGGGTTCGATCAGGAAAACCCGACTCAGTCGGGACAGGAACCCGCGGGGCACCAAGCCAAGATTCGCGGGAGCTTGCTCGGTCCGGCAGTGCCGGGTGCGGGCGTCGCCTCAGGCAGGCGCGACACCCCTGGTGCCAGCTGCGCTGCAATATTGCGGCAATTGTAGCCTGCGCCGCAGATGGCTCTCAGGCCGTAGTCACGGACTGCCAAGCCTGGGCAAAGTCGGCCGGCGGTGCGCAGTCAAACGCCAGAGGCAAACCACTGATTGGGTGGTTCAGGCGCAGTTCCGTGGCATGCAAGGCTTGCCGCAGCATGCCCAGCCCTGCCTTGCCGCCATAAAGAATGTCAGCAACCAAGGGCAAACCGCGCGAGGCCAGGTGCACGCGAATCTGGTGTGTTCGGCCGCTGTGCAGGGTGCAACTCAAGGCGTGGTACTGGGCCTTGTTCGCCAAACACTGCACGTCGGTACGCGAAGGGCGCCCACCCATCACGATGGCCATGCGGACCTTGACCACGGGGTCACGGCCTATCGGTGCATCGATGGTGAAGGTATCACCCGGCAGCTTGCCCGAAACAATGGCCAGATAGCGGCGATGAACCTCACGGGCAGCGATGGCACGGGTCAGGGCCGTGGTTGCCGGCAAGGACTTGGCCACCATCATCACCCCCGACGTGTCCTTGTCCAGTCGGTGCACGATGCCGGCCCGTGGCAGGGTGGCGGCCACCGGATGGTGTGCCAGCAGCCCGTTCAGCAAGGTCCCAGACCAGTTGCCAGGCGCGGGGTGTGCCACCAGCCCGGCGGGCTTGTTCAGCACCATCAGGTGCTCATCCTCGAACAGAATGTTGAGTTCCATGGCCTGGGGTTTGAAGGCCAGGCTTTCATCGGTCGGCACCAGGGCCAGCACGATTTCCTGTCCGGCCTTCACCTTGCGCGACGCACTGGTTGCGACCTGGCCGCCAAGCAGCACATGCCCCCGGTCGATCAGCAACTGCAAATGGTTGCGCGAGAACTCCGGTGCCAGATCAACCAGCACCTTGTCCAAGCGTTGGCTATGCAAGGCTGGCAGCACCTGCGACTGCCGGGTTTCGGTGCCCGATTCCGCATCGGGATCGGCTTGTTCTGCAGCCGCGGCCTCACCGGTCATGACCAGGGACTGCTCCCTATAATGTGCACTCCTCGGACCACCTGGCACCATTGGCAATGACCGTTTCTGTTGTGTGGCGCTTTGCGCCGTTGGCCACGCTGGCGGTGGTTTTGCCGATGTTGCTGCAAGTGGCCGGCTGTTCCTCTCCACCCAAGGACGAGAGCCCCAACGCCACGGCCGATCGATTGTATCGAGAGGCCAAGGACGACATGGAGGCTGGCAGCTACGAGCGGGCCATCAAAAGCCTGGAACGTGTCGAGGGCCTGGCCGCCGGTTCGCTGCTGGCCCAGCAAGCTTTGCTGGACATGGCCTACTTGAACTGGCGCACCGGTGAGAAGGCGCAGGCCATCACGTCGATTGACCGTTTCATCAAGCTCAACCCCTCGAGCCCCGCGCTGGACTATGCGCACTACCTCAAGGGGGTGATCAACTTCAACGACAACCTGGGTTTGATGGGCCGGCTGGCGAGTCAGGATCTGTCTGAACGGGACCAACGTGCCGCCCGTGATGCTTACCAGGCCTTCAAGTTGCTGGTCGACCGCTTTCCCAATTCCACCTACACCCCCGATGCGCGCCTGCGCATGAATTACATCGTCAATTCACTGGCGTCCTATGAAGTTCACGTGGCGCGCTACTACTTCCGCCGTGGCGCGTACGTGGCCGCTGCCAACCGAGCCCAACAGGCGGTGGCCGAGTTCCAGCACGCACCTGCGGTGGAAGAAGCGCTGTTCTTGCTGATGCAGAGCTATGAAAAGCTGGAGTTGCCTCTGTTGCGCGACGCTTCAGAGCGCGTGTTGCGGCAGAACTTCCCGACCAGCGCCTACTTGACCCAAGGGCTGTCGGCCCGCGACAAGTCTTGGTGGAAGCTCTGGTAACGGCGCAGGCTTAGGCCAAGCGCCCGGCCCCGCGAGACACACCCCCGCATCAGTGCGCCCAGGCCAGCTCGGCCAACCAGTCCAGGGCTTGCTCTTCGCTGTCCAAAACCCCCATGGGTGGCAGCGCCGCCATGATCCTGCGCCCGTAGCGCATTTGCCGAACTCGGGCGTCGCAGATGACCAGCAAGCCCCGATCGGTTTCGGTGCGGATCAGGCGACCGGCCCCCTGCTTGAGTGACACGGCGGCCTCGGCCACAAAGTAGTCCTCGAAGGGGTTGCGGTCCTGCTCGCGCAGTTGACGCACGCGCGCCTCCACCAAGGGATCGTTGGGCGGCGGGAACGGCAGCTTGTCGATCAGCACGCACTGCAAGGCGTCGCCTGGCATGTCGATGCCTTCCCAAAAACTCTGCGAACCCACCAGCACACAGCCCTGGCCATTGCCAAAACGCTGCAGCAGCGCGCGCCTGGGTTCACTGCCCTGCACCAGCACCGTCAAGTCGGGCGCCGCCTGCCGCACCGCATCGGCCACCAGTGGCAGCACCCGCAGCGTGGTGGTCAACACAAAGGTGCGGCCACCCAAGGCCTTTGCGCAGCGCCCGGCCAGCGAGCCGACCGCAGCAGGATGGCCCGGCGCGTTGGGCAAGGGCAAGCCCGGCGGCACCCAGGCTCGCGCATGCGCCGGGTAGTCAAACGGGCTGCCTACACGCAGCTTGGCCGCGTCTTCCAGGCCGGTGCTGGCGGTGAACCAACTCAGGTCGTCATCGTCGCCCAGGGTGGCCGACGTGAAGATCCAGGTCTTGGGCGACAGCTTGCGCTGTTCGGTGAGCATGTCGCGGATGTCCAGCGGGGACTCGACCAGGCGGGCCTGCTGCGGACTGAGGTCCACCCAGCGTACATGGCCCGCCACGGCGTCCTGCTCAAAGTGCTTGGCCAGTACGGCAATGGTGCGTGCCCGTTGTTCCAGCTTGGGGAAGTCTGGCGCGGTCTCGGCCACAGCCGCCAGACCTTCGGCAGCCGACCGGGCCGCGTCGGCCAGCGCCGCCAAGGCTTGGGGCAAGGCCTCAGCCGCTTCTTCCCAGCGCCGCTTGACGATGCCGCGCACCTCGCGCCCGTCGGCCATGGGCCCGGCGCAGGCTAGGCGCAGGTTGCGCGACGCGCGCTCCACTTCGGCCTGCAGTTCGGCCCAAGGCTGCAGCCCCCGGGCGTGCTGCAATCCCGCGGCCAGCATGTCGCGCCCTAACTCCAGCGCCTGCCCGGTGGCCAAGGTGGTGCCCAGAAACTGCACGCCGGCTTCCACCAGCTGGTGGGCCTCGTCAAAAACCGCCACGTCCACCGTGGGCAACAACTCAGCCACACCGCTGTCGCGCAGCGCCATGTCGGCAAAGAACAGGTGGTGGTTGACCACCACCAGGTCGGCCGCCATGGCTTCGCGTCGGGCCTGCATCACATGGCAGGCTCGGTGTTCCGGGCACTCGGTGCCCAGGCAGTTGTCGCGGGTGGAGGTGATCAAGGGGATCACCGGAGAGCGGTCGTCCAGCCCATCGATCTCGGCCAAGTCACCGGTGCGCGTGCCTTGCGCCCATTGCACCACCCGGTGCAAGGCGCGCACCGAAAAACGATCGGGCAGGTGGGCGTTGACCTCGGCCTGCTGCAAACGCCAGCGGCACAGGTAGCTGGCACGGCCCTTGAGCAAAGCCAAGCGAACGGGCAGCCCAAAGGCATCGCGCAATCGCGGCAAATCACGCAGAAACAGTTGGTCTTGCAGGCTTTTGGTGGCGGTACTCACCAACGCCCGGCGGCCGGACAACAGCAAGGGCACCAAGTAGGCAAAGGTCTTGCCCACGCCCGTGCCAGCCTCCACCACCAAGGCTTCGCGTTCGTCCATGGCCTGGGCGATGCGCTGGGCCATCTGGTCCTGGGCTTGGCGCGGCATGAAGCCGGGCTCATGCTGAGCCAGGGGACCATCGACTCCGAAGGCCGAAACCACGGCTCGCAACAGTTCTGTCGACAAAGGTCGTTCCCCTGGCGGCGCCATCAGGCCGGGGAAGGCGGATGCAAATCGGATTCGAGGCGGGCAATCAAGTCACGCAGGTACAAACGGCGCTTTTTCAGGCGTCGCAAGCTCAAGTCGTCGGCACCCGGTGCGGGTGGGCTGCGGTCGATCAGGTCGTCCAGATCGGCGTGTTCCATGCGCAACTCGATGAGCCTTCGCTGAGGTGAATGCAGGTTCTCGTTCATTGCTGCACGTCAGCGGTGGGGACTGCGAGTTTATATTCGCGGCATGACCATCGCCGTTGTGCCCTTTCGATTCAGCGCCGCCACGGGTCTGCACAAGGGCGATCGCGCCTACCAGCAGGACCAGGTGGAGATCATGGCCCATGAGCGCACCCAGGGCTCGGTGCTGGCTTTGGTGGCCGACGGCATGGGCGGCAAAAGCGGCGGACGCAAGGCCGCCGACCAGGTGCTGCTGACGGGTCGGCAGATTTATGAGCGCTTCGTGCCGCTGGAAGATGACCCGGCTGAGATGCTGCGCCAGGTGGTTCAGGAATCGCACCTGATGATCAAGCTGACCGCGATCACCTCCGAGGAAGAACCCCACAGCACGGTGGCTGCGTTTTGCGTCAGCCCCAACCTGGAATGCGACGTCGTGCACGCAGGTGACTCCCGCGTTTATCACTTCCGCGGCGCCGAGATGATGCGTCGCACGGTGGATCACAGTTTTGTTCAGCGCCTGATCGACGAAGGCAAGATCAGCGAAGAAGCCGCCAACACCCACCCCCAGTCCAACCTGTTGACCGGATGCCTGGGCACCCACGCCGACCCTCCCGTGGCTTTGTGGCACATCGACCGCCTGGAGTTTGGCGACAGCCTGATGGCCTGCAGCGACGGCCTGTGGCACTACTTCACGCCCAAGGAAATTGGCGCCATCTTGCATGCCTTGCCCCCGCGCGAAGCCAGCGAAATGCTGATCAGCAAGGCCCGGCAACGTGCCCGCGGGGGCGGTGACAACCTGTCCTTGGCCTTGGCGCGGGTAGACGCGCTGCGCTGAGTTTTGCGGCTCAGCGCCCTTTTGCAGTCGATGCAGCAGCCGAAGGCATAGGCAAGGGGGCGGGCTTGCGCCCGGCAGCCAGCCGCTCGGCTTCGCGCCGGTCCACCCGCTGCTGCGCTTGCACGGCCAGGAGACGTTGCGCTTCCAGCTCACGCGCCCGAACGGCTGCAGCGGCGGCTCGACCTTCCGGCTCCGTTTGACGAGGCTCTCGCACAACCGCACTGGCCGCAGGCAACGCGGCACGGACCCGAACGGGTGGTACGGGCCGCACGGCCGGCTGTGAAGCTGCCATCGCTTGCTTGGTAGCAATGGCCTGCCGACGCTGCTCGGCCTTGGCCTGGCGTTCGGCTTCGTCCAATCGCAACTCGCGTTCGCGCAGCGGGGTCAGCGCTTCTCGGCGGCGGGCGCGGGCATCGTCAAGGCAAGACGTGACCAAGAACTGCTGGGAACAGGACCTTTCTTGTTCCGCGAAGACCTCGCTCAGGCGATGTCGTTCAGCGCGCAACTGGGCACGTTCTTGCTGCGCGGCCAAAGCGACGTCGCCTGAGAGCGACGCCCCCAGCAAGACCGCCAGCGCCAAGCAACTTTTCAATGACACGGGTCGGTGGCTCATCAGGTCAACGCCGTGTCCACATCACGCCGGGCCAGCGCCAGGAATTCGGCCGACTGCATCTCGTGCAGTCTGGATACCGTGCGCGGGAACTCGTGCGCCAGCGGGCCTTCGGTGTAGAGCTCCGTGGCGGGCACCGCGGCCGAGAGGATCAGCTTGACCCGACGGTCATAGAGCACGTCCACCAGCCAGGTGAACCGGCGCGCTTCACTGGCCAGACGCGGCGGCATCTGCGGCACATTGCTGAGCAGCACGGTGTGAAAGCGCGCCGCGATCTCCAGGTAGTCGTTCTGCGACCGCGGTCCACCGCACAAGGTGGCAAAGTCAAACCACACCACGCCCCCGGCTCGCCGCACGGCGCGCAAGGACCGGTGCTCGATCTGCATCACCGGGTCTTCGTCCCTGGCTTCGGTCAGCCGATCAAAGGCCTGCTTCATCGCCACATCAGCCGTTTCACCCAGCGGCTGGTGGTACATGTTGAGCTGTGCCAAGGTCTGCTGGCGGTAGTCTTTGCCGGCATCGACGTTGATCACTTCCAGCTTGGCCTTGAGCAGCTCGATGGCGGGCAGGATGCGGTCCCGGTGCAGCCCATTGGGGTACAGGCCATCCGGGTGGAAGTTGCTGGTGGTGACGATGCTCACGCGGTTGGCAAACAAGGCGTCGAGCAAGCGGTGCAGGATCATCGCGTCGGTGACGTCGGCGACATGAAACTCATCGAAGCAGATCAGGCGAAAGCGCCTGGCCATGCGCTTGCCCAGCTCGTCCAGCGGGTTGACCGTGCCCTTGAGGTCTTGCAGTTCGCGGTGCACTTCGCGCATGAACTCGTGAAAGTGCAGCCGGGTCTTGCGGGTCAGCGGCACGCTCTGGAAAAAGCAGTCCATCAAGAAGCTTTTGCCCCGCCCCACACCACCATGCATGTAGACACCGCGCGGAATGGGCGGCCGGCTGATCAGCTTGGTCAGCGCATTGCTGCGCCGGGCCTTGTAGTCGGCCCACTCGTTTTCGCAGCGCTCCAGCGCGGCCACCGCGCCCAGCTGAGCGGGGTCGCTCCGGTAGCCGCGCTGCAAGAGCTCGGCCTCGTAGAGCTGCCGCACCCCCACTTAGAAATTCAGCGTGCGCTTGTCCACCGCCAACGCGGCTTCCTTGGTGGCTTCACTCAAGGACGGGTGGGCGTGGCAGATGCGCGCGATGTCTTCAGCGCTGGCGCGGAACTCCATGGCCACCACCGCTTCGGCAATCAGTTCGCTGGCCATGGGACCCACGATGTGCACCCCCAGGATCTCGTCGCTGACGGCGTCGGCCAGAAACTTGACCATGCCGGTGGTGTCGCCCAGCGCACGCGCCCGGCCGTTGGCCATGAAGGGGAAGGTGCCGGCCTTGTAGGCTCGGCCGGCGGCCTTGAGCTGTTGTTCGGTCTGGCCCACCCAAGCGATCTCGGGGCTGGTGTAGATGACCCACGGAATGGTGTTGAAGTTGACGTGCCCATGCTGGCCGGCAATGCGCTCGGCCACCGCCACACCTTCCTCTTCGGCCTTGTGCGCCAGCATCGGCCCGCGCACCACGTCGCCCACGGCCCACACGCCGGGCAGGTTGGTGCGGCAGTCCGCGTCGACCACGATGGCGCCGCGCTCGTCGAGCTTCAGCCCCACAGCTTCTGCGTTCAGGCCTGTGGTGTTGGGCACACGGCCAATGCTGACGATGAGCTTGTCAATGTCCAGCGTCTGCGCTTCACCCTTGGCCGTGGTGTAGGCCACCGACACGCCCTTCTTGGTGGTCTGGATGGCACCCACCTTCACGCCCAGCTCGATCTTCAAACCCTGCTTGACAAAAGCCTTGTGCGCTTCTTTGGCGATCTGCTCGTCCACCGCGCCCAAGAAGGTGGGCAGGCCCTCGAGCACCGTGACCTCGGCACCCAGGCGCCGCCACACCGAACCCATTTCCAAGCCGATGACGCCAGCGCCTATCAGGCCCAGCTTCTTGGGCACCGCGCCCACGCGCAAGGCACCGTCGTTGCTGAGGATCAGCTCTTCGTCGAATGGGGTTCCGGGCAGCGGCCGTGCGCTGGAACCCGTAGCCAGGATGACCTGCTTGGCCACCAGCGTTTCAGCGCCCGCGGTGAGCTCATAGCCGCCATCCACGGCCTTGGTGAAGGCACCCCGGCCGTGGAAGAAGGTGACCTTGTTCTTCTTGAACAGGTAGAGGATGCCGTCGTTGTTCTGCTTGACCACCGTGTCCTTGCGAGCCAGCATCTTCTTGACGTCGATGCTCAGGTCTTTCAGACCGATGCCGTGGTCAGCAAAGGTGTGCGCGGCGTGCTCGTAGTGCTCGCTGCTTTGCAGCAGGGCTTTGCTGGGAATGCAGCCCACGTTGGTGCAGGTGCCACCCGGCGCTGGGCCGCCTTTGTCGTTTTTCCATTCGTCGACACAGGCGACGTTGAAGCCCAGTTGTGCTGCGCGGATGGCGGCGATGTAGCCACCAGGGCCGCCACCGATGACGACCACGTCAAATTGCTTGCTCATGTGCGCGCTTTCAGATGTCGAACAAGAGGCGGGCCGGGTCTTCCAGCGCGTCCTTCATCGTCACCAGGCCCAACACGGCTTCACGGCCGTCGATGATGCGGTGGTCGAAGCTCATGGCCAGGTAGTTGATGGGGCGCACCACCACCACACCGTTTTCCACCACCGCGCGGTCCTTGGTGGCGTGCACGCCCAGGATGGCGCTTTGTGGCGGGTTGATGATGGGCGTGGACAGCATGCTGCCAAAGGTGCCGCCGTTGCTGATGCTGAAGGTGCCGCCGGTGAGTTCTTCAATGCCCAGCTTGCTGTCCTTGGCCTTTTGGCCATATTCAGCGATCTTCTTTTCGATGTCAGCAAAGCTCATCTGGTCGGCGTTGCGCAGCACCGGCACCACCAGGCCGCGCGGGCTGCCCACGGCAATGCCAATGTCGAAATAGCCGTGATAAACGATGTCGTTGTTGTCGACGCTGGCGTTGAGCACCGGGTACTTCTTCAGCGCTGCCACCGCGGCCTTGACGAAGAAGCTCATGAAGCCCAGCTTGACGCCGTGCTCTTTCTCGAACTTCTCCTGGAACTTCTTGCGCATGTCCATCAGCGGGGCCATGTTGACCTCGTTGAAGGTGGTCAGGATGGCGTTGGTGCTTTGCGACTGCACCAGGCGCTCGGCAATGCGGGCGCGCAGGCGCGACATCGGCACCCGTTGCTCGGGGCGCTCGCCCAGGTTGTTGGACATCGGTGCGCTCACCGTGGTCAGCAGCTTGGGCGCCGCAGCAGGCGCAGCCGCAGCCGGTGCTGCTTTGGGGGCGGGTGCGGGTGCGGCCAGGGCGCCCAGAACATCACCCTTGGTCACGCGTCCGTCTTTGCCGGTACCCGGCACCGAGCCTGCGGCAAGGTTGTTGTCGGCCATCAGCTTGGCAGCAGCAGGCATGGCGATGTCGCTCTTGCTGCTGGAAGCGGCGGGCGGGGCTGCTGCGGCAAGCGTTGGGTTTGCCGCGGCAGGCGCTGGCGCTGGCGCTGCAGCACCGGCAGTGGCCGCGGTATCGATGCGGGCAATCAGCTGCTCGGCGGTTACGGTGGCGCCGTCGGCCTGCACGATCTCGACCAGCACGCCACCCGCGGGCGCGGGCACTTCCAGCACCACCTTGTCGGTCTCGACTTCGATCAATATCTCATCGATGGCGATGGCGTCGCCGGGCTTTTTCTTCCACTGCAACAGTGTGGCCTCGGCCACGGACTCGGACAGTTGCGGAACTTTGACTTCAACGATGGCCATGTCTTTTCTCGGAGTGCGTTGTTCGGTGGCACCTGGGGCAGCAGCGTAGGCCGCCACAGGCGCTCTTGCGCGGCGGCCGGCACCTGCGGTGCGCGGCGGCGCATGGGGTTTACTTGGTCAGCACAAAACCTTTGAGCTTGCCAAAAGCCTGCTCCAGCAGCGCTTTTTGCTGCTCCTGGTGCAGGTGCGAATAGCCCACCGCCGGTGAGGCGCTGGCCGGTCGGCCGGCGTAGCCCAGCTTCTGGCCCTCGAGCATGTTTTCGTGCACGTAGTGCTGCACAAAGAACCAGGCGCCCTGGTTTTGCGGCTCGTCCTGGCACCACACCACCTCGGTGGCGTTGGGGAAGCGCTTCATCTCGGCTGCAAACGCCTTGTGCGGGAAGGGGTAGAGCTGCTCCACACGGATCACGGCCACGTCCAAGGCCTTCTTTTCTTCGCGCTTCTTGATCAGGTCGTAGACCACCTTGCCCGAGCAGCAGATCACGCGTTTGACCTTGTCGCCTTCCACCTCGGTGCGCTGCGGGCCGATGACGGTGCGGAACTCGCCCTTGGTGAATTCGCTCAGCGGCGAGGTGGCGTCCTTGGCCCGCAACAAACTCTTGGGCGTGAAGATCACCAGCGGCTTGCGGAACTGGCGCACCATCTGGCGGCGCAGCAGGTGGAAGATCTGGCTGGCGCTGGTGGGTTGCACCACCTGCATGTTGTTGTCGGCGGCCAGTTGCATGAAGCGCTCCAGGCGCGCCGAGCTGTGCTCAGGGCCTTGGCCTTCGTAGCCGTGCGGCAGCATCAAGGTAAGGCCATTGACACGGCCCCACTTGACTTCGCCGCTGGCGATGAACTGGTCGATCACCACTTGTGCGCCGTTGACGAAGTCACCGAATTGCGCCTCCCAGATCACCAGCGTGTTGGGCTCGGCGCTGGCGTAGCCGTACTCAAAACCCAGCACGGCTTCTTCTGACAGCAGGGAGTCGATCACCGTAAAGGGCGCTTGCCCGTCGGCCACGTTTTGCAGCGGGATGTAGGTACCGGTGTCCCACTTCTCGCGGTTCTGGTCGTGCAGCACTGCGTGGCGGTGCACAAAGGTGCCGCGGCCGCAATCTTCGCCGCTCAGGCGCACCGCATATCCGCTGGCCACCAGCGAGGCGTAGGCCATGGTTTCGCCCATGCCCCAGTCGACGTTGATCTCGCCACGGCCCATGGCAGCGCGGTCAGCAATGACCTTTTCCACCAGGCTGTGAACCTTGAAGTTGCTGGGGATGGTGGTGAGCTTTTCGGCCAGCCGCTTCACTTCAGCCAGTGGCAAAGCGGTATCGGACGCATCCGTCCACTTCTTGCCCAGGAAGGGCGCCCAGTCCACCGCGTACTTGCTCTTGAAGTTGGTCAGCACTGGGTCCACCGTGTGCCGTCCTTCGTCCATGGCCGAGCGGAAGGCCTTGACGTAGTTGTCCGGCCCGTCGGCTGGCAACACCCCTTGCGCCACCAGCTTGTCGCCATAGAGCTTGCGCGTGCCGGGGTGCTTGGCGATCACCTTGTACATCAGCGGCTGGGTCAGCGAAGGGGTGTCCTGCTCGTTGTGTCCCAACTTGCGGAAGCAGATGATGTCGACCACCACGTCTTTCTTGAACTGCTGGCGGTAGTCCATGGCCAAACGGGTGCACAGCACCACAGCTTCGGGGTCGTCGCCGTTGACGTGCAGCACCGGGGCTTCGATCATCTTCACCACGTCCGAGCAATACAGCGTGGAGCGAGAGTCGCGTGGGTCGCTGGTGGTGAAGCCGATCTGGTTGTTGACCACCAGGTGCACCGTGCCGCCTGTGTAGTAACCACGGGTCTGGGCCAGAGCCAGCGTTTCCATCACCACGCCCTGCCCTGCAAAGGCCGCGTCGCCGTGTACCAGCACGGGCAACACCTGGGCACCGGTCTTGTCGCCACGGCGGTCCATGCGTGCTTTGACGCTGCCTTCAACCACCGGGTTGACGATTTCCAGGTGGCTGGGGTTGAAGGCCAGGCTCAGGTGCACCGCGCCGCCGGGCGTGGTGATGTCGCTGGAGAAACCCTGGTGGTACTTCACGTCACCCGCTGGCAGGTCTTCCTTGGCGGTGTGGTCGAACTCGGCGAACAGGTCAGCCGGCATCTTGCCCAGGGTGTTGACCAATACGTTCAGGCGGCCGCGGTGGGCCATGCCGATGACGATTTCCTGCACGCCCGTGGCGCCGGCACGCTGCACCAGTTCGTCCATGCTGGCGATGAAGCTCTCACCGCCTTCCAGGCTGAAGCGCTTCTGGCCCACGTATTTGGTGTGCAGGTAGCGCTCCAGACCCTCGGACGCCGTCAAGCGGTCCAGGATGTGCCGTTTTTCGTCGGCCGAGAAGCTGGGCTTGCTGCGAATGCCTTCCAGGCGCTCTTGCCACCAGCGCTTCTCAGTGGGGTCGGTGCAGTGCATGAACTCGGTGCCGATGGTGCCGCAGTAGGTCTCACGCAGTGCCTGCACGATCTCGCGCAGCGTCATGTTTTCGGCCTTGCCGAAATAGGTGTTGCCGGCCGAGAAGGTGATGTCCATGTCGGACTCGGTCAGGTCATAAAAACCGGGCTCGAGTTCGGGGATCTTTGGGCGCTCGGTGCGCTTGAGCGGGTCCAGGTCGGCCCAGCGGCTGCCCAGGAATCGGTAAGCCGCGATCAGCGATTGAACGTGCACCTGCTTGCGGGCCACGGCCAGATCGGCCTCGCTGGCCTTCAGTGCGAAGGCATTGGCCTTGGCGCGCTGGGCAAAGCTTTCAACGACGGGGGCGTGGGCAACATCGCGGGCATCGCTGCCGTCGGTGGCTGGCACATGCTGCAGGTTGTCGAAGTAGGTGCGCCAGTTATCGGGCACGCTGCCGGGGTTGTCGAGGTAGGCCTCGTACAACTCTTCGACGTAAGGGGCGTTGCCGCCGAACAGGTACGAGCTGGACCTGTGTTGTTGCATCATCTTTCGCTCACCTTATGCGCCGGTCTGCGGCGCTCTGATGGGTTCATCAACCTTCCGCGTCCCGGCTGCACCGGTTGGCGGACTAGCGACCCGCCTTGCTGCCTGTCTCAATCTCAGCAAGGGGACGGGAAGGACCGTTTTCTATCGTCGGTGGGACTTTAACACTGCACCCCCACTGTTCTTCTGGCGCAATTGGACGCCCTTAACCCTGCTGTTTTGCTGACAAAAAGGGGCTCGGACGCGAAAAATGGACCCGACGTGAAACACCAGGTCATCTATCTGCGCGCTCGCGCGCCTGCCAAGCCGGCGTTGGCTCAGGCCTGCAACGGCTGCGGGGTCTGTTGCGCCTATCAGCCCTGCCCCTTGGGCATGGTGCTGTCACGGCGCAGCACCGGCGCCTGCGTTGCCTTGGAGTGGCATGCCCAGAGCAGGCACTACCGATGCGGTGCCTTGGTCAACCCCGGCCGTTGGTTGCGCTGGCTGCCGCAAACATGGGCCCAGCGCTGGGCTCGGCGCTGGATCAGTGCAGGCAGCGGTTGCGACTCCGACTTGCTGGCGCAACTTGCCGTGACCGGCCGAGCGGGCGTCTGTAGCACTGCCAGCCCCGCCGCCCCTGCCGCGCCTGTGCATCGGCGCCCAAAGCCCACTGGCGCCATCTGAAGGCTCGGCGTTTCCCCCCGCTGGGTGAACGGCCGAGCTGCTCTACGATCCTTGGTTTTCCATCTCCCCGAAAAGGAAGGCCTTCCATGAAACTGAGTGCCCTGCTTGCCGCCGCCGTCGTGGCCGCCGCAATGGCTGGCCCCGCACCCGCGCAGACCTTGCGCTGGGCGGCGCAAAACGACATCCTGACGCTGGACCCGCATTCGCAAAACCATGCGACCACCAACGCCATCCTGATGCACGCTTATGAGGGCCTGACCCGCTACAGCGCCACCTACGAGGTCGAGCCCGCGCTGGCCACCAAGTGGACCTACATCAGCCCCACTCAAGTGCGATTCGAATTGCGCAAGGGCGTCAAGTTTCACGACGGCACGCCCTTCACCGCCGACGACGTGGTGTTCAGTTTTGGTCGCATCAAGCAGCCGCAAGGCACGATGGCGATCTACGTGACGGGCATTGCCGACATCAAGAAGATTGACGACCACACGATCGACGTGCTGATGTCCGCACCCAACCCGCTCTTGCTGCGCAACATCATCGACTTCCGCATCATGAGCAAGGCCTGGGCCGAGAAGAACAAGACCACCAACGTGCAGGACTACAAGGCCAAGGAAGAGAACTTCGCCTCGCGCAACGTGATGGGCACCGGCGCCTACCGCATCCTGAGCTGGCAGCCCGAGCAGCGCATCATGATGGCGCGTAACGACGCTTGGTGGACCAAGACCGCGGGCAATGTGGCTCAAGTCGTCTACACCCCCATCAAGGCCGACGCCACCCGCGTGGCGGCCCTGCTGTCAGGCGACGTGGACATGCTGACGGACGTGCCCACGCAGGACATCGACCGCCTGCGCACCGACAAGAAACTCAAGGTTGTTGATGGCCCTGAAGTGCGCACCATCTTCCTGGCGCCCGACGTGGGCAGCGCCGAGCTGAAGTACAGCAGTGTCAAGGGCAAGAACCCCTTCAAGGACAAGCGCGTGCGTGAAGCGCTGAGCCTGGCCATCGACCGTGAAGCCATCAAGAAGAGCATCATGCGCGGCCTGTCGGTGCCCGCTGCCATGATGGTGGCGCCCGGTGTCAACGGTTACGACAAGGTGCTGGATACCCCAGTCAAAGTCGACGTTGAAAAGGCCAAGAAACTGCTGGCCGATGCCGGCTACCCCAATGGGTTTGAGTTCCGCCTGAACTGCCCCAACAACCGTTATGTCAACGACGAAAAGGTCTGCCAAGCTGTTATCGCCATGTGGGCGCGCATCGGTGTGAAGGTTGAACTGGCCTCCGAGAACATGGCCACCTTCATCCAGAAGGTGCAGAACTTCGACAGCTCGATGTACCTGCTGGGCTGGGGCGTGGCCACCTATGACGGCCAGTACGCGGTGCAGTCCCTGGCCCGCACCCGCACCTCGGGCGCTGACGGCAACTTCAACTTCTCGCGGGCCAGTGACCCTGCGCTGGACAAGTTGGTCGACGCCATGAAGACCGAGACCGATGTGGCCAAACGCAACACCATGATCCGTGACAGCCTGGTGCGCCTGAAGGACGAGATGCTGTTGGTCCCCCTGCACCACCAGATTCGCCCCTGGGTGATGAAAGCCGGCGTGACCACCGTGCACCGTTCGGACGATCGGCCGGAAGCCCGCTTCACCAGCGTGAAGTGAGCGTCTGACGCCAACAGGGGCCTGCGAGGGCCCCTTCTTCTTGGGCTTGCGCTGGTCAGTTGAAAAGGCGGTTGATCACCGTTCGCCCCCCTTGAATCAACAGGCGGATGTTGTTTTCTGGGTTGCCCAGCACGGTTATGTCCTGGGTTGGGTCGCCGTCCACCAGCAACAGGTCGGCCCAGCCACCCGGCACGATGTGGCCGATGTGCCGCTCCTGGCCCATCAAGCGCGCGGCGGTGCTGGTGGCGCTTTGCAAGACCTCCGTCGGTGTCAGAGCGGCGGCACGCAGGGCAAATTCACCCGATTGGCGGCTGTGCATGTGGCCCAGCAGGTCGGTGCCAAACACCACCGGCACGCCTTCTGCCCGCGCGATCTTCACCGCTTCCAGGCCGCGGTCGTGCACGCTTTGAAGTTTGTCCAGCATGGCTACAGACCAGCCCAGCCTTTGACCTTCTTCAGCCAGAGCGGCATAGGTCGACAACGTGGGCACCAGGTAAGCGCCATGGGACTTCATCACCCGTGCCGTGGCTTCGTCGATCAGGTTGCCGTGCTCGATGCTGCGCACCCCTGCTTGCACGGCTCTGGTCACCGCCCGTGGTGAGTAAGCGTGCGCCATGGCATACAGATTGGCGGCTTCGGCTTCTTCAACGGCAGCGCGCAATTCTTCCACGCTGAACTGGGTGCCATCGATAGGGTCGGTGGGACTGCTGACCCCACCACCGGCCATGATCTTGATGTGGTTGGCCCCATTGCGCACCTGCTCACGCACAGCGCGGCGCACTTCGCCCACCCCGTCGGCGATGGCGCCGACCAAGCCCAGCCCCGCACAACTGCAAAACATGCCCTGGCCGCCAACGCCCTTGGGCCGCATGTCGGCATGCCCCCCCGTTTGGCTGATGGGGTGACCGGCGATGAACAGCCGCGGGCCCTCGTAGAGGCCACGGGCCACTGCTTCCTGCAAGCCGAAGTCAGCGCCGGCGGCGTCTCGCACCGTGGTGAACCCGCGGTGCAACATGCCGCGCATGATGTGGCTGGACTGGGCACCCACCAAGGAGGCCGGCTGCATGGCCAGGCCCACCAGGTCGTGCGACGCAGCCACCACGTGAACGTGGGCGTCGATCAAGCCTGGCAGCAGCACCCGTCCGCCGGCGTCGATGACGCGAGCGCCGTCGACCTGAACGGGCTCGTGACTGACCCCAACGATTCGGTCGTCCTCGATGACCACGGTGGTATGTGGACGCAGCACGCCTGCCGCGCTGTCAAAGAGGCAGGCGTTGACAATGGCCTGCCGCCCCACGGCTGAGGCAAGCCCGCTCATTTGGGCGGTGCGGATGCGGCCGGCTCGCTCGACTTGGGCAGTTGGGCGGTCCCGCCCACCCCTACCGACACGCCACCGCTACCCACACCGACGCTGCCGCTGACACGGCCATCGCTGCCCACCGACACACCAACGCCACCGATACCGCCTATCGGCAAACCGATGCCAACGCTGATGCCACTGCAGCCCGCCAGCGCCACCAACAAAACTAGAAAGGCTGCGCCGCGGCCCAGACCCGAAACACCAGAGGTAGAGGGATTGTTCATGCCGACAGCGTAACGAAGCTGGGCCTCATCGTCCACCACCTTGGGACGGGCTGGGCACAACTCGACCCAAGTCGAGCAGCGGCGGCCGAGAACGTCGCCCTGAATCCCCACGGCGGATCAACTCGATCCCAGCAAATTCGACTCAGAACGAATCCAGAGCCAAGGCGGTCACCGCCTCAGATCCTTCCACGATGCTGTCGCGCAGCGCTGTGGTCTTGTTCAAGATGTGGTCGGCATAGAACTGCGCCGTCACGATCTTGGCGCGCATGAAGTCGGCCTCAACATCCTGCGCCAAGCGGTCCTCGGCCACGATCAGCGCACGTGCCATCTGCCAGCCTGCAACCACCGTGCCGGCCAGCATCAGGTAGGGCACGCTGCCCGCAAACACCGCATTGGGTTGCGCCTTGGTTTGACCGGTGACGAAGCCCACCGCGTCGACAAACGCCTGTCGGCCCGCAGCCAGGCGCTTGGCCATGGTGCGGCTGGCAGTGCTGCTGCGCTTGGAGAGCTCCTTCACGGTGGCGTCGATCTGGCCCGCGATGGCCATCGCCACGGCACCGCCGTCGCGCGAGGTCTTGCGCCCGACCAGGTCGTTGGCCTGGATGGCGGTGGTGCCTTCATAGATGGTCAAGATCTTGGCATCGCGCAGGTATTGCGCCGCGCCGGTCTCTTCAATGAACCCCATACCGCCGTGCACCTGCACGCCCAAGCTGGCAACTTCCAGGCTCATTTCGGTCGACAGACCCTTGATCAACGGCACCAGAAACTCATAGAAGGCCTGGTTTTGCGCTCGCACTTCTGCGTCCGGGTGGGCGTGCGCCGCGTCAAACGCTGAAGCGCCTACCAAGGCCATGGCGCGGCAGCCTTCGGTGTGGGCACGCATGGTCATCAACATGCGGCGCACATCCGGGTGGTGGATGATGGGCGCGGCCGTGCGCATGGAGCCGTCCACAGGCCTGCTCTGCACACGATCGCGCGCGAAGTTCACAGCCTTTTGGTAGGCGCGTTCGGCCAAGGCAATGCCTTGCACACCCACGCCGTAGCGGGCGGCGTTCATCATGATGAACATGTACTCGAGGCCGCGGTTTTCTTGCCCGATGAGGGTGGCAACAGCGCCGCCTTTGTCGCCGTACTGCAGCACCGCCGTCGGGCTGGCCTTGATACCCAGCTTGTGCTCGATGCTGACGCAGTGCACGTCGTTGCGTGTGCCGTCGGCCAACACCTTGGGGCAGATGAACAGCGAAATGCCCTTCACACCCTCCGGCGCACCCACCACCCGAGCCAGCACCAAATGGACGATGTTCTCGGCCATGTCGTGCTCACCGTAGGTGATGAAAATTTTGGTCCCAAAGAGCTTGTAGGTGCCGTCGCCTTGGGGTTCTGCGCGGGTGCGCACCATGCTCAAGTCGCTGCCGGCTTGGGGCTCGGTGAGGTTCATCGAACCCGTCCAGCTGCCGTCCACCAGCTTGGGGATGATGGTGGATTTCTGTTCTTCGGTGCCGGCCGTCAGCAATGCCTCCACGGCGCCGTCGGTGAGCAAGGGGCACAGCGCAAAGCTCATGTTGGCGCTGTTGACCATTTCGCTGCAGGCCGCGTGGATCAACTTTGGCAAGCCCTGGCCGCCATATGCCACGGGATGCTGCAAGGCTTGCCAGCCACCTTCAGAAAACTGCTTGAAGGCTTCCTTGAAGCCTGGCGTGGTGGTGACCTTGCCATCCTTGAAAGACGAGGGGTTTTGGTCGCCTGCCCAGTTCAATGGGGCAACCACGCCTTCGTTGAACTTGGCGCTTTCTTCCAGGACTGCAGCCGCAGTGTCAAATCCGGCGTCTTCAAAGCCAGGCAAGGCGGCCACAGCGTCGATGCCAGCCAGCTCCTTCATCACAAAGAGCATGTCTTTGACGGGGGCGCGGTAAGTCATGTTTCTTCCCTCAGATAAAAGAAAGGCGCCTGGTCAGGCGCCTCAGTCAAGACCGGAAATTCAAAGCGCGTTGATGAGTTCGGGCACCGCGGTGAACAGGTCAGCCTCCAGGCCATAGTCAGCAACGCTGAAGATTGGTGCTTCAGGATCTTTGTTGATGGCCACGATGACCTTGGAGTCCTTCATGCCGGCCAGATGCTGAATGGCACCACTGATGCCGCAGGCCACATAGAGCTGTGGCGCCACGATCTTGCCGGTTTGGCCCACCTGCCAGTCGTTGGGCGCATAACCCGCATCCACGGCAGCCCGGCTGGCACCCAGCGCCGCGCCCAGCTTGTCGGCCAAAGGGGTCAGCACTTCATTGAATTTTTCGCTGCTGCCCAAGGCTCGGCCGCCGCTGACGATGATCTTGGCAGCCGTCAGTTCCGGGCGGTCGCTCTTGGCGATTTCGCTGCCCACGAAGGAACTGGTGGCGCTGTCGGCCACTGCAGCCAGGCTTTCCACCGTGGCGCTGCCGCCCGTCGCAGCTGCAGGGTCAAATCCAGTCGTGCGAACGGTGATCACCTTGGTCGCATCCAGGCTCTGCACGGTTGCGATGGCGTTGCCCGCATAAATGGGGCGCTCGAAGGTGTCGGCGCTGATGACTTTGGTGGCATCAGAGATCTGCGCCACATCGAGCAGCGCAGCCACGCGCGGAGCCACGTTCTTGCCCGCAGCGGTGGCGGGGAACAACAGGTGGCTGTAGCCACTGGCAACGGCCACAACCTGCGCTGCTACGGTCTCGGCCAAGCCGTGATCGAGCCCGGCAGCGTCAGCATGCAAGACTCTCGAAACACCTGCAATCTGGGCGGCGGCGGCCGCAGCCGCACCTGCGTTGACCCCGGCGACCAGCACATGCACCTCACCGCCACAGGCCAGCGCGGCCGTCACGGTGTTCAGGGTGGCGCCTTTGATGGACGCGTTGTCGTGTTCAGCAATCACAAGGGCAGCCATGATCAGATCACCTTCGCTTCGTTCTTGAGTTTGGCCACCAAGGTGGCAACGTCGGCAACCTTGACGCCGGCACCCCGCTTCGGAGGTTCGGTGACCTTCAAGGTCTTGATCCGGGCGGTGACGTCCACGCCCAGATCGGCTGGCTTGAACACATCGAGCTGCTTCTTTTTGGCCTTCATGATGTTGGGCAGCGTGACGTAACGCGGCTCGTTCAGGCGCAGGTCGGTGGTCACCACGGCGGGCAGCTTTATCTTCAGAGTTTCGGAGCCGCCGTCCACTTCACGCGTCACGCTGGCAAAGCCATCGGCCACTTCGACCTTGGACGCAAAGGTGGCCTGCGGCAGGCCAGCCAACGCAGCCAGCATCTGGCCGGTCTGGTTGCAGTCGTCGTCAATGGCTTGCTTGCCCAAGATGACCAGGCCAGGTTGCTCTTTGTCGACCAGGGCCTTGAGAAGCTTGGCCACCGCCAAGGGCTGCAGCTCTTCTGCACACTCCACCAAGATGGCCCGGTCCGCGCCAATGGCCATCGCCGTTCTGAGGGTCTCCTGGCACTGGCTCACGCCGCAGGACACCGCAATGATCTCGGTCACGATGCCCTTCTCTTTCAAGCGCACGGCCTCTTCGACAGCGATCTCGTCGAAAGGGTTCATGCTCATCTTGACGTTGGCAATATCCACGCCGGTGCCGTCACTCTTGACCCGCACCTTGACGTTGTAGTCGACGACCCGCTTGACGGGAACCAGCACCTTCATGAATGACGCTCCTGCGCTCAATTGACGTAAACGTTAATCAGGCCATTCTAGGGCGTCACAGCCCTTCAGCAGTGCCACAAAGGTCGAAAATAGAACGGTCGTACTATTTTTTTCCAAGCGCTTTGCCAGTGAAAGCGCGTTCGAATCCTTGTGGTGCCCAGAGCGGGGTTCGAACCCGCATGCCCCTTTTCAAGGGCGGCGGATTTTAAGTCCGCTGCGTCTGCCTGTTTCGCCATCCGGGCCCAGCGCGGCTATTGTGCCGGGCACCAACACAAAGGCCCGCCTTCGTGTTGCGAAGCGGGCCTTGAATTTGAATCTGAATCTGGAGGCGCGATCCGGAGTCGAACCGGACTAGACGGATTTGCAATCCGTTGCATAACCGCTTTGCTATCGCGC
>JAYTVT010000003.1:0-32719 GCA_043743835.1 Betaproteobacteria bacterium
CGCGCCGGGCGTCCGAAGGGAAACTGGGCCCCAACATCCCGACAACCAGAAACCCAGCGTCGCGGCAGGCGGAGCCCGGCGCAGGCGATTTCTGGGGCGCCGAGGAGCGCAGCACGAAGCTCGGTGCGCGCAGCGCACTTCGTCATCATTCTCATCGCGGCTGTCCGAGCGCAGCGCCCGCAGGGCGCGTAGCGAGTTCCGCGACGCGACCGCGTGTCGAGCATCGCAGCGCAGTCGGCGCGCAGCGACGACCGACGCAGCCTGCGCCGCTGCCGGGTACCGCCCGCCGCGACGCGCGGATGCAACTTCAAGCGCAAGCGTCGCGCACTCCCCATCACCCCCAAGGAGCCCACTGACATGGAAGGCTTCGCACTCCTCATCGCCGCCACGCTCAACGCCGGCACCGTGCTGGCGCTGGCCGGCATTGGCCTGCTCATCAACGAACGAGCCGGCGTTATCAACCTGGGCGCCGAAGGCATGATGCTGGTGGCGGCCATCGCTGGCTTTGCCACCACCTTGCTCACCGGCAACGACTGGCTGGGCTTCTGCGCCGGTGCCGTCGCTGGCGCACTGATGGCTGCTGCGTTTGGTGTGCTGGTGATCTGGCTCAACACCAACCAGGTGGCCAGCGGCTTGGCGCTCAGCCTCTTCGGGGCCGGCTTCTCGGCCTTTGCCGGTATCGGCTTTGTGCAAGGCAAGCTGGGCGAGCGTGACCAGTTCAGCATCCCGCTGTTGGCTGATGTGCCCTTCATCGGGCCAGCCCTGTTCCGGCAGCACCCCATGGTCTACATCGCCATGCTCTTGGTGGTGGCCGTGGCCTGGTTCCTGTACCGCAGCCGCTCTGGCCTGGTGTTGCGGGCCATCGGAGAGTCGCCTGAGTCGGCGCACGCGCTCGGCTACCCCGTGCGGCGCATCCGCATGGCCGCCGTGATGGTGGGCGGTGCGCTGTGCGGCGTGGCAGGGGCCTACCTGTCGGTGGTCTACACGCCGCTGTGGGTGGAAGGCATGGTGGCCGGCAAAGGCTGGATTGCGCTGGCGTTGACCACCTTTGCGACCTGGCGACCCGGGCGCATCCTCTTGGGCGCCTACCTGTTCGGAGGCGTCACCATGCTGCAGTTTCACCTGCAGGGCCAGGGCGTCGACATCCCCAGCCAGTTCTTGAGCATGCTGCCCTACGTGGCCACCATCGTCGTGCTGGTGCTGATCAGCCGCAATGCGGCGTGGATCCAGGCCAACATGCCAGCGTCGCTGGGCAAGCCCTTTTTCCCCGGCAGCTGAAGGCCATCTGATTCCCCGGCCCCACAGCGCCATAATTTCACGTTCCGCTGGTCCCACAAACGAGGAGATATCCCCCATGACACTGTTATCCAAGCGTTCCCTGTTCCGGCTGGTCGGCCTGTCGGCCCTGGCCGCCACCGCTGCCTTGGTCGGCTGCGGCAAGAAAGACGAAGCCAAGCCGGCAGCCGCGGCGCCGGCTGCAGCTTCCGCGCCAGCCCCTAAAGCTGAACCGCTGAAGATTGCCTTTGCCTACGTGGGCCCGGTGGGCGACGGCGGCTGGACCTTTGCGCACGACAACGGCCGCAAAGCCATTGAAAAAGAGTTTGGCGACAAGGTCGTCACCAGCTTTGTTGAAAAGGTGCCCGAGGCGGCCGACGCCGAGCGCGTATTCCGCGACATGGTGGGCCAGGGCAACAAGCTGATCTTCGGCACCACCTTCGGCTACATGGAGCCCATGCTCAAGACCGCCGCCGACAGCAAAGGCGTGAAGTTTGAGCATGCCACCGGCTACAAACAAGCCGACAACCTGCGCACCTACGACAGCCGCACCTATGAAGGCGCCTACATGGCCGGTGTGATTGCCGGCAAGATGACCAAGACCAACACGCTCGGCGTAGTAGGCTCCATCCCCATTCCTGAAGTCATCCGCAACATCAACAGCTTCACGCTCGGTGCGCAGAGCGTCAACCCGAAGATCAAGACCAAAGTGGTCTGGGTCAACGAGTGGTTCAACCCACCCAAGGAAACTGAAGCTGCGCAGAGCCTGATCAACCAGGGCGCTGACGTGCTGTTCCAGAACACCGACAGCTCAGCTGTGCTGCAGACCGCCGCCAAGAACAAGAAGTTGGCCTTTGGCTGGGACAGCGACATGACCGCTTACGCGCCGGATGCCCACCTGGCCAGCGCCATCATCAACTGGGGCCCTTACTACGTGAAGGCCACGCGTGATGCACTGGAAGGCAAGTGGACGGGCGGCACCGCCGTGTGGTGGGGTGTCAAGGAAGGCGCGATCGACGTCGTGTCCATCAGCGACAAGGTGCCCGCCGACACCAAGGCCCAGATTGACAAGATCAAGGCCGGCCTGAAAGATGGCAGCTTCGTCATCTGGAAGGGCCCCATCGTGGGCCAGGACGGCAAGGAAGTGCTGGCCAAGGACGCCGTGGCGGACGACAAGTTCTTGGGCGGCGTCAACTTCTACATCAAGGGTGTGGACGGCAAGGTGCCAGCCGGCAAGTAAGTCCAGGCGACTGATCCGGGCAGCTGGTCACCCAGCACGCATCGCCCGTTCAGCATCCATCCAAAAAGCCGCAGGCCCATTGCCTGCGGCTTTTTTTTGCCTGCTCGCCGGCGCTGCACCGGATGTGAATGAATTCACAACCCAGCCCGCCACAACGCCAACAGCCGCCGAAAACAGGCCCAAAGAGCAAGTTTCAACGGTAAGCGCTCAAGTCAAAGAGCAGGGGTCCGATATCCCGTCGAGATGAATCCGCACAAGGCGATCCTGCATCGGCAGGGCCGTCTGGCGAAACCAAGACGTCGATAAGGACCGTTCCATGGCCTCCACCATCAGTTCCCTCACCACATCCCAGATCGCTGGCCTGACCACCACCAACGTGGCCGAGCTGACGACGCAGGACTGGGCGGCCTTCAGCTCGGCGCAACTGGCAGCGCTGTCGACGACGCAGATCAGCGCGATGTCCACCGCGGGACTCGGCGCCTTGACAACCGCTGCCATCGTCGGCTTCGAGACCACCGACCTCACCTACCTGAGCACCTCTCAGGTTCGTGCCATCAGCACCGCAGGCATCGTGGCCCTGGGCACGGCGCAGATATCGGCGCTCAGCTCCACGCAAATGGCCGCGCTCAGCACCGCCCAGGTGGTGGCGCTGGAAACCGCCGACCTGGTGGCCGCAGGCAGCACCGACCTGGCGGCCTTCACCACCCAGCAGATTGCGGCCCTCACCACGACCCAATTCACGGCGCTGGACACCACCCAGCTGGCCAACCTGAGCACGGCACAGATCGCCGCAGCCACCACTGCACAGTTGGTGGCCCTGGACACCAGCGACTTCACCGCACTGACAAGCACCCAGTTCGCCGCACTCACCACCGCCCAGTTGCGCAACCTGGAGACGGCCGACTTGGCTGCCCTGGAGACGACCGACCTGTCGTCGCTGCGCAGCGCACAGATCTTGTCGCTCAGCACGGCCCAGATCGACGCCCTGGGCACCACCCAGTTGGCCAACCTGACCACCACGCAAGTGGCCAGCCTGAGCACCGCCCAACTGGCGGCCTTGAGCACCAGCGACCTGAACTCGCTGGGCACGACGCAGTTTGCGGCGCTCACCACCGCCCAAATCGCTGGCCTGACCACCACGCAGGTTGCCAATCTGGACAGCGCCGACCTGGCAGCTCTGGGCACCTCCCAGATCCGTGCTTTCACCACCGCCCAGATCGCCAGCCTGGACACCAGCGACGTACAAGCGCTGACGTCCAGCCAGTTCGCCGCGCTCGGGACCTCTCAGCTGCGGGCCATGGATACGGCAGATGTGGCCGCCATTGGCACCACCAACCTGACCGCGCTGGGCAGCGCACAGATCGCTGCCTTCACCACCTCGCAAGTCGACGGCATGGGCACCACCCAGCTGGCGGCCATCACCACGTCACAGCTGGTGGCCATGACGACGGCTCAGCTGGCAGCCCTGGGCACCAGCGACCTCAACGCCTTGGGCACGACGCAGTTTGCTGCGTTGACCACCGCTCAAGTTGCCAGCCTGACCACCGCGCAGGTCTCCAGTCTGGACACCGCCGACCAAGCGGCTCTGACCACGTCACAGGTTCGCGCCTTGACCACCGCGCAGATCGTGAGCCTGGACACCACCGACATCCAGACCTTCACTTCAAGTCAGCTTGCTGCCCTGGGCACCGGTCAGCTGAGGGCGATGGAGACCGCCGACGTGGCCGCGATCGAAACCACCGATCTGGTGGCTTTGGGTACGGCCCACATCGCTGCACTGTCGACCGCGCAAGTGGACGCGCTGGGCACCACCCAGCTGTCCAACCTAAGCACGGCGCAGCTGGTGGCCATGACCACCGCACAGCTGGCTGCCTTGGGCACCAGTGACCTGAATTCACTGGGAACCACGCAGTTTGCCGCGCTGACCACGGCGCAGGTTGCCGGCCTGACCACCTTGCAGGTTTCCAGCCTGGACACCGCCGATCAAGCAGCCCTGACCACCACGCAGGTTCGTGCGCTGACCACGGCCCAGATCGTCGGCCTGGACACCTCCGACATCCAGACCTTCACGTCGAACCAGTTCGCCGCGCTCAGCACCGCACAACTGCGGGCCATGGATACGGCAGATGTGGCCGCCATCAGCACCACCAACCTGGTGGCCCTGGGCACGGCGCAGATCGCTGCCTTCACCACCTCGCAAGTGGACGGCATGGGCACCACACAGTTGGCGGCCATCACCACGTCGCAACTGGCGGGCATGACCACCGCACAGCTGGCCGCCTTGGGCACCAGCGACCTCAACGCCCTGGGCACCACGCAGTTTGCGGCGCTGACCACCGCGCAAGTCGCCGGCCTGAGCACCGCACAGGTCTCCAGCCTGGACACCGCCGATCAGGTGGCGCTGACGACGTCCCAGGTCCGCGCCCTGACCACGGCGCAGATCTTGAGCCTGGACACCACCGACATCCAGACGTTCACGTCCAGCCAGTTCGCCGCGCTCAGCACCACGCAGCTGCGGGCCATCGAGACAGCAGATGTGGCCGCCATCGAGACCACCGACCTGGCGGGCTTGAGCACAGCCCAGATTGCGGCTCTGGCGACCGTGCAGGTTGACGGCCTGGGCACCACGCAGCTGTCCAACCTGAGCACAGCCCAGCTGGCAGCCATGACCACCGCACAGCTGGCCGCATTGACCACCAGCGACCTGAACTCTCTGGGCACCTCTCAATTTGCCGCGCTGAGCACCGCTCAGATTGCAAGCCTGACCACCACCCAGGTCTCCAGCCTGGACACGGCCGACCAAGCGGCGCTCACCACCGCGCAAGTGCGTGCCTTGACGACAGCCCAGATCGTGAGTCTGGACACCACCGACATCCAGACCTTCACGTCCAGCCAGTTCGCCGCACTCAGCACGGCACAGCTGCGGGCCATGGAAACGGCTGATGTGGCCGCCATAGGTACCACCAACCTGGTGGCCCTGGGCACCGCACAGATCGCCGCCTTCAGCACCTCGCAAGTCGACGGCATGGGCACCACACAGTTGGCGGCCATCACCACGTCGCAACTGTCGGCCATGACCACCGCACAGCTGGCTGCCTTGGGCACCAGCGACCTCAATGCCCTGGGCACGACGCAGTTTGCAGCGCTGACCACCGCGCAAGTCGCCGGCCTGACCACCGCCCAGGTCTCCAGCCTGGACACCGCTGACCAGGTGGCGCTGACAACGACTCAGCTGCGCGCCCTGACCACAGCGCAGATCGTGAGCCTGGACACCACCGACATCCAGACCTTCACGTCCAGCCAGTTTGGCGCGCTCAGCACCGCGCAGTTGCGCGCCATGGAGACGGCCGATGTGGCCGCCATCGAAACCACCGATCTGGCAGCCCTGGGTACGGCCCACATCGCGGCGCTGGCCACCGCCCAGGTGGACGCCCTGGGTACCACCCAGTTGTCCAACCTGAGCACAGCGCAACTGGTGGCCATGACCACCGCCCAGCTGTCGGCCTTGGGCACCAGCGACCTGAACTCTCTGGGCACCACGCAGTTTGCGGCGCTGACCACCGCCCAGGTCGCTGGCCTGACCACCACCCAGGTCTCCAGCCTGGACACCGCCGACCTGGTGGCCCTGACCACCACGCAAATGCGGGCCCTGACCACCGCCCAGGTGGCCGGCCTGGACACCAGCGATGTGCAAGCGCTGACATCCAGCCAGTTCGCCGCGCTCAGCACCGCACAACTGCGGGCCATGGAAACGGCTGATGTGGCCGCCATCGGCACCACCAACCTGGTGGCCCTGGGCACCGCGCAGATCGCCGCTTTCACCACCTCGCAAGTCGACGGCATGGGCACCACGCAGCTGGCGGCCATCACCACGTCACAACTGGCGGGCATGACCACCGCACAGCTGGCCGCCCTGGGCACCAGCGACCTCAACGCGCTGGGCACCACGCAATTCGCGGCGCTGACCACCGCGCAAATCGCCAGCCTGACCACCGCACAGGTCTCCAGCCTGGACACTGCCGATCAGGTGGCGTTGACGACCTCTCAGCTGCGCGCCCTGACCACGGCGCAGATCGTGAGCCTGGACACCACGGACATCCAGACCTTCACATCCAGCCAGTTTGCCGCGCTCAGCACCACGCAGCTGCGGGCCATGGAAACGGCTGATGTGGCGGCCATCGAGACCACCGATCTGGTGGCCTTGAGCACGGCCCAGATCGCGGCCTTCAGCACCGCGCAGATCGACGCCCTGGGCACCACCCAGCTTTCGAACCTGAGCACGGCGCAACTGGTGGCCATGACCACCGCCCAGCTGGCTGCCTTGGGCACCAGCGATCTGAACTCCTTGGGCACGACCCAGTTTGCGGCCCTGACCAGCGCACAGGTCGCCGCCTTGACGACCGCCCAGGTCTCCAACCTGGACACCGCCGATCTGGTGGCCCTGACGACCACGCAGGTGCGCGCCCTGACCACGGCCCAGATCGCGAGCCTGGACACCACCGACGTTCAGACCCTCACGTCCAGCCAGTTCGCCATCTTCAGCACCGCACAACTGAGGGCCATGGAAACGGCTGATGTGGCCGCCATAGGCACCACCAACCTGGTGGCCCTGGGCACCGCGCAGATCGCCGCCTTCACCACCTCGCAAATTGACGCCTTGGGCACCACGCAACTGGCGGCCATCACCACGTCGCAACTGGTGGGCATGACAACCGCACAGCTGGCAGCCCTGGGCACCAGCGACCTCAACGCCCTGGGCACCACGCAGTTTGCGGCGCTGACCACGGCCCAAGTCGCCGGCCTGAGCACCGCACAGGTCTCCAGCCTGGACACCGCCGACCAGGTGGCGCTGACGACCGCGCAGCTGCGCGCCCTGACCACGGCGCAGATCGTGAGCCTGGACACCACGGACATCCAGACCTTCACCAGCAGCCAATTCGCCGCCCTGAGCACCAGCCAGTTGCGGGCGATGGAGACCGCCGATGTGGCCGCCATCGAAACCACCGACCTGGCGGCCTTGGGTACGGCACAGATCGCGTCCTTCAGCACCGCGCAGATCGACGCCCTGGGCACCACCCAGCTGTCCAACCTGAGCACAGCGCAACTGGTGGCCATGACCACCGCACAGCTGGCTGCACTGGGCACCAGCGACCTGAACTCGCTGGGCACCACGCAGTTTGCAGCGCTGACCACCGCCCAGGTCGCTGGCCTGACCACCACCCAGGTCTCCAGCCTGGACACCGCCGATCTGGTGGCCCTGACCACCACGCAAATGCGGGCCCTGACCACCGCCCAGGTGGCCGGCCTGGACACCAGCGACGTGCAAGCGCTGACCTCCAGCCAGTTTGCCGCGCTTAGCACCACCCAGCTGCGGGCCATGGAAACGGCTGATGTGGCCGCCATTGGCACCACCAACCTGGTGGCCCTGGGCACAGCCCAGATCAGTGCCTTCACCACCGCGCAGGTCGATGGCATGGGCACCACCCAACTGGCGGCCCTCACCACCGGTCAACTGGTGGCCATGACCACGGCGCAACTGTCGGCCCTGGGCACCAGCGACCTCAACGCCCTGGGCACCACGCAGTTCGCTGCGCTGACCACCGCGCAAGTCGCCGGCCTGACCTCGGCACAGGTGTCCAGCCTGGACACCGCTGATCTGGTCAGCCTGACGACCGCCCAAATCAGAGCCTTCACCACCGCGCAGCTGGTGGGTCTGGACACCACCGACATCCAGACCTTCACCAGCAGCCAGTTCGCCGCCCTGGGAACCGCCCAGCTGCGAGCCCTGGAAACCGCCGATGTGGCCGCCATCGAGACCACCGACTTGGTGGCCTTGGGCACGGCGCAGATCGCGGCCTTCACCACGGCGCAGATCGACGCGCTGGGCACCACGCAACTGGTCAGCCTGACGACCACACAGCTGGGCGGCATGAGCAGCGAGCAACTGGCCTCACTGAGCACCAGTGACCTCAATGCGCTGACCACCACGCAGTTCCAGTCGCTCAGCACGGCGGACATCTCGCACCTGACCACCACCCAGATCAGCAGCCTGTCCACCAACGACATCGTGGCCTTCACCACGGCGCAGATCGCGGCGCTGACCACCGCGCAGATCGTCGCGCTGACCACCGCCCAGGTGGTGGTCATTGAGACGACCGACATCGCGGCCATGACCACCGCGCAGATCCATGCCTTCGAGACCGCCGACATCGCGGCCATGACCACCAGCCAGATCAACGCGCTGGTGAGCATGACCCCCATCGTGCTGGACCTGGACGGTGACGGCGTGCAGACCACCGCGGCCAGCAACGGCGTGCACTTTGACCTGGGCGGCATCGGGGTCAGCCACCAGGTGGGCTGGGTTGGCGGCAAAGACGGCCTGCTGGTGATGGACCGCAACGGCGACGGCATCATCAACGACGGACGCGAGCTGTTTGGTGCCGCCACCGTGCTGGCCAGCGGCCAGCGCGCGGGCAACGGCTACAACGCCATGGCCGACCTGGACTCCAACCACGACGGCAAGCTCAACGCGCAAGATGCCCACTTCAAGGACCTGAAGGTGTGGGTCGACGCCAACCACGACGGCAAGACCGACATCGGTGAGCTGCGTGGCCTGGTCGAAGCCGGCGTGGTGCAGCTGGACCTGAACGCCGCCGTGGGCCATGAAGTCAACAACGGCAACCTGCTCGGCCTGGTGTCCAGCTACCAAGGCGCTGACGGCAACCACCACGCCATGGCCGATGTCTGGTTCACCAAAGCCAAGGCAGAGCCGCTGCCCGAACTGGGTGACCTGCTGGCGGCCGACGGCGGCAACCTGCTGGGCGGCGGCGCGACGGCCGATGTGCATCGCCAAGCTGGCTCGAGCCCGGTCATGGCCAGCATGGCACGCCTGACCGGCATGAGCGACGACGAGTTGCAGCGCCAGCAACAGCTGCTGCTCTAGCGTCACCCTCGCCGCGCCCAGGGCGCGGCGGCAAGACTCGCCTTGTGCTGCGCGCATCAGGCGGGTCTTGCCACGTCAGCTTGGCCAGCGCCATGCGGTGGTCGGTCGGCGCTGCACCCGCAGGCCTATCATCCTCGGCATGAACCTGCTCATGCACCGCGGCCTTGGCTTCCTAACCTTGGTGTGTCTGGTGTGCTGGTGGCCAGCTCAACACGCTGCGGCTCAGGAAGCTGGCTGTGAAGCGATGGCCAAGGCGCCGCTCAACCTGCAGGCGTTTCGCACCGCTGCCGAGACCTTTGTTGGCCTGGGCGCCAGGCCAGAAGCAGCCAGCGCGCTGCTGCTCTGCCTGAGAAGCACCGGACCCGAACTGCCTGAGACCTTGATGCTCTTTCAGCAGCGCCTGCGCGCAGCCCAAGGCGGCAACGAAGCCGTGGAAGACGCCTTCCTGCACTACGTCATCAACACCAAAAAGCCGCGTTTGGCGGCGACCGAGACGGCCAACCTCGAGCGGCTGGCCAAGCGCTACCTCCGGTCCCTGTTTCTGCCGCCTGCGCTGGCCGCCGAGGCCTTGGCCAGCTGCGAAGAGCCCCGCTGGACCTTGCAGCGCTTGCAGTGCACGGGCCGCGAAGCCAACCAAAAGCGCTACGGGCGTGGCGACGTGGTACCCGTGGATCTGATCGACTTCAGCCCAGAGGTGCAGGGTTATGCCAGGCCACACGCGGCCTGGATGGCGCAAATGGCGGCGCTGGCCTACTGGAACCCCGAGCTGATCGAGCAGCAGCTGCAGCACTGGAACTTCCAGCCCGTGGCCAAGATCGCCCAGGCGTCCAACGACACCAGCGGCTTCATCGCCAGCCGCGGGCCGGTTCTGGTGCTGGCGTTTCGGGGCACGTCCAGCTTCAAGAACTTCATCACCGATGGCAATTTTCTGCGGGTGCCGGCCGACCGGGGCAAAGGCTCCGTTCACAACGGCTTCAAGAGCGCTTTGGATTCCGTCTGGACCCAGATCCAGTCGGCACTGGGCCCACCGCAAACTCAAGCGCGGGAGATCTGGGTCACCGGCCACAGCCTGGGCGCGGCCATGGCCCAACTGGCCGCGCTGCGCTTGCAGGAGGCCGGCTACCGCGTTCGCAACGTCTACACCTTTGGCACCCCGCGCGTGGGAGACCAGGAATTTGTGGACCACTACGACCGCCAACTGGCGGGCAAGAGCTTCCCTCACATCAACGTCAGCGATGTGGTCACCCGGGTGCCACCGCAGTTGCTGGGCTATCGCGCGGCAGCCTTGGGTTCGACTCAGCAGTTCACGGGTGCCAACCACCAGATGAAGTCGCTGTCTGCAGAGCCCTTGGACCGCGCCGAGAACCCAAGGCTTGCGAGCCGTGAAGCGGCTGATGCCATCGCCTTGACCACCGACTTCCTGCCAGGTGGTCTGAGACCGGCCACGCTGGCCAACACGCCACCCGCCGCGCCGCCATCTGCCAACCTGTATGGGACCCACTTCAAGGAGGGCTCCCTGGATGAACATGGTTCCTTCGAGTACCTGTTCAAGCTGGCCTGCGCCGTGATCGACTACGACCTGTGGCCGCTGGAAAAGGCCGTCAGCGCGCGCCGAAGCCGCTGAACCGGCAGGAGCCCGTCTGATGTCCCGCTCTGGGCGACTGCTCGACCTGCTGCAGCTGCTGCGCCGGCACCGCCAAGCCGTGGGCGGTGCCGCCATCGCCCAGGAACTGGGCATCAGCCTGCGCACGCTCTACCGTGACATCGCCACGCTGCAGGCCCAGGGCGCACACATCGACGGTGCGCCCGGTCTGGGCTATGTGATGAAGCCTGGCTTCGACCTGCCGCCCTTGATGTTCTCCATCGATGAGGTCGAAGCACTCACGCTGGGTTCGCGCTGGGTGGCCGAACGCGGCGACACGCGCCTGGCGGCCGCCGCCCACAACGCCTTGGCCAAGATCGCAGCCGTGCTGCCCAGCGCGCTGCGCCATGAGATGGACACCTCGGCGCTGCTGGTGGGCCCGGCCGATCCGCTGGCTGCCGACGACGCTACCGTGACGCATCTGCGCCAGGCCATCCGACACGAGCGCATCGCCAGCATCCGCTACCGCGATGCCAGCGGTGAAGACAGTACCCGCACGATCTGGCCCTTTGCCTTGGGCTTCTTCGACCGCGCCCGGGTGGTGGTGGCCTGGTGCGAATTGCGCCAGTCGATTCGCCACTTTCGCACCGACCGCATTGCAACGCTTGCGCTGTCGGAGCAACGCTATCCGCGCCGTCGGCAGGCACTGCTGAAAGACTGGCGGGCGCAGGAGGGGATTGGGCAGGCTTGACGGGTCGACCCGAAGTCTGACCAGACCGCCGACCCCGTGGTCAACATCGCTGCTGCCAGAAACTGACACGCCCTGTTCCTAGGATGCAGGCACTGAACCACACGTTCATGTCCTCAACCTCCAGGAGCCTTTGATGTCAGACCCCAACTTCGTTCTGCTCTACGTTTCCAGCCCCGCCCAAAGCGCGGCCTTCTATGCCGACCTGCTGGGCAAGCCCGCTGTTGAGGCGTCGCCCACCTTTGCGATGTTTGCGCTGGACTCCGGCGTCATGCTGGGCTTGTGGGCAGCGCACACCGTGCAGCCGCCAACCCACGCGGTCGGTGGCTCGGAACTGGCCTTTGCCGTCGGCAGCGCGGGCGAAGTGAATGCCCGTCACGCCGCTTGGCACGCCAAGGGCCTGAAGATCATTCAGGCACCAGTGGCCATGGACTTTGGCTTCACCTTCACGGCGCAAGACCCTGACGGGCACCGGCTGCGTGTGTTTGCGCCAGCCGCAGCCTGAGCCGCAGCGTCGGCGGCCGCGCGATTATTTTTTCTTGAACGCCCGGCCGGCCTTGCCATTCGGCTTGGTCTTGGTCTTCTCTTTGGTCTTGGACTTCGTTTCTGGCTTGGCAGCGGCCGCGCGCTTGCCTGCAATGTCACGCGACCATTGCGAGCGCGCCCCGCTGGGGGGCGGCACCATGTAAGCGTCGCCCAGGTTACCCGGGCCAGGCTCGGGCAAAGGCCGCCCGCTGTCGCGCCACTCCACCGCCGCCGGGAACCCAAACTCCTCGGCATAACGCTTGAACCACAGGCCTTCGGGTGAATGGCGGGTGATGCCGTCGAACACGGTGGCAAACATCTGCGTCTGCTCCAGCCCCATGGCGTCGATGGCCTGGTTGATGACCAGCTTGAGCATCATCAGCTGGTTCTTGGGCACGCCGGCCATGCGGTCGGCCAGCTTGGCCACACAGGCGTCCAGCTCTTCGATGGGCGCCACGTCGGTGGCCAGGCCCCATTCATAGGCCTGGCTGCCGTCGATCAGGTCGCCGGTCAGCATCAGGCGTTTGGCACGCATGGCGCCCACGCGGTAGACCCACATCGCCGGTGTGGGGCAACCCCACACCCGCACCGGCATGTAGCCCATGCGGGCCTTGTCTTCCATCACGATGAAGTCGCAGCAGGTCGCGATGTCACTGCCCCCGGCCGCGGCGTAACCGTGCACGCGGGCGATGGTGGGCTTGTAGGACCGCCACAGGCTCATGAAGTCCTCGGTGTTTTTCTTCATGAACTTGTAGTCGATCATCGGGTCCCAGGGCATGGGCTGCGTGACCGCGTTGACGGTGTCGCCTTCGGCGTATTCCTTCAGGTCGTAGCCAGCGCAAAAGGCCTTGCCGGCGCCGCGCAGCACGATCACGTGCACGCGGTCGTCGGCATTGGCAGCCTCCACCGCCTGGCGAATTTCACCAGGCATGTCGTCGTTGATGGCGTTGAGCCGTTCGGGCCGGTTCAGCGTGATGGTGGCGATGCGGCCGTCCACTACCAGCGTCAAGGTCGAGTAGACGTGGTCGGCGGGGCGGCTCTGCAGACGCGGATGCGGAACCTGACGCTGGGTCTTGCTGGCGCCCGTGGCGCGGGCGGCGCGGGGCGAAGTCTTGGTGGCCATCGGGCTGTCCTTCCGGGCGAACGCGCCCATCTGTTCAGCGAGGCATTCTAGGAGTCCGCCAGCAAGCCTTCTTCGCGCAACACCGCCGTCAGCGCTTCAAAGCACAAGGGGTCGATGGCCGTACCCAGGTTCTCGGCCATCATCTCCAGCGTGCGCGGAATGGGAACCGCGCCGCGGTAGGGGCGTTCGGCCGAGATGGCGTCGAAGATGTCTGCGGTGGTGATGATGCGGGTCTCGATGCTGATCTGGTCGCCCTTCAGCCCCAAGGGGTAGCCGCTGCCGTCCAGGCGCTCGTGGTGGGCCGCCGAAATGCGCCCCAGTTCAGCAAACGCCTGCACACGGCACAAAATGTCCTGCGTGTAGGCAGCGTGAAGCTTGACGGCCTTCCACTCGTTGTCGTCCAGCTTGCCGGGCTTGTCCAGCACCGCGTTGCTGACACCCAGTTTGCCCACGTCGTGCAGCAAGGCGCCACGGCGCAACCAGCGCACCCGGCTGTCAGGCAAACCCAATTGCCGCGCCATGCTTTCGGTGTACTGCGCCACCCGCGCGCTGTGGCCACTGGTGTAGGGGCTCTTGCTGTCCACCACCTGGCCAAAGGCTGCGGCAATGTCGTCCAGGTAGTCGTCGTCCAGCGCCACCTCGTACTCGCCGGGTTCCAGTCTTCGAACGGCCAGGTCCACCGCAGGGCTGTTCAGGGTTTCCCAAAAGTCAGCCCGCTTTCCAACCGCCAGGAAGACCCGCACCAAGGCTGGGTCAAACCAGCGGCCCGATCGGTGCAAGACCTCGGCCATCGCCGCAGCAGGCCCGCCCGTGGTGCAAAAAACGTCCACCACCTGGGCCAGCAGCGCAATTCGGGCGTACAAGGGAATCTGCTCGCCGCGCAGGCCCCGCGGCTTGCCCTGCCCGTCCCAGTGTTCATCCAACCCTGCAATGCCCTGCGCCACGCCTTCGGAAAAGCGCAGCTGGCGCGCGATGTCTGCGCCACGGGTGCAACGCGTCTGGATCAGTTCACCCGCAATCTCGCTGCCGTTGCGCAAGATGTTGAGCACACTGCTCAGGCGCTGCGACAACCCCGCATGGAGCCCCGTGTGGCTGAAGACAAACCGCAGCATCTGCGGCAGGCTGTCGCCCACGGTCTTGAAGTCGTGCTTGAAGCTGCGGTCGTCGGTGAGGTAAAGCTCGCAGATGCGGGCTGCGTTGCTGCTGCAACCCAAGTCCTTGAGCAGCAGCGTGTAGTACAGCTCCCACAGCGCACGCTTGGACAGGCCCAGCTCCGTGCCGACGTGCATGCCGATCCAGCAACTGCGCACGCAGTGCCCCGGCGGTTGACCTTCTGTGATGTCCAGGGCCCGACTCAAAGCACCGATCAGTTCGGACATCTTGAGTGTGGTGTGCAGCGCCACAGATGGCGCTGACGAGACAAGGCGAAGGCGGTCCATTCCAGGTCTATCGGCCGAAAGCCCAGGTAACTTGATCCCTAGGGGCCGTCGCGCTTGTCAGGTCCGGCGGCCGTACATGCGCAAACGTCCGGCACGTCGGATGCTGCCCGTCCGCAGCGTCGCAGACTGCCACCGAGGCAGTTGCTCACACCTTGCCCTGCGCCAGCTTGAACACCGCCACCGCCTGCACCAGCTGCTGCGCCTGGCCCTTCAGGCTTTCGGCTGCAGCCGCGCTTTCTTCCACCAGCGCCGCGTTCTGCTGCGTGACCTGGTCCATCTGGCTGACCGCTTCGCCCACCTGCGCAACACCGGTGCTCTGCTCGTTGGAGGCGACGCTGATCTCACCCATGATGTCCGTCACGCGCTGGATCGAGGCCACGATCTCGGTCATGGTGGCGCCGGCCTGATCCACCAGCGCCGTGCCTTGCTCGACTCGCTCGACGCTGACACCAATCAGCGACTTGATCTCCTTGGCCGCTGCAGCCGAACGCTGGGCCAAGCTGCGCACTTCGCTGGCCACGACAGCAAAGCCACGGCCCTGCTCGCCGGCCCGGGCAGCTTCCACCGCCGCGTTGAGCGCCAGAATGTTGGTCTGGAAGGCGATGCCGTCGATGACGCTGATGATGTCGGCGATCTTCTTGCTGCTGTCGTTGATGCCCTTCATGGTCTCAACCACCTGGCTCACCACATCGCCACCTTGGATGGCCACCGTGGATGCACCTTGCGCCAGCTGATTGGCCTGCCTGGCGTTGTCGGCGTTTTGCTTGACCGTCGAGCCCAGCTGCTCCATCGACGCCGCAGTTTCCTGCAGCGCGCTGGCTTGCTGTTCGGTGCGCTGGCTCAGGTCGTTGTTGCCTTGCGCGATTTGCGCTGAGGCTGTGGCGACAGACTCTGAGTTCTGGCGCACGCTGGACACCGCGGTGGACAGGCTGTGCTGCATCTCCTGGAGCGCGTTCAGCAACTGTCCGATCTCGTCCTTGCCCTCTGTTTCAACGGGCAGACTCAAGTCACCGGCCGCCACGCCACGCGCCACTTCAACCGCCCGGCCGATCGGCCGGGTGATGGTGCGGCCGAACAGCACGCCACCCAAAAGCCCTGCGCCGCAGACCAGAAGCATCAGCACCAGGCTGACGAGCGTGGCACGCTGGCCGTCGGCGGCTGCCTCTGCGGCGATGGCAGCGCTGTAAGCTTGGATCTTGTCGCCGGCCTTGATCAGCAGCATGGCCGGTTCGCGGTCCATGCCTTTCACGGCAGCGTCACCCGCCGCCGCATCGAAGCCAGCGGCCTTGAAGGCTTCAAAACCTTTGCGATAGCTCTGGCCCATGGCTGCATGCGAAGCTGCGAATTCTTCCACCAGCGATCGGGCCTCGCCCGCGGGCAGGCCGGCCACCAGCTTCTTGGCCTTCTCGGCCATCTCGCGCTCGACTTGAATGAAGGCGCTCCAGTGTTTGTCCAGGGCCTTGGGGTCCTTGCCGCGCAGCAGCACGTTTTTCCACTCCTGCACCTGCGTCTTAAACGCCACCTCCAGGTCGTTCGAGGCCCGTTCGCCGTCGTTGCCCGTCTGCACCGTGGTGGCGTAGGTGTTGAGCGACTGGTTCAGGCTGTAGATGCCGTACAGCGCCGCGCACAGCATCAGCAGCAGGGCTGCGGCAAATGCCAGGGGAAGTTTGATGCTGAGCTTCACGAAGCTTGTCCTTCAAAGGTTTCTAAAGTGAACGTGAGACAACCGACTGCAACGTTTTCTCGACCAGCCCTTTCTCGCAGCCGATCATGCTGTCCGCGATATCACCGCAAACCAGCTTGGGCTAAAGCCTCCGTGCGAACTTCTTGCTTGGTGGCAATGGGCACGGTGTCCACGTGGCTTTCGTCTGCGCTCAAGTATCGACATTTCCGGCGGCGCGCCAAGTTGAATCAGCAAGGTCAATTGCACCCACTTCAGCGTTAGCTCGCGCGGGTGCCGTCGGTCCAGCACCCCGCCGCCCGCAACCCCTGCCAGGGTCGAACACCGACCCAAACTGACAGGCGCGAGGCCCGCTCTTCTTCGCTTCAGGTACCAACGGACTTGCCTAGACTGAGCTGCAGTCCACCGGGCCAAGCCCCGCCCTTGGGGTCTGGCGCAGGCGCATCACCCCTGCGCAAAAGCCGCTGGACCTCTGTGGAGCCCGAAAACGATGACCATGCCAACCGCCACCCAGGTTCACCTGCACCTCATCGCCTACTCACCCAACAGCCTGGCGCAAGTGGCACCGGGCTGGTTGGTGCTGGACAACCTTTCCAACCCGCGCCCCGACTGGTTCGAGTACTGGCCCCTGCGCCACCGACTGCTGAACGAGCCGCTGGACGAGCAGGCCTTTTACGGCTTCTTCTCGCCTAAGTTCAGCGCCAAGACCGGCTTGACACATCAGCAAGTGCAGGACTTTGTGGCCAAACACGCGGATGCGGCCGACGTGCTCTTGTTCTCACCCCAACCCGACATGGGCGCCTTTTTCCTCAACGTGTTTGAGCAGGGCGAAACCTTCGACCCCGGCCTGATCGACGCCTACAGCCAGTTCTTGGACACCATCGACCGCCCGGCACCCCTGCGCCAGATGGTGATGGACTCACGCCAGGTGTGTTTCTCCAACTACTTTGTCGCCCGCCCGGCCTTTTGGCGCGAATGGCTGGCCATCAACGAGGCCATGTTTGCCATTTGTGAAGGCCCCGCCACGCCGCTGCAGCGCGCACTGACCCTGCAGACCACCTATCAGGGCCCTGGTGGTGGTGTGCAGCGCAAGGTGTTCCTGCAAGAGCGTGTCGCGTCCTTGCTCCTGGCCACCCAAACAAAGTGGCGCAGTGTGGCGCACGACCCGTTTGGCATGGGTTGGTCGACCTCGCGCTTTCGCGAGCACCCGCAGGAAGCCTTTGTCAGCGACGCGCTCAAGCGCGCCTACCGCGACACCGGCTGGCCGCACTACATGCAGGCCTTTGCCCAGGTACGCCAAGCCTTCTTGCGGCCGGTGGCGCAAGCCGCTTGAGGTCCGCGGCGCGGCCCCGCGCGGCCTGGCGCGCTCAGTCCACGCCTTTGCCCAGCACCACGTAGCGCGCTGGGCCACCACACGCCAAGTCGCCGGACGCCTTGAAGACAGCCGGGCGCATGGGGCCTGGGCTTGAGCTGAGCGCGCTGATGGCGGGCTCGTCTTGGCTCCAACCCTTGAAGGACCAAGCCCCCGCTGCAGAAGACTGCCACCAGGTCGGGTTGCGCCAACGGTCAAGCATGAAACGCAAACCGCTGGGGTCCATGCCCAGCCATTGGCAGAACAGGTCCAGGTTGGCCGGTGCAAGCTGCTCACAGCGCCGAACCCAGGCCAGTGCTTGATCTCGTGTCAAGCGGCCATGGCGTATCTCGCGGCTGGCATGGTCGGTGACCTTGGAATAGCCGTGCTTGTAAAGCTTGAGCTGGTCGTGCAAGCCCAGGTAGTTCCAGCAGTCACCAAAGTCAAAGGTGTCAAAGCTGCGCGCAAAGTCGGCGCTGCGGTAGCCCTTGGCGGCCACCATCTGGGCGTGTTGCGCGGCCGGGTCCCAGCGCACATAGTTGCCCAGGTAAATGCCGCGCACACCGACCTGTTGCAAGGCCTGGTCGTCGGGGTAGCGGTATTGCCAGATGTCGCCTTCTTTCAGGGTGTCAAACAGCGACAGCAGGTCGTCGGCCTCGCGCCCCATCAGGTCGTGGTCTTTGCGGTAACGGCGCGTCATCTCCACTTCGTGTTCGTGCGAGAACATGCCCACCTGCTCCAGCCCTTGGTGCGCGCCCCAGATGATCAGCGGCACCTGGTAGCGCACGGCGGTCTGCACCGGAAACACCGTCTGGCCGGCAATGCAATGCCAGTAGACGCTGCCCATTTCGCGCAGCGTGGTGCGCACGATCTTCTTCACGCTGTGCGGGTTCACGTTTTGCTGCACCAGGTCGCAGTCAAAGCGAATGCGCAGGTTGGCCAGGTTGCGGATGCCCAGCTCGGTGTTGAAGTAGCGGTTGTAGTTGACCAGCAGCGGGTTCAGCCCCAGCCGCTCTTTGACCAGGTGCACGATCCAGTGGGAGTCTTGCGCACCACTCACAGGCACGATGCAGTCGTAGGCCTCACCACTGCGGCTGCGGTACGGGGCCACCAGGGTTTGCAGGCGCTGCCAGCGCTCCGTCCAGTCCAGGCGGTCTTTTTCTTCGTGCACCCTACAGCCTGAGCACACGCCTTCAGCGTCGACTGTCAGGCCCAGCGGATGCGCCTCGGTGTAGAGGCAGCGGCTGCAGCGCAAGGGGCGGTAGCGGCCGGCCTCGCCTTCATCGGCCATGCGCTGCCTCCGTACCTTCATGCAACGGGTCCAGGCCCTGCCAGGCCGCCGGGCGCATGGGCAAGCCTTGCAATTGATTCTTGGCTGCCTGCACCGCGTGCTCCCGCCAGGACAAGAAGTTACCCATGGCCACCGCCACGCAATGCGGCTGGTCCAGCAGCTGTCGCAACTGAAGCGATTCGCTCAAGCCCCCAAAGGCGATGAAGGGCAATTGCAGGCGTGCAAACGCCTGAGCCAGAGGCATGCTGAAAGCGCCGGGCGTGCCTTCGTTTTGCCAGTCCACCAACAAGGCTTCGCTCACCAAACCCTCGCGCAACAGCGCCGGCAGCTGAGCCGGCAAAGGTGTGCAAACGCCACGGCGGTAATCGCGCCAAGCCAGTGCTGGGAGACCTGAATCACCGCGGGTCAGCGACAGCGGCAAGGCCGCCACCACGGCCTGCGCACCCAGGCGCTGCGAGATGGCACGCACCTGCGGCAGGTTGTCGCGCAGCAGCGCGTCTACCGCCACGCGGTCTGCTGCCCGTTGCACCACCAGCACGGCATCTTGAACATGGCGAATGCCACCGGCGTAGGTCAGCGGCGTTGACAAACCCAGGCGACCGATGCGGTCCAGCAGCGCAAAGTCCGGACCCTGGTCCTGGGCCGAGCGGTCGATGCACTGCAGCAGGATTTCGTCGGCGCCCCAGCGGTCGAGGTTCTCCACCAGCACCTCGGGCCGCCCCAGCGGCAGCCAGCGCCGGTAACCAAAGCTTTGCACCGCGATGCCGCGGCGCACGGTCACCACACCCACCAAGCGTTTAAGCAGCATGGCACAAGCCCTCGATCACATGGCGCAGCAGTGCTCTGCCCACAGCCTGGCTCTTTTCAGGGTGAAACTGCAGGCCCACCACGTTGTGGTGCTGAACCGCTGCCGTCACCGCCGGGCCTGTGGCTTGCGGCTGCACCTGGCCAATCAGGCAGGCCGGCTGCGCCTCAAACACAAAGCTGTGGTTGAAGTAGACGCTCTGTCCGTGACTGGGCGCCATTAGGCTGTGTGGGCCCACCGATTGCAGCGTGTTCCAACCGATGTGCCATTGGCCCGGCCCCAGCGAGCGCACGCGGCCCGGGATCAGACCCAGGCCATCGGTGTTGCCAAACTCATCCGAGCTTTCAGCCAACAGCTGCATGCCCAGGCAAATGCCCACGATGGGCCGGCCCGCGCGTGCGAGCAGCTGCAAGGGCTTGATCAGGCCGCGCTGTTGCAGTGCGGCCATCGCCGATGGGAAGGCGCCCACACCGGGCAGCACCACCACATCGCTGCGCTCCAGCTGCGCCGGGTCTTGCGTGATGCGCGCGCGGTAGCCCAAGGCCTGCAGCGTGCGCTGCAGGTTGACGACGTTGCCGGCGCCGTAGTCCACCACCGCGGCCTGGCGCGGGTTCACAGCCCCACCCCCACTTGAAAGCGGCGTTGGATGCCGCCGTCAGCCGACACCTGAAACAGCTTGGGGTTGGTGGCTGACCGCACCCGCTCCCAGAACGACTCGACGCTGATCCCTAAGTAGTTGCAGTAGGCCTGTATGTAGTCTGGTGAACAGGCATGGTCGTGAGCCGCCACCAGGGCAATGGCGTCTTCGCGACGCATGCGGCCCAGGCGGATCTCTTCGTTGCAGTAGTCGGTGGTGCGGCCGAAGCCAAACTTGTAGTACTTGATCATCTGGTTGATGGGCGTGAAGTCTTCGTCCAGCGCGGTCACGCCAAACAGGTCGCCGGTGAGCTCAACGCCATCGGTGCGCACCTCCAGACCTGAAGGGCAGGCATACATGGCGTTGTTCACCAAGGACCAGTCGCCCATGAACCAGCCCAGGTAGACGATCTGCAAGCCCGCGGCCTCGAAGGCCGAGGGCAAGGGGTATTGGTAGGAAATCAGCTGCTGCGGCGTGAAGCCGGCGTCACGCATCCACTGTGCGCCACTGGACAGGGTGTTCATGTGGCGCAGGTTGTTGCCGTCGTAGCCGGTCTTGCCCAGGGTCTTCAGGTCACCCAGCTGCAGGGCTGGGTTTTCGCCCCACAAGATCAGGTCAATGCCATAGCGCAAGGCAATCTGCGGCACGGCCGAAAACAGGGCCAGTTCGGTGCTTCGGAAGCTGTTGGTGAAATGTTCGAAGCCAGCGCGTTTCAGTGCACGCCATGTGGCGGGTGCGGGCTGTGAAACCACCACATCAAAGCCCAGCTCGATCAGGTTGGACAGGTTGTTCATGCCCCGATCGGTGGCCTGCTCGGGTGGGTAACTCAGGCACACCAGCAAGGGGTTGATGCCAAAACGGTCGCGCACCCACAGCGCCTGGCGGGTGCTGTCCTTGCCACCGGAGACACCGATGATGCAGTCGTGAAACTGGCCCGGCTTGCGCCGACGCGATGCAAACAGTGTGGCCAGGATGTCCACCCGCTCGGCCCAGTCGACCTGTTGGATGGCTTGCACATAGTCGCAGGCAGGGCAGATGCCAGCGTCGCTGAAACGGGTGTTGGGCCGCGTGTCGGGCTGCAAGCAACTGCGGCAGTAAAGCATGGCGCAGCAGCCCGGATCAGCGGCGCACCATGGCCCATTCGGCCGGCGTGCCCGCTTCGATGTCGCGGTTGACGGTGCAGCCCATCAGCTCGTCCAGGTGGGCTGGCGGCAGCCCAAAACCGGGGCGAATGGCACGCAGGTTGGTGCTGGTCAGGCGCTCACCGGCTTTCACGGCTTGGGTGACATAGAGCGAGCGGCGAAAGACCCTGCTGGCCTGCTCGGCGGCGCTGCCGCCAAAGCGCACGCCACCCAGGGCCAACCAGGCGCGTTCGGTTTCTTCGCGCAGCAGTTTCAGTTCAGCCGGCTCGAGCGAAAAGGCTGAGTCCACACCGCCGTCAGCGCGGCTCAAGGTGAAGTGCTTTTCCACCACCACCGCACCCAGCGCCACTGCGGCCACCGCCGCGCCACAGCCCATGGTGTGGTCGGACAAACCCACCTCGCAACCCAGTGCCTCGCGCATCACGGGGATGGTGCGCAGGTGGGTGTTCTCGGGGCTGCTGGGGTAGGTGCTGGTGCACTTGAGCAGCACGATGTGCCGGGCACCATGGGCGCGTGCTGTGCGCACGGTGTCATCGATCTCGGCCAGGCTGGCCATGCCGGTGGAAATGATCAAGGGCTTGCCGGTGGCCGCCACTTTGCGGATCAGGCCCAGGTCGGTGCATTCAAACGAAGCGATCTTGTAGGCTGGCGCGCCAAGGGACTCCAGAAAGTCCACCGCGCTGTCGTCAAAGGGCGTGCTGAAGCAGTGCAAACCGTGGCTGGCCGCGCGGGCAAAAATGGGTGCATGCCAGTCCCACGGCGTGTGGGCCTCGTCATACAGGTCGTGCAGGTGGCGACCATGCCACAGGCTCTTGGGGTCGTTGATGACAAAGCCGGGCCGGTCGACCTTGATGGTCATGGTATCGGCGGTGTAGGTCTGCAGCTTGATGGCGTCTGCACCCGCCGCTGCGGCGGCGTCGACGATGCTCAGGGCCCGCGCCAGGGACTGGTTGTGGTTGCCCGACATCTCGGCAATGACATAAGGGCGAGCCTGCGGACCGATCTCCCGCCCTGCGATCAGCATGTGGCGCTCCAGACCGGCGCTCTGTGCGGCAGGTTGGGCACGGGGCGGTGCTTCATGGCTGAACCTTCATCGTGGGATGCCACCGATGATGGGAGAAGCCAGGCGCCTCGTGCGACGGATAAGCAACGACTTCGCCCGCCAGTTCGGGAAGCTACATCGGTTCAAGACGCAAGCGATAGCGGCGGCCGCGGTGCTCGAAGAAAGCGGGATAGCGATCAGGGTCTGACACGCGCAACAAGTCGAAGGCGTCGGCCAGGGTCTGCTCGGGGTCGAGCTGGCTGTCGGCTGGCGAGCGCTTGCGGTAGTAGCTTGGCTCGCCCGACTGCTCTGACGGCGAGCCGTGATCGCAATGCGCCAAGGCCCAGTCCATCAGCGCGATCTCGGCGTCGAACAGGCGCTGGTTGATCTCGGCACAGACCGCCGTGTCTGGCACCTCGAACTGCAGCTGATGCCAGATGCGTCCCGCGTCCAGAGCGTGGGCTGCTTCCAGCAGTGTCAGGGTCAGGTGGCGTTGCCCTTCGAGGATCTGCCAGACATGAGGCGACATGCCACGCCCGCGCGGCAGATCGCTGGAGTGCAGGACCAGGGTGTGGCGGAAACGCTCGCGCACCGCCGCACCGATGATCTGATGGCAGGAGACCAGGAACAGGAAGTCGCCGCCGCGCAGCGTGGCTGTGGTGCGGTGGATGCGGGCGTCCACCTCGGGTGCAACACCCGCCACCCAGCGCTCGAGCCAGGCATTGACGCCGTGTTGCGGATCGGAGCAGAGGATGTCGACGCACGTCATGAAGACTCCATGGTTTGGGCCACCCGCCGTGCCCCGAGGCCATCGACCAGCCGACGCGCGCGTTCCGAGAGCTCGCGACGCATCGGGGCATCGGCCAGCAGGCGCTGCAGTGGCGGGACCAGGTCTTGGGCGCTGGGCGGATCGGTGTCGACCAGCACCATGACGCCAAGCGACTGCAGTGGCAGCAGCACCGGGTATTGGTTGTTTGCAGCCAGCAGCGCCAGCGTGGGCGCGCCGATGCAACAACGCTCCCAGGTGGCACCGCCGCCGGCCCCCAAGTGCAGGTCATGGCGCGCGAAGAAAGCCGCGAGGTCAGGCTGGTCGAGCGTGATGCAAGTGAGGCTGTCGCTTGCCACACGCGCCTGCAATGGCAGCAGATTCGGGTTGCCGCGTGTGGTGGCGATTTCGATCTGCCCGTGGAAGCCGGCCAGGTGTCGGGCGGCATGCCAAGCCAGGCTGCTGAGATCTGCAGCATCGGTGCCACCCATGAAGATGCCGATGCTCTGAACCTGGTCACGTGGAACATGCCGCGGCGCTCGAGCATAAGCAGGAGCCAGCAGGGCATGCGCAGGTCCGCTGAGCAGGCGGGTGCCATGGCGCAGCCCGGCTCGGTGCTTCTCCTCGGGATTGGGCGACAAGTTGGGATCGACCAGCAGGTGGACGTGCATCGGCCTGTCGCCCAGGTCGTCAATGGCTGCCAATCGGCACCCCAGTGGCTCGCGCACGGCGTCATGCCATTCGGCCCCGAGACCATAGTGATCGACGACGACCCAATCGGGTTCGAAGCGCGTCGCGGCAGCGACGAAGCTCAGGGCGTCGGCAAACGGGTCGCTGGGCGCCTCGGACCCCATGACCTGCACCTCGAACCCTGCGGGAACAGCCCAGCTGTGGGGGTCGATTCCCCTGTCGTGCGAAAAGAAGCGAACGTCGGCGCCGCGTTCACGCAGGGCTTGCGCCAACGACAGGCAGCGCTTGGCGTGACCCAAGCCCAGGCTTGGCGAGGCGTCGGCGCGAATCGCCATCTTCAAGGCGAGAGCTCCCCAGACGCTGCAGTCATTCGGCGGGCCAGGTACAGGGCCTCTGCGCGTGACCAGTCTTGAGGCGTGTCGATGTCCACCGCGTCGTCATCGCGCAGCACCAGGGTGCTGGCGTTGGCATGCAGCGCCAGCCCGCTGAGCCAGGCCTGCGCGCGACCCCAATAGAACTGGCCGGCGTCGTGGTAGGCGGCCGGAAGGTCCTGTGTGCGCGTCTGGGTGAACTCGGCAAAGAAGGGCTGGCTGCGGCCAGCGGCATCACGCCGCAGCGCCCGCTGAATGGGGGACCGGAACTCCAGAACCGGGAAGACATAGGGCGAGTCGCCGCGTTCCAGCAGCTCGCAGCCAGCCTGCAGCGTCTGCGCGCTCAGCAAGGGCACACCCGGGTAGATGCAGCAGACCACCTCGGCCGTCCAGCCGAGGTCGGCACAGGCCTGCACGGCGTGCGCAACCACGGGCACGGTGCCGGTGTGGTCATCTGCCAGTTCTGCCGGGCGCATGAAGGGCACCTCGGCGCCCAGGCGGCGTGCCACATCGACCACCTCGGGATCGTCGGTGGAGACAACCACGTGATCGAACAGATTCGATGCATGGGCGAGGCTGATCGCGTAGTCGATCATGGGCCGCCCTGCAAACTCGCGCAGGTTCTTTCGCGGGATGCGCTTGCTGCCGCCGCGCGCGGGTATCAGCGCCAGCCTCATGCCGCTGTGGCCGTCCGCAGGTCAGCCACCGTGCCAGGTTGCATGGCGGGCCGCAGCGCAGCCGCCAGCACCGCCACCACCCGGTCTTGCTCGGCGTTGCTCAGGTCAGGGAACAGCGGCAAGGAAATGGCCCTGGCGTAGTAGGCCTCGGCAGCCGGAAAGTCGCCCGGCTTGAAGCCCAGCTGCCGGTAGTAGGGTTGGGTGTGGATGGGGATGTAGTGCACGTTGACACCGATGCCCGCCTGGCGCAGGGCCATGAAAACGTCGGCGCGTGTCGGCTGCCCGGCGCCGCCTTGCAGCTCAACGGCATACAGGTGCCAGGCCGACAGACGGTCCGGCAGGCGAGCCGGCAGACGCAGCGGCAGTTCAGCCAAGAGCCGGTCGTAGCGATTGGCCAAGCGCACACGCTTGGCGTGCTGCTCGGTCAGGCGGTCCAGCTGTGACAAGCCCAAAGCGGCTTGCAGCTCGGTCATGCGGGCGTTATAGCCCAGGGCTACTTGCTCATAGACCCAGTCGCCCTCGGGCACCGCCTGCATCAGGCCTGGGTCACGCGTCATGCCGTGCGAACGCAGCAGCCGAAGCCGATCGGCCAACTCGGCGCTTTGTGTTGCCACCAGTCCACCTTCGCCAGTGGTGATGACCTTGACCGCATGAAAGCTGAACACCGTGGCGTCAGCCCAGGCGCTGCCCACCGGCGCACCACGGTAGCTGGCACCGGTGGCGTGCGATGCGTCTTCCAGAATCGCAAAGCCATAACGCCCGGCCAGTTCCCGCAGCTCCGCACCGTCGCAGGGCAGGCCCGCGAAGTCCACCGGTATCAGCACGTGTGGAAGGCGGCCGTCGCGTTCGGCTTGAACAAGCTTGCTGCGCAAGGCCGACACGCTGAGATTGCGCGTCTCCGAGTCGATGTCCACAAAGTCCACCGTGGCGCCACAGTACAAGGCGCAGTTGGCCGAGGCCAGAAAACTGTTGGGGCTGGTCCAGACGCGCGAGCCCGGTTTGACGCCCAGGGCCAAGCACGCCAGGTGCAAGGCCACGGTGGCGTTGCTCACCGCAACGGCATGGGCCACACCATGCAAGGCAGCAAAGGCCGCTTCGAAACGCGGAATCTGGCTGCCTTGCGTGAGGAAGTCTGAACGCAAGACGGCCACCACGGCGTCGATGTCAGCCTGGTTGATCGACTGGCGGCTGTAGGGGATGACGGAGTGGGTCATGGGGAAGTTCTCTTTGGCAGGATTCAGAGGAGCAGCGCGACGTCTTGGCTCAGCGGTGCTGAAATGGGCGTTGTGCAGATGGCTTGAGTCTCGGTCTGCGCTGGCATTGAGGGCGCGTCAAAGATCTGCTCGTGGGCGCCCCGGCGGCGGCTGCTGTAGTGGGCCGCTTGGGCTTGCTGTTGCTGGCGGTAGCGCGCAGGATCACCCAACACGTGCTCCAGGTGGGCCAGGGCTTCCTCGCAGCGGAACGAGCGCATCACACTGCCCTTGAGCGGCGTGGTGATCACATAGTCCAGCGGCCAGTCCTGCTGGCTCACGTGGATGAGGTAGCTGGCGGCGTCCAAAAAAGCACTGGTGGCACTGGTGGGCTCGCCAAAGGCCACACAAATGTCGGCTTCACAAGCGGCTTGTTCCAGGGGCTTTTGGATAGCCTGGGCCAGTTCGGCTGCGGGTACCCGCAAGGCACCGGCCAAGACGCCCAGAGCAGGGGCGCCGGGCTTGGCCCGCACCTCGAGCGCCACACCATGCCGCCCACACAGCGCAGCCAGCTGGCGGTGAAAGCCCATCAGCGCGAAGATTTCCACATACGAAATGCCCTCGGCCAGCAGCGTGTTCAGCAGCAGACACAGGCGTTGTGGACGGCCCCGAACCACGGGTTCCACCGGCAGCCTGAAACGCACCGCTCGGCGCGCGACGGGCGCACCCAGCACGGTGCGCACCGGCACATCCACACCGTCGCGTTCAACCACGGTCACTTGCTGGCCATGGGGCATCACAAAAGTTGGGTAAGCCGAATGCGGCAACACCGTGATGGGCAGGCCCCGCAGACCCGCTGCGCTGAACAAGGGGCCATGAAAGCCCACATCGTGATCAGAGATCACCAGCTGCAAGGGCTTGTTGGCGGGCCACAGGGCCAGTACGCGGCGCAGCCCTGTGAAGGCAACCGCCTGCAGCAAGCAGCGCCGGGCCAGCGCTTGCACCTGTTGCTCCAGCGCCGGCAGGTTGGGCACCAGTGGGCGCAAGGCGTCCAGCAACACGCCGCGGGCGCGCTCTTGGTACTGCAAGCTCAGGGCGTCCAGGTCGCTGCGCTGTACAGGACGCAAGGCTGCGGCGCCTGCGCGGCGCACCGGGACATCGCAATAGCTGCTGGCCAGGTCAACGCTGTGGGCGAAGGCTCCTTCAATGGCCTGAACGAAGGTGCGGGCGTCGTAAAAGCAGGTCGGGATGTGGGTCAGGGCCAGGGCACCCGGCATGGTGGCCATCGTTGCCAGCTGCTCTTGCAAGACCGCCATGTCGGGCACCAGGTCCAGCAGGGCGGGGTTCCAGGTGCGCCCATGGGGGTAGCGCGCCACCACGCTCCAGCGCGCGGCGTCGGCCCCCACGATGTCGGTATACAACATGGCGTCCCAGTGGAACAGCGCCGGGTTGCCGGGTCTGAGCAAGCCCAGCCGGGGTTCCGGGAAGCTTTGCTCCACCGCCCGGCCCAATGCCTGCTGGGTGAAAGCGCGCTGCAAGGTCAGGTACAGCAGGCTCTGGTCCCAACCATGCAGCTCGCCGTGGCCCCACAGCCGCTGCCGCTCGTGGGTCAGGGCCAGGTCGATGTGGGAAGCCAGCGACAAGGCTTGGGTGTAGGCCTTGGCCGTGATCGAAGCCGGCACGTCGAGGCGCCGCAGTTGGTAGTTGGGCAGCCCTGCCTGCACCACGGCGTCCAGGATGCCGGGGTCGATGCACAACAGCGGCACGCCGGCAAACCGATCCCGCTGCTGCTCGATGCAAGCCACATCGCTGCGCTGCAGCACCAACACGGCATCCACGTTCAGCATGCGGCACTCCCAAGCGTCGATGGTGCGACGGTGCGGTGCTTGCGTGGGGCCATGCGCAAAAGTCCTTGAGGGGCGACAAAGGCCAGCCAAGGGGTCGGCAGGCTCGGCTCAAGTCTGAAGCCGGCAGTGCCCTGCCAAACGCTGAAATACGGGGCATTGAGGCGGCTTATCCCGGCGCGCTCAGCACCGGGGCCGCCAGGTGCCTGCAGTCAGGCAACCGCAGCTTCCAGCAGCCGAATCGTGCCGCAGTCAGCGTCCACTTCAACCGGTACGCCCAGCGGCAGCGTGAACTTGCGCTTGACGTGACCAAACTGCGCGCCGCGGTACACCGGCACACCCAGCGGTCCGAAGTAGTCGTCAAACACCTCGTCCAGCGTCAGCGTGCCGTAGCTGCCTTCACTGGGCATGCAGTTGGTGAAACCGCCCAACACCACGCCCGCCACACCCGCCAAAGCGCCGCTGAGCATGAGCGTGGACAACATGCGGTCCACCCGGTAGACGTACTCGTTCACGTCTTCCAGGAACAAAACAGCGCCGCGCAGATCAGGCATGAAGGGCGTGCCCGACAGGGACGTCAGCACGGCCAGGTTGCCGCCCAAGAGCGGCCCGCGGGCCAGGCCGCCACGCAGCGTGGAGATACGCCCTTCGCTGGGCACCAGGTCGTCGCCCACCACCGGTGCATTGGCCAGGGTCGGGGCCAGGGCGTGCATGACCATGTCTTTGAAGTGCTGCACACTGAAGGCGTTCCACTCCGAGCGGCCCAGCGGGGAGTGGAAAGTCACCAGCCCGGTGTGGGCGTGCACAGCGCTGATCAAGGCTGTCAAGTCTGAGAAGCCACCCAAAAACTTGGGGTTGCGGCCGATCAAGTTGAAGTCCAGCAGCGGCAGCACGCGGTTGGCCCCAGAGCCCCCGGTGATGGCCAGCACGCCGGCCACGTCAGCTTGTGCAAACAAGGCATGGATGTCGCTGGCACGCTGCGCTGGCGTGCCAGCCATGTGGCCATAACGCTGGCGCACGTTGGGAGCTTCACGAACCTTGAAGCCCAAAGCCTGCAGTGCCAGGTGGGTCAGTTCATAGGGTGCACGCTCGTAGATGGCGCCTGAAGGGTTGATCAAGCCAATCGTGTCGCCTGGTTGAAGGCGACGGGGGCGAAGCAGAGGCAGGCGGGCGGACGGCATGGGCATCAGAGGGGTCAAACCGAAGGTACGGTCAAAGGCTTTGAAGAACTCAGGCGGTTGATCATGCGGGTGCAACGAATCGGCCTGCTAATGAGGACGCGCCTCAAGGTCGACCATCTCGAACCAGTTGTTCCAGAACAGCGGCCGCCGAAACCCGACCAGCCAAGGCTGGGTCAGCGCGGTGGCCGCCAGGTGCGTGCGCAACTTGTAGGGCATCCAGGCCACCGTCAGGCGTTTGGCACGGTCAAACTCGACTTCACGCTCTGGCCCGTCGGGCAAGGCCAGCAAACGGGCGATGGACTCGTTCATCTGGGCCAAGTTGAAGCGCGACAGGTTCATGCCACCCGCCGCCGCGGCGTCATAGCGCATCAGGCCCTCCATGCCATCGGGCGCACCGGCGCGGCCGCTCACCGACCAGAGCATCAACTTGCCAGCCCGCGCGGCCTTGTACTGCTCGGGCCACTGCGCCGGGCGAAACACCACCCGCAGGCCAATGGCGCTCATGTCGCGTTTCATCAGTTCGTCAAAGCGGCGCGTTTCGGTGCTGGGCTGGGTGGCCATTTCCAGCACCAGGGGCTGGCCCTCGGGGCTTTCACGCCAACCGTCGCCGTCGCGGTCGCGCCAGCCATACAGGTCCAGCAGCGCGCGGGCGCGAGCCGGGCTGTAGTCGCTCATCTCACTGCGCCAGTCGGCGTGGTAGCCGCTCAGGTGCACCGCCACGGGGGACTGCGCGGCCACGGCCGAGCCGTAGCGCAGCAGGCGAATCTCGCGCTCCACATCAATCCCTAAGCCAATGGCCCGGCGCAGGGCCACGCGCTCGGGCGTGTAGCCGCCCACCATCGGGTGTTCCATGTTGAACATGGTGTAGTAAGTGGACGGCAGCACCACCCTTTCGGCCTTGACGCCGCGCTTCACCAGGTTGGGCGCCAACTTGCCGCCCGGCATGGCCACGGGCGTGAAACCGTCGGGCAGGTCCACCCAGTCGGCTTCGCCGTTCAGAAAGGCCAGCCAGGTGGGCTGCTTTTCTTCGATGATGGCCACCTCCACCCGGTCCACCATGGGCAAGCGACGGCCCTTCAAGCGCGCCAGGATGGCTTGCCCTTCCACATCGTTGGCGGCCGGTTCCGCCGTGTAGCGCATGTCACGAAAGGCGGGGTTGCGGTCGAGCACGATGCGCGAAGCCCGGCGCCACTCGGCCAGGCGAAACGGCCCCGTGCCCACCGGGTGCTGCATGGACAGCTCGCCTTGGGCCTCAATCACCTCACGCGCCACCGCGGCAGTAGAAGCGCTGGCCAGCAACTGCGGAAAACGCGGGCGCCCTGCGGCCAGCACAAAGCGCAGGGTGTAGCGGTCCAGCACCTGCAGCCCTTCCAAGGGGCGGTCGTAGTCAAACGGCTTTTTCTGTTCCACGGCCTCGCGGCGCAACGCTGCCAGGCCACTGACACCAGCTTGTTCCAAGGCACTCCAGCCCGGGCTCTTGGTGGCCGGGTCGGCCAGTCGCTTGATGCTGTAGGCGTAATCGGCCGCCACCAGCTCACGCGGCTTGCCGCCAAAGGCCGGGTCGGCGGTGAAGAAGATGCCGGGCTGAATCCGCACCGTCCAGCTGCGAAAGTCACTGCCGGCCAGCGCTTCAGGCATGGCCGCGGCCGTGCGTGGGCGCAACTTCACAGGTCGAGCCAGCGGGTCGAACTCCAGCAAGGTTTCAAAGATGTGGGAGGTGATGCGCAAGGAACGCACATCGCCAACGCGAGCGGGGTCAAAGCCGGTTTCGCTCTCGCTGGCCAGGCGCAGCACCTTGAGGGCGGGCGTCATGCCCGGGTTGCCAGCCGGCTCGGCCGAAGCGGCCCAAGCCGAGCCGCCAAGGGCCCAGCTCAAACACCAGCACAGGCACCAGCACATGCGCCAGCCGACCCAAGCAGTTGAAGCAAATAGACGGCGGCTGTTCATGCACCGATGATAGACAGCGTGGCAGGCACTTGGCGCCTTGCCAGTGGCCAAAAGGGCGTTCTCCAACCCTTCGCCTGAAGCAGGCCCGTCGCTCAGTTTGGCAGCGCCATGCCGCAGGCATGGGCGCTGGCCCACGCCCACTGAAAGTTGTAGCCGCCCAGCCAGCCCGTCACGTCCACCACCTCGCCCACGAAGTACAGCCCCGGCTGCTTGGATTCCATGGTCTGGGAAGACAGGTCACGCGTATCGACACCGCCCAAGGTGACTTCGGCCTTTCGATAGCCCTCGCTGCCGCTGGGCAACACCTCCCAACGCGTGAAGCGATCGCCCAAGCGGGCCAAGGCCTTGTCGGTGGCATCGCTGATCGGACGCTGCCAGTCGCTGTCCTGCTGGGTCCAAGCCTCAGCCAGGCGGCTGGGTACCCAGGCTGCCAACTCGTTGGCAATCAGCTTGCGTGAACGACCCTTGGCTTCAGACAGCAGGTGCGCCATGTCCACCTCTGGCGCCAGGTTCAGCCGCAGCGGCGAGCCCGGTTGCCAGTAGCTGGAAATCTGCAGCACCGCTGGGCCGGACAGGCCACGGTGGGTGAACAGCAGGTCTTCCATGAACGCCATGCGGTTCTTCTTGTCGCCCGTTTCGATCTGCACCGGCAAGGACAGTCCGGCCAAAGAAACGAAGGGTGCCCAGGCTTCACCATCAAAGGTCAGTGGCACCAGCCCAGCGCGCTGCTCCACCAACCGCAAGCCGAACTGTTTGGCGATGCGGTAGCCGAAGTCGGTGGCACCAATTTTGGGTATGGAAAGCCCACCGGTGGCGATCACCACGCTGCGGCTCTTGACTGGGCCGTCATCCAGGTCGACTTCAAACGATCCATCGCCCAGCACGCGCACCGCCTGCACCGCGCAGGGTTGGCGGCGCTGTACACCCCCGGCATCACATTCAACCAGCAGCATGCGGATCAGGTCTTCGGCAGATCGGTCACAGAAGAGCTGGCCCTTGTGCTTTTCGTGAAACGGGATGCCATGCTTTTGCACCAGCGCCACAAAATCAGACGGCGTGTATCGCGACAGCGCCGAGCGGCAGAAGTGCGGGTTCTGGCTGACAAAGTGCTTGTGCGGTTGGCGCACGTCCAGATCTCGGTTGGTGAAGTTGGCCCGGCCACCGCCCGAGATGCGGATCTTCTCGGCCACCTTCGGCGAGTGGTCGATCAGCAGCACGCGCAGGCCGAG
>JAYTVT010000004.1:0-102066 GCA_043743835.1 Betaproteobacteria bacterium
TGACATCGTCGGCCGGGAAATCCTGGACAGCCGCGGCAACCCCACCGTGGAATGCGACGTGCTGCTGGAAAGCGGCACCATGGGCCGCGCGGCTGTGCCATCGGGCGCCAGCACCGGCAGCCGCGAAGCCATTGAGCTGCGCGACGGCGACAAAGGTCGCTACCTGGGCAAAGGCGTGCTGCGCGCGGTGGAGCACATCAACACCGAGATCAGCGAATCGGTGATGGGCTTGGACGCGTCCGAGCAGGCCTTTCTGGACCAGACCCTGATCGACCTGGACGGCACCGAGAACAAGGCCCGCCTGGGCGCCAACGCCACGCTGGCAGTCAGCATGGCCGTGGCCCGCGCCGCGGCCGAAGAAAGCGGCCTGCCGCTGTACCGCTACTTTGGTGGCATGGGCCGCATGAGCCTGCCGGTGCCGATGATGAACGTCATCAACGGCGGCGCCCACGCCAACAACAACCTCGACCTGCAAGAGCTGATGATCATCCCGGTGGGCGCACCCACCTTCCGTGAAGCGCTGCGCTATGGCGCTGAAGTCTTCCACGCGCTGAAGAAGATCATCGACGCCAAGGGCATGCCCACCAGCGTGGGCGACGAAGGTGGCTTTGCGCCCAACGTGGCCAGCCACGAAGCTGCCATCCAGCTGATCCTGGAGGCCATCGACAAGGCCGGCTACACCGCAGGCGAACAGATCGCGCTGGGGCTGGACTGTGCGGCCAGCGAGTTCTACAAAGACGGCCCCAACGGTTCAAAGATCTACCACCTGGAAAGCGAAGGCCTGCAGCTGACCGCGCCTGAGTGGACCGACATCCTGGCCACCTGGGTCGACAAGTACCCCATCATCAGCATCGAAGACGGCATGCACGAAGGCGACTGGGACGGCTGGAAACACCTGAACAACCGCCTGGGCAAAAAAGTGCAACTGGTGGGCGACGACTTGTTTGTCACCAACACCAAGATCTTGCAGCGTGGCATCGACGAAGGGGTGGCCAATTCCATCCTGATCAAGATCAACCAGATCGGCACCTTGACTGAGACCTTCTCAGCCATCGAGATGGCCAAGCGCGCCGGCTGGACCAGCGTGATCAGCCACCGCAGCGGTGAAACCGAAGACAACACCATTGCCGACATTGCCGTGGGCAGCAACGCCGGGCAGATCAAGACCGGGTCGCTCAGCCGCAGCGACCGCATGGCCAAGTACAACCAGCTCTTGCGCATTGAAGAAGACATGGGCGACGTGGCCAGCTATCCTGGGCGCAAAGCCTTCTACAACCTGAAGTAGACCAACCCAGCACCAAACCACACCGGCCAAGCCTGCACACCATGAAGTGGACCCCCATCGTCCTGACCGTTCTGCTGGTGGTGGTGCAGGGCGACCTGTGGTTTGGCAAGGGCAGCCTGCCCTATGTCTGGGGCCTGCAAAAACAGCTTGAACAGCAGCGCCAGGCCAACATCGGCGCCCGCGAGCGCAACGCCCGCGTGACGGCTGAAGTGAGCGACCTGCGCGACGGCCTGGAGATGGTGGAAGAAAAGGCCCGCAGTGAACTGGGCATGGTGCGGCCGGACGAGATCCTGGTCCAGATCACCGCCAAAAAACAGTGACGGGCAGCCGCCGTGCTTGAGACGCTGCTGCAGGCGGCAAGACCCGCTCTGGCGGCTGCTTTCACTTTGTGGGGCAGCCCCGTCACCTGGCTGGAAATCGTGGCCTTTGTGCTGGCGCTGGCCATGGTGTTTTGCAACCTGCGCGTGCACGTGGCCGCCTGGCCTTTGGCCATCCTCAGCTCACTGGCCTATGCCGTGCTTTTTGCCGACAGCAAGCTCTACGGTGAAGCTGCGCTGCAGTGGGTGTTCATCGGCCTGGCCTTGTGGGGCTGGTGGTGCTGGCTGCGCGGCAGCACGGCCACGGGCACAGCCCTGCGCGTCAGACACATGAGCACACGCGGCCTGGCCACCGCCCTGGCCGCCACGCTGCTGGCCTGGCCCGCACTGGCCTTGCTGCTGCAACACACCACCGACAGCGACGTGCCCTGGTTTGACGCGCTGCCCACCGCTGCCAGCATCACCGGGCAGGTGCTGCTGGCGCGCAAGTGGGTCGAAAACTGGCCTGTCTGGTTGGCCGTGAACGTGGTCAGCGTGGCGCTGTTTGCCTACAAGGGACTGACGCTAACCGCCGTGTTGTACGGGCTCTTTGCGACCCTGTCGGTGCTGGGCTGGCGCGCTTGGCGACAACAGGCGCTGCAGCATGACTGAAGCCATTTGCATAGGCATTGTCGGGGCTGAGAGCACCGGCAAGACCACCCTGGCGGCCGAGCTGGCAGCCGCTCTGGCCAAGGCCACCGGCCAGCGCGTGGCCTGGGTGCCCGAGGTACTGCGCCAGTGGTGCGAAAACACCGGGCGCACACCCCTGGCGCATGAGCAAGCCAACATCATGCGCAGCCAAGACCAGCGCATCGAGGCCGCCGCCCAAACCCATTCTTTGGTGGTCTGCGACACCACGGCGCTGATGACCGCGGTCTACAGCCGCATGCTGTTTGGTGACCGCACGCTGGACGAGCGGGCCGCCGTGCTGCACCGGCGCCGCATCAGCATGACGCTGCTCACGGCGATCGACCTGCCCTGGGTGGCCGACGGCTTCCTGCGCGATGGCCCGCAGGTTCGCGAGCCGGTGGACAGCCTGCTGCGCGAACTGATGAAAACCCATGGCATCGCCTATGCCCTGGTGCGAGGCGAAGGGCCTGAGCGTTTGCAACAGGCTCTGTCCGCCGTGCAAGGCGTGTTGCGCCCCCGTACGCTGGGTGAACGCAGCACCGGTCGCTTCAGCGGATTGAACACCGCTGCAGCGGGCCGGCGCGCTTGGTCTTGCGACTGCTGCCTGCCTGAACAGGTGGCAGCAGAGCCACGGCAGCAGCCAGCTCAGTAAATCAGCACCAGCGCGATCAGCGCCGTGCCCAAACCCAGGTTCACCGCCACCCAAGGCCGGATGGCAGCGATGGCAGCAGCGGCAGCAGGAACGTCAGACGCCTGAATGGCCAGGTTCAGCCGCTTGAACAGCACCCAGCGGATGTACCCGAAGATCGCGATCATCACCACGCCCACCACGGTCATCACCACCCAGTCCAGTGGCCAGATGAATTGACCGCCGTTTTGCACCACCTGGCGCGCACTGCGCCCCACCATCCACAGGCCGGTGACCAGAACAACGCCTGCCGACCACAGCACGGCGGTGAAGAATCGCCCCAGCACCGCATGCATGAACTTCACACGCGTGGGTGGCTCCAGCAAGGCCAAAGAAGGCCGCAAACAGAAGTGGGCAAAAGCCATGCCGCCCACCCACACCACCACGGCCAGCACATGCAGTGCTTTCAACAAGGCCATCAACATCACTGCACCCCCGCGTTGTTGGGCGGCTGGTCACGCGCTGGCGTGAACATCTCGCCCACGTCCACCGCGTCAAAGCGGTATTGCAGGCCACAAAACTCGCAGCCCACCTCAACCTGGCCGCGTTCGGCGATCAGGCTTTCACTCTCGGAACGGCCCAGGCCGCGCAGCATGTTGCGCACACGCTCAGCTGAGCAGGTGCAAGCAAAGCTGGGCGCAACCGGCTCAAACACACGCAGCGTTTCTTCCCAGAACAGGCGGTGCAAGATGCGCTCGCTGGGCAGGGTCAACAACTCTTCCTTGGTGAGCGTGGCCGCCAGCATGGCAATGCGGTTGAAGGATTCGCTCAGGCCGATGTCGTCTTCATTGCGCCGACCCAGGTTGCCGTCGCCTTCAACCGGCATGCGCTGGATCAGCAGGCCGGCAGCCACCTCGTCATTGGCGGCCAGCACCAGGCGCGTGTCGAGCTGCTCGGACTGCAGCATGTAGTGCTCCAGCACCTGCTGCACCTGTTGCAAGGGCTCGCGCTGATCGCCGTGCGAAGTTGAGAAGAGCGGCACCACGCCTTGGTAGGGCTGTTGGCCCGGCAGTTTGTCTTTGGGGTCGAGTGTGATGGCGCAGCGGCCTTGGCCGTGCACGTTGAGCATGGCTTCCAGTTGTGCACCCGCAGGCACGTCGCCCACCACCTTGGCGGTGGCACGAAAGCTCAACTCGGGCTGTACTTCCACCACGGCCAACTTCACCGGGCCGTCGCCAAAAATCTGCAGCACCAGAGCCCCGTTGAACTTGATGTTGGCTTGCATCAACAGGCCCGCTGCGGTCATCTCACCCAAGAGCACGCGCAGTTCGGGCGGGTGCGCGCCCACCGTGGCACGTCGGCGCAGTGCCTCTACCCAGGCGTCGGTCAATCGCACCAACATGCCCCGCACGGGCAGGCCTTCAAACAAGAATTTGGTCAGGCTGCTCATCAACCGATCTTTTTCAGCTGGGTGCGGTGGCGCTGGGCGTTGTCAACGTAGTGCAGGGCCGCCATGCGCATACGGCTGGCTTGCTCCGGCGAGAGTTCGCGGACCACCTTGGCCGGGCTACCCAGGATCAGGCAGTTGTCGGGGAATTCTTTGCCTTCGGTCACCACGGCACCTGCGCCCACCAGGCAGTTCTTGCCGATCCTGGCCCCGTTGAGCACCACCGCTTGAATACCGATCAAGGCACCGTCTCCGATGGTGCAGCCGTGCAGCATGACCTGGTGGCCCACCGTCACGTCCTCACCCAGCGTCAAGGGAAAGCCCGGGTCGGTGTGCAACACGCTGCCGTCCTGGATGTTGCTGCGCGCTCCCAGTGTGATCCAGTCGTTGTCACCGCGCAGCACGGCGCCGTACCAAACGCTGCTGCCTTCGGCCAAACGAATGCGGCCGATGACCTGGGCGCTGTCGGCCACCCAGGCGGTGGCGTGAAGTTGAGGCGTGTCGTCGCCGAGTTGGTAAATGGCCATGCAGGCTCCTGGGCTGCCCTTGCAGGCAAAGCCGATAATTCTAGAGATGGAACTCCGAACGGCCGCGCTGCAGGTCTTGCTGATGGCACCCAGCGCCGACAAGGCCGCTGCCGCGCGCCTGCTGCACCCAGCGCCAACGGCCCCGCTGGACCCCTTGCTGCAGCTGCAACCCAAGGCCGCGCTGCCCGGCCGCACCAGCCGCCCGCTGCTGGTGGCGCCCAGCGCCGTCAAGCCCCGCTCGCCCTTCACCACCGAAGGCAGGGCAGCGTTGTTGCACGCGGTGGCGCACATCGAGCTCAACGCCATCAACCTGGCGCTCGACGCCGTTTGGCGCTTTGTGGGCATGCCACCCCAGTACTACCGCGACTGGTTACGGGTGGCGTCTGAAGAAGCGCTGCACTTTTCGCTGTTGACCGAACACCTGGCCAGCATGGGCTACGCCTATGGCGACTTTCCGGCCCACGACGGCCTGTGGGCCATGACCGAACGCACCTCGGGCGACCTGACGGCGCGCATGGCACTGGTGCCGCGCACGCTGGAAGCCCGCGGGCTGGACGCCGCGCCCCCCATGCAAGCCAAGCTGCGCAAGGCCGGTGACGAGCGCGCGGTGGCCATTCTCGACATCATCCTGGGCGACGAAGTGGGCCATGTCGCCATCGGCAACCACTGGTACCGCTGGTTGTGCCAGCGCCAAGGGCTGGACCCGATTGCCCACTACGCCGTGCTGGCCGCGCGGCACGCGGCACCCGTGCTGCGCCCGCCCTTCAACCTGGAGGCGCGCCGACGCGCCGGCTTCACCGCCGAGGAGATCGCGGCACTTGGATCATGACCCGACGCGTGACATCGCAGCGCAGGCCGGCGTTACACTCGCGCCCACTCAAACCCCCACCTTCCCCCCTCCATGAGCCTGATCTCTACCCGTCGTTTTCTGCAGATTGCCGGCCTGGCCACCGCCGGCCTGTTGATGGCCGCCTGCGGTAAAAAAGAAGCACCTCCTGCGCCCGCGCCGGTGGCGTCGGCGCCTGCGCCCGCGCCAGCCAAGGTTTATGTGGTGGGCACCGACGCGGCCTACGCCCCGTTTGAGAGCCAGAACGAGAAGGGCGAGATCGTCGGCTTCGACATTGAAGTGGTGCAAGCCGCCGCCAAGAAGGCCGGTATCGAGGTGAAGTTTGTCAACACTCCCTGGGAAGGCATCTTCAATGCACTGGGCCAGGGCGACCGCGACATGGTGGTGTCGGCCGTGACCATCACCGCTGAGCGCAAGGGCACGATGGATTTCAGCGACCCCTACTTCGACGCGCAGCAGCTCATCGCGGTGAAAGAAAGCAGCAAGATCACCAAGTTTGCCGACCTCAAGAAGGCCAAGGTGGGCGTGCAAACCGGCACCACGGGCGACGAAGCCGTGACCAAGCTGCTGGGCAAGGCCAGCACCGCGATCAAGCGCTTTGAATCAACCCCCTTGGCGCTGAAGGAACTGGAAGCCGGCGGCGTGGACGCCGTGGTGGCCGACAACGGCGTGGTCATCAACTACGTGGCCAACAACCCGGGCGGCAAGTTCAAGAGCATCTCTGACAAGGAATTCGTGCCCGAGCAATACGGCATTGCCTTCAAGAAGGGCAACAGCGAATTGCAAGCCAAGATGAACAAGGGTCTGGCCGACATTCGCGCTGACGGCACCTACGACCAGATCTTCACCAAGTACTTTGGTGCGCCGCCAGCCAAGGCTGCTGCGGCCCCGACTGCGGCCGCGTCCAAGTAAGGCGCAAAGGCGATGGATCTTCGCTGGGAGATCCTCGCCGGCTACGGGCCGCTCTTTTGGAGCGGCCTTTTGATGACCGTTCAGCTCACGCTGGTGGCCATTGGCGCGGGCCTGGTGCTGGGCATCGTTTTTGGGCTGATCAGCACGTCGGCCGATGCGCCACCACCCAGCTCGCCGATGATGCGCGCGCTGCTCAAGGTGGCCCGTGTCGTCACGGTGGCGTACATCACTTTCTTTCGTGGCACGCCGCTCTTTGTGCAGATCTTGCTGGTGCACTTTGCGCTGATGCCGGCACTGATCCATCCCGATTCGGGTTGGCTGCTGGCCGGTGACGCCGCCCGCACTTTTCGCCAAGAGCATGGCGCGTTCTTCTCCGGCTGCCTGGCGCTGAGCCTGAACGCCGGTGCCTACATCAGCGAGATCTTCCGCGCGGGTATTCAAAGCATTCACCGTGGCCAAACGCAGGCGGCCTACAGCGTGGGCCTGACACACGCTCAAGCCATGCGCTTTGTGGTGTTGCCGCAAGCCTTCAGGCGCATGGTGCCGGCGCTGGTCAACGAAGGGATCACGCTGATCAAGGACTCGTCGCTGGTCTCGGCCATTGGCCTGGCCGAATTGGCATTGGCCGCACGCACCGTAGCAGGCTCGTATTCGCGCTACTGGGAGCCGTATCTGGCCATCTCGGCCATCTACCTGGTGCTGACGCTGTTGCTGTCGGTGCTGGCCAAACGGCTGGAAGCGCCGGCGCATTTGCGCGGCCGCTGAATCCCCGACAGGCCACGCTGCTGCAGCCCACATGTGTTGCGCAGATGCTGCGCTTGACGGTCTTTTTCTGCTGAAACCGGCCTCGCTCCAGGGTTCTCCCTAGTTAGGCCCGTAGACTGAGGTCATGTGTTGCTGCCCACCCCGTCACGGGGGCTGCAATGGCATCTCAACTCCCACAAGGAAACTCATGAACCGCACCCTCATCGTTGCCGCCATCGCCACGCTGGCCACCAGCGCCGCCATGGCCCAGAGCAGCGTCAACATCTACGGCCGCTTCAACCTCACCGCTGAAGCCCAAGAGAACAACGGCAAAAAAGTCAAAGTCCTGCAAAACAACTCCTCACGGATTGGCTTCAAGGGCACCGAAGACCTGGGCGGCGGCCTGAAGGCTGGCTTCATCCTGGAGCACGGCTTCAACGCCGACACGGGCCAGCCCAGTGGCGCCTTCTGGGGCCGTCAGAGTGAAGTCAACCTGAGCGGCGGTTTCGGCACCGTGCGCATGGGCACGTTCACCAGCGAAGCCTACTTCGCCACGTCCGACTACATCGGCATGCACAACCACGAAACGGGCACTTCGAGCGACTCGCTCTACGCCTACATCGGCCGCGGCACCAACAAGGTGGCCTACCTTACCCCCGAGTTCGTCAAGGGTCTGTCGCTCGAAGGCGCCGTCAGCGCCAATGAAAGCAGCACGGCCAAGGCCCGCAGCTACGACTTTGCCGCCAACTACCAGCTGGGCGCCCTGCACCTGGGTCTGGGCTACGAAAAGTTTGGTACCGCCAAGCAAATGGCCGTCAGCGCCTTGTACGAAGCCGGCTCACTGGTCTTCGGCGGCATGATTCAGCGCGACACCAACGGCTGGGGCGCCAACCTGGGTGACCGCACCAACTTCCGCGGCTCAGTGGCCTACATGTTCGGTTCCAACGAACTGCACCTGAACATTGGCAAGTCGGGCGAATACAGCAAGCTCAAGGGCAGCGACGCCACCCAGTTCACGCTGGGCTACAACTACAACCTGAGCAAGCGCACCAAGGTCTACACCTTCTACACCAAGACCAACGACGAAAAGAAGGTCTATGGCTTCGGCGGCGACTTCAGCTCCTTGGCCGCTGGCCTGCGCCACAACTTCTGATGACACGGGCCTCTAGGGGCTCTGTCTCGGAAACGAAAGCCGACCCTCGAGGTCGGCTTTTTCATGCCAGTTCGCGCTTCCTAACCCCGCGGGTGGTGCTTGGCGTGCAGCTGCCGCAAGCGCTCACGCGCCACGTGGGTGTAGATGGTGGTGGTGCCGATGTCCGCATGGCCCAGCAGCATCTGCACGGCCCGCAAATCAGCACCGTGGTTGAGCAAGTGCGTGGCAAAGGCGTGCCGAAGGGTGTGGGGTGACAGCGGCACGCTGATGCCCGCCTGCAAGGCATAACGCTTGATCAGGTTCCAGAACATCTGCCTGGACATGCCTTGCGCGCGGCTGGTGACAAACAGGTCGTCACTGTTGCGGCCCGTCAGGATCTGGGCTCGCGCCTGTTCCAGGTAGCGCACCAGCCAGGCCTGCGCCTCTTCGCCAAAGGGCACCAGGCGCTCGCGCGCGCCTTTGCCCAGCACCCGCAGCACACCTTCGTCCAGACCCAGCTGAACGGTACGTGTCTGCACCAGTTCGGTCACGCGCAGGCCGCTGGCGTACATCAGCTCCATCATCGCCCTGTCGCGCAGGCCGCGCGGTGTGTCCACGGCTGGCGCAGCCAGCAGGGCTTCCACCTGAGCTTCGGACAGGATCTTGGGCACGCGCAGTGCCTGCCGGGCCGCTTGCAGGCGCAGGGTCGGATCGACCTGGATCAAGCGCTCACGCAGGGCCCAGCGAAAGTAGCGTTTGAACACCGTCAAGCGGCGGTTGGCGGTGGTGGCCTTGCTGGCCGCGTGGCGCTGCGCCATGAAGCCCAGCAGGTGGGTCTCGGTGCTGTTGTCCAGTGGCTGCTGGTGCTGACTTTGCAGCCACTGGGAATACAGGCTCAGGTCGCGCCGATAGGCTGCCAGCGTCAAGGGTGACAGCCCGTCTTCGATCCACAAGGCGTCGATGAAGCGGTCGATCGACGCCTGGCTGTTGCTCACCCCAGCAAACGGGTACTGGGGCTTCAGTCGAGCTTGATGCCCTGCTTGCTGACCACTTCTTTGTAGACCGCCAGTTCGGCCTTCATCTGCTCGGCAAACTGTTCTGGCGTGTTGCCCACGATGATCGAGCCGGTATCTTCGATGCGCTTGCGCACATTGGCGTCTTCCAACGCTTTCTTCGCAGCGGCGGCCACCCGGTCCACCACAGCCCGGGACGTACCCTTGGGCGCGACCAGGCCATAAAAAGCCATCCGGTTGACGGGCTCCAGACCAACTTCCTTGAAGGTGGGGACGTTGGGCAGCTGAGTCAGGCGCACGGGAGCGGCCACCACAATCGGAATCAAGCGCCCATCGCGGATGAAGGGCAAGGCTGAAGGCAGGTTGTCAAAAATGATCTGAACCTGGCCGGCCACCGTGTCGTTCAGCGCCGGGCCTGCGCCGCGGTAGGGGATGTGGGTCATGAACACGCCCGACAAGCTCTTGAAGAGCTCGGTTTGTAGATGTCCAATGCCACCGGTGCCCGAGCTGGCATAGCTGTACTTGCCGGGGTTCTTTTTCAGTTCGGCCAGGAAACCCTTGTAGTCACGCGCAGGAAAGCTGGGGTGAACGGCGATGACATTGGGCGTGGCAGCCAGGTTGATGATGGGCGTGAAGTCCACGGCCGGGTCGTAGCCCAGCTTGGGGTTGATGGCCGGATTGGCCGCCGTGGTGGAGACCGACGCCATGGCCAGCACGTGGCCATCGTTCGAGGACTTGACCAACTCCATGGCCCCGACTGAACCACCGCCACCGGCCTTGTTTTCGACCAGCACCTGCTGGCCCAGCGCCGCACCCATCTTTTCACTGACGATGCGAGCCACGATGTCGGTGGTGCCGCCCGGCGCAAAGGGCACGATCAGCCGAACGGGCTTGCTTGGGTAGGTCTGGGCCTGTGCGCCAAAAGCCAGTGCCAAAGGCAAAACCAGCGCTGCAGCGCGGGCACGGTGGACGATCTGCAAAAGCTTCATTGAGGTGTCTCCAGTTGAAATGATCAAGGTGCCGCGTTGCCACGCGCCAAGCCAGCCAAGAGGCCAGCCTTCAGCTTTTCGTCATAGGGATGCTCGCCCACAAAGGCCCGGAGCACGGCGTTGAACAGGTCTTGGCCGCCCGCCAATTCGCCGCGCAGTGTGCCATTGACGCTAAAGAGCATGCCCCGTGTGGGGTCCAGGTCGAGGTCGATAACGTCGAACTTGCGGACCTTGCCGGTCTGCGTGATCAGCTCAGCAAAACGGCGCATCAAGGGCTGCAACGCTGCCGCGTCAGCCGCAGGGGCGTTGCGCTCCACACCTTTGCCCAGCGCCTTGACAAACTCTGCCGCCGGCACTTCCTGCAGCATGCGCAGCTGCAGCCGTTTGGGGCCGCCGATGGCCAGCGTTTGAGCCAACGTGGTGCTGCGCTGCGGCAGGTAGAGGCCCGCAGCGTAACCCTTGAACCAAGCCACGGCGCGCACCCCTGTGCCATTGAGCTGCAATTCTGTGCCGGCCAGCACCACGCGGCGCGCAAAGGCCTGCCCTTCAACCACGCGCGGCCCCTCTTGGGCCAACAACGGCGCAACAGCGCTCAAGCTCAGGATGAACACCATGCAACACAACAGTCGGGGCATTGCGGACAAGTGGCTGTGGAGGAGTCTTATCTCAACGTGCATGCTGCCTTGCCCGCTGACCGGCCGGCGTGTGGGAACCACGACCACGGGTTAGCCCGATACTCGTGCGCATGCCCAATGCCCTGCTGCTGCTGCCCGACTTTGCCCTGATTGTGGCGGGGTACCTGATCTGTCGCTACACGCCGCTGAACCGCCCAGTTTGGGACAGCGCCGAGCGCCTGGTTTACTTTTTGCTGTTTCCGGCCCTGCTCTTCACGTCCATCGTGCGCAACCCGCTGGCCTTGGGTGACGCCTTGCCGCTGATCAGCAGCGCGCTGCTGGCGGTGTCCGTTGGCGTGGCCCTGGCCTACGGTCTTCGAGCCTTTCGCGGTGTTGATCCGCACCTGCATGCGTCGGGCGCCCAAACGGCGTTTCGATTCAACTCCTACGTGGCTTTGGCGCTGTCAGAACGGATCGCGGGCGGACCGGGGCTGGCCTGGATGGCTCTGTTGGTGGCGGTGTGCGTGCCACTTTGCAACGTGGCGGCGGTCTGGCCTTTGGCGCGCCAGGGTGGCCAGGGCTTTGCACGCGAACTGCTTCGCAACCCGCTCATCCTGGCCACGGTCGCGGGCCTGGTGTTCAACCTGTTGGGACTGAAGTTGCCTGAGTTGGCCAACACCGCGCTGAGTCGCGTGGGCGCCGCTGCCCTGCCCCTGGGCCTGATGGCCGTGGGTGCTGGTCTGCAGTTGGGTGCCTTGCGCGAGGGGCCCAAACTGGCCGCGAGCTTGCTGTTCATCAAACACGTCGCGTTACCGGCCGTGGCGTTGCTGGCGGTTCTGGGCCTGGGCCTGCCAGCGCCCCAGCAAGCGGTGGTGGTGGCCTTCGCCGCGCTGCCCACGGCCTCCAGCGCCTACGTGTTGGCCGTGCGAATGGGCGGGCACGCCGGCTTCACAGCCGGTTTGGTCACCGTGTCCACCATGCTGGGCATGATCGGGCTGCCCTTCTGGCTGGCTGCCTTGCGTCACGTGGGCAGTTGATGCAACAAAGACGGTGCTGGTCAAGCTCGAGACTCAGACCATGGCGCGTTGGTTCAGTGCCCAGTCGATGTGTTCTTGCACCAAGGGTTCGGCTTCGCCGCGGGCCCCCTGCAGCGCCTGTGCCAGCGCCACCAATCCGCTGTCTCGCCAGGCGTTGCCCAAACCCACCGCCAGATTGCGCCGCCAGCGGGTCCATCCAATGCGACGAATGGCGCTGCCTTGCGTTCGCTCCAAAAACTCGGACTCGGTCCACGACCACAGCTCCAGCATGCTGCGCTCGGTCACCGCAGACCGGGCATCAAAGTCGCCCAAAGTCGCAGGCTGCGCGTACTTGTTCCACGGGCAAGCCAACTGGCAGTCGTCGCAGCCGTAGATGCGGTTGCCGATCAGGGGTCGCAGCTCGGGCGCAATGCTGCCCGGGTGTTCAATCGTCAGGTAGCTGATGCACCGGCGCGCGTCCAGCCGGTACGGCGCCACGATGGCTTGCGTGGGGCAGATGGTGATGCAGGCCGAGCACTGGCCGCAGTGCGCGCTGACGGGCGGGTCCACGGGCAGGTCCAGGTCGATGAAGATCTCGCCCAGAAAGAACATCGAACCCGCTTCACGCGACAAGGCCAAGGTGTGTTTGCCACGCCAGCCCAGGCCCGCACGGGTCGCCAGTTCAACCTCCAGGACGGGCGCCGAATCGGTGAACACGCGGTGGCCCAAAGGCCCCACCTGTTCGGCCAGGCGATCGGCCAACTGCTGAAGCCGGCCGCGCAAAACCTTGTGGTAGTCCCGGCCACGCGCGTAGATGGAGATCACCGCTTGGGTGGGGTCGGCCTGGCGGGCCTGCTCCGATCCGATCCAGCCAGCCCCGCTGTCGCGCGGAAGGTAGTCCATGCGGGCCGTTAGCACCCGCACCGTGCCCGGGATCAGATCGGCTGGGCGAGCTCGCTTCAAGCCGTGCGCAGCCATGTAACCCATCTGCCCGTGAAAGCCAGCCGCCAGCCAGTCCAACAGGCCCTGCTCGGCACTGTGCAGGTTCACATCGGCAACGGCGATCTGGGAGAATCCCAGCTCACGCGCCCACCCACGCAGCTGCACCAGCAGTTGCTCCTTGTCGAAGTGAATCTTCCCGGGCATGAGCCCATTCTAGAAACCCGCACCTTGCACTGGCCCGACGAAGCGGCCTGTGAGACCTTTGCGCGCGCCCTGGCGACCCGGCCAGGCCTATGCAACGCCTACATCGAGCTGCACGGGCCTCTGGGCGCAGGCAAGACCACCTTCGTGCGCCACCTCTTGCGAGCGCTGGGCGTGCGGGGCCGCATCAAGAGCCCGACCTATGCGGTGCTGGAGCCCTACGAACTGCCAGGCCTGAACGTGTCGCACCTGGACTTCTACCGCTTCACCGACCCGCGCGAACTCATCGACGCCGGCTTTCGCGACGTGATGGCCGCACCGGGCTTGAAGCTGGCCGAATGGCCTGAGCATGCCGCCAGTCTCTTGCCAGTGGCCGACCTGCGCATGTTCATCGAGCCTGGTGACGGTGATGAAAGGCGGGTCTCTGTCCAGGCATGCACCGCTGTGGGCCTCAACCTGCTTCGGCCCTGAAGTGCGCGCACAACGATGGCCCGCGCTGTGAAACTGCCCCAACACCCGTCCCGCCGAGCGGCGCTGCAACAGATGGGCCAGCTGGCCTTGCTCTTGGGTGTGCACGACCTGGCTTGGGGCGCTTCCATCGTGGCCGTTCGGCTGTGGCCAGCGCGCGACTACTCCCGCGTGACGATCGAATCCGACCAGGCCCTGCAAGCCACCCACCTGCTCACCGAAGCCCCGCACCGCTTGGCGGTGGACATCACCAACCTGGATCTCAACCCGGCCCTGCGCGAACTGGTGGGCAAGGTGCGCGCCGACGACCCCTTCATCGCCGGCGTGCGGGTTGGTCAGTACCAGACGCGCGTGGTGCGTTTGGTGTTTGACCTGAAGCAGCCCATCCGGCCCGAGCTCTTTTCACTGGCGCCCGTGGGGGTCTACAAACACCGGCTGGTGTTCGACCTGTTCCCGACCCAGGAAGTCGATCCGCTGCTGGCCCTGGTGCGCGACAAGGAAGCCGCCGAGCAGCAAGCAGCGCGGGTGGTGCAAGACGCGCTGGGCGAACTGATTGCGCGAATCGACCGCGGGGATGCAGTGGCCAGCAGCGGCAGGCCTGCAACCGTGCCCGCCGCACCAAACGCGCCCGCCTCAGCGCCAGCGGGAGCACCCACGCTGCTGGCGGGGCCGGCGGCAGGGGCGGCCTCTGCACCTGCAACTCCGCCGCTGACTTCAGCGCTGCCACCTGTTGCCACCGCGGAGGAACGACGCCGCATGGACCGCCTGATCATCGTCGCGCTGGACCCCGGCCATGGCGGCGAAGACCCCGGCGCCATCGGCCCCACCGGGCTGCGTGAAAAAGACGTGGTGCTGTCCATCGCGCTGCAACTGCGCGACCGGCTCAATGCCCGCCCCGGCATGCGCGCCATGCTGACCCGCGACGCCGACTTCTTCGTGCCCCTGCACGAACGTGTCCGCAAGGCGCGCCGCGTGCAGGCCGACCTGTTCATCAGCATCCACGCCGACGCCTTCTTCCGCCCCGAAGCGCGCGGCGCCAGCGTTTTTGCGCTCAGCACCAAAGGCGCCACCAGCACGGCAGCTCGCTGGATGGCCGAGCGCGAAAACTCAGCCGATCAGGTGGGCGGTGTCAACGTGGCCGGTGTGCGCGACCGCCAGTTGTTGCAGGCCATGCTGGACATGAGCACCACCGCCCAAATCAAGGACAGCCTGAAGCTGGGCGATGAAGTTCTGGGGCGCATTGGCCGGGTCGGGCGTTTGCACAAGAAGCAGGTCGAACAGGCTGGCTTCGCCGTGCTCAAAGCACCCGACATCCCCAGCATCTTGGTGGAGACGGCATTCATTTCCAACCCGGAAGAAGAGGCCCTGCTGCGCAGCGCGGCCTACCGGCAGGAACTGGTCCAAGCCCTGGTCGACGGCATCAGCCGCTTCTTTGCACGCAACCCACCGCTGAGTCGACATCGGCAAACCTGAACGCTGTGCCGCGCTTGGTCAGCGCTTCATCACCACCAGTGCAATCGCCGAGACCATCAAGACCACCGCGGTCCAGTCCTGCCAGTGCAAGGCTTCACCCAACAAGATGGCACCGCTGAACACCCCCAGCACCGGAATCATCATCACGCTGATCGAGCTGGCCAGCGGCGGCATGGTGCGGGCCAGGTAGAACCAGGCGGCGTGGGCAAAGCCAAACACGCCCACCGCGTTGTAGATGATCGAGCCCCAGACGTGGGGCTCTGGCCAACGCAATAAGCTGCGCTCCCAGGATGCTGACAACACCACCATCAGCAAGGCCGTGAGGGCCGTCATCCAGAAGACGATGGTCAGCAAGGGCACCGGCAGGGTTGAGCGGCGCAGCCGGTGGGTGCCCACGGCCCACACCGCTGCTGCCCCCACCACGCCAGCAGCGGCATGCGGAGCACCACTGAGCTTGGAAAATTCGCCCCAGAGCAAGAGCACCACCCCCAAAGCCGCCGCGACCACCCCCAAGAGCTGCCGCATGCTGAGCCGTTCACCATAGGCCAAGCGCCCCCACAGGGCGACGAAGATCGGCATGGTGTAGCCCAGGATGGCCGAACGCCCGGAGCTGAGCTGTTGCATGCTGACGATGACGATCACGTGCCAAACCGCCATGTTGAGGAGGGCCAGCAACAACAGTTCGGGCCAATGGCGGCGCGGCACCGCAAACGGCACCTTCAGCCACAACAAGGCAGCAGCCAGTACCGGCAGGCCCAGCATCATGGAAAGGGCGCGAAAAGTCAGCGGTGGAAAGCTCAACGGTGCGCCAGGCAAGCCACTGACCGCCACCTTCATGGCGGGCCAATTGAAACCCCAAACCAGGGTCAGTGCGACCAGTATCCAGAGCTGGCGCGAGCTTGGCCTCAAGTGCGCACGATCGGCTGCGGCAGACCCCTCATGTGTCACGCGAACCAATGTAGCGCTTGCGTCTGAACATGAACCACAAACCCGCCGCCACCACCAACATCATGGCCAGCGCAATCCACACGCCGGTGGACTGGTGGATGAGTGGCAAGCCGTCAAAGTTCATGCCAAAAAACCCCGTGATCAGGTTCAGTGGCAAGAAGATGGCCGTCAGCACGGTGAGCGTGCGCATGATGTCGTTGGTGCGGTGACCCAGGGCCGAGAAGTGCATCTGCACCGCCGCTTCAGCACTTTGTTCCAGCCTGCGCACGTGGGTCAGCACACGTTCAACATGCTCCAACACGTCGCGCGAACGCACCCGCAACAGTTCGCGGTCGCGGCGCGCTTGGGCGTCGGTCTCTTCAGGCCACTCATCCAGCGCGTCGATCCACTCCTGCACTGCGCTGCGCTGGTCTTCACACACGTCTTCCAGCATGTTCAGTGCATTGCGCGAGTCCAGCAGCACGGCCCAGTCGTCAAAGCGGCTGCGCGGGTCGAGCAGCTCTTGCTGCAGATAGCCCAATTGACGGGTCAGCAGCCGACGCAAGTCCAGGTAGCCGTCGACCATGTGGTTGAGCATGCGCAGCATCAGGTCAGACGGGCTGCTGGGCATGCGCGCCGAGCCCCGCGTCTCCGCCGAGGTGGCTTGCGCCAACAAGCGCTGGGCAAAATACTCGCGCACCGCGCAATCGGTGGGGTGGACGGTGATCAAGACGCGGTCGAAGACCGCGAACCCCACCGGGCTGGTGTCGATGGACTGCAAGGCCATGCGTGCGGTGGCCAGCGTGCCGCGCGCACCGTCGACAAACAGTTCTTCGCTGTTGGCGCCCGCGGCCAAGCGCCGAAACACCATCAGGTCGTACCAGGACGTGTAGTCAAAGTGGCTGGGCAACTGGTTGTTGAGCAGGTCGGACACATGCAGGTCCACCAGCTGCCCACCCACCAAGCGCTGCAGATGAGCCTGCAGATCAGCGGCGGCAACCTCAAACTCACGCCGCGCGCTGCCCACCCACAAGAAGCCAGTGGCCGGCAGGCTGTCTGGCAGCTCGTTCAGTTCGGTGAACTGCTCGCCGCTGATGTGAAAGATGCGCATCAGCGCTGGCGCAACTGGGCTGCTGCTTCCAGCGCAAAATAGCTCAGCACGCCATCAGCACCGGCGCGTTTGAAGGCCAGCAACGCTTCCATCATCACCGCGTCGTGGTCGAGCCAGCCGTTGGCCGCAGCGGCCTTGATCATGGCGTACTCACCGCTGACCTGATAGGCGAAGGTGGGCACCCGGAACTCATCCTTCACCCGGCGAACAATGTCCAGATAAGGCATGCCGGGCTTGACCATCACCATGTCGGCGCCCTCGGCAATGTCCAACGCCACCTCGCGCAAGGCTTCGTCGCTGTTGCCGGGGTCCATCTGGTAGACCTTCTTGTCGCTTTTGCCCAGGTTGCCCTTGCTGCCCACCGCGTCGCGGAAGGGCCCGTAAAAGGCGCTGGCGTACTTGGCGCTGTAGGCCATGATGCGGGTGTGGATCAGGCCTTCGGCCTCCAGGGCCTGGCGCACGGCGCCAATGCGGCCGTCCATCATGTCGCTGGGGGCCACGATGTCCACCCCCGCCTGCGCCTGCACCAGGGCCTGTTGCTTCAACACCGCCACGGTGGGGTCGTTGAGGATGTAGCCGGTGTCGTCCAGCAAACCGTCCTGGCCGTGGCTGGTGTAAGGGTCCAGTGCCACATCGGTCAGCAGGCCCAGTTCCGGGAAACGCGCCTTGAGTGCCCGCACCACACGCGGCACCAGACCGTCTGGGTTGGTGGCCTCGCGGCCATCGGGTGTCTTGAGAGCCGGGTCGATCACCGGGAACAGGGCCATCACCGGCACGCCCAATTTCAGGCATTGCTCGGCCACTGCGAACAGCCCGTCCAGGCTGCGGCGTTGCACACCCGGCATGCTGGCCACGTCTTGGGTCAGGCCTTGGCCGTCCAGCACAAACACCGGCAGGATCAGGTCTTGCTGCGAGAGCCGGTTTTCACACACCAGCGCACGCGTGAAGGCGTCGCGCCGCAGCCGCCGGGGCCGGCTCATGGGAAACGGTGGGGGGTTTGTCACGCCGGGGTCCTTGGTGTTCGCTGATGCACCACCCGAAGTCGGGAATTCCGACGTAGCCGCGCGGAAAACCTTCTGCTAGAGTGGTTAGTGGATGATAGCTGTGAGGCTGTTGTCCCCTGCTTTTCCTCCCTGAGCAGGTGCCTTAGCGTGATGACAGCGATAAGGCTTACCCGCCCCGGCCTTGGCCGGGGCTTTTTTTTCCCTTGATCCGGCCTTGGCCTGGGCTTTTTTCGCTTGACCTGACCGGGGGCGCTGCTGATTTTCTCGTTTCGTCAGGCCTTGGCCGGTGCTTTCGTCGCCTGATCCGGCTTGCGCTGCGAGGGACGCTCGCCCCGCCCGCGCCCGGATAATGCGGCGCCATGAGCACCGGCTATCTCTGGATCAAGTCACTGCACATCATCTTCGTGGCCAGCTGGTTTGCAGGGCTGTTCTACCTGCCGCGGCTGTTCGTCAACCTGGCCATGGTCAGTCCTGACAGCCACGCTGAGCGCGAGCGCCTGCTGGTGATGACCCGCAAGCTGTATCGCTTCGCCAGCCTGCTGATGGTGCCGGCTTTGGTCTTCGGCGTGTGGATGTGGCTGGGCTATGGCGTTGGCGCCAAGCAAGGGTGGATGCACCTCAAATTGGCTTTGGTGTTGGCGGCCGTGGGCTACCACCATGGATGCCGTTCATTGCTGCGCAGTTTCGAGCAGATGAGCAACCGCCGCAGCCACCGCTGGTTCCGGGTCTTCAATGAAGTGTCGGTGCTGCTCTTCGCAGCCATCGTGGTGTTGGTGGTGGTCAAGCCGTTCTAGCCCACCATGACCGCTGGACGCCACCGCAGTTCGGCCACCTTGTTGGCATTGGCCTATGCCGCCTTGGTGCTGTACGCCAGCCTCTACCCCTTTGAAGGCTGGCGCTGGCCGCCGGGTCAGGACTGGCGGGTCTTGCTGGCCCTGCCCACCGCCGTCCACCAATCGGTGTTTGACGTGGTTTCCAACCTGCTGGGCTATTTGCCATTGGGTGGGCTGTTGACAGTGGCGTCGCTGCGCAGCGGCCAGACCCGTCGCCAGGCCACGCTGCGCGCACTGTTGTTGGCCAGTGCGCTGTCGTACGGCTGTGAGTTGCTGCAGCACTTTGTACCAGCGCGGGTGCCGGCGCGAGAAGACCTGGCCATGAACGCAGCCGGTGCGGTTCTGGGCGTTCTGGTGGCCCTGGCCGTGCATCGCATGGGGTTGGTTGACTCGTGGAACCGGCTGCGCCAGCGCTGGTTTGCAGGCGACGCTGCAGTTGCCCTGGCCCTGCTCGTCCTGTGGCCGGTGGGTTTGCTGTTTCCAGCGCCCGTGCCCCTGGGCTTGGGCCAGGTGGGCGAAAAGTTGCGCGACGGCCTGGCTGCCGTGCTGGACGGGGTGAGTTGGGCTGAATCAGCGGCCGCCACGCTTTTGGCGGCTGGACCACCCGCCACGCCACTCGGCCCGATGAGCGAAGTCGCGTTGATCGGCTTGGGTCTGATGGCGCCCTGTGTGGTGGCTTTTTCAGTGGTTGCCCCGGGCTGGCGCCGTTGGGCCATGGCAGCCGGTGCCCTGGCGCTGGCGTGCGCAGCGATGTCGCTGTCCACGGCACTGAATTTTGGCCCTCAGCATGCGTGGGGTTGGTTCGGGCCAAGGTCCGGACCCGGGCTGGCCTTCGGTCTGGTGTTGGCACTGCTGATCACACCGCTTTCGCGCCGCTTGGTTGCAGGCGTCGGGCTGGTGGTTTTGACGGGATTGGTGGTCGGCGTCGCCCAAGCCCCGGAGGACCCCTTCTTTGCTCTGAGTTTGCAGAATTGGGAGCAGGGCCAGTTTGTGCGCTTTCATGGGCTGGCGCAGTGGATCGGGTGGCTCTGGCCCTACGCTGCGATGGCCTGGTTGATGTCCCGCCTGGCCGGGCGCAACTAGGCCCTTCCCTACAATCGGGGCCATGAGCTATTACAAGCATCACGTTTTCTTTTGTCTGAACGAACGCACCAATGGCGAGTCCTGCTGCGCCCACCAAGGCGCTCAAGCCGCCTTCGACCACTGCAAAGCCCGTGTGAAGGCTGAAGGGCTGGCGGGACCGGGCGGCGTGCGGGTGAACAAGGCCGGCTGCCTGGACCGCTGTGCGGGCGGGCCCGTGGCCGTGGTCTATCCCGAAGAGACTTGGTACACCTTTGTCGACGCCCATGACATCGACGAAATCGTGGACAGCCACCTCAAGGGCGGCCAAGTCGTCGAACGCCTGCTTCTCCAAGCGCACATCGGTCGATGAACTCAGCCACACGACGAAGCTCGGTGGCGGGGCCTTGCGGGCTGATTGAGTGCGCTGTGGATGAGCCCAGCGCTGGCGTTTCGCCACGCGGCATGGTGGTGCTGTGCCACCCGCACCCGCAACACGGCGGCACGCTGGACAACAAAGTGGTGCAGACGCTGGCGCGAGCCTTCGTGCAGCTGGGCTACACCAGCGTTCGCTTCAACTTTCGGGGCGTTGGTGCTTCGCAGGGCGGCTGGGACGAAGGGCGCGGTGAGGTCGACGACGCCTTGGCCGTGATCAAGGCGCACCATCAGCCAGGCCAGCCATGGGTGCTGGGCGGGTTTTCGTTTGGTGGCTATGTCGCCTCTCAAGCCGCACTGAAGGTGGAAACCGCAGCCGAACGCTTGGTCTTGGTCGGCCCCGCAGTCCAGAATTTTCCGGTAGCCCCCGTACCAGCGGACACCCTGGTCATCCACGGAGAAACCGACGACGTGGTGCCGCTGTCGGCGGTTTTCGACTGGGCCCGCCCGCAGGCATTGCCAGTCACCGTGCTGCCTGGCGCGGGCCACTTCTTCCACGGGCAACTGCCTGTGCTCAAACACATCGTGGTCAGCGCCTGGGCTTCCAGGTCCGCTGGCTGAACCACTGCTCACATGAAATCGCTGTTCGCCCTGTTTTTGTCCACCGTCGCGTTGTTGGCTACGGCCCAGACACCCCAGCCGCCGGAGATCGCCGCCCGTCAGTACATCCTGATGGATCTGGCCAGCAACCAAGTGCTGGCCGAGCGCGACGCCGACGCCCAGGCCGACCCGGCTTCCTTGACCAAGCTGATGACCGCCTACTTGGTGTTCAACGCGGTGCGCGACAAGAAACTCACGCTGGAACAGACGCTCGACGTGTCGCAGCGCGCCTGGGCCGAGCGCAAGGGTGGTGGTTCGCTGATGTTCATCGACACCACCATGAAGCCCACCGTGGCCGAACTGCTGCGTGGCCTGATCGTGCAAAGTGGCAACGACGCCGCCATCGCATTGGCCGAAGGCGTGGGCGGCACGGTGGAAAATTTTGTCGCCGGCATGAACCGCCAGGCCCAAGCCTGGGGCTTGAAGAACACCCAGTTCAAGAACGTGGCAGGGCTGTCAGAGGCCGGCCACTACAGCAGCGCCCGCGACGTGGCGCTGGTGGCCGCGCGCATCGTGCTCGACCACCCCGAGTTCTACGCGCTCTACAGCATCCGCCAGTACACCTTCAACAACATCAAGCAGGACAACCGCAACATGCTGCTGGGCCGCGACCCCACGGTGGACGGCATGAAAACCGGCTACACCGAAGCCGCCGGCTACTGCCTGGTGGCCAGCGCGGTGCGCGACACACCGGCCGGCAAACGCCGCCTGGTCAGCGTGGTGATGGGCACCGCCAGCCGCGAAGCGCGCGCCGCCGAGAGCCAGAAGCTGCTCAACTGGGGTTGGCAAGCCTGGGACGCGGTGCGCTTGTTCGAAGCCGGCAAGCCACTGGTCACGGTGCCGGTCTGGAAGGGTGACAAACCCGAAGCCAAGCTGGGCGCGCAGGGTGGCCTGGTGGTGACCGTGCCCAAGGGCGAAGGCGACAAGCTCAAGACCACCCTTGAGCGCACCGATCCTTTGTTGGCCCCATTGACTGCCGGTCAGCCGGTGGGCCTGATCAAGATCACCACCACGAGCGGCAGCACCATCACGACCCGGCCGCTGGTGGCGCTGGAACCGGTGGGTCTGGCCGGCTTCTTTGGCCGCGCCTGGGACGCTGTGCGGCTGTGGATCAAGTAGGCCGCGCGGGCGCGGCAGCGCTGCCAGCCCCACCGTGAAACTCAAGCACCTGGAGGTCTTCCACGCGGTGATGCTGACCGGCACGCTCAGTGGCGCCGCGCGGCTGCTGCACGTGACGCAGCCAGCAGCCACGCAGACCTTGCAGCTGGCCGAACTGCAACAGGGCTACGCGCTGTTTTCGCGACAGAAGAACCGTCTGGTGCCCACCGCCGAAGCCCTGGTGCTCTACCCCGAAGTTCAGAAACTGATCGGCCAGCTCGATGCGGTGCGTCGCCTGGCTGAAGCTCAGAAAGGCGGCACGACGGCGCCGCTGCGGGTGCTGGTGGTGCCTTCGCTGGCCATAGTGCAGTTGCCGCACGCCTTGCGGCTGTTCAAACAGCGTCATCCGACGGCAGCCCTGTCGATCCGGACCCTTCACACCAACGAAATCACGCAGTCTCTGGCGCTGCAAGAGGCCGATCTGGGCATTGTCTTTGGCACCCAGGCGCCAGCCGGTCTGGAAGCCCAGTGCATTGCCAGCGGACGGCTGGTCTGCGTCTCCAAGGGCGGTGTAGGGCGTGCAAGCAGCGACGGGACGGTGACCCTGGCCGACGTGGTGCGCCGTCCGTTCATTCGCATGGACGAGCGTGACCCGCTGGGCAGCCTGTTGGCGCAGGCGTTTGCGCGCCACGGTTTGCAGGCCGGCGGCGAGATCATGGTCCAGACCCACCACACGGCGTTGGTCCTGGCAGAACAGGGCTTTGGCCCGGCCATCATCGACTCTTTCACCGCCGCGGCTCGCCAGGACCCGGACCTGCGCGTGCAGCCCATCGAACCTGAGATCCGGGTCGGTCTGTACGCCCTTCAAGCGGCGGGCACGCGCTCGGTGCGCCGGGTCGCGGCCCTGATCGACGCTTTTGCGCAGGCGACAAGCGCCAGACGGCCTGTGGCTTGATCCGGGCGCAGGCATCAACCAAACTTATGCTTGACCGTCGAATGCCGATACGTGGCGCACACGATCGGACTTACAGTGCAAAGCCCCTTGAACCGTGCCAGACCCCAAACCTCAGGAGCCAGCCCATGTCACCACGTCTCATCACCCTCAGCAGCCTGTGCCTGCTGCTCGCCGCCAGCCCTGCCCTGCAGGCGCAGACCTTGGACAAAGTCAAGTCCAGTGGCAGCATCAGCGTGGCCTACCGCGAGTCGTCCATTCCGTTTTCCTACCTGGACGACAAGGCCCAGCCCACCGGCTTTGGGTGGGAGATTTGTGGCCGCATCGTCGACGAGGTGAAAAAGGCCACCGGCCGCACCGACCTCAAAGTGAGCACGCAGGCGGTGACATCGGCCAACCGCATTCCCTTGTTGATCAACGGCACCATCGACATTGAATGCGGCTCCACCACCAACAACAGCGACCGCCAAAAGCAGGTCGCCTTTGCCACCAATTACTTCTACACCGGCACACGGCTGCTGGTGAAAGCCAACTCGGCGGTCAAGGGCATGGCCGACCTGGCGGGCAAGAAGGTGGTGTCCACCACCGGCACCACCAACTACCGCATCATGCGCAGCTACAACGAAGAAAAGAAGCTGGGCTTCGAACTGTTGGGCGCCAAGGACCACTCCGAGTCGCAGCTGGTGGTGCAAAGCGGCCGCGCCGACGCCTTTGCGATGGACGATATCCTGCTCTACGGCCTGCGCGCCAGCTCGGCCAACCCAGCCGAATGGGCGGTGGTGGGCGAGGCCCTGCAAGTGGAGCCCTATGCCATCATGTTGCGCAAGGACGACCCCAGCTTCAAGGCCCTGGTTGACGGCGTGTTGGCCCGGCTGATGGACAGTGGTGAATTCGCCAGGCTCTACGCCAAGTGGTTCACCTCGCCCATCCCACCCAAAGGCGTGAACCTCAATGCGCCGATGCCCAAGGAATTGATCGACAACCTCAAGGCCAAGTCCGACCGGCCTGCCACCTAAAAACCCGCCTCGCTGAGCCTACGCCATGACCGACAACCTGTGCTTCCTCAACGGCGAGTTCATGCCCCTGTCCGAAGCCCGCATCCCGGTGCTGGACCGCGGCTTCATCTTTGGCGACGGCATCTACGACGTGGCCCCCGTCTATGGCCGCAAGCTGTTTCGTTTTGACGAGCACCTGGCGCGGCTGAACCGCAGCCTGAGCAAGATCCGCATACCGCACCCCGCCAACCGCGAACAGTGGCTGGACCGCTGCCGCCAGCTGGTGGCGGCGCGCCCGGAAGCCGACCAGGTGATCTACATCCAGGTCACGCGTGGTGTGGCACCACGCGACCACGTGATGCCGGCCCACCCGGTGCCCACCGTCTTCATGATGAGCAACCCACTCAAGGCCGCCAGCGCCGAACAGCGCCACCAGGGCGTGGCCTGCATCAGCGCGCGGGATTTTCGTTGGGAGCGTGGCGACATCAAGAGCACCAGCCTGCTGGGCAATGTGCTGGCGCGGCAGATGTCGGCCGACCATGGCGCGACCGAGACCATCATGTTCCGCGACGGCTACCTGACCGAGGCCGCTGCCAGCAACGTCTGGATCGCGCACGAAGGTGCCTTGCTGGGCCCGCCCAAGAGTGATCACGTGCTGGAAGGCATCCGCGTGGAGTTGCTGCGCGAGCTGTGCGAAGACGCGGGCATTGCCTACAACCTGCGGCCCATCACGGAAGCGGATGTGCGAGCGGCTGACGAAGTGATGCTGAGTTCGGCCACCAAAGAGATCTTGCCCGTGACGCGCATCGATGGCGAAGAGGTGGGGCACGGCGCGCTGCGCGGCAAGCCCGGGCCGGTGTACGCACGGTTGTTCGAGGCCTACCAACGGGCCAAGCTCACGATGTCGATCTGACAAGCTGTGGAGCAAGCCATGGCTGCATCCATTCCGCCGACTGAAAGCCTGATCGAATACCCCAGCGCCTTTCCCATCAAGGTGATGGGCGAACAGGCGCCGGGCTTTGAGGCCGCGATGGTGGCCGTAGCGCGCCACTTTGACCCGGGCTTCGACCCCCAAACCGTGGAACGCCGCCCCAGCAGCGGGGCCAAGTACCTGGGCCTGACACTCATCGTTACCGCCACCAGCCGCGAACAGCTCGACGAGCTCTACCGGACGCTGAGCACCCACCCCATGGTCAAAGTGGTGCTCTAGCCGCAGGCGCTTCCAGCTTGCGCTCCAGCTCCTGTGCTTTGGCTGTTGCTGCCGGGTCCCCGGCTTTGCCGGCCAGCACATACCAATAGCGGGCCAGGCGCAGGTCGGTATCGACGCCATCGCCTTGCTCGTACATCGAAGCCAGCAGGTACATGGCGCCCACATCGCCGGCTTTGGAGGCTTCACGAAACCAATGCACCGCGCGACGTGCATCTTTGGGCAAACCACGCCCCAGGTAATGCGCAGTACCCATGGCGACCTGCGCCTCCACGCTGCCGCCCTCGGCCGCCACCTCGTACCACTGATGGGCCTGCTTCAAATCACGCCGGCCAAAGTCGCCGTTCTCCAGCGCTCGACCCAACAACACTTGAGCGGTGACAAAGCCACCACGTGCAGCGCGGGTCAAGAGCTGCACACCACGCTGGCGGCTGGCTTGGGGCAGGTCGCCTTGCAAGTGCATGACCGCCAAGTTGTAGTGGGCTGCGGCCACGCCCTGTTTGGCCAGTGACTCAAAAACCTGCTGTGCCCTGGCGCGGTGGCCGGACTCATAGTCGATGACGGCGGCGTCGAGTTGGGCTTGTAGGGCTGGCGCCAAAGCTTGCGCCGACGAGACACCCACAAGCGACACCCAGAGCCCAACAGCCAGCCATCGGAAGCTCAAGAGTCGGCAAAGGGAATGGGGGCACATGAGGATTCGGGACAACCAAGCGACAACGGACGTCGAGACTGAGTCGATCACGATAGCCTTTTCTGACAAGAACGATCACCGCCCTGCGGCCATGATCCAATCCAGCCATGGCCGAACGCCCCAAGATCAGTATCAAACCCTCAGCGCCCGCTCGCGACCCCCACCGCCCAAGGGTTCGCGGGGTCACGTCACCACGCCCACCGGCGGTGGCTCGGGAAACGCGCGCCGAGCCGCAGCAGGACCGCCGACCGGATCCACGCTCACGCACGAGCCCACCGCCTGCAACGGCGCCGACGGGCCCAGGAGCACCGCAACGCCCTTTGCAGCGGTCACCTGCGCCGCCTGAGCGTTCAGCGGGTTCAGAGCGCTTTGAACGATCGGAGCGCTCCGATCGGCCCAGCAAACGCCCCCCCGAGCGTCAGCCCTACCCCAGCGACCGGCGCGCTCCCGCCACCGGCCCCGCCCAGCAACTCCCTGCGCGGCCGACACCGCCCGCCCGGCCTGCAACGGCTGCACCGCGCGTGGTGGCAGCGGCGCCATCGGCCGCTGGCCAGCGCGCCGCCAGCGCTGAAACGGCGGCACAAGGCGTGCGCATTTCCAAGTTGATGACCGAACGTGGTCTGGCCTCACGCCGCGAAGCCGACGACTGGATTGCAGCGGGCTGGGTCAGCGTGGGCGGCAAGCTGGCCGAGTTGGGCCAGCGTGTGCCCATGGACGCGGTGCTCGACATCAACCCCCGCGCGCGCGACGAACAAGCCCGGCAGGTCACGGTTCTGCTGCACAAGCCCATCGGTATCGTCAGTGGGCAGGCCGAAGACGGCTATGAACCAGCCATCACCTTGGTCACGCCTGCCAACCGCTGGAGTGGGGACACCTCGGGCATCAACTACCAACCAGGGCACCTGCGGCACCTGGCACCCGCCGGCCGCCTGGACATCGACTCCACCGGCCTGCTCGTGTTCACCCAAGACGGCCGGGTGGCCAAACGCCTGATCGGCGACCAGACACGGGTGGAAAAAGAATACCTGGTGCGCGTGGCTTACCCCGCTGGCGGCCAGCTGCCCGAAGCCGACATGGCGCGCCTGCGCCACGGGCTGACCCTGGACGGCGTGCTGCTGCGCCCGGCCGCCGTCAGCTGGCAAAACGAAGAACAGCTGCGCTTTGTGCTGCGCGAAGGCCGCAAGCGCCAGATTCGCCGCATGTGCGAGCTGGTGGGCCTGCAGGTGCTGGGCCTGAAACGGGTGCGCATCGGCAGCGTGCCTTTGGGCCAGTTGCCAGCGGGGCAGTGGCGCTACCTGCGCGACGACGAGCGCTTCTAGAGCCTGTTCAGACCGCGTCAGCGCACCACGCAGGCGTTAGCTGCCCAGCTGCTCCAGCCGCTTGCGCGCGTCTTCGAGCGACTGCTTCTGGCCCTTGCCCGCGGTGATGAAACGCTGAAAGGCTTGTTTGGCTTCGTCGACGCGACCCAGCTTTTGCAAGGCGATGCCCATGCGATAAGCCACCGGCCAGGCCAGCGCCCCCTTGAGGGTGGCGGCGCGTTCGTACAGGCGCAGCGACTCGGCCCAGTCGCCCAGTTCGCCGCGCACACGCGCCAGTCCATAAACACCGTCGGCGTGGCCTGGGCGTTCACGGGTCATGCGCTCAAAAACGCCCTGCGCCTTGGCCGCTTGGCCCGCTGAAATGGCTCCCAAGCCCGCCTGCATGGACCAGCCCCGCACGTCGGCGGCCAGCGCCGAGTCGATGGCTGCAGGCAGCGCGGAAAAAGCAGCCAGCGCAGCTTCAAACTGCTTGTCCTGCATGGCCAAGCGTCCCTGCATGGCCGCCACCTGCTCGGGCTTGGGTGCCGTGCGCGCCAGCTCGGCGGCTTTGCTGCTGCTGCCACCCATGAAGCCCGGGGCCACCAGGTAAAACTCGAGCAAGGCACTGCGCGCCGGGTACCAGGCCGGTTCGGCCTCGTGGGCTGCGATCAGGGCCGCCTTCACGGTACCAGCGCTGCGCGCGGCCTTGACCATCCCCTCCGACATGGCCTGGACACCCAGCAGCACGCCATGGGCGTACTGACATGGCGCGGACTGGGGTTGCTTTTCAGCGCAGGCTTGCGCCCGCTCGAGCGCCTTGGCGCGGGCGGGCGGGTCATCTCTTTCCATGGCGGCCAGCACCAGTGCCAACACGGCCTGCGCGTCGCCCGGCTGGCTGACCAGGCGTTGCTGCGCCACACGCTGCAGTTCGTCGGTCTTCTCTGCGGTGAACAGCGCCTCCAGCGCAGGGTCTTTGAAGGTCTGAGCGCTGGCCCCAGGTATCCAGCCGACCAGGACGCCGCAGAGCAAGCTGGCCACCAGGCGATAGGGGGAAGAAGCAGATGGGAATGTCATGTGATGGAGGCTCAGCAGCGAGTGGTTCTAGAGCGTGCATCATCGGTGAATGACCTTCAGGTCACGATCTGCGCGCGACGAAGTGGCACCTTCACGCGACCGACGGCGGCCGAGGCCGATCAAACCCGTCCGGGTCCGGCCCAGAGCCGCCCTGAAGTGACCCCCGGGCCCTGATAACCTCGCCGCGGATGAGTTCTCCGTCGTCGGCCACCGTGGCCGCTCCTCCCGCCGTGACGCTGGTGATGGCCGCCTTCACGCTCGCGCTGCTGCTGGGCCTGCAGCCCGTCACCACCGACCTGTACCTGCCGTCGTTGCCTTTCCTGGCGCGCGACTTGGGTGGCAGCATGGTGTGGACACAGCTGACCATGTCGGTGCTGATCCTGAGCTTTGGCCTGGCGCAACTGTTCTGGGGGCCGGTCTCGGACCGCTTCGGCCGGCGACCGGTGCTGCTGGGTGGGCTGGCGCTCTACACCGTGGCCAGTCTGGGTTGCGCAGCCAGTGGCAGCATCGAAGCACTGGTGGTGTGGCGCGGCCTGCAGGGCGCAGCCATGGCCGCCGCGGTGGTGTGTGCGCGCGCCGTGTTGCGCGACCTGTTTGAGCCCGCGGCCGGCGCGCAGGTGATGGCCTGGGCACTCACGGGTCTGGGGGTCATTGCACTGCTTTGCCCTTTGTTGGGCGGCTTGTCTGCCTTCTGGTGGGGCTGGCGGGGCAGCTTGCTGGCGGTAGCCGCTTGCGGTGCACTGACGCTGTGGTGGGTGGCTGTGCAATGGCCCGAGACTTTGACCCAGCCGCAACCCCGAGCCACCCAGTGGCGCCCGCTGCTGGCCACCTGTTGGGGCATTTCCAAGCACCCCGTCTTCCGCGCCTGGGGTCTGTTGGTGGCCTGCACCTACGGCGGGCTGTTCACCATCCTGGCGGGCTCTTCGTTTGTCTACATGGACGTGCTGGGCCTGTCGCCGGCGGCTTATGGCCTGGTCATGGCGGTGGGCTCTTTGTCCTACATCGTTGGCACGTTCATCTGCCGACGCTGGATTCGTCAGCATGGCATGGACGGCGCCGTCGGGCGCGGCGCGGTTTTCACCCTGGTTGGCGGTGCCCTGGGCGGCATGGCGGCTTGGGCCCAGGTGGAAACCGTTTGGGCGGTGCTGGTACCGCAGTGCATCTTTGCGCTGGGCCATGGCCTGCACCAGCCCTGCGGACAGGCGGGCGTGGTCGGTCCTTTTCCGGCTGCAGCTGGCACGGCCTCTGCCCTGGCCGGCGTGCTGCTGGCGCTGGTGGCTTTTGCCATCGGACGTTGGCTGGGGGTGGCGCTGGACGGCACGGTGCGGCCGCTGTTGTGGGGCCTGTGCTTCTGGTCGGTGGCCACCAGCCTGGTGGCCTGGACCCTGGTGCAAAGGGCCTTGCGATGAAACCAACGGCCTTGTGCCTGGCCGGACCCACAGCCAGTGGCAAGTCGGCGGTGGCGATGGCGCTGGCCCAGGTCTTGCCGATCGAGATCATCAGTGTCGACTCGGCGCTGGTCTACCGCGGCATGGACATCGGCAGCGCCAAACCCAGCCCGGCCGATCGCGCTGCAGTGCCCCATCACTTGATCGACATCATCGACCCTTCGCAGAGCTATTCGGCCGCCCGCTTTGTGGCCGACGCCGAGCAACTGGTGGCGCAGATTCAAGCTCGTGGTCGATGGCCCGTGCTGGTCGGCGGCACCATGCTCTACTTCAAGGCCCTGCGTGAAGGCCTGCACGCCATGCCCGAAGCCAATGCCCACGTGCGGGCCCAGATCGACCAGCGCGCGAAAGCGCTGGGCTGGCCCGCGCTGCACGCCGAACTGGCGCAGCTGGACCCAGCCACCGCCGCTCGTTTGGCACCGGCCGATGCGCAGCGCATTCAACGGGCACTGGAGGTCTGGCAGGTGAGCGGCAGGACCTTGTCCGACTGGCACCGGCCCAGCCACGGCCCCATCGTGGCAACAGGTGCAGCCTGGCCCCTGGTTTCACTGGAGCCACAGTCACGAGCCTGGTTGCATGAACGCATCGCAGGGCGTTTTGGCGACATGATCGACGCAGGCCTGGTCGACGAAGTGCGCCAACTGCGCGCCCGCGGTGACCTGCATGCCGACCTGCCTTCGATGCGGTGTGTCGGCTACCGGCAAGTCTGGCAAGCCCTGGATCGCAACGACCCACCGCGAGACACCGACTGGCAGGCCGCTGCCATCGCGGCCACTCGGCAGCTCGCCAAACGGCAGCTGACCTGGTTACGTTCCATTTCGGCACGCCAGGTGGTCGTTTGCGATCAATCCAATGCCGCGGCGGCCGCAGTGGAATTGCTCTTGGAGCAGCCTCAAGGCTCGGCTATGGCCTCGACGAACTGAAATTCGCCTGCCGCTTCGCCTTCGCTGCCTTCCCGCGCTGAAAGGGTCTGGCCCCAAACTTGCGTGGTTGCGACAGTTACCTTGCGGTACTTGCTGGTACCCCTCAAGCCTAGGGTGATGCCCCGGGTCGGCGACGCGATTCTTCGCGATATAGTCGCCCGCCTCGGGTGCATCCATCTGGGGCGGCTCACGAGGCCACGGAAAATTTAGTTGCGCAAGCTTGCGACCCGCTACCAAGCGGCAGGCTTGGCTGGAGGAACGAGTGGATTTTGCTGACCAACAACGCAAGCCGACCAAGCACATGGTTGGTTTTGGCGCCGTGCTGGCACTGCACCTGTTGCTGGGATATGGCCTGCTCAACGGCTTGGCCCAGCGCATGGTGGAAGTGATCAAAGGCCCGATCGAGACCAAGATCATCGAAGAGGCCAAGCCGCCGCCGCCGCCGCCGCCCGAAAACCTGCCGCCGCCGCCCAAGTTTGCGCCGCCGCCGCCTTCCTTCGTGCCACCGCCCGAGGTGAACGTGAACCCGCCGCCCACGCCGGCGGCCACCATCACCACGACCCAGGTGGCCCCGCCGCCCACGGCCGTGACCGTGTCGCCGCCACCGGCGCCAGCCGCGCCGCCAGCGCCGCCAGCAGCGCCCCGCGTGGCTGCGCGTCCTGCCATTGCCAACGTGCAAGCTTGTGCACCAACGGGTGATGACTACCCACGCGCCGCCCGCAACGCAGAAGCCACCGGGACCACCACGGTGCGTTTCAACGTGGGTGCTGATGGAAAGCTGGCTGGTGCGCCAGAGGTCCTGAAATCGTCTGGCCCCACGCGAGAGCACAAGTCCCTGGATCGGATTGCCGTTTCGAAGCTTGGCGAATGCAGTTTCAGGGCTGGGCAGGACGAAAACGGCCGCCCCGTTGGTGCCAGCTTTACCGTCGACTACGTCTGGAAGCTCGACTAATCCAGTTCCCTAGCAGCGCGGCTAAAGGGCCGCGCGACCCGTTCCCCTTGGAGTCCACATGTCTATGAACCAATTCATCTCCGCCCGCTCTAGGGCCGCGAAGTCGCTGGCAACGCTGCTGGCGGGTTTTGTGCTGTCACTCAGCATGCCCATGATGGCGTTTGCGCAAGCAGCTTCTGCGCCTGAGGCCGTGCCAGCGGCTGCCCCGGCTGCTGCTGCCGCAGCCAAGCCCGTCATCACCGAAGAAGCGGTCGATAACCCTTACGGTCTGAAGGCACTGTGGACGCAGGGCGACGCCGTCGCTCACACCACGCTGGTCATCATGACCATCATGTCCATGGCCAGCTGGTACGTGATCATCACCAAGTTGCTGGAGCAACGCTCGATGCTCAAGAGCGCCAAGAATTCGGCCGAGTCCTTCTGGAAGGCAACCTCGGTGAAGGCCGGCGTAGGCACTCTGGAAGAAGGTTCAGCCTTTCGCTTCATTGCCGAGCAAGGCATCAAGGCGAGCGACCACCACGAAGGCACGATGGTCGAAAGCATCGACAAGCACACCTGGATCGGCATGGCGGTGGACCGCTCGGTGGGCAACATCAACAACCGCCTGCAAGACGGCATGGCCATCTTGGCCACGGTGGGCTCCACCGCACCGTTTGTCGGCCTGTTCGGTACCGTTTGGGGCATTTACAACGCCCTGGTCAAGATCGGCATCAGCGGCCAAGCCTCCATCGACAAGGTGGCCGGCCCGGTCGGTGAGTCTCTGATCATGACCGCGATCGGCTTGGCCGTGGCTGTGCCTGCGGTGATGGGATACAACTGGCTGCTGCGTCGCAACAAGGCCGTGATGGACCAGACCAAGGCCTTTGCTGGCGACCTGCACAACGTGCTGATCGCAGGCAAGCGTTGATCGCCGTCCTGAGCATTCACGACGCCTTCAACTCAGCCAGCCAGGAGTCCCACCCATGGGAATGAACGTCGGCTCCGCGTCGGAAGACGGCGAGCCCGAGCTCAACAACAGCATCAACACCACGCCCCTGGTGGACGTGATGCTGGTGTTGCTGATCATCTTCTTGATCACCGTTCCGGTGGTCACCCAGACCATCAAGCTCGAGCTCCCCAAGGAGCGCAACCTGCCGACCCTGACCAAACCCGAAAACATCGTCATCGCGGTCAACCGCGACGGCGAGGTCTACTGGTCCAAAGAGCGCATGCCCGACATTGAGGCCTTGGTCAAACGCCTGAAGGTCGAATCCGTCAAAGAGCCACAGCCCGAAGTCCACATCCGTGGTGACTCCGAAGTGCGCTACGAATCCGTGGGCCGCGTGGTGGTGGCCTGTCAGCGTGCAGGCATCTTCAAGGTCGGTTTCATCACCGAGCCTCCCGCCGGCGCTGGCGCTCGTTTGAAGTGAGAACCAGAACATGGGAATGAACGTCGGTTCAGGTGGGGGCTCGGACGATGCCCCTGAGGTGATGGTCGACATCAACACCACGCCATTGATTGACGTGATGTTGGTGTTGTTGATCATGTTCATCATCACCATCCCCATCCAGACGCATGCCGTCAAGATGAACATGCCGGTGCCCAACAACGCGGCTCCACCGCCCAAGCCACCTGAGATCGTGCGCATCGACGTCGACTTCGACGGCACCATCGGCTGGAATGGCGAGGTCATCCAACCGGGCGACCGCGCTGCGATCGAGTCGCGCTTGGCTGCCATTGCTGCGCAGGCCGATCAACCCGAAGTGCACCTGCGCCCCAACAAGTTGGTGGTCTACAAGCACGTGGCGATGATCATGGCCACCGCCCAGAGGTTGGGCGTGACCAAGATCGGCATCGTCGGCAACGAACAGTTCCTCTAGAACCCGCCTTTTGTAAACATGAAGACCTTGCGTGCCATGCCGACCTTGGCTCAATTTGCCGCCATCGCTGCCCTGGCAGCGGCCAGCCTGACGTCTGCACAGGCCCAGGGCGTTCGTGCCGAGGTGGGCAAGCCCTTGCAACAGGCCAGCGACTACCTCAAGTCTGGCAAAGCGAAAGAGGCTTTGGGCAAGGTTCGCGAGGCCGAAGGCGTGGCCGGCATCACCCCGGCCGAGCGGCAGATCATCGATGGCATGAAAGCCAGCGCTGCCCAGCGCGCTGGTGACACTGCAACGGCCATTCAGGCTCTGGAATCACTGGCTGGTCGGGCCAGCGGCGCTCAGCTGGGCTCCTATGCCGAGCAGTTGGCCTCTGCCTACGCCCAGCAGCGCAACAACGCCAAGGCCACGGAATGGCTGAACAAGGCCATTGCAGCTGGCAATACAGGCCCCAGCATCAAGCAGATGCAAGCCTATTTGCAAGGCGCCAGCGGTGACTACAGCGCGATTGCCAAGGACGCCGCCGCCGCCGTTGCCGGCGCCGAGCAAGCCGGTCGCCGGCCTGAAGAAGGTGACCTGCTGCGTTTGGCCGACGCGCAACAGCGCACAGGCAACACGGCCGGCTACGTGGTGACGCTGGAAAAGCTGCTCAGCTACTACACCAAGAAAGACTACTGGAACGCCTACCTCAGCCGCTTGCCGCGCAAGGCCGGCTTTGCCGACCGCTTTGCACTGGACCTGATGCGCTTGCGCCTGGCCAGCGGCACGCTGAGCAAGACCGAGGACTACATGGAAATGGCGCAGCTGTCGTTGCAGGCAGCCTTGCCGGCTGAAGCTCGACGTGTTGCCGACCAAGGCATCAAGGCTGGCGTTTTGGGCACCGGCCCCGAAGCCGCGCGCCACCAACGGCTGCGCGAACTGGCCGTCAAGCAGGAGGGCGAAGCCAAAGCCAGCCTGGCCAACCAGTTGACCGAAGCCGAAACCTTCAAGGAAGGCGACGGCTTGGTAAAAATCGGCTACGCCTACGTCTCGCTCGGCGAAGTGGACAAAGGCATCGACCTGATCCAAAAGGGTATCGCCAAAGGCAGCCTCAAGCGCCCCGAGGACGCCAAGCTTCGGCTCGGCATGGCGCAGCTGCAGTCGCCCAAGAGCAAGGCCGCTGGCGTGCAGACGCTGCGCAGCATCAAAGGCAACGACGGCGTGGCGGAAATCGCCCGCCTGTGGACCATCCTGGCCTCTTGACCGACCTGAGCACACAGCTCGATTTCAAGCAAGGCGGGCCATGGCCCGCCTTTGTTTTGGAGCTTGGCCGCGGCATCTAAGCCGTCAACACCGCTTTTCAACGCGAACACTTCGACGCGGCCTGCCTGATGGTGCATGGCAGCCCCCGCCTCCGACCCCACGCGCCACGAAGCCTTGAAGCGTGGTCAGTTGGACATCTTTACCCGCAGTCTGCGCCAGCACGGATCGGTGCTGTCTGACCAGCGCATTGCCGAGTTGTTGACCATGGACTTGGAATTGAACGCCCAGGGCATGGCTATTTGGCTCGATCACGAGAGCAACAGCCCCGCTTGAATCGGGTTTGCAGCTCACGCCGCCTGCCCGGCGCTTTTGGCACCAGGTGCGTCGCCGGCCGGTGCTTGTCGGCCGGTGCTGCTACCCGCGCTAAAGTTGCTGCCTCATCACGGTCTGTCCTACCCTGCCATGTCGAATCAACTGCAAGCCTGGCTGGACGCTGAAACCGCGCAACGGCAGCGGGTCTCCAAAGGTCCAGGTGCGGGTGTTCTGCCCATGGACCAGGCCCAGAGCCGCAGTGGTCTGGACATGCTGCAAGCCATGCTGGCCGGCGAGCTGGCCTATCCGTCCATCGGCCAAACGCTGAACTTTCTGTTGATCGAGGTCACCTTGGGCCGCGCCGTCTTCCAGGGCACGCCCGGCCCGGGTCACCTCAACCCCATGGGTTCGGTGCACGGCGGCTGGTACGCCACCCTGCTGGACTCTGCGCTGGGCTGCTCCGTGCACTCGGCGCTGCCCGCGGGCAGGGCTTACACCACGCTGGAACTCAAGGTGAACCTGATCCGCGCGATCAAGCCCGACGTGCAGCGGGTGCGGGCCATCGGTCAGGTCATTCATGTGGGCGGCCAAACCGCCACTGCCGACGCACGGCTGGTCGGCCCCGATGGCAAGCTTTACGCGCATGGCTCCACCACCTGCCTGGTGTTCGAACCGCGAGCGGCATCCAAGGTCTGATTCGGCAGCTGGCGCAGAACCCCTGCTGTCGCGCCACAATCCAGCCCATGAAATACCTGCACACCATGGTCCGCGTGACCGACATCGAAGCCTCGTTGCGCTTTTACCGCGACGCCTTGGGCATGGACGTTTTGTCCCGTCGCGACCATGAAGGCGGGCGCTTCACGCTGGTCTTTTTGGCGGCGCCCGGCGACCACAGCGCGCAGATCGAGCTCACCTACAACTGGCCCGCGGCCGATGGCACGGCCGAGGTTTATGGCGGCGGCCGCAACTTTGGCCACGTGGCCTACGCGGTGGACAACATCTACGCCACCTGCCAGCAGCTGATGGACCATGGCGTCACGGTGCTGCGCCCACCGCGTGATGGTCGCATGGCCTTTGTGCGCTCACCCGACCAGATTTCCATCGAACTGCTGCAGGCCGGCACTGCACTGCCCCCAGCGGAGCCTTGGGCTTCCATGCCCAACACCGGCAGTTGGTAGCACCGCGCGGCCGGGCATCAACCGGTCTGCTTTCAAAGGAGACCCCGTGAAAACGAAAACGGTGATTCAGCTAACAGTGAGCTTGGTGGCCTGGGCCTGCGCAGCGTCCCAGGCGCAAGCCCAAAAGTTGACCCCTGGCCTGTGGGAACACCAGGTCACCATGAAAACTGGCAGCGGTCAGATCGAAGCCGCCATGGCGCAGATGCAGGCCCAGTTGGCGGCCATGCCACCCGAAAAGCGCAAACAGATTGAAGAGGCCATGGGTCGCCATGGCGTGGCAGGTGGCTTGCCCGCCGCCGGCCAGCCCATGACCATGAAGGTCTGTCTGACGCCTGAACAAGCTGCGCGCGACGAAGTGCCGCAGCAGCAGGGTCAGTGCAAACAAACCAGCAGCTCACGCAGTGGCAACACGGTGAAGTTCACCATCGAATGTGGCGGCACGCGCAAGGCCACCGGCAGCGGTGAATTCACCGTGATCAGCCCCAAAGAACACAAGGGCTCGCTGTCCATCACCAGCCAGCGCAAGGAGCGCGAAGAAACGATGGAAGTGCAGACCCAGGCACGATGGCTGACGGCCACCTGCGGCGAGGTCAAGCCTCAGCTCTGACGGCGCCTTGACGGCGCCTTGACGACGCCTTGACGACGGTCGCCGCGCTTGGCAACGCCCAGCGAGCGCGTGCCACTCACCCGTGATCACCGGCCATCAGCCGCGAAGCCCACTGGCCGCTCTTGCCAAACGGGTGATGCGGTCCCAATCGCCAGCGTCCACAGCATCTTGCGGCGTCAACCACGAGCCGCCACAAACCTTCACGTTGGGCAGGGCCAGAAACTGCGGAGCGCTTTCCGCCGTGATGCCCCCGGTGGGGCAAAACACGACGTCGGGAAACGGGCCACCCAGGGCCTTGAGCATCGGAATGCCCCCAGCGGCCGTGGCCGGAAAGAACTTCAAGAAGCTCAGGCCGTCGGCCTGGGCAGCCATGACTTCACTGGCGGTGGCCACGCCGGGCAGCAGCGGCAGGCCCACTTCGCGACAAGCCGCACCCACTTCTGCGGTGTAGCCCGGGCTGACCCCAAAGGCGCTGCCCGCCTGGCGCGCCGCACGCGCATCGGCGGCGCTGCGGATGGTGCCTGCACCCACGATGGCGTCAGGCACCGCGCGCGTTATGGCTTCAATGGCTGCCAGCGCCACCGGCGTTCGCATCGTCACCTCCAGCACCCGCACGCCACCGGCCACCAGAGCCTGCGCCAAGGGCACGGCGTCTTGCAGCCGCTGGATCACGATGACGGGAATCACGGGGCCGTACGCGGCCAGCTCAAGCGTGGAATTCATGGTCGCTTTCAATTCAAGGTTTACATCCACGTGATGGCGCCTTCTTCGGCGCTCAACACGTTGCGCCGCATGCCGGCAAAGAGTTCTCGGCCCAGGTCGTGGGCATGGGTTTGCTTGTGCTGCGCAGGGGCTGACTGAACCTCGCGGGCGGCCCATTCCGACTCGTCCACCAAGGCCTGCAGCGTGCCCGCCACGGCGTCCAAGCGAATCAGATCGCCGTCACGCACACGAGCCAAGGCGCCACCGGCCAAGGCTTCAGGGCTGACGTGGATGGCCGCCGGCACCTTGCCGCTGGCACCGCTCATGCGGCCGTCGGTGACCAGCGCCACGCGAAAGCCCTTACCCTGCAACACGGCCAAGGGCGGCGTCAGCTTGTGCAGTTCGGGCATGCCGTTGGCGCGTGGGCCTTGGAAGCGAACCACCGCCACCACGTCACGCTCCAACTCGCCCGCATTGAAGGCCGCCAACAGGCCTTCCTGGCTGTCAAAGACCCGGGCTGGTGCTTCGATGACATGGCAGTGGTCGGGCACGGCCGAGGTCTTGATGACACTGCGGCCCAGGTTGCCTTGCAGCAACTTCAAGCCGCCGCTGGTGCTGAACGGCTGGGTGGCAAGACGCACGATGTCGGCGTTACCACCGCCCGCTGGCAGCTGACGCCAGGTCAGCCGCCCCGCGTCCATGGTGGGCTCGTCCGCATAGGCCGCATAACCGCCGGCTGCCACGGTGGCCACGTTGTTGTGCAAACCGCCGCTGTTTTGCAGCTCGCGCAGCACAAATCCAGGTCCGCCGGCGGCCTGAAACTGGTTCACATCGGCGCTGCCGTTGGGGTAGACACGGGCCAGCAAAGGCGTGGCGGCCGAGAGATCGGCAAAGTCGGTCCAGTCGATCAGGATGCCGGCCGCGCGCGCCACCGCCACCCAGTGGATCAGGTGGTTGGTGCTGCCGCCGGTGGCCAGCAAGGCCACCATGGCATTGACGATCACCCGCTCGTCCACCAAACGGCCGATCGGCGTGAAGCGTTGGCCCTTGCTGCTGATGGCCAAGGCCGTGCGGACGGCTTCGCGGGTCAGTTCCTGGCGCAAACCGGCGTGCGGGTGCACAAAGGCCGCGCCCGGCACATGCAGGCCCATCGCTTCCAAGAGCATCTGGTTGCTGTTGGCCGTGCCATAAAAAGTGCAGGTACCTGGGCCATGGTAGGCCGCGCTCTCGGCGGCCAACAGGGCTTCGCGACCCACCTTGCCCTGCGCAGCCTGTTCGCGAACCTTGCTCTTTTCGGTGTTGCTCAAGCCCGTGCTCATCGGCCCCGCCGGCACAAACACGCAGGGCAGATGACCGAAGTGCAAGGCACCGATCAAGAGACCCGGCACGATCTTGTCGCAGATGCCCAGCAAAAGCACGGCGTCATAGACGTCGTGTGTCAGCGCGATGGCCGTGCTCATGGCGATGGTGTCGCGCGAAAACAGGCTCAACTCCATGCCCGGCAGGCCTTGGGTGACACCGTCACACATGGCCGGCACGCCACCCGCCACCTGCACCGTGGCGCCGTGGCGCGCCGCTTCTTCGCGGATCAAGGCCGGGTAGCCTTCATAGGGCTGGTGGGCCGACAGCATGTCGTTGTAGGAGGTCACCACGCCCAGGTGCGGCCCCTTGTCCGCCACCACGCGGAACTTGTCGGAGCCAGGCATGGCCGCGAAGGCGTGAGCCACGTTGGCGCAACCCATGCGCTGGGCGCCAGGCGGGCGCTGCACCAGGCGATCGATGCGCGCCAGATAGGCCTGGCGAAGCTCGGCGCTGCGCATCGTGATGCGCCGGGTGACCGTGTCCAGCACGGCGTTGATGGGGACGCTGGGGGAGTCAAACGATGTAACCATGACCCAGATTGTTATGTAACTCGGTTACACCGTCAATCCCATCTGAAGGCATGCGATGCTCACGGCCGTGAGCTCCAGCATCGCCCCCGAACTGATCCTTCGCGACCCCGCGGCAGCGCTGCAAGCCTTGCGCAGGCAATGGCAGGCTGAGGCGCAGCGGGGGCGCTGTACCGAACGCTGGATCTTTGGCTATGCCTCGTTGATCTGGCGCCCCGATTTCGACGCCGCCGAGCAACGCCCTGCCCTGCTGCACGGCTGGCACCGCGCACTGGCCATGCGTTCACGCGTCAACCGCGGCACCGCCGAGCAGCCGGGGCTGGTCTTCGCGCTGTTGCCGGGGGGTTCTTGCAAGGGCGTGGCCTACCGGCTGCACGCTGAGCAAGCCGAACACGAACTGGACCGCCTGTGGGCGCGGGAGATGCCCACCGGCGTGTACGACGCCCGGCTCTTGCCCTGCCGCACCGCGCAAGGCCCGGTGCTGGCCTTGGCATTCACCCTGAGCCGACGCAGTGTGGCCTGCCTGCCCCGGCTGAGCGATGCAGAAATGACCCACATCCTGCGCAACGCCCGGGGCCGCTACGGCACCACGCTGCAGTACCTGGCTGAAACCGCCAAGGCCTTGCGCGAACGCGGCACCTTTGATCGCGAGATCGAGCGACTGATGAGCTTGGCGCACCAACAAGGCCTGCTGTAGTCGCCTGAGACACGGCCTGCGAAAGCGGGGTCAACGGTCGGCAACAGGGCCTTCAGCCACGCGGCTCTGTAGGGCTGCCAGGTCGTGCGGCGTGTCCACGTCCATCAGCACACCAGGATCGTCCAGTTCTTCACCATGGGCCGGGTAGCGCGCCACCACGCGTCGCGCGCCATCGTCGTTGTCCAGCACGCTGAGTTCAGAGTACAGCTCGGCGGCAAAGCCCACCGGGTGGCCCCGGCGGCCCTTGTACTGGGCGCAGACCACGGCATGCTGTTCCAGCGCCGTGGCCACGGCCAGGATGCTGCCCGGGCGCACCAGCGGCAGGTCCCCTGGCAACACCAACCATCCCGGGGCACCTGAGCGTTCGGCCACACCTGCGGCAATGCTGTAGCCCATGCCGCGCGCCGCTTCGCCGTCGCTCAGCACCACGATGTCGCGCGTGGCCACCTGCTTGCCCACCAAAGGCAGCAGCGCCGCCGTGGTCACCACCAAAACCGGCAACTGCGTTTCGATGGCATGGCGCAGGGTGCAACCCAACACGGTGCTGGGCCCCAAGGCTTGCTCCAGCTTGTGCACGGCACCACCAAAGCGGCTGCCACGACCGGCTGCAAGCACAACAATGGTGGGGCGAAAGCGCATTCTTATGTTGACGCGCAGGGCTTGATCCAGCCCCATCTGCGTCCTCCTTGGCCTTAAGAATGGCGACGCCTGCGCCGCTCAGGTAGTGGGAGCTTCACTTACGTCGTTCCCCGTAAGGGATGCTCCCCAGAACACCCGTTAACGCTGCACGTTTGCCGCCAAGCCCTTCTGCGGGTTCACCCGGAACCAACAGCTCGCCCATCATGGACTCGAGTGCTCTTCGCAAGCTTTCTATACTGCCCAGATGGACATCGCCGCGCTGCGCAAAAGCTACGAACGAGACGAACTCGACGAGACCGCCTCTGAAGCCGACCCACTGCTGCAGTTTCAGCGTTGGTTTGACCAGGCCCTGAGCGCGCATCTGCCCGAGCCCAACGCCATGACCTTGGCCACCGTGGGAGCCGACGGCAGGCCGTCGACCCGCATCGTGCTCATCAAGGGTGTGGACGCGCGCGGCATCGTCTGGTACACCAACTACAACAGCCGCAAGGGCCAGGAACTGGCCCACCTGCCCCAGGCCGCCTTGCAGTTTCACTGGGTGGAGCTGGAGCGCGTGGTGCGCATCGAAGGCGGCGTACAAAAAACCAGCCCGCAGGAGTCGGACGCGTACTACGCCACCCGCCCTTTGGACTCACGCCTGGGCGCCTGGGCTTCGCCGCAAAGCCAGGTCATCACGTCGCGTGCGGTGCTGGTCACGGGCGCGGCCAAGGCCGCCGCCCTGAACGCGCTGAACCCGCCGCGGCCGCCGCACTGGGGCGGCTACCGGCTGGTGCCCGACCGCTGGGAGTTCTGGCAGGGCCGCAAGAGCCGCCTGCATGACCGTTTGCGCTACCGCTTGCAAGACGGTCAATGGGTCAGGGAGCGCTTGGCTCCCTGATTCGCCCCCTTCCCTGCAAGAAGGACCGGCATGCTCCTGAGCCCGCAGGCCAGCCCCGACCTACCAGCGCACTTGCAGGCCAGCTGACAAGGCCCGTGCTCCCAGGGGCGACAAGCCACGAATGGTGGCCACCGCCGCAGCGTTGTAAGCCAGTTCGTTGCTGGCGTTGGTCAGCTTGGTGAACCAGGTCGCGCCACCGGCCCCTTGCTGCGAAGTCCACAGGCTGCCGCTGGCCCAGAGGTCGAGCGTGGTGTAGGCGCTGGTGGCACTGTCGTTGGCCCCAAAGCGGGTCTGTCGAGCTGCGTGCCGTGCGTCCACGCCCATCCTCCAGCGGCCCAAGCCCGCTTCCAAGCCCAGTCGGGTTCGCAGCGGGGACAAACGTGGCAAAGGTTGACCTGCGCTCAGGTTGTCACCGCGTGTCAGGTCCACACCGCCACTCAGGTCCAGCGTCATGCCACTTTGCAGCAAGCGCGTTTTGCCCTCCACTTCAAAGCCCTGCAGGCGCGCCCTTACCCCTTCAAAGCGGTACTCGGGCACCAAGCTGGGTGGGTCTCCTGGCGCGCCGGGCACCGAGATGTCCAGACCCGTCGCCTCCAGCGCAATGAAGTTGGCAAAGCGGGTGCTGTACACGTTGGCCTTGAAGCTGTGTGCGCCCTGATGCCAGGCCAAGCCCAGTTCACCGTGGCGGCTGCGCTCCAAACCCAGGCTCGGGTCGCCTTGTTCATAGGCCGCGGTGGCCACGTGCACCCCGTTGGCGTACAGCTCATAGTAGGCCGGCGCACGTTGCGTGCTGCCCAGGCTGGCCGAGACCTTCCACCCGGGCGCCAGCGTCGCACGCAGCCCCAGCGAAAAGCTGCGCGGCTCAAAGCGGCGTTGCGCGGGCGCGCCAAAACGCGGCGCGGCGGTGCCGGGTTCGTCACCAAGGGACTGCACGCGCACCTGCTCGGCACGAGCGCCCAAGCTCAGCGTCAGCGCACCGAGTGGCAGTTCTTCCAACGCAAACAAGGCTTGTGAGCGGGTTCGTGTGCCGGGCACAAAGGCTTCCTCACCCAGAGCCGAAAAGGTCAGGTTCTCAGTCTGCAAGCCCCAAACACCTTCAACCCCGCCCAGTGGCGCATGCTGGGCCTGCAGACGCAGGTCCTGGCCGCGGCTCTTGAAGGTGGTGCCGACATCTCCGCTGCCCTCGACTTCTTCGTGCTGGTAGCGGGTGCTGCCGACGCGGGCGTTGACGCTGCGCAGCCAACCTTGGGTCCAACGCCACTCGCCTGCAAGCGCTGCGTGCTCGCGCTGCATGCGGATCAACACATCGGGCTCGGCTGTGACACCGTAGCGATTGCGCAGCGTGTCCACCGACGCGCCCAGGTAACCCTGATCGCTGACCCATGACGCACCCAAGGCACCACCGTGCGCGCGGGCCGCCGAGTTGCGCACCCGCTTGGTGGGGTCGAGCAGTGCGCCATCTTCCACTGGGGTGTAAAGCGGGGCGCTTTGGTCACCGCTGTTGCGGCCCATCACATCGGCGTGCCAGGCCAGTCGCCCGGCGCCACCTTCCAGCACGGCAGCGCTGCTGCGTTCCTGAGTGGCGCCACCCAGTCGCAGTTCTGCACGACCGCTCAGGCCCTGGGCGGGCTGGCGAGGAATGCGGTTGTCGATGACGTTGACCACACCGCCGGTGGCGTTGCCGCCATAGAGCAATGCCGCGGGGCCACGCAGCACTTCGATGCGCTCGGCCACCAAAGGGTCCATGGCCACCGCGTGGTCAAAGCTGAGGTTGGACGCATCGACCGACGCGCCGCCGTTGTCCAGCACACGCAAACGGTCACCGTCCAGGCCACGGATCACCGGCCGACTGGCGTTGGGGCCAAAGCCGCTGGCAGACACGCCGGGCAGGCCGTCCAGCGTTTCGCCCAAGCTGGCGGCCCGCCGCAGCAGCAGTCCGGAGCCGGCCAAAGCAGAAACGGGCTGCGCGGCGTCATCGCGTCCCAGCGGGTTGCCGGTGATGATCACGGTGGCGGTGGCAGGGGTAACGGCCGCGATGGGGGCGGCAGCAGGCGCGGACTGCGCCCACGCGCTTGGGCTGGCGACGGCCGCGCCCAAAACCACTGCGCATGCAGCGTGCAGTAGCAGCGGGGCCGGTGGGGCTGTGGTGGGCGACAGGCGCAAGGCGGCTGGCCCGACAGAGACTTGGGTTTGAATCATGGGAATCCTGGACAGGGTTGGCGGCACCGCGCGCTGCGCGAAAGCGGCAGCGACAGCGGCGGCGGTGCAGCTGAAAGTTGGGCTGGGGTCGGGTGGCAGCGGCCTGACGGGCGCTGCCGGCTCGCTCAGGGCGGGCCGCGGGCTTGGTAAGGTGCGTGGGCCGCGTCTGGCGCGGCAGACCAGGGCGCGCGGTTGGCCGCTGGCCGATCCGCTGGCACCACGGCCGTGCTCGGCAGGGAAAGCCACAGCAGCTCCGCATGGCCGACTTGGTCCACCAGTCGACACTGCGCATCGCCTGCGTCATGGTCGGCATGGAAGGCACCGGCTGGCGCTTCTTGCAGCGCGGTTGCATCCGGCCCATGGCGGTGATCTGCGTGGACCTGGCCTGTTGCCAAGCCAGCCGCTGGAACCTGCACCGATGCTGACGGACCCCATGAACCCATCGCACCATGCGCCACACCGTGGTGCAGGCCCAGGGCCTGCGCCAACAGCAACGCCAGGCTCAGGGCCCAAGCGCGGCAGGCGGTCATTGGAAGATGGATCACCAGCCGAGGGTAGCAGGCCTGTCAAGGCCTGCCGTTCGGCTGAAGCGGCCTGGGTGCTCCAGCCCTGGCGCCGCCACCTGGCGGCGCCTATGCAAGCACAAACTGCTGAACAGATCCTTTCGCCCCGCTTGGGCTGTGGGCGGCAGCACAGGCGCCAATTGTCGATAGAGTCCCCACCCTATGAATGCACTGCTGTTTCTTGCTGGCCTGCTGGCCCTGGTATTGGGCGCCAACCTGCTGGTCAGGGGCGCTTCCAAGCTGGCGCTGTCGTTTGGCATTTCGCCGCTGGTGGTGGGGCTGACCATCGTTGCCTTTGGCACCAGCGCACCCGAAGTAGCGGTGTCGGTGGGCGCGGTACTCAATGGCCAAACCGACATCGCCATTGGCAACGTCGTCGGCAGCAACATCTTCAACGTGCTGTTCATCCTGGGCGTCAGCGCCTTGATCACGCCACTGGTGGTCAACGTGCAACTCATACGGCAAGAAGTGCCCATCATGATCGGCGCCAGCCTGCTGCTGCTGGCGCTGGGTCTGGACGGCCGCCTCGGGCTGCTGGACAGCCTCTTGCTGATGGGCCTGTTGGTCGCTTACACGGTGTTCCTGGTGCTGCAGTCACGCCGCGAGACGCAGGCCGCGCGGGACGAGTTCGCACAAGAGAACCAGCCCGCCGCCCCCGGTGCCTGGGACAGCCGGCTGCCTGCGCAGTTGGCCCTGATCGCCGTGGGTCTGGTGCTGCTGGTCTACGGCTCGGAATGGCTGGTCACGGCGGCCGTCAGCTTTGCCAAGGCCATGGGCGTCAGTGACCTGGTCATCGGCTTGACGGTGGTCGCCGCGGGCACCTCCATGCCAGAAGTGGCCACCTCCATCACCGCCGCCATCAAAGGTGAGCGCGACATCGCCGTGGGCAACGTGGTCGGTAGCAACACCTTCAACATCCTGGGTTGTCTGGGTGTTTCCGGCCTGGTCTCGGGCAGCTTGCCCGGCGGGGCTGGCCTGCTGATGGCGCCCGCCCTGCTGTCCTTTGACATCTGGGTCATGCTGGCCGTGGCGCTGGCTTGCCTGCCGGTGTTCATGAGTGGTCGCGAGATCGCGCGCTGGGAAGGCGGCGTGTTCTTGCTCTATTACGTGGCCTATGTGGCCTACGTCATCCTGGCCGCGCAGCAACACGACGCCCTGCAGCCGTTCTCGGTGGCGATGATGAGCTTTGTCTTGCCTTTGACCCTGATCACGCTGGTGGTGGTGTTGTTGCGCCAGCGCAAGCACACGTGAACACGCCGGACTGCCCGCAGGCGCCTCCGTTGGAGCGTGCCGCGAGGAGCGTTGCGCCGTGAGCCTGCCACTGCTGGCGCTGCTGCCCTGGCTGGGCGCGCTGGTGCTGGGCTGCTGGCCTGGCCTGGCGCGCCGAGCCTCCGCAATGATCGCAGGCGCCGTGACGTTGGCGGTGGCCTTGGGCGTGCTGGCCGCTGCACCGGCCGTGTTTGGCGGCGAGGTGCTGCGCTGGAGCGTAGCCTGGCTGCCGGCGCTGGGGCTGGATCTGGGCTTTCGCATGGACGGCCTGGCCTGGCTGTTTGCCTTGCTGATCAGCGGTATCGGTGCGCTGGTGGTGCTGTATGCGGCTTGGTACATGGACCCGGCCGACCCCGCGCCGCGCTTTTTCATGTTCCTGCTGCTCTTCATGGGCGCCATGCTCGGTGTGGTGCTGGCCGACAACCTGCTGCTGCTGGTGCTGTTCTGGGAACTGACCAGCCTGAGCAGCTTTTTGCTCATTGGCTATTGGCACCAGCGCGACGACGCCCGCGCCGGCGCGCGCATGGCGCTGACCATCACTGGCCTGGGCGGTTTGTGCCTGCTGGCCGGCGCGCTGCTGCTGGGCCACATCGTCGGCAGTTTCAAGCTAGACGCGGTGTTGGCTGCCGGCCCGCTGATCCGCGCCCACCCGCTTTATGAAACCGCCTTGGTGCTGGTGCTGATGGGCGCCTTCACCAAGAGCGCGCAGTTCCCTTTTCATTTCTGGTTGCCGCACGCGATGGCCGCGCCCACGCCGGTCTCGGCCTACCTGCACTCGGCCACCATGGTCAAGTGCGGTGTCTTTTTGCTGGCCCGTCTGTACCCGGCGCTGGCCGGCAGCGAGAGCTGGTTCTGGATGGTTAGCCTGGTGGGCCTGTCCACGCTGTTGGTGGGTGCCTACGCCGCCATCTTCCAGCATGACCTGAAGGGCTTGCTGGCCTACAGCACCATCAGCCACCTGGGCCTGATCACGCTGCTGCTGGGCCTGGACGAACCGCTGGCCGTGGTGGCGGCGGTGTTCCACATCATCAACCACGCCACCTTCAAGGCGGGCCTCTTCATGAGCGCCGGCATCATCGACCACGAGTGCGGCACACGCGACATGCGGCGCATCAACGGCCTGCTGAAGTACATGCCCTTCACCGCCACGCTGGGCATCACGGCGGCGGCGGCCATGGCCGGCGTGCCCTTGCTCAATGGCTTCCTCAGCAAGGAGATGTTCTTTGCCGAAGCGCTGGCCAAGGACAGCCACGCCTTCATGCAGTGGCTGCTGCCCCTGGGTGCCACGGTGGCTGGGGTTTTCGGCGTGGCCTACAGCCTGCGTTTCATCCACGACACCTTTTTCAACGGCGAGCCGGTGAACCTGCCCAAGACGCCGCACGAAGCACCGTTTTTCATGCGCTTGCCGGTGCTGCTGCTGGTGCTGTTGTGTGTCGCCGTGGGCCTGTTTCCTGCGGCCACCGTGGGCCCGATGTTGGCGGTGTCGGCACAGGCCGCCGTTTTTGGCGCGCCGGGCCCGACGCTGCCGCCCTACACGCTGGCGCTGTGGCACGGCTTGAACCTGCCGCTCATGATGAGCGGCGTGGCGGTGGCTGGTGGTGTGCTGCTGTACTTTGGCTTGCACCGCTTCGTCAACCTGCACCGCCTGGTGCGCATGCCGGGCTGGGTGCAGTCGGGCGGCCGCGAAGGCTTCTTGCTCTTGCAAAGCGCAGGCATCGCTGCCGCGCGGGGCCTGACCGGCGCGCTGCAAAACGGCAGTCTCCAGCGCTACCTGCTGCTGCTGCTGCTGCTGGCCTTGGCGGCCGGTGTCTGGCCCTTCCTGGGTGCCGGCCCTTCGGCGCAGGCGGCCGCGCTGCATCTGAGTGACCTGAACCTGGGTGTCGCCGTGGTCGGCCTGATTGGCATCGCCGCCACGCTGGCCACCACGGTATGGCACCGCCAGCGCCTGGTGGCCCTGGTGATGATGGGTGTGGCGGGCTTGGTGGTGTGCCTGAGCTTCGCCTGGTTCTCGGCGCCCGATCTGGCGCTGACGCAACTGCTGGTCGAGGTGGTCAGCATCGTGCTGCTGATGCTGTCGCTGAAATGGCTGCCGCCGCACAGCGCTGCCGACGGCGCCAAGCTGCGCGTGGCCCGCGACGCCGTGCTGGCGCTGGCCATCGGGCTGGGCGTGGCCGCGCTGACCTGGATGGTGCTGACCCGGCCCAGCCACAGCATCAGCAACTTCTTCTTGCAGCAATCACTGCCGCTGGGCGGTGGCGCCAATGTGGTCAACGTCATCATTGTTGACTTCCGCGGCTTTGACACGCTGGGCGAAATCACCGTGCTGGGCATCGCCGCGTTGACCATCCACGCGCTGCTGGCCGGCATGGGCGCACGGCTGCCCGGGCCGCCCCTGCACACGCCTGCGCCCAGCCTGATGCTGCAGCTGGTGTCGCGCGGTGTGCTGCCGTTCACCGTGCTGATCGCGATCTACCTCTACCTGCGCGGGCACAACGCACCCGGCGGCGGGTTCATTGCTGGCCTTGTCTTGGCCATTGGCTTGCTGCTGCAACAGGTGTCGCAAGGGGCGCTCTGGGTGGCAGCGCATGGGCGGGGCGACTACCGGGCCTGGGTGGGCTGGGGGCTGGCACTGGCCGCGGCCACCGGCTTGAGCAGCTGGTTGTTTGGCGCACCCTTCCTGACCAGCACCTACGACTACCCGTGGCTGCCCGGCGTGGGCGGCGTGCCCTTGGCCAGTGCTTCAGCCTTTGACCTGGGCGTGTTCCTGGTGGTGGTGGGCGCCACCATGGTCATGCTGCTGTCCATCGCCCGGCTGGGCAAGCGCTGACATGTTGCTGCTGCTGTCCTTGGGTATTGGCACGCTGGCGGGCTGCGGCGTGTGGCTGATGCTGCGCGCGCGCAGCTTCGACGTGGTGTTGGGGCTGACGCTGCTGAGCTACGCCGTCAACCTGTTCATCTTTGCCTCAGGCCGGGTGGTGGTGGCGGCGGTACCCATCGTCACCGCTGGCGCACCAGCCACGCTGGCCAACACCGCCGACCCGCTGCCCCAGGCGCTGGTGCTGACGGCCATCGTGATCAGCTTTGCGATGACCGCCCTGGCGCTGGCGATCGCCTTGCGAGCCCGGGCCGAAACCGGCTCGGACCACGTTGACGGCCAGGAGCCGAGCTGATGGCCGGCGCAGCACAACTGATGGGCGGGCACGAGCTCATTGCCCCCATCGTGCTGCCGCTGGTGGCGGGTGCACTGCTGCTGCTGCTGGAACGTGTGGGCTCGCAGTGGGTGCGGCCTTTTTCGCTGACCGCCACGGCCTTGCTGGCGGTGCTCTGCGCCGCGCTGCTGATGCAGGCCAGTGCTGGTGAGGTGCAGGCCTACCTGCTGTCCAACTGGCGTGCACCGTGGGGCATCGCACTGGCGCTGGACCGCTTGAGTGCGCTGATGGTCTTGCTGACTGCGCTGGTGGCTTGTGGCGCGCTGCTGTACGCCACCGGCGGAGCCGACCGCCAGGGCGCCACCAACCCCAAGAGCCCAGGCCACTTTCATGCCCTGTTCCAGTTTCAGCTGATGGGTTTGAACGGCGCCTTCCTCACCGCCGACCTGTTCAATCTGTTTGTCTTTTTTGAAGTGCTGCTGGCCGCCAGCTATGGCCTCTTGCTGCACGGCGCCAACCGCGCGCGCCTGAAGGCCGGCCTGCACTATGTGGTCTTCAACCTCACCGGCTCGGCGCTGTTCCTGGTGGCGGTGAGCCTGCTGTTTGCATTGACGGGCACGCTGAACATGGCCGACCTGGCCGTCAAGCTGCCACAGCTGGGCCCTGAGAACCAGCGCCTGGCGCAGGCCGCGGCGCTCTTGCTGATGGTGGTGTTTGCGGTCAAGGCGGCGTTGTTGCCGCTGTACTTCTGGCTGCCCGACACCTACGCCAGCGCCAGCGCGCCCACGGCTGCGCTGTTTGCCATCATGACCAAGGTGGGGGTCTATGCCATCACCCGCATGACCACGCTGGTCTTTGTCGCACCCGGCCTCTTGCCCGAGCAACCGGTACTGGCCGTGCTGGCCCTGGCCACGCTGGTGCTGGCCGCCGTGGGCGCCCTGGCTGCGCAGCGCCTGCGCGGGCTGGTGGCCTACCTGGTGGTGGCCTCGGCCGGCACGCTGCTGCTGGCCGTGGGGCTGGGCACTGAAGGCACGCTGGCGGCGGGCCTGTTCTACCTGGTACCCAGCACGCTGGTGGCGGCCGCCTGGTTCTTGTTGGCCGACCGCATCATTGGACAGCGCGGCGGTGTCGACCACCTGCAGGCCGGCCAGATGCAAGCCGGCTGGGCGCCGCTGGGCGTGGGCTTTTTCATCGCCGCCGTAGCGGCTGCGGGCGTGCCGCCGCTGGCGGCTTTCATGGGCAAGGCGCTGCTGCTGCAGGCGGCCGGGCAAACGCCGCTGGCGGCCTGGGTGGTGTCACTGGTGCTGGCGTCCAGCCTGGCGGTGATGGTGGCACTGGCCCGCGCCGGGTCGGTGCTGTTCTGGGAGAACGGCGCGGCGAGCGGGAGCACGCCAACACTGGGCGCCGCGACGCCACCAGCGAATCAACACCCCGCGCAGCAAACAGCGCTGGTACTGATGCTCGGCCTGGTGCTGGCCTGCGCTGTGCTCGCCAACCCGCTGAGCCGGTACACCCAGGCCACGGCTCAGCAGCTGAAGGCGCCGCAAGCCTACGTGCGGGCGGTGCTCGGCGCGCTGCCGGTGCCGGCGGCCTTGGACGTGCGCCGCGAGATGCGTGAACGCGGGGAGCTGAAGTGAAGCACCTGCTGCCCGCGCCGCTGTTGAGTCTGGCCTTGACCTCGAGCTGGCTGATGCTCAACGAATCGCTCTCCGTGGGCCACCTGCTGCTGGCTTTGTTGCTGGGCTTGACCGTGCCCTGGTTCACCGAGCGCCTATGGCCCAAGCGTCCACGGGTGCGATCCTGGCCTGCCGCAGCGCGGCTGGCGGGTGTGGTGCTGTTCGACATCGTCAAGAGCAACATCGACGTGACGCGCCGCGTGCTGGGCTCACCCGGCGCCATCGTGCCGCGCTTTCTGTGGGTGCCGCTGGACCTGCGCGAACCCCACGCCATCGTGCTGCTGGCCGGCATCATCACCACCACGCCGGGCACGGTGTCGGCAGACATCAGCGCCGACCGCCGCTGGCTGCTGGTGCACGCGCTGCATTGCCCTGACGACGCCACCCAAGCCGCCATCATCAGCGACATCAAGACCCGCTATGAAACGCCACTGAGGGAGATCTTCGATTGACCACCGGCCCTGTTCTGAACGCCGTGCTGCCATGGGTGCTGGGCGCGTTTGCGCTGGCCCTGGCGCTGTGTGCGTGGCGCTTGCTGCGCGGACCCGGCCTGGCCGACCGCATCCTGTCGCTGGACGCGCTCTATGTCAACGCCATGGCGCTGCTGGTGGTGCTGGGCGTGCTGTGGGGTGCTAAGGTGGTGTTCGAGGTGGCGCTGTTGATTGGCCTCTTGGGCTTCATCGGCACGGTGGTGCTGGCCAAGTTTGCCGCTGACGGAGACATCACGCCATGAGCCCCGTCAGCCTGCCGCTGTGGGCCGACCTGCTGGCCAGTGTGCTGCTGGTGCTGGCCGCCGGCTTTGCGCTGGTGGGGGCCTGGGGTCTGGCGCGGTTGGATGACTTTTTCAAACGCCTGCATGGCCCCAGCAAGGCCAGCACGCTGGGCGTGGGCTGTTCCTTGTTGGCCTCGGCGCTGGTCTTTGCCTGTGCTGGGCGCGCCAGCTGGCACGAGCTGCTGATCACCGTGTTCGTGTTTGTCACTGCGCCCGTGGCGGCGCAGCTGCTCATCCAGGCGGCGCTGAAGGAGCAGCCGTCGTTGCACCCTGATGGACCACCCGCTGCGGGAAAGGAATCTCCACCCCCAGCTGGTTCAGCAGCGCCAACACCGCCAGGTTGACGCTTGACCGCACATTGCCCTGGCCGTTTTGCGGGTCACCGATCCAGAAGGCCACGGTCAACTCCAGGCCATCGGCCGCAAAGGCGGTCAGCAGCGTGATGGGCTCGGGGTCGGCCAACACGCGTGGCACTTGCGCTACCGCCTGGCTCATTTGCGGCAACAGCGTGGCCACGTCGGTGCCGTAGGCCACTTGCACCACGGTGGTCATCTGCACCTTGGGGTCGGCCAGCGACGAGTTTTCGACCCGCTGGGTGATCATCATCTCGTTGGGCACGATGCTCTCGCGGCCATTCAGCGAACGGATCACGGTGTAGCGGGTGGTGATGTCGGTGATACGGCCTTCAAAGTTATCGACCTTGACCATGTCGCCAATGCGCATGCTGCGCTCGGCCAGGATGACAAAACCGCTGATGTAGTTGGCGGCCAGTTTTTGCAGGCCAAAGCCGATGCCTACACCCAGCGCGCCACCCAGCACACCCAGTGCGGTGAGGTCGATGCCGGCGGCCGACAATGCAAACATCAGTCCAACAAACAAAAACACCGCGCGCAAGGCGTTGGCGGCCATCTTGCGGATGCTGATGTTGTCGGTGGCGCCCTTGAGCAAGCGCGATTCGAGCAGCGAACTGACCCACAGCGCCAGCAGCAGCGCCAAGATGCCGGAGATGACACCTTCAATCAGGTTGCGGACCGAAATCTTGGTGGCGCCAAACTTCCAGGTGATGTTGTCCAGCTCTTGCAAGAGCAAGGGCAAGGCACCCGTGATCCACAGCACCACGGCGATCCAGGCCAGCCACGACACACTGCGTTCCACCAGGCGCATCAGGCGCGATTGCGGAAAGGTGATGTGCAACACACGCACGGTCAGGCGTATGACGGCCAGCGACATCAAAATCGGCACCACCAGCTTGAACACCGCAATCGGCAACTGGTCTTTCAGCAGCCAGCGCGCCAACAGCGCCAGCAGCAGCGCCAGCACGGGAAAGAGTGCGCCGTCCACGATGCGGTCACCAAACCAGGTCGATTCCGGCGTGGCCCTGGCGCCGCGCAGCAGCCGCACCACAGCCCACGCCGCCACCAGGCAGCCCAGGAAGACAGCGATTTCGATCAGTGCGCTGGGTTTGACGAGCGCATCGGCCAGCTGACCGAGCTCGGCCGCCGAGAACATGGCATTCATGGGGGGCTTAAAGAAAATCAGGCCACGTCGGCCAACACCCGCACATGGGCGGCCACGCTGCGCGCCAGTGCGCTCAGGCTGTAGCCACCTTCCAGGCAGGACACGATGCGGCCTTGCGCGTGGCGCTGGGCCACCTGCATCAGCTCGCGTGTGATCCAGGCGTAGTCGTCTTCGACCAGCGCCATCTGGCCCAGGTCGTCTTCGCGGTGGGCGTCAAAGCCGGCGCTGATGAAGATCATCTGCGGCGCAAAGCGTTCCAGCTCGGGCAGCCACATGTCGGTGATGGTCTGGCGAACGGCCGGGCCGCGGGTATAGGGCGCCACTGGCACGTTGACCATGTTGGTGCCCTTGGGCACCGCGCCGCTGTAGGGGTACAGCGGGTGCTGGAAGAAGCTGCACATCAGCACCCGTTCGTCGCCGGCGATGATGTCTTCGGTGCCGTTGCCGTGGTGCACGTCAAAGTCGATGATGGCCACCCGCTGCAGGCCGTGCACGTCCAGCGCGTGTCGCGCCGCCACCGCCACGTTGTTGAAGAAACAGAAGCCCATGGTGGCGTCGCGCGTGGCGTGGTGGCCCGGCGGGCGCACCGCGCAAAAGGCGTTCTGGGCGCGGCCGGCCAGCACGTCGTCGGTGGCCGCCACGGCAGCGCCGGCGGCGTGCAAGGCCGCCATCAAGGTGCCGCTGCCAGCCCAGGTGTCGGGGTCCATGGCACGGGCTTCACCGCTGCTTTGAACCTGCACCAGCAGGTCGTGGATCTCGTTGACGTAGTTGCTGGTGTGGGCCCGGCTGAGCTGCTCGCGGGTGGCCTCGGGGGCTTGGCGGTGCTCCAGCGCCACGTCCAGGCCGGTGGCCAGCAGGTGGTCGGTGATGGCGTCCAGGCGCTGGGGGCATTCGGGATGCCCGGCACCCATGTCATGGCCGCGGCAGGCCGGATGGCTGTAAAACGCTGTGCTCATCGAAAGATCGTGTCCCCGTCTGATCAGGTATGGTCCCGCGCATGGACTCAAGCCTCACGCGCCAGCTCTCACGGCTGGCTGACCAGATTAGCACGATCGTGGTGGGCAAACGCCCCCAGATCGAAGACTGCATTGCCTGCCTGCTGGCCGGTGGCCACCTGCTCATCGAAGACGTGCCCGGGGTCGGCAAGACCACCTTGGCCCACGCGCTGGCGGTGTCACTGGGGCTGGATTTCCGGCGGGTGCAGTTCACCGCCGACCTGATGCCCAGCGACCTGATCGGCGTCAGCGTCTTCGAGCGCGCCAAGGACGCCTTTGTCTTCCACCCCGGCCCGGTGTTTGCCCAGGTACTGCTGGCCGACGAAATCAACCGCGCCGGGCCCAAGTCGCAAAGTGCGCTGCTCGAGGCCATGGAAGAGCAGCAGGTGTCGGTCGAAAACGAGACCCGCGCGCTGCCCAAGCCCTTCTTCGTGATCGCCACCCAGAACCCGAGCGACCAGCTGGGCACCTACCCCTTGCCGGAAAGCCAGCTGGACCGATTCCTGCTGCGCATCACGCTGGGTTACCCGGACCGCGCGGCCGAACGCGAGCTGCTCAGCGGTGGTGACCGCCGCCACGCCACCGCACAACTACGGCCCGTGATGACGCCACCAGAACTGGTGGCTGCGCAACAGCAGGTGCTGGCCGTGCGCGCCGCGCCGCCGCTGCTGGACTACCTGCAGGCCTTGATCGCTGCCACCCGTTCGGGCGCCTGGTTCACACAAGGCCTGAGCCCGCGGGCGGGCATTGCTGCGCTGCGGGTGGCCAAGGCACGCGCCTTGCTGGGCGGGCGTGACTACGTGGCACCAGACGACCTGCAAGCGGTGTTGCCACAAGCCATAGCGCACCGCCTGGTGCCAGTGGCCGGCGCCGGGCGCGGCGCTGTGGAACAGGTGCGGGCCATGGTTGAGGCCACGCCCATCCCGTGAACGGGCTGGCCCCGTGATGGCGAACACGCCTGCTGGAAACGACCGGCCAGGCTGGTCGCCACGCGCGCGCTTTCGCCAGTGGTGGCAGTCGCGCCTGCCACTCACCGACACCTGGGTGCTGGGCCAGCGCAACATCTACATCCTGCCCACCCGCGCCGGCTTCACCTTCGGCGCCACGCTGGTGGTGATGCTGTTGGCGGCCATCAACTACCAGCTCAACCTGGGTTATGCGCTGACTTTCCTGCTGGCTGGCGCGGCCCTGGTGTCCATGCACCAGGCCCATGGCAACCTGCGTGGGCTGACCTTGCATCTGCGTCCCGTGGCTTCTGGCTTTGCCGGCCAGGCCGCGCCATTGGAAGTGGTCTTGACCAGCCCGGCGCGCGAGCGCCATGGCCTGGGGCTGCGCTTTGAAGACCGCAACCGCTTTGGCGACGCCAACACCTGGTGTGATGTACCGGCCGGCGGGCAGTGCAGCGTACAGCTGCGGTTTGTGCCGCCCACCCGGGGCTGGCACCCGACACCGGCTCTGGTGCTGGAAACGCTGTTCCCGTTTGGCCTTTTTCGGGCCTGGACGGTGTGGCGACCGGCCGCACGGGCTTTGGCTTGGCCGCAGCCGGAACAACCAGCCCCGGCCTTGCCGCACAGCGCGTCCACCCCAGGCGATGAAGCCACGCGCCACCGCGTGGCCGGCAGCGAGTGGGACGGCGTGCGCCCCTGGCGGCGCGGCGACACCATGCGCCAGGTGGTGTGGAAAAAGGTGGCCCGCGGCGGCGAACTGGTGAGCCGGGAAACCGCCGGCACCGGCAGCCGCGCGCTGTGGCTGGACTGGACGGAAGCCGGCACCACCGACACCGAACTGCGCCTATCTCGCCTGACCGCCTGGGTGCTGCAGGCCGACGCCGAGGGCCTGGACTGCGGTTTGCGCCTGCCCGGCCGTGAGCTGGCACCCCAGCACGGCGAAGCCCACAAACGCCAAGCCCTGGACCTGCTGGGCGGCTGGGGCGACGCACGATGATGGCCGACTGGCGCGCTCGCCTGCAGCAGCTGCCGCGTGATACGCGGGACACGCTGTTTCAGCTGCTGGTGATTGCCTGGACCATCACGCCGCACCTGCTGCACCTGCCGCCCTGGTGTGGGGTGATGTCGGTGGCGCTGCTGGCCTGGCGCGCCCGTCTGGCCCTGACGGCGGCCGCCTTGCCCAGCCGATGGCTCATCAGCGCGCTGCTGATCGCTGCTTCGGCGCTGACCTTCTGGGGCCAGAACACCTTGCTGGGCAAGGAAGCGGGCATCACGCTCCTGGTGGTGCTGATGTCGCTCAAAACGCTGGAACTGCGCGCCCGGCGTGACGCCTTGGTGGTGTTTTTTCTGGGCTTCTTTCTGGTGCTGACCCACTTTCTTTACTCGCAGTCCCTGCTCACCGGTTTGTGGCTCTTGTTGGCCGTCTGGGGCCTGTTGACGGCCCAGGTGCTGGCCCACATGCCCGTCGGGCGCCCCACGCTGCGCCGCGCCGCCGGTCTGTCGGCGCGCGCCGCCGGGCTGGGGTTGCCGGTGATGCTGGTGCTGTTTGTGCTGTTTCCGCGCATCGGGCCGCTGTGGGGCCTACCGCAGGACGCGCAGGGCCGCACGGGGCTGTCGGGCACCATGCGCTTGGGCGGCGTGGCCTCCCTGGCCGAAGACGAAGCCATTGCACTGCGCGTTCGTTTTTTGGGGCCGCCGCCCGCGCCCGAGCAGCTGTACTTCCGAGGCCCCGTACTGAGCAGTTTTGACGGACGCGACTGGACCCGCCTGGTGCCCACCTTCCCCGTGGCCGAGCGGGCACGGCTGGAACTGAAAACCTCAGGCGCGCCGGTGCGCTACGAGGTGACCGTCGAACCCAGTCAGTTGCCGATACTGCCGCTGCTCGAAATGACACCCGACAGCGCCGCCAGCGCGCCCAGCATTGCGGGCTGGCTGCTGACCCTCAGGCCCGACGGCCAGTGGCAGACTGACCGACCCATCGCCGAACGCCAGCGGCTGGTGGTTTCTTCTTGGATGCAGCATCAGCATGGCCCGCTGCAGGCGGTTCCTGGTCTGCGCGACCTGGTCGAGCTGCCCCCCAACAGCAACCCGCGCACCCTGCAGTGGGCGGCCGATTTGCGCCGGCAACCCTTGCTGGCCGACGCCGACGCCCGCCAACTCAGCGCCGCCGTGTTGCAGCACATCCGCAACGCTGGTTTCACCTACACCATGGAACCCGGCCCCTACAGCGGCAACAGCATCGACGAGTTCTGGCTCGACCGCAAGCTGGGTTTCTGCGAACACTTCGCCAGCGCCTATGTGGTGATCATGCGGGCCATGGACGTGCCTGCCCGGGTGGTCACCGGCTACCAGGGCGCCGACCCCGACCCGCAGGACGGCTACTGGATCGTGCGCCAGCGCAACGCCCACGCCTGGGCGGAAATCTGGCAGGCCGGCATCGGCTGGATGCGGGTCGACCCCACAGCTGCCGTCGCACCCGACCGTGTGCAGCGCGGCCGCAGCCTGCGTGCGCCGCCCGGCCTGGTGGCTGGGGCCATCAACAGCATCAACCCCGCCATTGCCGAGCAGCTGCGAAGAGCCTGGGAAACCGCCAACAACCGCTGGAACCAGTGGGTGCTGAACTACTCACGGGGTCAACAGTTTGACTTGCTGCGCGAGTTGGGCTTCAACACGCCGAGTTGGCAGGACCTGACCTCGACCTTGATCCTGCTGCTGTGTGCCGCCGCGCTGGCCGGTGCGGCCTGGGCCTGGTGGGATCGGCGCCGGCAAGACCCCTGGCAGCGGCTGCAGCAGCGCGTGGCCCAGCAGCTCTTGCAGTTGGGCGTGCACGTGCAACCTCACCACCCGCCACGAGAGCGGGCGGCGCAGGTGCGCCAGCAATGGGGCACAGCCGGCGAACCCTTGGCCCAGCAGCTCGATGAACTGGACCGGCAACGTTACGGCTCGACCTGGAGCCCGGGTCAGCTGTCGCGCTGGTGGCGCAGCTTCCAAGAACTGGCACGCGTCGCAACAAAAAGCCGCTGAAGTTCTCCGTTGGGCCTTCCTTGGGGGTCCAGGCCAAGCCTGTGGCTCAAGAGCGCCAGACAACGGCCGACATCGTGGCATACGGGCATCTGCCCGCTGGCCCGCCTTGCCCGCCTTGCTGCCCCCTCGCCATGAACCCAGCCATCCGCGTAGCCCTTCTTGGTTTCACGCCCTTCGAGCGCAGCCACATCGAAGCCGCGCTGCTGCCGGGCGACGAGCCCGGGCACCGCTACTGCGTGGCCGAGTCACTCGCTGCCTGCAGCTTGGTGGTGGTCAATGCCGACGATGAATTGGCAGTGCATCAGGTGGTCGAGCACGGCAGACTGCGCAGTGCCGTGATGCTGGGTACCACCGAGCAACCGGGCGCTGCGGCGCACCTGCGCCGGCCCATCAGTCTGGTGCAGTTGCTGCGCGTGCTGGACCAGCTGGCGGACCGCGCACCCGCCATGTCCGCCGCGGTGCAGCGGGTGCAAGACGAATGGGCGCGCATGCTGGGCCAGACCACACCACAGTCCGATGTCGGGCCCGCTGCTTCCGCAACCGCTGCCATCCCCTTGATTCAAGGCCCCAGACCCATCCACCAGCCCACGCCGGTCCGAAAGCTTCAAGCGCAACAGGCCTTGATCGTCGACAGCAACGAAGAGGTTTGGCGCTTCATGTCCACGCACCTACCTCGACTCGGGTTCTCGGTGCACCAGGCCAGGGATTGCAGCCAGGCGCTGGAGCGCATGAACCGAGACCCTTTCGTGTTGGTTCTGCTGGCGACGGGGCTGGACGGGCTGGACAGCTTTCATACGTGCAGAACCATCAAACGCTCAGCGCTGCCAACGCACGGCTGCAGACCGCGGGTGGTGATGCTGTTGGCTCCCGGCGCGGCTGTAGACGCGGTCCGTGCCGAGACGGCCGGCGCTGACGCCTGCCTGCACCGGCCCTTGAATGCCGCGCTGCTGGCTCGAACGCTGGAGGGGTGGAACCTGTCTGCCCCCGGCCAGAGCAATGACCGTCCCGGTTCACCGACCCAACTCGAGGAAAACTCCCGCAGCAGCATGCCCAGCTGAAGCCGCGTTCCGCCTTTTGCCAGTCGTCAGCCGCCGATCTTGATAATCGGTGCATGACGCCTATATCAACTCTGAAATCGCTACTTCTGTTCCTGGTGCTACCGCTGTCGGTGGCAAGCGGCGCGACAGTCGACACAGCAGCCCAGAAGCGCCCCCCGGGTAAGGCCAGCCACGTGAAGGCACGGGAGGGACAAACAGGCCCCTTTGGCACCCTTGCTGCCGCCCAGACCTTTGCGCACGACGTTGCCGAACGCAACGGCCTGCCGCTGAAGTGGGTGCAGCAACAAATGGCCAAGGCCCAGCGCGTTGAAGCTGTGCGCCGCCTGATCATGCCACCCCCAGCGGGCACAGCCAAAAACTGGGCCGCCTACCGCGCCCGCTTCATCGAGCCCCAACGCATTGCAGCTGGCCTGGCCTTTTGGCGCGACAACGAGTCGTGGCTTCAAGAAGCGCAGGAACGCTGGGGCGTGCCGGCCGAGATCGTGGTGGGCATCATCGGTGTGGAAACATTTTACGGCCGCATCATGGGCAACTTTCGCGTGCTCGACGCGCTGTCCACGCTGGCCTTCGACTTCCCGCCCGGGCGCAAGGATCGCAGCGCTTTTTTCGCCCAGCAGCTGGAAGAGTACCTGGTGATGTGCGCCCGTGAAGCCGTCGACCCTGCATCCATCAAAGGGTCGTTTGCCGGCGCCATGGGCTTGCCGCAGTTCATGCCCGGCAGCGTCAACCGCTGGGCGGTGGACATGGACGGCGACGGCCACATCCAGCTGCACCGCAACAGCGCCGACGCGGTGGGCAGCGTGGCCCACTACCTGGCCAGCTTTGGCTGGCAGCGCGACCTGCCCACGCACTTTGAAGTGGCCGTGCCGGTGGACAGCGCAGACCGTGCGGTGCTGCTGGGCCCAGACATCGTGCCCAGTTTCACGGCCGAGCAGTTTGCCCAGCGCGGCGCCGTGCTGAGCGAAGGCGGGCGTGCACATACGGGGCCGCTGGCGCTGGTGGAACTGCAAAACGGCGATGCCGCACCCACCTATGTGGCCGGCACGCAGAACTTCTATGTGGTGACGCGCTACAACTGGAGCAGCTACTACGCGATGGCGGTGATCGACCTGGCCCAGGCGGTGCGGCTGGCGCGCAAGGCATCGCCCTAACCCACGGGGCTTGCACCAGCAAACCTGCGCTTATTCGCGAACGCCAGCCAGGTCGAGCAAGAAGGCGTATTCCCGGGCGTATTCGGCCAGTTCGGAAAACCGCCCTGAAGAGCCGCCATGCCCGGCCGTCATGTTCACCGCCAGCAGCAGCGGGTTCTGGTCAGTCTTGCGGGCGCGAAGCCGGGCCACGTATTTGGTCGGCTCGAAGTACTGCACCTGCGAGTCCCACAAGCCGGTGGTCACCAACATCGCCGGGTAGGCCTGGGCGCGCAGGTTGTCATAGGGCGAGTAGGACAGCATGTAGTCGTGCGCGGCCTTTTGACGAGGGTCGCCCCACTGCGTCCATTCGTTGGCGGTGAGCGGAATGGTCTCGTCCAGCATGGTGGTGATGACGTCGACAAAGGGCACGTCCAGCACGATGCCGCGGTACTTGGCCGGCGCTTCGTTGGCCACCACGCCCATCAACAAACCGCCGGCCGAGCCGCCGCTGGCAAAGACCTTGTTTGGCGCGCCCCAGCCGGCTTTTACCAGGCCATCGGTGGCGTCGATGAAATCGTTGAAGGTGTTTTTCTTGTTCATCAGGCGGCCGGCTTCGTACCAGGCTTGGCCCAGGTCGGCGCCACCACGCACATGGGCAATGGCCACCACAAAACCACGGTCCATCAAGCTCACGCGGTGGGCTGAAAACTCGGCGTCGTAAGAATTGCCATAGGCGCCATAGCCGATGATCAGCAGCGGCGACTTGCCGTCGGCACGAGCCAGGTTCTGGCGCCAGGCCAGCGTGACGGGCACCCGTTGGCCATCGCGTGCGCTGGCCCAGAAACGCTGGGTGGCGTACAACGCAGCGTCAAACCCCGGCACCGCGCGCACTTTGCGCAGTTGGCGTTGGCCGGAGGCCAGGTGCAGGTCCCAGGTGGCCTGTGGCTGCACCATCGACGTCACGGTGTAGCGCAGGTGGGCGGCGCTGGCGTCGCCATTGGCGGCCAGCGCCACGGTGGTGGCGGCTTCGGTGGCCACCGGGGTCGACCGTGTGCCACGCAGCAAACGCACCTGGGTGTCGGCCTGAACACGCTCTTGCAGCGCGATGCCGGCGTCCATCAACACAAAACGCTCGATGGTGATTTGCGCCCGCCCTGGCACCAGGGTGCGCCACCAACGGCGGTCGTCGGGCGCACGTTGCGGCGCGGCCACCAGCTTGAAGTTGGGTGCGCCTTCATTGGTCTGGATCACCCAGCGGCCCGCCAAATGGTCGGCGGTGTGGCGCACGTTGGCGCGGCGTGCAAGCACGAGCTGGGGCGCCATCAGCGGGCGCGCCGATTCGATGGCACGGGTCTCGTTGATGTCAGAGCCACCAATGGTGATCAGCACATAACGGCGTGAGGCGCTGTGGCCCAGGCCCACGAACAGCGTCTTGTCGGCCTCCTCAAAAACCTTCACATCGGCACTGGCCGGTGTGCCCAGGCGGTGTCTGAAAACCGGCCCGCTTTGCAGCGTGACCGGATCTTGCTGGATGTAGAACAGCGTCTTGTTGTCCTGTGCCCAGGCCAGGTCTTCCAGCACGCCGCTGACCTGGTCGGGCAGGTCCTGGCCGCTGCGCAGGTCACGAAACCGCAGCGTGTGGATGCGCCGCCCTGCGGTGTCTTCGGCCCAGGCCAAGAGCTGCCCGTTGGGGCTGACCACATAAGAACCGACACGGTAGTAGCTGTGGCCAGCGGCACGTTGGTTCTGGTCCAGCAGCAGCTGTTGCGGCGAGCGGGCATCGGCGACCTGGCGCGAGCCGCGTTGGCGCATCAGCAGTGGATAGTCCTGGCCGGGTTTGAAGGCGCGCCAGTACCACCAGCCAGCGTCATAGTGTGGCGGCGTGCTCTCGTCGTCCTTGATGCGTGAACGCAGTTCAGCCAGCAGCTTGTTCTGCAGGGGCTGCAAGGGCGCCAGCACCGCCGCTGTATAGGCGTTTTCGGCTTCCAGATGGCGCATGATCTGGGGGCGCTTGGTCTTGGGGTCGTCGTCGCGCAGCCAGTGATACTCATCCACCCGCTCGCCATGCGGACCCTTGACCACATAGGGCACCACAGCGGCCTGGGGTGGCACGGGCGGCGGTGGCACCTGGGCCTGGGCGGCGGCGGAGAGCATCAGCATGGCGATTGTCAGGAGCTGGAACATGGCGGCAGATCATAGGTGGCTGTGGCGCGGCGCGAGGGCCTTGAACCAAGGGGGGCAGACATCGGCAGACCTGGGCGCTGCCGGCCAGCTTCGGCGCTGCGCTGCGGCCATCGCTTTGGTTCTGGCAGCCTGTGGCGGTGGTGGTGGCGGGAATGACGACCCAGGCGGTGAACCTGGCCCTTTGAGCTTGCCCACCAACCGCGTCAGTGTGGCAACCCCAGTTGCAGTCAGCTGCGCGGCGGGAGCCAGCGCTTCCAGCACCGCCTACACCAACGCCGAAGTTGAACCGTCGCTGGCCCGGTCACCAGGCAATGCACAGCTGATGCTGGCAGCCTGGCAGCAAGACCGCTGGAGCGACGGTGGCGCCAGGGCCATCGTCAGTGCCGTGTCCAGCAACGGTGGCGCCAATTGGTCCCCTCAGCTGCATCCGATGTCGCGCTGCGGCGGCGCGCAGCCCGGCAGCGCCGGCGACTTCGATCGCGCGTCCGACCCCTGGGTGGACGTTGGCGCCGACGGCACCCTGCACCTGATGGCGCTGGCACTGAGTGGCAGTGCACTGCAAAACGGCAGCAGCAACGCCATGCTGGCCAGCCGCTCAACCGACGGCGGCCGCAGCTGGTCAGTACCCCAGGCTTTGGTGCGCGACGGTGCCACGCTTTTCAATGACAAAAACACGCTCACCGTTGACACGCTGGACCCGAGCTTCGTCTACGCCGTGTGGGACCGCCTGGACGCCGCCGGCAATGGGCCGACCCTGCTGGCCCGCTCAGTCAACGCCGGCGCCAGCTGGGAAGCCGCGCGTGAGATCTACCGCCCGCCTGCCGCTGCCGGTGGCACCGCGCAGACCATCGGCAACCGCGTGCTGGTGGTGGGCGCCGGGGCGCAGCGCGGCACGCTGGTCAATGTGTTCACGCAGATCGACGTCAGCGCCGGCACCACCCGCAACACGGTGCGCGTGGTGCGCAGCAGCGACCGCGGCCTGAGCTGGGGCCCGGCCATCACCATCGGCGAGCACCGCGGCGTGGGTGCCAAAGACCCGACCACCGGTGCACCGATCCGTGACGGGGCCATCGTGCCGGCTGCCACGGCAGCCCCCGACGGCAGCTTGTGGGTGGCGTGGCAGGACAGCCGCTTTTCGGGCGGCCTGCGCGATGGCATCGCCGTATCCCGCTCGGTGGATGGCGGCCAGACCTGGAGCACCATCACGCAGGCCAGCAACTCTGGCACCGCTGCCGCGTTCACGCCAACTTTGACCGTGCGCGCCGACGGACTGGTGGGCCTGATGTATTTTGACCTACGCCCCGACACAGCACTGACCAGCACCCTGCTGGCCGCTGTGTGGCTGGCCACCACCCGCGACGGCAGCAGTTGGGCCGAAACACCCGTCTGGAGCAGCTTTGACATGGCGCAGGCGCCCAATGCGCGCGGGCTGTTTCTGGGTGACTACATGGGTCTGGTCAGCGACGGGGCGCAGTTTGTGCCGCTGCTGGTGCTGTCGGGCGCGGACTTGAACAACCGCACCGATGTGTACCTGCTTCGAGTGAACCCATTGGCTACGGCGTTGCGCAGTTCGGGGGCCCTGGAGTTGCCGCTTTCAGACGCCGCCTTCCAAGCCCGCCGGCAGGCCTTCACACAACGTCAGATGGAGCAGCGCGTACCCGATTGGGGGCGCCGTGTACAGCTGAGGAGCCCTGATCCCGCTCGATGAAGTTGGACCTCAGCCTGCCGCCAGAAAGGGCGGCAAGCCGAGCCGCACCGCGCCCTGGCTGAGTCAAGCCAGGTCGAACCGGTCCAGGTTCATCACCTTGACCCAGGCAGCAACGAAGTCAACGATGAACTTCTGCTGCGCATCGTTCGCAGCGTAAACCTCGGCCAGCGCGCGCAGCTGCGAGTTGGAACCAAACACCAGGTCGGCCCGGGTGGCGGTCCACTTCGGCGCTTGGCTGGAGCGATCCCGCCCCACATACACACCGGGTGCGGTGCGCGAGGGCTGCCATTGCGTGCCCATGTCCAGCAGGTTGACGAAGAAGTCGGTGCTCAGCGTCCCCAGGCGTTGGGTGAGCGCACCGTGCGACACCTGGTCCACATTCGCGCCCAGCACCCGCAGCCCACCGACCAAGACCGTCATCTCTGGCGCACTCAGCTTCAGCAGCTGCGCCTTGTCCAGCAACAGCGCTTCGGCGGAGGTAGCCAGCTCGGTCTGGCAGAAGTTGCGGAAACCGTCGGCCTTGGGCTCCAGCACCGCAAAGGAAGCGGCGTCGGTCTGCTCAGGCGTGGCGTCGGTGCGGCCCGGTGTGAAGGGCACTGTGATGACGTGGCCGGCTTTGCGCGCTGCCGCCTCGACAGCGGCGCTACCGGCCAGGACGATCAGGTCGGCCAGCGACACATGCGGACCAGCAGCGGCCGCGCGGTTGAACTCCTGTTGAATGCCTTGCAGCTCTTGCAGCACCACGGCCAGTTCAGCAGGTTGGTTAACCGGCCAGTCCTTTTGCGGCGCCAGGCGGATGCGTGCCCCATTGGCACCGCCGCGCTTGTCGGACCCACGGAAGGTCGACGCCGAGGCCCAGGCGGTGGACACCAGTTGCGAAATGCTCAATCCCGAACCCAATACGGCTGCCTTGAGCGTGGCGATGCCTTGTGCGTCAACCAAGGCATGCTGAATCGCCGGCACGGGGTCTTGCCAGATCCATTCCTGAACAGGCACCAAGGCCCCCAGGTAGCGGCTGCGTGGGCCCATGTCGCGGTGGGTCAGCTTGAACCAGGCGCGTGCGAAGGCGTCGGCCAATTGCTCAGGGTTGGCGTGGAAGCGCTTGGAAATGGCGGCGTAGCTGGGGTCCAGCTTCAGGGCCATGTCGGCGGTGGTCATCATCGGCGCGTGGCGCAGGTTGAGGTCGTGGGCGTCAGGCACAGTGCCTGATGCGGCGGCGCTCTTGGGCGTCCACTGGTGGGCGCCCGCAGGGCTCTTGGTCAGTTCCCACTCGTAGCCCAGCAGCGCGTCAAAGTAGCCGTTGTCCCACTGCACCGGGTTGGTGGTCCAGGCGCCTTCAATGCCACTGGTGATGGTGTGAACACCTTTGCCAGATCCGAAGCGATTGGCCCAACCCAGGCCTTGTTCTTCGATGCTGGCACCTTCAGGTTCAGGCCCCACATACTGACCCGGGCTGGCCGCGCCGTGCGCCTTGCCAAAGGTGTGCCCACCAGCCACCAACGCCACGGTTTCTTCATCGTTCATGGCCATGCGGGCGAAGGTCTCGCGGATGTCGCGTGCCGACGCGATCGGGTCCGGCTGGCCGTTGGGGCCTTCGGGGTTGACGTAGATCAGGCCCATCTGCACCGCGGCCAAGGGCTGGGCGAGTTCGCGGTCGCCGCTGTAGCGCTCATCACCCAGCCACTGGGTCTCGGTGCCCCATGAAATGTCTTCTTCGGGTTCCCAAATATCCACCCGGCCACCGGCAAAGCCGACAGTCTTCAGGCCCATGGAGTCCAGCGCCACATTGCCGGCCAGGATCATCAGGTCAGCCCACGAAATCTGCCAGCCGTACTTTTGCTTGATGGGCCACAGCAGGCGGCGGGCCTTGTCCAGGTTGCCGTTGTCGGGCCAGCTGTTCAGCGGCGCAAAGCGCTGGCTGCCCGAGCCGGCACCACCACGGCCGTCGGCCGTGCGGTAGGTGCCGGCGCTGTGCCATGCCATGCGGATGAAGAAAGGGCCGTAGTGGCCGTAGTCGGCCGGCCACCAGTCCTGCGAATCGGTCATCAGCGCGTGCAGGTCGGCGACCACGGCGTTCAGGTCCAGGCTTTGGAATGCCGCCGCATAGTCAAAGTCCGCGCCCATGGGGTTTCCCACGCTGGCGTTCTGGTGCAGTGACTTCAGGTTGAGAAGTTCCGGCCACCACCTTTGATTGGCCGAGCTGCCGGTGGGCTTGGGTGCATGGGACGTGCCCTTGAAGGGGCATTGGCCGGCCGGGGACACTTGTGAACTGGACATGAGCGATCCTTTCGTTGCTTCGTTGTCAATGACTATCGTTACGCTGTCTTCAATAGCCAAAGCAATGATGCGCAAGAAAGCCGGGGCGAGAAAGTCAAAACTTGAAATGGCGCCGATAGCGATTTCGCATCACGGCAAATCGCTGGGCCACCGGTGGGCGTAGGCCAAAAGAAAACGGCTTGGGCAACCCAAGCAACCAGCCCTGCACGTGGCAAGGCTGGCCCAGGCGTGGCAGGCCGCAGCGCACTGCGGCGCCGCAGTCACTTCAGGCGGGTGTCAGAAACCAGCTGAAATCGTCGCCTCGGTTGGGCAGGTAGCCCAGCGACCTGGCACCCGCAGGGCCGTTGCGCAAGAAGTCGGCCCAGTCGTAAAGCTGGAAGTCCCAGGCGCACTGGGTGCCGTCGGGGGTCCAGCTGAACTGGGCCAGGGCGTTTTGCCCGCTGCGCGGTGGAAAGCTCACCACAGGGTCGCGGGCCAGGATGTAGGCTGAACCGTCGCCGTAGCGCACCACCAAGCGGTTCTCGTTGCCTTGGTCCGAGCGAAACCGCTCGAAGTTCATTTGCGCTGTGACGCCCGCACCAGCCGTGGTTGACATGTCGAGCAGGAGGGCGTTGTCAGGATTGGCCAGGTTGGTGGCAGGCAGCAGATCGCCGACGCTGGGAAGGGTGAAGCCATACTCTTTCAGTTGGCTCTCCAGCACGCGCAAGTAGCTGTACTGGGCGGGCTCCACGCCCGGGTTGGTGCGTGTGGCTGTGGTGGTGTCCACCACCCTTTGCGCGATCAGATGACCCAAGCCGTTCCAACGTGGCACCACGTGGTACCAGCTGCTCACGCTTGGCGGACCCGAAACGATGGGCTGGTTGGGCAACACTCCACGTCGATAGACCAGACTGCCCGTGGCCACGTCGGCCATCTCTACCTCGCCCCGCCAGGCGTTGTAGGTCTGGCCCAGCATGGTCGCCTGCGCCATGCCCAGCGGGCAGTAGGCCAAGGTCCTGGAGTCTGGACTCCAGGCAAACGATCCCCAGCCGGCGCTGCACATCTGACGCTCGTTGTTGCCGTCGGCATCCATCACGTAAACCGGGTAGCCATCGCTGGAGCTGGGGACGCCCTGGGTGATGTCGGTGAATGCAATCTGCCGGCCATCGGGTGACCACACGGCATGGCTGACCTGGCGCGTGCCAAAAGCCTTGACCACCTGCAGATCACCGCCGTCGGCGCGGCTGCTCACGATGTCCCACTGTTGAGAGCCAAACACGCCACGGACACGTGCGAAGCCAACCCGCAGTTGACGACTACTTGGCGGTGGTGGAGGCGGCGGCGGTGGTGGAGGCGGCGGCGGTGGTGGTGGTGGTGGTGGTGGTGGTGGTGGTGGTGGTGGTGGTGGCGGCGGCGGCGGCGGCGGCGGTGGCGGTGGAGAAGGTGGCACTGGCGCAACGGCCACGGGCGGAGGTGCCGGCGAGCTCCCGCCCCCACAGGCACTCATCAAACCGGCCAGCAGCGGAACCAGCGAGGCGGCCCCGCTGCTGCGCAGCAGGTCGCGGCGGGTGAAGTTCTCGGGGCTGGGCGCGGGCTTCTCAGACTCGCGCTTCGACGCGCTCACGCTGCAGCTGCCCGGCGTCGGGCCACCGCCACGCCCACCAAACCCACCATCGTCAGCGCCCACGTCGCCGGCTCGGGCACCGGCTGAAAGACACTGGTGAACTCCACGCGCAACCCGGTGGGTGTGGCTGTGCTCAAGGTGTCGAACTGCAGCGTGTTCAAGCCGCTGACAAAACCGCTGCCAATGCTGAACGATGTCCAGCGGTCGTACTGCGCTTGCGCCACGCCAGGCACCGCCACGCCGTTCAGGCGTATTTGCAACCCCGTGTCGTCGGCGGCCCACAGGCCGGTGATCCTGCCGGTGTTGAAGTCGTAGCCCGTCAGGTCAAAGCTGGTCTCATAAGTGATGTGGTCGGTGACCCCGGGCACATCCGTGAAAAAGATGTCGCGCGTGGGCACCAGCCACGACGAACGGGGGTTATCCAGGAGCCAAGTGCCCGCCACCACTGGTGGGCCGTCAGACTCGTGCACCGCATAGGCGGCTGGGCCAAATACGGTGGAGTTGATGATGCGAAAGTGCGGGTCTGCGGCGCGGCTGGCCAAGGGCATGCCAGCGGCATCGACGCCCGTGTTGTAGGGGCCAGGGCCGGTGGGGCCTGCCCAGGCAGCGGCTGAGGCGCAAAGCAGCAGAGGCAACAGCAGTCGCTGGGCGGCGGCAAAAGGTGGGTTCTTGAGTTTCATGGTCCAGGCTCCTGAAGTGTGGGTTGGGCTATCTGCTGGTACGCGACAAGGGGCTGAATCTGGACACGCACCCCCTAAAGCGGGGGAACAAGCGGCCGCCCTTCTGTCGCCAAACAGCCCCGGCCGGCGGCCCGCGGCCAGCGGCCGGTGTGTCCCTGGTTAAGATGCCTCTCCATCTGAAGATCTGGAACGCTGACGGCATGGGGGACATCACCATCTGGATCGCACGCGCACGCGAAGGCGACCGCGCGGCGCTCGACCAACTGGTGGCTTCCGTCTACCCCGAACTTCGCCGCATTGCCCACGCCCGGCTGGCGCCGCACGCGCGCGACACCCTGCTCAACACCACCATGCTGGTGCACGAGTGCTACATGAAGCTGGTTGGCGCGCAGCGCCTGAACGTCGAAGACCGGGGCCACTTCCTGGCCTACGCGGCCAGCGCCATGCGCTCCATCATCGTGGACCAGGCGCGCGCCAGTCTGGCCCAGCGCCGGGGTGGCGACGCTGCCCACGTGACGCTCGACACGGCCAACAGCGGCGACGTGGCTCAGGCCGAAGACCAAATCTTCGACGTTGACAACGCCATCACCGAGCTGGCTCGCTTGTCACCACGCCTGGCCCAGGTGGTGGAGATGCGTTACTTCGGCGGCCTGAGCGACGAAGAAATCGGCCAGGCCCTGGGCGTCAACGCCCGCACGGTGCGGCGCGACTGGGAAAAGGCACGCATGATGCTGGTGGCTGCGCTGCGCGACTGAAGACCACGGATTGGCGCTGAGCGAGCACAAAAACGGCCTGTCGATCAGAAAGATGTCCGCTTGGCCTGCCACTTCACGTACTCATTTTGTCCCGTCAACCGAAAGCCCGAGTGCGCCCTTTGATCGAGTCTGCTGCGCAGTGGCCCCTGGTGGAGAGCCTGATCGACCAGGCCTTGGACCAGCCGGTCCATGAGCGACAGCGCTGGCTGGATGCGCTACCGCCCGAACACGAACCTCTGAAAGACACACTGCGTCGTTTGTTGGGGGCCCACGCCAACGCTGAGAGCGCTGACATCTTCGGGCAGCTGCCCGCACTGGCCTTACCCCCGCCCACTGGCCAGCAAGGCCCGGCAGCCGGCGACCTGGTGGGCCCCTATCGTCTTCTGCGGGAACTTGGCCAAGGTGGCATGGGCAGCGTCTGGCTGGCCGAGCGCGACGACGGCCAGCTCAAACGCCCGGTGGCGCTGAAGCTGCCGCACATGAGTTGGGTACCCGGCCTGGCCGAGCGGATGGCGCGCGAGCGCGACATCCTGGCCACGCTGGAACATGCCCACATTGCGCGGCTGTATGACGCCGCGCTAGACGGTCATGGCCGACCATGGCTGGCGCTGGAATTCGTGCAGGGCCGGCCCATCGACCAGCACGCGCGGGAAAAGTCTCTGGACGTGGCCCAGCGGGTCCGGCTGCTGCTGCAGGTCTGCGACGCGGTGGCCTACGCACACAGCCGTTTGGTGATCCACCGTGATTTGAAACCGGCCAACATCCTGGTCACCGACGACGGCCAGGTGAAGCTGCTGGACTTTGGCATTGCCAAGCTGGTGCAAGGCGACACGGCCGAAGCCACGGCGTTGACCGCCTTGTCCGGCCGCGCCATGACCCGCGACTACGCCAGCCCCGAGCAGGTCCGCGGCGAAGCGCTGACCACCGCCAGCGACGTCTACAGCCTGGGTGTGGTGGCCTACGAGCTGCTGGCCGGCGTGCGGCCCTACACGCTGCAACGTGGCAGCGCCGCCGAACTTGAAGAAGCCATAGAAACGGCCGAGGTGCCGCTGGCCAGCATTGCGGCGTCTGGGCCGGCCCTGAGCAAGGCCCTGCAGGGCGACCTGGACGCGATCCTGAACCTGGCGCTGACCAAGTCGGCCGTTCAGCGCTACCCCACGGTCGCAGCCTTGCGCCAAGACTTTGAGCAACACCTGTTGGGCCAGCCCCTGCAGGCCCAGCCCGACCGCTGGTGGCCCCGCTTGCGACGCTCGGCGCAGCGCCACCGCTGGTGGCTGGGCGGGGTCGCAGCGGCGGGTCTGACGCTGCTGGGTGGCTTGTACGCCCAACTGGCGGTGATGCTGGCCTTGGCTGCCGGTGTGGCCGCTGCGCTGTGGCAACGCCAGCAGGCGCTGGTTCAGCGCGACTTGGCGCGCGCCGAGCGCACACGGGCCGCGCAGTCCGCCGAGCATGCGCTGGCCGAGGCCAAACGTGCGCAGCTGGCTCAAGAGCGGGCCAGCGCCGTGGCCGAGTTCTTGACCGAACTCCTGGGGCAAGCGCAATCCGACACACCCATTTCCACAGGCGAGCTACTGCTGCGCGCTGAGAAACTGGCGCAGGTGGAAGGCACCAGCCCCACCCAGCGTGCGGCTGTGCTCCATGCCATCGCAGACATGTATTCGGCCTACAGCAACGTCGGCAAGGCCGCTGAACTGTTGGCCCAGGCTGAGACACTGGCGCTGTCTGGGCAAGACATGGAACTGCTGGGCCAGGTGCGCATCCTGCAGGCCACAGTGATCGCGCAGGGCAGCAACCCCAGTGCTGGCATTTTGGCGCTGGAGCAGCTGGCCCAGCAGCATGCAGGACAACCGCTGCTGGCGATCAAGGCCATGACCGGCTTGGCCTACCTGGCGCAGAACAACAACGACGCTGCTGCTGCCACTTTTTGGGCTGACCGGGCACAACAGGTGCTGTTGGCCATGCCGCGCCCTGCGCCTCGCGCGCAGGCCCAGGGCCTGGCCAACCTGGCCTACGGCAAATCCTTGGCTGGGCAAACCGATGAGGCCTTGGCTTTGTATGCCGAGGCCATGCTGCGCTATCAGCAGGGCCACGCGGCCGAAAGTGCCGAAGCAGTTTCGGTGCTGAACAACTGGGGCCTGGCAGAGCTGGTCAGCGGCAACCCGCAGAGAGCGCTGCAACGGTTCGACAGTGCAATGACAGTGGCGCTTCGCCGTTCGCCAGACGGCGAACTGCCGCTTTACCTGTTGGGCAACCGTGCGCGGGTGCTGCTGATCCTGCATCAGGTCGCGGAAGGTCTGGCCGCAGCCGCGCAAGTCGGCCGGGTGGCCGCACGCAGTGGCCATGCGGACGGCGAGCTGTTCGCTTTGAGTTTGCATGCCGACGCGCTGCGCAGGGGCGGCGACCGGGCAGGCGCGCGAGCACTGATCGACGGTGCCACCAAAAATTTCGAAGGCCGAGTGCCAGCGGGCGGCCCTGCGCTGATGGGTCTGGTTCGTCTGAGGTCGTTGCTGGACTTGGACGACGGACGGCTAGAGCCTGCCCTGGCGGGCATTGAGCAGATCGTTGTCAGCTACACCGCCGGTGGCATGGCGGGCGGCCCCATGGCCAGCGCGTTGGGAGGACGCGCTGACATCCTGCTGGCGCTGGGAGACGCCAACCGTGCGCTCGCCGATGCGGAGCAATCCTTGCTCATTTCACGGCAAGCCCAGGGACGGCAGCCACACAGCGCAGAGACCGGCATGGCTCTGCGTCGGCAAGGCCAGGCCCAGGCGGCGCTGGGGCTGGCCACGCTGGCAGCAGCGGCTTGGGCTGAAGCCGAACCACACTTCATTCATACCTTGGGCCGAGAGCATCCGCAAACGCAGCATCTGCAGCAATTGCTGAAAAACTGTACCGCCTAGACCCGTGGGCGGGGCCTCAACCCGTTCGAGCGTACAAGGTGATCGAGCGGGCCACTGGGGCTCCAGTGTGACCTGGTGTCAAATCCAGTGCGCCTATCGACTCATGCCGCCATCGGCACCAGGAAGTCTCGGCTGATGCCCACCCCCAGGTCGCCCACGCGGTCCAGAAACTGCGTCAGGTACGCGTGCAAGCCGGTGGCCAGGATTTCGTCGATGCGGCCATAGCGCAGGTCGCTTTGCAAACGGCCGGCGCGGCGCAGCGTTTCGTTGCTCTGCTGGTTGGCCACCAGCTTGAGGTTGGCCACGGCTTCGTTCATGCAGGCCGCCAGCGAGCGCGGCATGTCGGGGCGCAGGATCAGCAACTCGGCCACCTTCTCGGGGTGGATCACGTTGCGGTAGACCTTGCGATAGATCTCAAAACCCGAGACCGAACGCAGAATCGCACTCCAGTGGTAGAAATCCACTTCCTGCTGCTCTTTGCTGGCGTCCGGGCCGAAGTAGTCGCCGCCGCCCAGGGCCTGAAACTTCACGTCCAGCAAGCGTGCCGTGTTGTCGGCCCGCTCCAAAAAGGTGCCGATGCGCAGGAAGTAAAGCGCTTCGTCCTGCAGCATGGTGCCCACCGTCACACCGCGGCTCAGGTGGCTGCGAAACTTCACCCACTCGAAGAAGCTGGCCGGGTCGGCCTCAAACGCACCTTCTTTGAGCATGCGGTTGAATTCCAGCCAGGTCTGGTTCTGCGTTTCCCAGACTTCGGTGGTCAGCGCGCCACGCACGGCGCGGGCGTTTTCACGTGCCGCGTGCAGGCAAGCCACGATGCTGCTGGGATTGGTCTCATCGCGCACCATGAAGTCCATCACGCTGCGCGGGCTGACCTCTTTGTACTTTTGCGAAAAGCCCCAGGTGAGTTCGCTGATGGACAGCAGGCCACTCCAGCCCTGCAGGGCCATGTCGGCGCTCTGTGGCAGCAGGGACGTCTGGTAGTTGACGTCCAGCATGCGCGCAGTGTTTTCGGCGCGCTCCATGTAGCGCGCCATCCAGAACAGGTGATCGGCAGTGCGTGACAGCATGTGGTTCCCCTTCAGTCCGGCGTCAGTCTTCAAGCACCCAGGTGTCTTTGGTGCCACCGCCCTGCGACGAGTTGACCACCAGCGAACCTTCTTTCAACGCCACCCTGGTGAGGCCACCCGGCACGGTCTGAACGTCCTTGCCCGACGACAGCACGTAGGGCCGCAGGTCGATGTGGCGCGGCGCGATGCCGCTCTCTACATAGGTAGGGCAAGTCGACAGGCTGAGGGTGGGCTGGGCGATGTAGTTGCTGGGGTTGGCCTTGACCACCTCGGCAAACGCCTTGATTTCGGCTTGGGTTGAGGCCGGCCCCACCAGCATGCCGTAGCCCCCCGCGCCGTGCACCTCTTTGACGACCAGTTCGCCCATGTGGGCCAACACGTATTTCAAGTCGTCGGCCTCACGGCACAGGTAGGTGGGCACGTTGTTGAGGATGGGCTTTTCGCCCAGGTAGAACTCGATCATTTTCGGCACGTAGGGATAGATGCTCTTGTCATCAGCAATACCCGTGCCGATGGCGTTGCTCAGCGTGATGTTGCCGGCGCGGTAGACGTCGAGCAGCCCAGCGCAACCCAAGGTGCTGTCCTTGCGGAAGACTGAAGGGTCGAGGAAGTCGTCGTCCACCCGGCGGTAGATCACGTCCACCCGCTTGGGGCCCTGGGTGGTGCGCTGGTAGACAAAACCTTCGCGCACAAAGAGGTCTTGCCCTTCGACCAGTTCCACACCCATCTGCTGGGCCAAAAAGGCGTGCTCAAAATAGGCGCTGTTGTACATGCCGGGGGTCAGCACCACCACGGTGGGTTCGTTGACACCGGCAGGGGCCACCGCGCGCAAAGTCTCCAGCAGCAGGTCGGGGTAATGGGCCACCGGTGCCACGCGGTGGATGCTGAACAGGTCGGGGAACAGCCGCATCATCATCTTGCGGTTTTCCAGCATGTAGCTCACGCCGCTGGGCACGCGCAGGTTGTCTTCCAGCACGTAGTACTCGCCCGCACCGTCGGCCGCACCGGCGCGCACGATGTCGATGCCCGAAATGTGCGAATACACGCCGCCCGGCACCTTCACGCCCATCATTTCCTTGCGGAACTGCGCGTTGTTCAGCACCTGCTCGGTAGGCACGATGCCGGCCTTCAGGATCTCCTGGCCGTGGTAGACGTCTTCGATGAAGCGGTTCAACGCCGTCACCCGCTGGCGCAGGCCGGCGTGCATGCTGGCCCACTCGTGCGACGGGATGACCCGCGGTATCAGGTCGAAGGGAATCAGGCGTTCGGTGCCGGCGCCGTCTTCGTCCTTGGCGCCGTAGACAGCAAAGGTGATGCCCACCCGCCGGAAGATCATTTCCGCTTCATGGCGGCGCAGCTGCATGGTCTGGCCCGGCTGGCGTTTGAGCCACTGGTCATACACACGGTAGTGCTCGCGCACGTCCTCGCCCGCTGCTGCTGCAGGGTGCATTTCATCGAAGGCACACTTCATGATGGGTCTCTCTCCATGCAGTTCACTGTAGCAACTCGTGGGCCTGTTGCGAGCCTGGGCTGGCATCGGGAAGCTGACGTGTGCTGACGCCCACGGTCAGGGTGTGGCGGCCGCCGCCGCGAATCACGCCGCGCAAGGGCGTCACGTCGCCGAAGTCGCGCCCGGTGGCCACCCGCACGTGGCCGGTACCGGGCACCAGGTTGTTGGTGGGGTCCAGGTCCAGCCAGCCATCTGGCGGCACACCGGGGGTGCCCGGGCACCACACCTGCACCCAGGCATGGGAGGCGTCAGCGCCTTGCATCAAGCGGCCAGCGTCTTCGTCACCGGCCGGTGCATGGGTCAGCAGGTAACCACTCACATAGCGCACCGGCACACCCCACATGCGCAGGGCCCCCGCCATCAGGTGGGCAAAGTCCTGGCAAACACCGCGGCGCTGCTGCAGTACCTGGGCCAGGGGTGTCTCCACCTGAGTGCTTTGGCTTTGGTACTGAAAGTCGCGGTGGATGCGTTGCATCAGGTCCAGCGCGGCCAAGGCCAAGGGACGGCCAGGTGGCAGACTGGGGGCGCCGTACTCGCGCAGTGCTTGCAGGCGAGGCACGTAAGGTGAAGGCATCGCGAACTCCACCGCAGGCTCGAAGTGCGGTTGCGCCGCGTAGCGCAGCCCTTCGGCCACAACTTCCCAGGCTGGTGAAGCGTTGGCTTGCAGGTGGGCAAACCGCTGCCGCAGCCGCACATGGCTGCGGGCCTGAACCTGCAACGATGGGTGGCTCTGGGTCAAGCTGAAATGGCATTGCGCATTGCCCATGTTGTCCACGCTGTCGCGGCATTGGGCGGGCGCGGGGTACAGGCTCAGCTTGAAGTGCAACAGCTGCTGGGCGTCATCTTGCAGGGGTTGCAGGTGAGCCAGATGGTGGGCCAAGGAAACCGGGGCGGCGTAGTCGTAGCGGGTGTCGTGAAGCACAAGCAGTTCCATGCTCACACCCGCTGGTCCAGGCCATGCGCCAAGGTGAAATAGCGCTCGCCGATGCGTTCGCCCAACTGGGTGGCCAGAGCGTCCAGCTCACCTGACAAGGCGTGCAACAGACGCGAAACACCGGCGTCGTCAGCATCCCGAAGTGACGCCAGCGACAGGCCTGCGCCTTCGGCTGGCAGCAGGTTGGACAAAGGCACCAGGGTTTCAGGCGGGCCCGGCAGTTTGCTGACTTCGGTGCGCAGCCGCCGCAGCACGCCTGCAAAGGCCCGTGGGTTGGTGGCGTCCAGCACCAGCATGTCGGTCAGCGCCAGCAGGTCTTCATGGCGCTGATAGCGGGCGCGGAAGGTGATGAGGCTGTCAAACAGTTCCAACAGCATTTCAACGCCAGCCACGTGCTGAACCGCGCCGCTGGCCACAAAGGCTTGCAGGCGCTGCGCCAAGCCTTGCAGGCGTTCGAGCAGCCGGCCCACGGTGAGCAGGCGCCAGCCGTGGTCACGGGTCATGCGGTCGGTTTGGGCACCGGTGGCCGCGGCCAGGTGCAGGGCCAGACGGTCCAACGCCGGCAAGACTTGGGCCAGGGTCGGGAGTTCACCCGCGCGAACCTGGATGGCCGACTGGAATGCCTCGCGCATCACCCGGATCAGGCCCCACTGCTCCGACGACAAGCGTTCCCGCAACCCTTGCGCCGATCGCTCCAACGCGTCCAAGTTGTAGGCGATGCTGATGCAGCCTTGGGCGTCGCCCAAACCGGCCAGCACCGCACGCTCGAAATTGCGCGCCGACTGCACCAAGGTGGGCACCCCCAAGGGCGCCAGACCGGTGCGCACGGCCAGGCTGGAAATGGCTTGACGCAAAACCGCGGGCGACTCGGCGTCGGCGTCGATCAGCATCAAGGTGGCGCGGGCCAGGCGCACCATCTGTTCGGTGCGTTCGGTGTAGCGGCCCAGCCAGAACAGGTTTTCGCCGGTGCGGCTGCTGACCGGGCGCCGGCGCTGCACGATGTCGTCCACCTGCAGGCGCTGCGGCAGCATCGAAAAACTGTCCACCGGGCCGTGGGTCAGGACCCAGGTGTCCAGGCTGGAGCCACCCCGTTGCATGGACAGGCTGGTGTCTTCGCGCTGAGAAACCCGGGTCATGCCGCCCGGCAACACATGCCACTGGCCCTGACCTTCGGCGATGGCATAGACCCGCACCATGGCGGGCCGCGGTGTCAGCGCACCTTGACTCCAGATCGGCGTGCGGGCAAAGCGCAGGCGGGCCTGCACCGTCCAGGCATCCGGATCGTCGTCCACCGCGCTCAGGCCGTGGCCTCGGGTGTCCAGCAAGGGTGCGGTGCGCCCACCACGGGGAAAGGTGCTGCGCAGCAGCTTGTCGTCCATGCGTTGGCGCACGTCTTGCCAGGCGGCATCTTCACCGCACCACCAGGTGGGCATGGACGGCAAGGTCAGGCTGTCGCCCATGAGCTTTTGCGCAATGGCGGGCAAGAAGCCCTGGATGGCGGGCGACTCCAGAAACGCGCTGCCCAATGCGTTGGCCATCACCACATGGCCAGAGCGCGCGGCTTGCAAGAGGCCGGGCACACCCAAGGCACTGTCGGGCCGCAGTTCCAGCGGGTCACACCAATCGTCGTCCAGACGACGCAACACGCCGTGTACCGGCTCCAAGCCCTCCACCGTCTTCAGGTAGAGGCGGTCGTTGCGCACCGTCAGGTCGCCGCCTTCCACCAGCGGCAGCCCCAGGTAACGCGCCAGGTAGGCGTGCTCGAAGTAGGTCTCGCTGTAGGGGCCGGGTGTGAGCAACACCACGCGGGGCGTGTGGCCGCCAGAGACCGTGGCGGCACGCTGCTCAATGGCATCGAGCAAGCGTCGGTAGCTGCTGGCGATGCGCTGGGCTCGCAACTCGCGGAACGCGTCGGGGAACTGGCGCGCAATCACCAAGCGGTTGTGCAGCACGTAGCCCAAGCCCGAAGGCCCCTGTGTGCGCTGTGACACCAGCCACCAGCGGCCATCAGGGCCACGGGCCAGGTCAAAGGCCACCACCAACAGCCGCTGGCCACCGGCCGGCTGCGCGCCCACCATGGGCCGCAACCAGCCCGGGTGGCGCAGCAGCAGGGACGGTGGCAGCAGACCTTGGTGCAGCAGGTTCTGCGGCCCGTAGAGGTCGGCCAGCACGCGCTCCAGCAACTCCGCCCGTTGCTTGACGCCGGCTTCGATCACCGCCCAATCGGCGGCTTCGATCAACTGCGGCAGCAACTCCAAGGACCAGGGCCTGGAAGCCACACCTTCGCCGGGCACGTCGGAGAACACGTTGTGGGTGACGCCGTCCAGGCGAATGCGTTGCGCAACCTGCTCCACCCGGCGATCAAAATCAGCCGCCAGGCTCAGACCCCCGGTAGGTTCCGGCACGCTGCTGGCAAAAGCTTGCCATGCAGGCCGCAAGCCCTGGCCTGGGGCACGCAGTTCGTCCCAAACGCCAGGCTCAGCGGCCCATGCCCGCGCCGCCAACGCGTGTGCAACAGCACCGGAACCGTCGGCCAGACCCGAGCCAGCGTCAAACCCGCCTTCAAAAGGCAAGGACCCTTGGAAAGGCTCCTGCGTTTGCGACTGCCCCGCGCTGGGCATGACGTTTGAGGCCGAGCCCGCTGTCGTGCCCGCTGCCGTGCCCAATACGGGGCTTGCAGCCTGACCCTGGCTTTGACCACGTCCTGGCATCAAGGCCTACCTGGGCACTTGCGGTTGCTGAGCAGGCACACCACGATCAACGGCGCAGGTCCAGCGTGAAGGGCAGCTCTTGGCTCGGCACTGCCGGCACCACGTCGATGCGCCCCGGCGTGTGGCCAAAGCGGAAGAAGCGTGTGAGGCGGCGGCTTTCGGCCTCATAAGCGTTGACCGGGAATGTCTCGTAGCCTCGCCCGCCCGGGTGCGCCACGTGGTAGCGGCAGCCACCCAGACTGCGCTGTTGCCAGCGGTCCACCACATCAAAGGTTAGCGGCGCGTGCACGCCAATGGTGGGGTGCAGCGCCGAGGGTGGTTGCCAAGCCCGGTAGCGAATGCCACAGACAAACTCGCCGACACGGCCGGTGGGCTGCAAAGGCAAAGCGCGGCCGTTGACGGTGACCACGTGCCGGTTGTGATTGAGGCCGGTGACCTTCAGTTCCAAGCGCTCCAGCGACGAATCCACATAACGAGCGGTACCACCCGGCGCACCCTCTTCACCCATCACGTGCCAGGGCTCGAGCGCAGTGCGCAGGCTCAGCTCCAAGCCGGCTGTGGCCAGCTGACCCACCAGCGGGAAACGGAAGGCAAAGTGCGGCGCAAACCAGGCGCTGTCAAAGGCAAAACCGGCCTCGCGCAGCTCGGTCATCACGTCGTCAAAGTCCATCTGCACAAAGGTGGGCAGCAAAAAGCGGTCGTGCAAGCCCGTGCCCCAGCGCGTCAGGCGCTGGCTGCCTTGGCCACGGTAGGGCGTCTTCCAAAAGCGCGCCACCAGGGCGCGCAGCAAGAGCTGTTGGGCCAGGCTCATGCGGGCGTGGGGCGGCATCTCAAAGGCCCGCAGCTCCAGCAAACCCAGGCGCCCGGTGGAGCTGTCGGGCGAGTAAAGCTTGTCGATGCAGAACTCGCTGCGGTGGGTGTTGCCGGTGACATCGACCAGCAGGTTGCGCAGCGTGCGGTCGATCATCCAGGGCGGACACTGGCCGTGCATGTCGAGCTGGCGGTCGATCTCGTTCAGGCCGATCTCGACCTCATAGACCTGGTCGCCACGCGCTTCGTCAAAACGCGGCGCCTGGCTGGTGGGGCCGATGAACATGCCGCTGAACAGGTAGCTCAGCGAAGGGTGGTTGTGCCAATAGGTGATCAGGCTGCCCAGCACATCGGGGCGGCGCAGGAAGGGGCTGTCTTCGGCGGTGGCGCCGCCCAGCACAAAGTGGTTGCCGCCCCCGGTGCCGGTGTGGCGGCCGTCGAGCATGAATTTTTCGCTCGACAGGCGCGTTTGGTGCGCGGCTTCGTAGAGGAATTCGGTGTGGTCGACCAGCTGTTCCCAGCTGCTGGCGGGGTGGATGTTGACCTCGATCACGCCTGGGTCGGGGGTCACGGCCAGCGTCTTCAGGCGCGGGTCGCGCGGCGGCGGATAGCCTTCCAGCACCACCTTCATCTTCAACTCGGCGGCCGTCGCTTCCACGGCGGCCAGCAGTTCCAGGTAGTCCTCCAGGAACTTCAGTGGCGGCAAGAAGACATAGAGCACGCCGGCGCGGCCGCCACGTTTGGCTTCAGCCGCGCGCTCGGCCTTGGGGCCGTTGCCACGCTGGGGGTCGCGCACCTCGACGCACAACGCGGTGCGGGTGATCTCGGCTGCCGACTCAAAGCGCGCCGGTGCCGCCAGTGGATTGCGTTGGGACGGTGTCACCGGGTCATGCGCCGTGGCCATGCGCGGCGCGCCCGGGCCAGCCGGTGCACCACCGCCACCGGCAACGGTGGCATTGCCCACGGTGCCGCTGGCCAGATGGGCAGACGGAGCCACGCTGGTCACCCCCCGCACGGCCTGCTGCATGCGCAACGCGGCTGCCGACGGCAGCTCGCTGAGCGGCGCAAACGGGTCTTGCAGCATGGCCACGGGCTTGTCAGCCGGTGCGGCCCAAGGTGTGGAATCCAGCGGCAAGCGGTAGCCCATCGGCGAGTCGCCGGGCATCAGGTAGAGCCGCTCTTCGCGCAAGAACCAAGGCCCGGTGGCCCAGGCCGGGCCGGCGGTCCCGACCTGCCATTCGCGCTTCAAGGGCAGCAGGTAACCTACCGCAGCATCCAGGCCTTGCGTGAAGACGCGCCGCAGACGGGCCCGTTCCAGTTCGTCGTCCAGCCGGGCGTCAAAAGGGTCAACGTTGACGGGCAGGCGACGCTCGCGCCACAGGTAGTACCAAGTGTCTTCATAGCCCGGCAGCACAAAGCGCGGGTCCAGGCCCAGCCGCTGGGTCAGCGTGCCCATGAAACGCTGCGCGTCTTCGGCGGTGTAACGGTGGTCGTCGCGCTCGTCGGCAAACAGGGAAGGGTCGTTCCAGCAGGGCTGGCCGTCGGCACGCCAGCCGATGGTCAGCGCCCAACGCGGCAGCTGCTCGCCGGGGTACCACTTGCCTTGGCCAAAGTGCAAAAAGCCACCCTGCCCGTATTTGGTGCGCAAACGGTGCACCAATTCGGTGGCCAGACCGCGCTTGGTGGGGCCCAGCGCATCGGTGTTCCATTCGGCGGCGTCGCGGTCGCCCACGGCTACAAAGGTGGGCTCGCCACCCATGGTCAGGCGCACGTCCTGCTGCTGCAGTTGCTGGTCCACCGCGTGGCCCAGCTTGACGATGCCGGCCCATTGATCGTCGGTGTAGGGCAAGGTGACACGCGGCGACTCGTAGATGCGCGACACCTCCATGTGGTGCGAAAACTCCACCTCGCACTCGTCCACCGCGCCGCTGATGGGTGCCGCCGTGCTGGGCTCGGGGGTGCAGGCCACGGGGATGTGGCCTTCGCCGGCCAGCAGGCCCGAGGTGGGATCGAACCCGATCCAGCCGCCTCCCGGCAAGAAGACCTCGCACCAAGCGTGCAGGTCGGTGAAGTCAACTTCAGCGCCACTGGGGCCGTCCAGCGCCTTGACGTCGGGCTTGAGCTGGATCAGGTAGCCCGATACAAAACGCGCCGCCAAGCCCAGGTGGCGCAGCGTCTGCACCATCAACCAGCCGGTGTCGCGGCAGGAGCCGCTGCCGTTGGTGAGCGTGACCTCGGGCGTCTGCACGCCGGGTTCCATGCGGATCAGGTACTTGATCTCGTTTTGCAGGCGCTGGTTCAGGCCGACCATGAAGTCGATGGTGCGCTGCGGTTTGAGCTCGATGCTCTCGACAAAGGCCTTGAAGCGCGGTGTCAGCGGCTGCTTGGCCAGATAGGGCGTGAGGTCGTGCAGCGCTTCGGCGTCATAGGCAAACGGAAACTTTTCAGCGTCGGGCTCCAGGAAAAAGTCAAACGGGTTGAGCACCGACATCTCGGCCACCAAGTCCACCGTGACCTTGAACTCCCGTGTCGGCTCTTTGAAGACCAGACGCGCCAGGTGGTTGGCAAACGGGTCTTGCATCCAGTTGATGAAGTGGTCGGCGGGCTCCACGCGCAGCGAATAGCTCAGGATTCGGGTACGGCAATGCGGCGCGGGGCGCAGACGCACCACCTGCGGCCCCAGGTTCACGCGCCGGTCGTAGCGGTAGTGGGTAACGTGGTTCAGCGCAACATGGATGGACACGGGTAAGGGCTCCTGGCAGGGTCAGATTCGGCTGTGGCGTGCAGTGTCCAGCAAGGTCCGGGCCCGGCAGCCTGCAAAGGGCAGCAGCCGGGCGATTCACGCTGACGAGCGATCATGCCAGCAAGACAGGCGGTTTCAGTCCGGCAAAGCCCGGTGGTCGGCTTCATGACGGTAGTGCCAGTAGCGCAGGCGCTGGTGGCGCGTGCACTGGACGTCGTCGCCCAGCCTGGTCTCGGTGCTCACGCTCAAGTGCCAAGCAGCGCAGCGGTCGGTGCGACGCACCTGCACACCACGTTCGGCATAACGCGCCAGAACATCCGGCGCGGGGTGACCGTAGCGGCTGCGGTAGGCAGCCTGCACCACCGCCATTTGCGGCGCCACGGTGTCCAGAAAACCAGCGGTCGACGAGGTGCGGCTGCCGTGGTGCGGCACCAGCAACACGTCGCTGCGCAGAGCCGAGCCGGCGCGCTGCACCAACGCGGCTTCTTGCGCCGCTTCGATGTCGCCCGTCAGCAGCAGGCTGGCCTGCCCGGGCGCCTGGCCTGAAATCCGCAGGACGCAACTCAAGGCGTTGCTGCGCGGCTTACCTGAAAAATCGGCCGGCACCGGGTGCAAGACCTCAAACCGCACACCGTCCCAGACCCAGGACTGACCCGCCAGGCAGCGTTGGTGCGGCACCGGTGCGCTGGTGATCAAGGGATGCTGATCCTCCAGCGACGAGGACATGGCCCGCACCGCCACGGCGCGCAGCAGGGCCGCTGCACCACCCACGTGGTCCAGATCGCGGTGGCTCAGCATCAAGAGGTCGACCTGTGTCTCACCACGGGCGCGCAGCAGCGGCACCAACACCCGGGTACCGGCGTCGGCCTGCGGCGAGTACTGAGGCCCGGTGTCATAGACCAGCAGGTGCCGGGCGGTGCGCACCAGCACGGCCGTGCCCTGCCCCACATCCGCCACCAGCGCTTCAAAGGTGCCGTGTTCAGGCCGCGCCACCGGCGGCACCAACAGCGGCAGCATCAAGGGCAAGGCCAGCGCCCGCAGACGCCAGGGCAAAGGCAGCACCGCCACCAAAGCAGCCAAAAGGCCACAGGCCATCGCCCAGGGCGGTGCCACCGCCGCCGACCAACTGGCGCCAGGCAGGGCCCCGAGCAGCTTCAGGGCGCCCATCAGGCCTTGCACCGTGAGCGCGGCCAGATCCCACAGCGGCGGCACCACCACGCCCAGCAGCGCCAAGGGAGTCACCACCAAGGTCACCACCGGAATGGCCAGCAGGTTGGCCGCCAGACCCACCACCGAGATCTGCTGAAAGAAAATCATCGACAAGGGCGCCAGACCCACCGTGGCCACCAGCTGGCTGCGCAAGCCGTCTTTCAGAGCCTGCAAGGCGCGTGCTGACCATGCCGCAGCGCGCTGCGCCTGCGTGTGAACTGGCTCCGAAACCACCAGCAAAGAAACCGCGACAAACGACAGCCAGAAGCCCGGCTGCAGCGGGGCCCAGGGGTCGAAAAGGGTGACCACCACCGCAGCAGCCAGCATCACGGCCAACAAGGGCCAACGCAGCCCCACCTGCCGCAGCACCACCACGGTGGCAATCATCCACACCGTGCGTTGCGCCGGCACACCCCACCCGGCCAGCAGCGCATAGACCAGGGCGGCCAGCAGGCCACCCCAGCGTGCTGCCGCGGGTGCGGGCAGCGCCAAAGGCCAACGCGGATGCAGGCGCCACAGCCGCCCCACCACCCACGCCGCCAGCCAAGCCAGCATGGTGATGTGCAGGCCTGAAATGCTCATCAGATGCGCCACCCCGGTGATGCGGAAAACGTCCCAGTCGTCGCGCTCGATGGCCGCCTGGTCGCCCATGGCCAAGGCTGCCAGCACACCAGCCACCGCCGGTGGACTGACACGGGCCTGGATCGCGTCACGCCAGTCTTGGCGCGAGCGCTCAAACCAGAACCCGGCTCGATCTTGCAGGCGGCGGGCCACATCACCGGGCCGGCTGCGCACACTGCCGCTGGCCCGAATGCCCTGTTCAAACAGCCACAACTCCAGGTCAAAGCCGTGCGGGTTCAGGCTGCCGTGCGGCTGCTTCAGGCGCGCCGTCAGTTGCCAGCGCTGACCCGCCCGCACCGGCTCTGGCGGGCCGCCCAGCATGGCGTCGTCATCAAAGCCGCGGTACCAACCCAAGGCAACTCGGCTAGGCACCGTTACCAGGCGCCCTTGGTGGCGTGCAGACTCCACCTGCAGGACAAAACGTGTGCCCTCAGGGCCTTCTTGCGGCAGTGTGGCCACCGTGCCCACCAACGCCAGGTCCTGGCCCTCCAACGCGGGCGGCAGTGCCTCTACCCAGCGCAGCTGGGCGCGCAGGTGGGTGGCGCTCCAACCCAAGGTCAAGGCCGCCAACAGCGCCAAGATCAAGCCCCACCGGCGGCCACGGCACCACCAGGCCAAGGGCCACAGCAGCAGCGACAGCCCGGCCAGCCAAGCCCAAGGCTCCCAGCCCCACAAGACCCGCATCTGCAGTTGCAGGCCACAGCCCGCCAACCAGGCCAGCCCACACAGGGCCCAGGCCAGGGAAGCCCCAGGTCGGGTGGTGGTTGCAGCTGCAGCACGGGCCATGGCGCTGCAGTGTAGGATGCCGCGCCTCTCACCCAGGAACTGCACCCAGGACCCACCATGAACACCGCTTCGACCCCTGAAAGTCGCCTGCAAGAGCTGGGCATCCAGCTGCCGCCCGTGGCCATCCCGGCTGCCGCTTATGTGCCGTTTGTGCGCACCGGCAACCTGGTTTTCATCAGCGGCCACATCGCCAAGAAAGAAGGCAAGGCCTGGGTGGGTCAGGTGGGGCTGACCATGAGCACCGACGAAGCAAAAGGCGCCGCGCGCGCCGTGGCCATCGATTTGATGGGCACGCTGAAGGCGGCCGTGGGCGACCTGTCCAAGGTCAAGCGCATCGTCAAGGTGCTGAGCCTGGTCAACAGCACCAGCAGCTACACCGAGCAGCACCTGGTGACCAACGGTTGCAGCGAGCTTCTGGGCGCCGTCTTCGGACCTGAGGTGGGCGCGCATGCCCGCAGCGCCTTTGGCGTGGCGCAGCTGCCCATGGGCGCCTGTGTCGAGATCGAGCTGATTGCCGAAGTGAGCTGATGTTCAACGCCGCACTGCTGCGCTGGGTTGCGGTCTTGTTGCCGCTGGGGGCCGTGGGCGCTGCCCTGGTCTCGCAACACGTCTTCGACATGCAGCCCTGCCCCTGGTGCGTGTTGCAGCGGCTGGTCTTTGTGGCCCTGGCCTTGGCTGCCCTGCCGGCTTTGCTCATTCGCAACCGCACGGCCAACTTGCTGGTTGCAGGTTTGACCGTGTTGCTGGCCACCTGCGGCGCGGCGGCGGCGCTGTGGCAGCATTTTGTGGCCGCCAGCACCAACTCCTGCAAGTTGTCCTTGGCCGACCGCATCGTCAGCGGCCTGGGCCTGGACAGTCTGTGGCCGCAGGTGTTTGCCGCCTATGCCACTTGCGCTGACGCTGCGGTCAAGCTGTTGGGCTTGCCCTACGAGGTCTTCAGCCTCGCGCTGTTTGTCGCCCTGGGAGCGTTGCCGCTTTTCGTGCTGCGGCGCGCCGCCTGAAGCCCCGCGCTCAAGCGCGACGGCGTCGAACGGCCAGCCCCTGCGCCGCCAAGGCCGTGATCACCAGCGCAGCCGAGGCTGGCTCCGGCACCCGCAAGCTGGCCGCCACAAAGTCTTGCTTGCCCGCCTTGCTCAGCGCATACACGTCGTAGCGATTGACCACTTGGCTCGCACCCGCCAGCATTTGATCGGCCAGCGCCGCATGGCTGCTGCCGTCACTGAGCCGGCCCAACGAACTCACCGACCAGTCACTGTCGTAGACCAGGTTCCACACTGCCAGTTGAAAGGCGGTGGACTCGGCTGCACTGTCAACGCGCGTCGGGTCGGCGTTGGCCCAAGTGATCAGCTGCCCCAGCCGCTGGGCCACCGAAACACCGTCGGGTCGGTTGGGGCTGAGCACACGTCGGCCCTGGAAATAAGTGGAGGCGTCCACCACCGCATAGCCGGTCATGGCCGTGCTGCCGAACGAGAAGGACTCTTCCAACTCGATGCAGTAGGTGAGAAAGGACGACGAGCTCAGTGCCCCGGCGCCCACCAGGCTGCCACGAAAGCCGCCGGCCCAGCCGTTGTAGTCGGCGTTGGCTTCTGAAGCCCGGCTGACCTGAACCTGGTTGCCCGAGCCGTAAGCCCAACCCGTGAGGGTGACATCAGCTGCAGCACTGGTGAAAGAAAACGCGGACAAGGCCATGCCCGCGAGAGTCCCAACGACTTTGGTTTTCATGATTTTTTCCGACACACGATCGGTCGCCCAACGCGCCGATTTCTGATGACGGAACTCTGCGGGTTTACGGCCGCCCGCACACCACCTTGAGTACGGGTATCCCCTTGATACAAGGGGCCTGCGCAGAGTGATGCAAATCACACACCCATGGCTCGTCACGTAACCGCGGCCGGTGCCCCCAGCAAACGCGGGGGTAGCACCCGCCCGGCGTCAACAGATCAGGGCGTCAACACACGCAAGGCCTTTTGCAGGCCTTCTACCTTGTGCCCTTTGCGGGCCCGCTTGCCCAGGTGCGCCGCCAAGCCGCTGGCCTTGAGCAGTTCTTCCTTGGGCTTGGCACCGCGCCCCGTGCCCTGCACCAGCAAGGTTTCGGCACAGCTGGCCACACTGACCAGCGGCGTCTTGCTGTCCACGTCCATCAGGGTCAAGCCCTTGCCGCCGTTGCTTTGCAGCTTGAGCTCATCCAGCGCAAACACCAGCAGCCGCCCATCCATGGCCAGGCAAGCCACCTGGCGGTGCGCAGGCGCTACCACCACCGGCGGCAGCACCACTTGGGCGGGATCCAGTGTCAAGAAGGCCTTGCCACCGCGGTTGCGGCCCACCATGTCGGCGGCCTTGGCCAACAGGCCAAAACCGCCGGTGTTGGACAGCAGCAAGGTGGCCTGGGCGGCGCCCGCGAAGTAGTGGGCGATCTGGCTACCGGCTTCCAAGTCGATCAGCGTGGTGATGGGCACACCGTCACCACGCCCGCCCGGCAACACCGCCGCCGGAACGCTGTAGACACGGCCGTTGCTGCCAAACACCAGGAGCGTGTCCACCGTGCGGCAGGTGAAGGTGCCGTAGAGCGTGTCACCCGGCTTGAAGGCCAAGGTGGCCGCGTCCACCTCATGCCCCTTGAGCGCACGCACCCAGCCCTTCATGCTGACCACCACGGTCACCGGTTCATCGACGACCTTGACTTCAACAACGGCCTTCTTTTCTTCCTGGATCAGCGTGCGGCGGTCGTCGCCATGCGCTTTGACGTCGGCCTCGATCTCCTTGACCACCGTGCGTTTCAGCGCGGTGGGGCTGGACAAAATGTCTTCCAGCTTGGCTTGTTGTTCGCGCTGGTCCTTCAGGTCCTGTTCGATCTTGATGGCCTCCAGGCGCGCCAACTGGCGCAGCCGGATGTCCAGGATGTCTTCAGCCTGCCGCTCACTGAGCTTGAAACGTTCGATCAGCGCCGCCTTGGGCTCGTCGGCGTTGCGGATGATGCGAATCACCTCGTCGATGTTCAGCAGCACCAGCTGGCGGCCTTCCAGCACGTGGATGCGGTCCAGCACCTTTTGCAGGCGGTGGCGGGTGCGCCGGTCCACCGTGCTCAGGCGGAAGTCGATCCACTCCTGCAGGATGCGGCGCAGCCCCTTGCCCACCGGGCGGCCGTCCAGGCCCACCATGGTCAGGTTCATCGACACGCTGCTTTCCAGGCTGGTGTGGGCCAGCAGCGTGGTGATCAGCTCTTGCTGTTCGATGGCCCGGCTCTTGGGCTCGAAGACCAGGCGCACGGCGGCGTCTTTGTTGGACTCGTCGCGCACGGCGTCCAGCACCGCCAGCACCGAGGCCTTCAGCTGCACCTGTTCTTGCAGCAGCGCCTTCTTGCCGGTCTTGACCTTGGGGTTGGTCAGCTCTTCGATCTCTTCCAGCACCTTTTGCGTGCTGGTGCCGGGTGGCAGTTCATTGACCACCAGTTGCCACTGGCCACGCGCCAGCTCTTCGATCACCCAGCGCGCACGCACCTTGATGCTGCCGCGGCCGCTGCGGTAGGCCTCGCGGATGTCTGCGGCCGGGCTGATGATCTGGCCGCCACCGGGGAAGTCGGGCGCGGGCAGCAGGGCGTACAACTCTTCGTCGCTGAGCTTGTCGTTCTTCAGCAAGGCGATGCTGGCCGCCGCCACCTCGCGCAGGTTGTGGCTGGGCACCTCGGTGGCCAGACCCACCGCGATGCCGCTGGCGCCGTTGAGCAGCACAAAGGGCAGGCGCGCCGGCAGCAAGCGCGGCTCTTGTTCACTGCCGTCGTAGTTGGGCTGGTAGTCGACGGTGCCTTCGTCGATTTCGTCCAGCAACAGGCGCGCGATCGGGGCCAGGCGGGCCTCGGTGTAGCGCATGGCGGCGGCGCCGTCGCCGTCGCGGCTGCCAAAGTTGCCCTGGCCGTCGATCAGCGGGTAGCGCTGCGCAAAACCTTGGGCCATGCGCACCATCGCGTCATAGGCCGCGGTGTCGCCATGCGGGTGGTATTTGCCCAGCACGTCGCCCACCACACGGGCGCTCTTGACCGGCTTGGGGGCGCCGCTGGCGCCAAAGGACAGCCCCATGCGCATCATCGAGTACAGGATGCGCCGCTGGACCGGCTTGTTGCCGTCACAGACGTCGGGCAACGCGCGGCCCTTCACGACCGAAAGCGCGTACTCCAGGTAAGCGCGTTGGGCGTAGTCGCCCAGCGACAGCGAGTTGGCTTCGTCGGGTGGCGGGGGATCAAACAGGTCGGCCATGTTGTGGGAATCTGGGGTCAAACGCTGGGGGTGGTGCGCGGCGCACCATCGTGTGCGGGCAAAGCCAAAGATTTTCGCTCAGCGCAGCCGCGAGGCTGCACCGCGCCAAGGTGGGCGCTTTTCAACTGACGCGTTCCAGGCCCAACGCCTCGCGGGCCTGGTACTCGCGGTCCAGCAGGCTCATCACCACCAGCGAGTCATAGCCGTCGGCACCCGCTGACGGGTGGTTGCTGCCCAAGCGCACGCTTTCGCGCAAGCGCCCCTCTTCAACAAAGCCCTCGCTGGCGTACAGCGCCAGCGCGCGGGTGTTGAGTGACTTCACGTCCAACCAGAAGCGGTGGGCATGCAGGTCGCGAAACGCCATCTGCTTGAGCAGCCGCACGCAGCGCCGCCCAACGCCCTGCCCTTTGCTTTGCAACACCAAACGTTTGAGCTCCACACTGCGATGCGGGTTGCGGCAGCCTTGCAAGATCACAAAACCGTCGCCAGTGCCTGCGGGACCGGCTTCAACGATGAAGTGACGGAAATCGGGAAAGCGCACCGCACCTTCGTGCTGGGTGCGCTCCCAGGGCGTGATGAAGGGCAGGTTGCGTGGGTCGTTTTCGACCGTGATCACGAATTCCAGGTCTGACAGCATCGTCGGGCGCAGGCGCAGTGGCGGCGTGGGTGCTGCATTGCGGGTGGAGTCAGCCAACTCAGACATCCACTTCCACCTCGTCGCCGTGCAGTTCCATCAGCTCGCGCCGCGCTGCGGCTTCACCCTTGCCCATCAGCTTGGTCAGGATGCTGGCGGTGGCGTCAAACCCGCCACCGAGCCAGGTCACCGGCAGCAGGCGCCTGGTCTCGGGGTTGAGCGTGGTTTCCCACAGCTGGTCGGCGTTCATCTCGCCCAGGCCCTTGCAGCGGCTGATGCTCCAGCTGCCGTCCTTGGCGCCCTCCTTGCGCAGCTTGTCGAGTGAAGCTTCGAGTTCACCTTCGTCCAGCGCATAGAGCTTGGCCGCCGGGCGTTTGCCACGCGCCGGGGCGTCGATGCGGTACAGCGGCGGGCGGGCGATGTAGATGTTGCCGGCTTCCACCAGCTTGGGGAAATGGCGGAAGAACAGGGTCAGCAGCAGCACCTGGATGTGCGAACCGTCGACATCGGCATCGCTCAGGATGCAGACCTTGCCGTAGCGCAGGCCGCTGAGGTCGGGCGAGTCGTTGGGGCCGTGCGGGTCCACGCCGATGGCCACTGCGATGTCGTGAATCTCGTTGTTGGCAAACAGGCGGTCGCGCTCCACTTCCCAGGTGTTGAGCACCTTGCCACGCAGCGGCAACACCGCTTGCGTCTCCTTGTTGCGGCCCATCTTGGCGCTGCCACCGGCGCTGTCGCCTTCGACCAGAAAGACCTCGTTGTGGAGCAGGTCGCGGCTTTCGCAGTCGGTCAATTTGCCAGGTAGCACGGCCACGCCGGAGCCGCGCTTCTTTTCCACTTTTTGCGAGGCGCGCTGGCGCACCTGGGCCTGGCGTATGACCAGATCGGCCAGCTTCTTGCCCAGCTCCACATGCTGGTTCAGCCACAGCTCCAGGGCCGGTTTCACATAGGCCGACACCAGGCGCAGCGCGTCGCGGCTGTTCAGGCGCTCTTTGATCTGGCCCTGGAACTGCGGGTCCAGCACCTTGGCGCTGAGCACAAAGCTGGCGCGCGAAAACACGTCGTCGGGCATCAGCTTGACGCCCTTGGGCAGCAGCGAATGCAGGTCGATGAAACCCTTGATGGCACCAAACAGACCGTCCTTCAGACCCGACTCGTGCGTGCCGCCGGCCACCGTGGGAATCAGGTTCACATAGCTTTCGCGCAGCGTGTTGCCTTCGTCGGTGAAGGCCACACACCAACTGGCGCCTTCGCCTTCAGCGAAGTTTTCAGTTTCAGCCGCAGTGGCGAACTGTTCGCCTTCAAACAGCGGAATCAAGGGGTCGGCCGGCAGGCTCTGCATCAGGTAGTCGCGCAGGCCTTTGTCGTACTTCCAGGTGGTGACCTCGCCCGTCTTCTCCACGGTCAGCGTCACCGTTACGCCCGGCATCAACACGGCTTTGCTGCGCAGCAGGTGCACCAGGTCGTGCCGGGGCAGTTCTGCGCTCTCGAAATACTTCGGGTCGGGCCAGGCTTGCACGCGGGTGCCGTGTTTGCGTTCGCTGCCGGTGGCTTTGCGCAGCTGCAAGGGCTCGATCACATCGCCGCCACCAAAGGCCATGGTGGCCACCTGGCCCTCGCGCCAGACCGTCACGGCCAGGCGTTTGGACAAGGCATTGGTCACGCTGACGCCCACGCCGTGCAGGCCGCCGCTGAAGCTGTAGGCGCTACCTGCGCCTTTGTCGAACTTGCCGCCGGCGTGCAGCCGGGTGTACACGATCTCGATCACCGGCACTTTTTCTTCGGGGTGCAAGCCAAAGGGGATGCCACGGCCGTCGTCGTCGACACTGACACTGCCATCGCTGTGCAAGGTGACGGCGATGCGCTGCCCGATGCCGGCCAGCGCCTCGTCAGCCGCGTTGTCGATGACCTCTTGCACGATGTGCAATGGGTTGTCGGTGCGGGTGTACATGCCAGGGCGCTGCTTGACGGGCTCCAGGCCCTTGAGCACGCGGATGCTGGCTTCGCCGTAGCTGGATGGTTGTTTGATGGTGGGCATGGGCAGCAATTCTAGAGAGCGCCCCGTCAATGCGCCTTCAGCGCCCGTTCAAGCCATGTTCACCAAAGGTCAAGCCACGTGGTAGTGCGACCAATCGGGCTTGGCGACGGCTTGCTGGTATTCACGCGTGTAGCCCGGCCACAGCGCCACCACCTTGCCGGCTTCGTTGCGGTACCAGCTTTGGCAGGTGGTCCAGACCGATCCGCGCAGGCGCGCCTGCAGCATGTTGTTGTGGGCACAGTAGACCTCGGGCCGCAGGTCCAGCCAGCGGAGCTTTCGCGCCTGCAGATGCTGCATGCACTGGATGGCATAGCGCACCGCGGGCTCGATGAAGAGCAAGGTCGATGTGTGCCCCGTGGCCGTGTTGGGGCCTAGCATCAGGAACAGGTTGGGGAAACCGCTGACCGTGATGCCGTGGAAGGCTTCGGGCCCGTCGGCCCAGGCGGCTTGCAGCGTCAGGCCGTTGCGCCCTTGCACCTGCACCGAAGACAGCAGGTGAACGGTGTCAAAGCCGGTGGCACAGACCAGCGCGTCGATCACGCGTTCTTGCCCGTCGACTGTTTGGATGCCGTGGGCGGTGACGCGGGAGATACCTTGTGTCACCAGCTCGGTATTGGGGCGAACCAGCGCCCGCAGAAAGTCGTTGGAGTAAATCAGCCGTTTGCAACCCAGCGGATAGCCGGGCGTCAACTGCTGCCGCAGTGCCTCGTCAGGCACCTGGCGCTGGCGATGGCGAACGGCCATCGACAGCATGTGCCGGCGCGCAGCCGTGCCTTCTTCAAAGCCCTTGCGCCCCAACTCCAAAACGCGAAAGAAGGCGTAGCGCACCAGTGCCGCCAAGAGCGGAACGCGGGCTATCAGCCGGTCCAGCGCGTGGTAGCGCCGGTCCATGCGCGGCAGCACCCAGTTGGCGGTGCGCTGAAACACGTGCAGCTGCGCGGCTTGCTTGGCAATGGGCGGGATCAACTGCGATGCGGTGGAACCGGTGCCGATCACCGCAACACGCTTGCCCGCAAGGTCAACACTGTGGTCCCAGCGTGCCGAGTGCAAAAGCTTGCCCTTGAAGTCAGCCAGGCCCGGGATGTCGGGCCAGCGCGCCTGGCTCAAGGGCCCCGTGCTGCAGACAAAGTAGCGCGCCCGCAGGCGCTGGCCGGCTTGGGTGCTGAAGTGCCACAGGCCGGTGGTTTCATCAAAGCGGGCGTCGCGCAGCGCGGTGTTCAGGCGCAGGTGCGGCGTGATGCTAAAACGCCGGGCCACAAGCTGCATATAGCGCTGAATCTCAGGCGCAGACGCAAATCGCCGGGTCCAGTGCGGGTTGGGCGCAAAGGAAAACGAGTACAGCGGCGCCGGCACGTCCACATGCGCGCCGGGGTAGGTGTTGTCCCACCAGGTGCCGCCCAGGCCGGCAGACTTTTCCAGCATCACGAAGTCGTGAATGCCGGCCTTCTTGAGCTGCACCGCCATGCACAGACCCGACATGCCAGCACCCAAGATCACGGTGTGGTGCGTCGGCTCAGCGCCAATCGGGGTGGCGGTTGAAGCAGCTTCGTCAACCGCAGTGGCGATGAAAGCAGCGGCGCGATCCAAGGCCTGGTTGGCGCTGGGCAGCGCGCCGGCCTGCAACTGAAAAACATGCCAACGGTTCTCGACCACTTCACAGACCACAGGAACCGCTGCCGTCTGCAACGCGTCATGCAGTCGAACGCACTCGGCGTGCAGCAGGTCGTCGGTGCCGACTTGGATGAAGACCGGCGGCAGACCTTTCAAGTTGCCCAACAAAGGTGAGATGGACGGCAGGCTGGCATCGGCGCCCGCTGTGTAATGAGCGGCGCAAGCGGCCACCCAGTTGTGCTGGAGCATGGCTTCGCCGGGCGTGGGCGGTGGCAGTTGCTGCAAGGTCACGTCACCCCAAGGGGCGATGAGAAAGAGGGCAACCGGGCCAGCGTCGCGCGGGCTGCTGGAGTCACCCAGGCCGTCACTCAGGCCCTGTGTGCGGCTGGCGTCGCGCAGTGCCAGCGCGGTGGCCAGCGCCAGCCCTCCACCCGCCGAATCGCCGGCCAGCACCAGCGGGCCGCTGTCGCGCAGCGCCGCACACGCGGCCAAGGCGTCTTGCAGTGCCGCTGGGTGTGGGTGTTCTGGTGCCAGGCGGTAGTCCAGCGCCAACACTTGCATGCCGGTGCGCAAGGCCAGCCCGGCGGTGACGGGCCGGTGCGTAGCAGGGCTGCCCACACAGTAGGCACCACCGTGCAGGTAGAGCACGGTTCCGGGCCTGAGCGCACCCGTGGCCGGGCGCACCCATTCGCCCTTCACACCCCCCAGCTGGGCAGCTTCAACAGCAACGCCGCGTGGCGTGAGGTTCAAACGGCACATGCCCTGCAGCCAGCGGCGCTGAGCGGCGATGGACCAGCGTGGCGACAGTGCTGGCTTGAGCAACAGCTGCAGCGTCAGCCGAAAGGCAGCCGCCAGCGCGGATTCAATCGCGCTCTGGGGCTGAACATGCCGGACCGTCATTTGCAAGACCTTTGGAGTGCAGCGGCATTCTCGCGGCACCGCCCAGCCGACCCAGAAATCAGCCGTAGCGCGCCATGCCCAGGCCACTGACGTCGATGTCAGGCTGCTTGCCCGAGACCAGGTCAGCGATGACCCGCCCGGTGCCAGCCGCCATCGTCCAACCCAGCGTGCCATGTCCGGTGGCCAGCAGCAGGTTTTGCACCGGCGTGGCACCGATGATGGGCGTGCCGTCCGGTGTCATCGGCCGCAGGCCACACCAGAAGGTGGCCTTGCTCACATCGCCGCCACGCGGGAACAAATCGGTGACCACGTGGTTCAGCGTGCCGCGGCGGGCCTCCCGCAGGTTCAGGCTGTAGCCGGCCAGCTCGGCCGTGCCACCCACGCGGATGCGATCGCCCAAGCGCGTAACAGCCACCTTGTGCGTCTCGTCCATGATGGTGGACTCGGGTGCGTGCTGGGCGTCGGTGATGGGCACGGTGATGCTGTAACCCTTGACCGGGTAGACCGGAATGCGAATGCCCACCGGTGCCAGCAACTGCGGGCTGTGGCTGCCCAGAGCCAGCACCACGCGGTCGGCCTTCAGCGAGCCCGCGTCTGTGTGTACACCGGTGATGGCACCACCGCCCACCTGCAAGGATTCGATGCGCGTGTTCCAGCGGAACCGTACTCCCAGCGCCGCGGCCATCTCGGCCAGGCGGTTGGTGAACTTGAAGCAGTCGCCGGTTTCGTCACCGGGCAGGCGCAGGGCGCCGACAAATTTTTCCTGGGTCAGCTTGAGCGCGGGCTCGACCTGACAAAAGCCGGCGCGGTCCAGCACTTCAAAGGGCACGCCGTACTGCTTGAGCACAGCCACGTCGTCACCAATGCCATCCAGCTGCTTTTGCGTGCGAAACAGCTGCAGCGTGCCTTGCGCGCGGTCGTCGTAGCTGATGCCGGTTTCAGCGCGCAGCGCTTTCAAGCAGTCGCGGCTGTACTCGGCGATCGGCACCATGCGGCTCTTGTTCAGCGCATAGGCCTTTTGCGTGCAGTTGGCCAACATCATCGCGCCCCAGCGCCACATGGCGGGGTCGAGCAGGGGCCAGATGACCAAGGGGCTGTGGGCCATCAGCATCCACTTGATGGCCTTGATGGGCACACCCGGCCCGGCCCAGGGCGCGCTGTAGCCGGGTGAGACTTCGCCGGCATTGCCAAAGCTGGTCTCCAACGCGGGGCCGGATTGCCGGTCGATCACCTCCACCTCGTGCCCGGCCTTGGCCAGGTAGTAGGCCGAGGCCACACCGATCACACCACCACCCAGCACCAGAACTTTCATGGGAGTCCACCTTTACAGTGCGTGCCACTGTAGCGACTGCCTTGGCGGCAACGTGCAGCGTTTTCAAAGAGAATGCCCGAATGAATCCCGCTTCCGACGCCCCCCGCCTGTCGATGGTTCAGGTGCTGCTGTGCGGCGCCGCCATCGTCACGCTCAGCATGGGCATCCGCCACGGCTTTGGGCTGTGGTTGCAGCCGGTGATCATGGACCGCGGCTGGAGTCGCGAGACCTTTGCCTTTGCGATGGCCGTGCAGAACCTGGCCTTTGGCTTGGCAGGCCCGCTGACGGGGCTGCTGGCCGATCGCTTTGGCGCTTTCCGCATCATCGTGGTGACCGGTTTGCTCTACGCCCTCGGGCTGGCCTTGATGGCCATCAGCACCACCGGCCTGGGCTTCACCGCCAGTGCCGGGGTGCTGATCGGTATCGCGCAGTCGGGATGCACCTATGCGGTGGTGTTTGGTGTCATCGCGCGCAACGTGGCGCCGGAGCGCCGCTCGTGGGCGATGGGGCTGGCGGCAGCGGCAGGCTCGTTCGGCCAGTTTCTGGTAGTGCCGCTGGAGAGCTGGCTGATCGCACACCAAGGGTGGGAAAACGCCCTGCTGTGGTTGGCGGTGGCCGCCTTGGCCATTGCGCCCTTGGCCTGGGGTTTGCGTGAACCCAAGGCCACCGGCACCCCAGGGCAACAGCAGAGTGTGGGTGCGGCCTTGCGCGAAGCCTTTGCCTACCCGAGCTTTCGCTTCCTGATGGCGGGCTACTTTGTCTGCGGCTTTCACCTGCTGTTCATTGGTGTGCACATGCCCAGCTACCTCAAGGACAAGGGGCTGGAGCCGGGTGTGGCCACCACCGCTCTGGCGCTGATCGGCTTGTTCAACGTGTTCGGCACCTACGGCGCCGGTCTGCTGGGCGAGCGCATGGCCAAACGCCACATCCTGGCCGGCATCTATGCCTTGCGATCGGTGGCCATCGTGCTTTTTGTGGCGCTGCCGCTCACACCCTGGAGCGTCTACCTGTTTGCGTCGGCCATGGGCTTGCTGTGGTTGTCCACCGTACCCACCACCAACGCCCTGATCGCGCAGATTTTTGGCCTGCGCTACATGTCCATGCTGGGCGGCTTTGTTTTTCTCAGCCACCAGATCGGCGCTTTCATGGGCGCGTGGCTGGGTGGCCGGCTGTTTGACCTGACCGGCAGCTACACCGTGATGTGGTGGCTGTCCGTTGCCTTGGGCCTGTTTGCAGCCGCCATGAACCTGCCGGTGCGCGAGACGCCCATCGTGCGGGCAACGCCCCAAGCCGCATGAAGACCGTGTGGATCCGCCTGGGCCTGTGGGCAGCCGCCTTGACGGTGCTGGCTCTGGTCTTCGTCAGCTACCAGCAGCCGCACCTGGCGGTGGACCTGGCCAACCGCGTGTGGGCGTGCTTCTAGCCCACCAAGACCCCGCGCCCAGCGCCTGGGTCAAGCGCTTTGCGAACTTGATGCCCCCGGGCGGCACGGTGTTGGATTTGGCCTGCGGCAGCGGGCGCCACCTGCGCTGGCTGGCGGCACAAGGCTGGCGCGTCACCGGTGTGGACCGAGACGAAGCGGCCGTGCAGCCCTTGCGTGAAGTGGGCGAGGTCATCGTGGCGGACATCGAAGCTGGCCCTTGGCCGCTGCAGCAGCGCTGCTTTGACGGGGTGGTCGTCACCAACTACCTGTGGCGTGCCTTGCTGCCGATGGTGAAGCAGGCGCTGGCCCCAGGTGGTGTGCTGATCTACGAGACCTTTGCCCACGGCCAGCAGCACATCGGCAAACCTTCGCGGCCCGACTTTCTTTTGCAGCCGGGGGAACTGTTGCAGGCTTTTGCAGGTCTTCGCGTGGTGGCATTCGAAGATGGCTATGAATCCCAACCCGAACGATTTGTGCAACGGCTGGTGGCCGTGAATGCGCCCGTCAGCGCCAGTCCTGGGCACGCACCGTCCAACCGCCCGATCGTCCGCTACAGCCTGACCGGTCCCACCCGCTAAAATGCGCTCTTTCACCCCAAGCGCGGCCGCGCCAGGAACCCAGTCCGAATGAATCCCATCGTTGGCAGCATCGTGGCGTTGGTCACGCCCATGCAGGAAGACGGCAGCATCGACTTTGAAGGCTTGCGTCGCCTGATCGACTGGCACATTGCCGAAGGTACCGACTGCATTGGCGTGGTGGGCACCACCGGTGAATCGCCCACCGTGTCGATGGAAGAAAACTGTGAGGTCATCCGTGCCGCAGTGAAATTCGCCGCCGGCCGCGTGCCCATCATGGCCGGCACCGGTGCCAACAACACTGCCGAAGCCATTGAGCTGACCCGCTTTGCGAAGCATGTGGGGGCTGATTGCCACCTGTCGGTGGTGCCCTACTACAACCGCCCGTCCCAAGAAGGCATCTACCAGCACTTTCGCAAGATCGCTGAGTCGGTGGACCTGCCGATGGTGCTGTACAACGTGCCCGGCCGCACGGTGGCCGACATGCAGCCCGAGACCACGCTGCGCCTGGCGCAGGTGCCAGGTGTCATCGGCATCAAGGAAGCTTCGGGCAACATCGAACGCGCCTGTCAGCTCATCAAACACGCGCCCAAGGGTTTTTCCATCTACTCGGGCGACGACGGCACTGCGGTGGCCTTGATGCTGCTGGGCGGACACGGCAACGTCAGCGTCACCGCCAACGTGGCGCCGCGGCTGATGCACGAGCTGTGCATGGCTGCGCTGGAAGGCGACGCCCGCCGCGCTGCTGCTTTGCATCTGAAACTCTTGCCCTTGCACAAACAGCTCTTCTGCGAACCCAGCCCGGCGCCCGCCAAATGGGCCTTGGCCCAGTTGGGCTTGTGCCAGCCGCATCTGCGCTTGCCCATCGTGCCGTTGACCGAAGCCGGTCAAGTTGCCGTGCGGCAGGCGCTGCGCGACAGCGGCTTGCTGTCCTGATCCAACCGCCACCCTCTGGCGCCTCGAACCCTGCCCGCTGAAGCACGCGCCTAGACGCGAACGTGCTGGAGACCTTGAACGTGAAACTGCTTGCCGCTGTGCCCTTTCGCCCTACTTTGCTGGCCCTGGTGGCCTTGGCCGCCCTGCAAGCGGGCTGCTCTTCGCTGGACAGCGCCACTGACGACAAAGTCGACTACCGCAGCACCGGCACCAAGGCCAAAGCCTTGGAAGTGCCTCCAGACCTCACCCAGCTGTCGCGCGACAGCCGCTACCAGCCACAGGGTGGTGTCATCAGCGCTTCCAGTGCAGGCGCCGCACCCGTGGCGGGCGCTGCGCCGAAGCCCACGGTGGCCTTGAATGCGCAAGACAACATGCGCATCGAGCGACAAGGCCAGTTTCGTTGGCTGGTGGTTCCGCAGACGCCCGAGGCTCTGTGGCCGCAGTTGCGCGCCTTCTGGGAACAGCGGGGCCTGGCCATTGCAGTGGAAGACGCCAAGGCAGGCATCATTGAAACCACCTGGGCCGAGAACCGGGCCAAGCTGCCAGTGGACGTGATCCGCAGCACCATTGGTCGCTTCTTTGGCAACGCCTTTGACACCGGCGAACGCGACCAGTACCGCATGCGTGTTGAACGCACCGCTACCGGCAGCGAGATCTACATCGCCCACCGCGGTGCCGAAGAGGTCTACACCGGCGATCGCCGTGAGAACACCACCTGGCGCGGGCGTCCGTCTGACCCTCAACTGGAAGCCGAATTGCTGGCCCGCCTGATGGTGTCATTGGGCGCCAAAGACATCCCCAGCGCCCAGGCCACGATCACCACCGCTGCAGCAGCGCCCCAGGCACCCGCCCGCGCCCGTGCAGTGACCGGTGGCGCCGCCTTGGAAGTGGACGATCCCTTTGACCGCGCCTGGCGCCGCGTGGGCCTGGCCTTGGACCGCGGCGGTTTCACCGTGGAAGACCGGGACCGCACCCAGGGTCTGTACTACGTGCGCTATGTCGACCCCAAAAGCGCCGGCAAAGAAGAACCCGGATTCTGGTCGCGGCTGATGGGCGAGACCAATCCTTTCGTGGCCGTGCGGTATCGCATCGTGGTCAAGGCAGCTGGCGAGAAAACCCTGGTTGCCGTCCTGACATCAGCGGGCGCCACCGACGTGGGCGAAAACGGTCAACGCATCGCCACCGCGTTGATCGCCGAGTTGCGCTGAGTTCAGGGGGTCGGATTTCGCCGCCCTGCCAAAAGCGGGCTTGCGATGGGGTCCAGGGTTATTGCTGAATCTGCAGTAATCAGCAAGCGACCGCTTCCCGCTGGAGCCAAACAGGCGCAAAAAAGCCACCCGAGGGTGGCTTTTTCATGTCGGTGAAACCAGCGCGCCGCGAGGCGCGCGGCTGATCACTTCTTGACAGCGTCGGCAGCCTTGCCAGCGGCGTCCTTCATGGCGCCAGCGGCGTCCTTCATGGCGCCAGCGGCGTCCTTGGCAGCGGTAACAGCGCCAGCGGCGGCAGATGCAGCACCCGTAGCGGCAGCAGCAGCGCCAGAAGCGGCGTCAGCAACAGCGCTGGCGGCAGCGGCGGGAGCAGCCACCACGGCAGGGGCAGCAGCAGGAGCTGCGGCAGGAGCGGCAGCAGGTGCCTCTTTCTTGCCGCAAGCGGCCAGAGCAACGACGGCAACCAGGGAAGCCAAAACGATTGACTTGTTCATGTGTATGTCCTCAGGGAGTTATGGGGCAAAAGCTCAAGGTCAGAGCGTTCAAGGGCACTCTTCGACGAAGCTCAGAGACCCATTACAGGCAGACACCACACGCGAAACCTTGCACGGTGTCTAGCCCACGAGTATAGCCCGAACTAGGACATTCCCTAGAGTCCCAGCGTCGTCACCGCAAAAGCAGGCTCAGACCGTTGCAAAACTACATCAATTTTTTCCTGCCAGAGCAGTCTGGCCCGCGGGTCCCGTGCGGCGCGGCCGCGCCAGTTCACCGCATTGATGAGGTGCACGCTCAGTTGGCGGTCGTCCAGCAGCACGGTGGGCAGGTCGGCGGCAAATTCGGGCGGCGCCTGCAAGGCACGAATGGTGTGCGCCCAGTCCTTGCGCCAGGCCGTGAACCGGGGTTGTCGCCGTGGCACCTCGTCAAAGCTCGCTGCCAACAGGGTCAGCTGGCGGCCCGGCAAGCGGGCCCACTGCGTCAAGGTTTGCAAGGCTTGAACATCGTCCAAGGGCCAATGCTCAAAGCTTGCATCGACAAAAATGAGGTTGCGCGCCGATTGCGCCAAGGCGTGGTCGAATCCCCAACGCACAGCGTCGGCAAAGGACTCGCGGGTGTCGATCACGGGTGCTGAAGTGTTCATGGTCCTGCTCCATCTGCCCAGCCCGCCTGCACCCACTGGTCTAGCAACTGGCGAGCCCCGGGACTCAAGCTTGCCACGCTGCGTGCGTTCAAGGTGCGCTGGTCGGCCAGCTGCCGCATCAAGCGGGCGTCTCGCCCCCGGGCCTCAAAGGCTTCACCATTGATGAAGATGTGGTGCTGGTCGTAGAGCATCTTGGACCGCTGTGACAAGTGCACACCGCCTGTCGCAACCGCCTCACTGGAGCTGCGAAACCAGACTTGCGGCTTGGGCTCGGTGAGCACTTCACCCAAGGTTCGCGCCAGCCACTGCGGCTCAGAAAGCCTGCGCTCGATGGCGGTCTGCGCAAATTCCAGCAGCGCTGATGGCACCGCTGCCGGTGTTGTGGTGGCCGCTTGATCCGGGTCCCGGTAGAAAGGCGATGGCATGGGCTCGTCGTCACCCACACGCAGCAGCAGCTCACGCGCCAAGATCTCGGCCTGTGGCACCTGAAAGCCCACCGAACAGGTCATGCAGTCGCCGCCCACAGCCACACCGTCGTGACCCCAGTTGGGCGGCAAGTAGAGCATGTCACCGGGCTCCAGCACCCAGTCGTCTTCAGGCTCAAAGTGAGCCAGGCGTTTGAGCGGCGCGCCAGGCACCCACTGAGGTTGCTTCACACGGCCGACCCGCCAGCGCCGCCGCCCTTGCACCTGCAGCAAGAAAACATCGTAGGCATCCAGGTGCGGGCCTACGCCACCACCGTCGCTGGCCCAGGACACCATCAGATCGTCCATTCGCACATCGGGAATGAAACGAAAGGCCTGCAGCATGTCGTGCGCTGCGCTCACGTGCAGGTCCAGGCCCTGCACCAGCAAGGTCCAGTTCGGCCGTGACAAGGGCGGCAGTGCGCGTTTGGGCAGCGGTCCTGAGCGCAGCTGCCAGCGCCCTTGGTGCAGACTGACCAGACGCGACTCCACGTCCTCTTGGCCGGCCAGAGCAAACAGCTCGGCACGGGCCAGCGGGGGCTGTACCTGGGGCCAGGCCTGGCGCACCAGCAAAGGCTTCTTCTGCCAATGGCGCTTCATGAACGCAGCTGGGCTGAGACCACCCAGCAGCGGTAAGTTCTGGTTCACATCCATGCCCGCATTTTGTGCTGCCGCAACCCCTGTCAGCCACCCGCCACACGCCTTGTGCGATCATCTTTTGATGATCATCACTGCACCCTGCGTTGTCAGCCTCACCTGGGAACTGAACGACGGACAAGACCGCCCCATCGACCAGCTGCAAGACCCGGTAGAGTTTTTCTACGGCGGCGACGACCTGCTGGCCAAGGTGGAAGAAGCACTGGCCGGTTATGAAGCCGGCGCCGAACTGACCCTGCACCTGGAGCCCGAGCACGCCTTTGGCGACTACGTGCCCGAACTGGTCTGCTT
>JAYTVT010000005.1:0-101410 GCA_043743835.1 Betaproteobacteria bacterium
GTCTACGCGAAATGGGCCGACAAGAAGCCCGCACACTTTGATCGCAACGTCGTCGTCATCGGTGCCGGCTCGGCGGGCCTTGTCACCAGCTACATCGCAGCGGCCGTGAAAGCCAAAGTCACGCTGGTCGAAAGCCACAAGATGGGCGGCGACTGTTTGAACTACGGCTGTGTGCCCAGCAAAGCGTTGATCAAAACCGCCACGCTGGCGCGCCAGATTCGCCACAGCGCAGATTACGGCATTCAAAGTGCGAGCTACCAGCTGAACTTTGCGCAGGTGATGGACCGCGTGGCGCATGTGGTCAAGGAAGTCGAGCCGCACGATTCGGTGGAGCGCTACACCGGCTTGGGCGTGGACGTGCAGATTGGCACCGCCAAGATCCTGGATCCTTGGCGTGTGCAGATCACGGCCGCCAATGGGCAGGTGCAGGTGCTGTCCACCCGCAGCATCGTCATCGCCACCGGCGCCCGCCCTTTTGTGCCGCCTTTGCCGGGCATTGAAGACACGGGCTACCTCACCAGCGACACGCTGTGGGGCCTGCGCGAACAGCCCAAGCGACTGGTGGTGCTGGGTGGCGGCCCCATCGGCTGCGAGCTGGCACAAAGCTTTGCCCGCCTGGGTTCGCAGGTCACGCAGGTGGAGATGGCACCACGCATCATGATCCGCGAAGACGAAGACGTCTCGGCCTATGCCAGAAAGGCACTGGAGGCCGATGGCGTGCAGGTGCTCACCGGCCACAAGGCCCTGCGCTGCGAACAGACGGGCGGCGAAAAGTTCATCGTGGTCGAGACCGGTGGTGTCGAAAAGCGCATCAGCTTTGACGTGCTGCTGTGTGCCGTGGGCCGGGTGGCTCGCCTGCAGGGGTTTGGGCTGGAAGAGCTGGGCATCCCCACGCAGCGCACGGTGGTCACCGACGAGTACCTGCAGACGCTGTACCCCAACATCCTGGCCGCAGGCGATGTGGCCGGGCCCTATCAATTCACGCACACCGCCGCGCACCAGGCCTGGTATGCGGCGGTCAACGGCCTTTTTGGCAGCTTCAAAAAGTTCAAGGTCGATTACTCGGTGATCCCTTGGGCCACCTTCATCGACCCTGAAGTGGCACGCGTGGGCCTGAACGAACAAGAAGCGCGCGAAAAAGGCGTGGCCTTTGAAGTCACGCGTTATGGCATCGACGACCTGGACCGCGCCATCGCCGACAGCGCCGCCCACGGCTGGGTCAAGGTGCTCACGGTGCCGGGCAAGGACACCATCCTGGGTGTGACCATCGTGGGCGTGCACGCGGGTGACCTGCTGGCCGAATACGTGCTGGCCATGAAACACGGTCTGGGCTTGCAGAAGATTCTGGGCACCATCCACACCTACCCCACCTGGGCCGAAGCCAACAAGTACGCCGCCGGCGAGTGGAAGCGCGCGCACCAGCCGCTGGGCCTGCTGCGTTGGGTGGAGAAGCTGCACACCTGGCGCCGTGGTTAATCTGGCTTTTGCGTTGGCGCAAGCGCTCGCACTCACGCTGCTGCTGTTGCCGGCAGCAGCATCTGGGCTGACGCCTTTGGTTCAGAACCAAGCCGTGGGTGCCGCCTGGCACGTGGTTGGCCTGCCCAAGCAGTCCCTGCCGCTGACCCGCTATGCGGTTGAGACGGTTGATGGCCGTGAAGCACTGCGGGTGCAGGTGGCGGCCAGCTACGGCAACTTGGTGCACGACTTGGCCGGCGCGCCCGCACCAACCTCCCTGCGCTGGTCCTGGCGCCTGGCCCAGGCCAACCCACTGACCGACCTGAGAAACAAGGCCGGCGACGACGCGGCGGTGAAGGTCTGCCTGAGCTTTGATTTGAGCCTGGACCGGGTGCCGTTTGTGGAGCGACAGGTCTTGCGCATGGCGCGCGCCAGCACTGGCCAGGCTTTGCCAGCCGCCACGCTGTGCTGGGTGTGGGGCGGTGCGGAAGCCAAAGGGGCATTGCTTCCCGACCCCTACAGTCGCCGCGTGCGTTACATCGTCTTGCGCCAGTCGCAGGACAGCTTGTCGACCTGGTTCGACGAGACCCGCGATGTGGCCGCCGACTTCCGCCGGGCCTTTGGCGACGAAAGCGCAGACCTGCCAGCCGTCACCGCGGTGATTGTGTCGGGCGACGGCGACAACACGGGCGCAACGTCGGTGGCTCACGTCAGTGACCTGCGATTTGAGCCCTGAGCCGCTGAAAGCTGTCCGCCGCTGAGGCAGACTTCGACCTGATGAGCAAAAAACTCTTGCTGCTGGGCGGTGGCCACGCCCATGTCCATGTGCTGCAGGCTCTGGCCCAGGAAACCCTGGCGGGTGCGCAGGTGACCCTGGTCACGCCTTACGGGCGCCAGATGTACTCCGGCATGGTGCCGGGTTTGGTGGCCGGTCACTACAAGGCCGAGGCCTGCGCCATCGCGTTGCAGCCCTTGGCCGCGGCCGCCCAGGTGCGCTTCATCGAGGGTGCCGCCAAGACCTTGGACAGCTCGGCGCGGCAGGTGACCCTGCTTGATGGCCAGGTGCTGAGCTACGACGTGCTGTCGGTGGACACTGGCGCCGTGATGGACCGCGACCGGCTGCTTGGCGCCCGCGAGCACGGGCTGTTTGTGCGCCCCATCGAACACTTTGTTCGCCTGCTGGACGGTTTGTGGGACTTGGCCGCCCGCCGTGTGCTGGACGTGGTGGTGGTAGGCGGTGGCGCTGCGGGTGTCGAACTGGCCCTGGCTTTGCACCACCGCTTGAACGGCCGAGGGGAAGAACGGGCGCGTGTGGTGTTGGTGACCGGCGGCGGCGAACCCTTGGCCGGCTATCCCCAAGGCGTGGTGATGCGAGCCACGCGGACGCTGGCGCAGCACCGCATTGCGGTCTTTCGAGACAGCTGCGCCGCCTTGAAGCCTGGTGCGCTGGTCTTGGGCAGTGGCGCACGCCTGGCTTGCGACGCGCCGGTGTTGGCCACAGGCGCGGAAGCGCCGCATTGGTTGCAGGGCTGCGGCCTGCAGTTGGACGTGCGTGGCTTCGTGGTCACCGGGCCTAACTTGCAAAGCACCAGCCACCCCGAAGTGTTCGCGGCCGGCGACGTGGCCAGCCGCGCCGATGCGCCTCACGCCAAAAGCGGTGTGTATGCGGTCCGGGCAGGACCTGCGCTGGCGCTGAACCTGCGCCGCTTTGTGGCCGGCGGCGCGCTCGAACCGCACCGGCCGCAGTCCCGCACGCTCAACCTCATTTCTTGCGGCGAGCGCAAGGCTATCGTGGCCTGGGGCAACTGGTCGGCGCAGGGCCGTTGGGCGTGGTGGTGGAAGAACCGCATCGACCGCGCTTTTGTGGCGCGCTACACCCTGCCCGCGCCAACTGGCAGGCCGCCTATTCGGTCGGCTTGAAGGACAGGATCAGCGTGGGAGGGACGCGGCCGTCGGTGTCGCGCGGCATGGAGGCGGCCTTGTCGATGGCGCGCAGCACCGCTTCATCCCAATCCTTGTAGCCACTGCTCTTGATCAGGCGCCGCGAGATCACGCTGCCGCCTGGGGCCAAAGTGACTTCGACTTCGGCGGCGGCGTTGAACTCGGCGTAGCCCGTGAAGACGATCAAGGGCCGAATCTTGGCCCGCACCAAACCGCCGTAGGACGACGACGGCGCAGCGTTCTGGGCTGCTGTGCCAGCCCGTGTGGCTGGTGTGGCAGCGGTGCTGGGTGCGGCCCCGGCCTGGCCCAACATGCGGCGCAGGTTGTCCTCGCGCTGGCGGGCGAGTCGGTCGTCTTCAGCCTTCTCGCTGGCCAGCCGGGCGGCTTCCCGTTGGGCCAGCTTCAGTTCCTGCGCCTTGCGCTCTTCATCCAGTTTCTTCTTGTCGGCGCTGCGTTGGCGTTCGGCTTCGGCCTCGAGTTCAGCCTTCTTTCGCTGGGTTTCTGCTTTCTGGCGTTCGCGCTCTACCGTGATGTCTGGTGGGGGCGGTGGTGGTTCCACGCGGGCTGCTGGCGGTGTGGGGGCTGGGGCTGGCGCGGGTGCTGGTGGTTCCGCAAGCGGTGGCGGCGGCGGTGGAGCCGCCGACTGCGGCACGCTGGCCCAGAGTTCGGCGCTGACCACCTCGGGCGAATGGGTGCGCCAGTCGACGCCCAGCGTCAGCGCGGTGATCAGACCGGCGTGAACGATCAGGGCCAAGGCTGCGCCCGGGCCGTTGCCGCCGGGTGGCTGGGGCAGCAGGTTGTCGTTGGGGAAGCTGGCTGTGGTCATGCCGATAGGGCCCAGGGCTGGCCGTGCGCCTAGGCGCCTTGCTTGACCGACAGGCCCACCCGGCGCACACCGGCGCGCTGCAGCGTGTCCATCACCTTGACCACGCTCTCGTAGCGCACGCTCTTGTCGGCACTGATGACCACGGGCACATCGGCATTGCCAGCCTGGGCGGTCTTGACGCGTGTGGCCAGTTGCCCCAGCTGCACACTTTCGGCGTCAGCCTTGTCGACCTTGAGGCGCAGCTTTTCATCGGTACCAACGATCACTTCGACCACGCTCTGCGGGCGCTGCGCGCTTTTTCCCACGCTGGGCAGGTCCACCACCCCGGTGGTGATCAGCGGCGCGGTGACCATGAAAATGATCAACAGCACCAGCATGACGTCGATGAACGGAACCATGTTGATCTCGTTCATCGAGCGGCGGCCACGGCCGCGGGAGGCAACGGCGGGCATGTCAGCGCGCTGCGGCCGAGCCGGCGTAGGTGGTGGTGGCGCCCGACTGCCCGGCGTTGCGCTGCAGGATGTTGCTGAACTCTTCGATGAAGGTTTCGAGCTGGATCGCAATGCGGTCGATGTCGCGCGCAAAGCGGTTGTAGGCCACCACCGCCGGAATCGCCGCAAACAAGCCAATGGCGGTGGCCACCAGGGCTTCGGCAATGCCCGGCGCCACGGTGGCCAGCGTGACCTGCGTCATGTTGGACAGGCCCACAAACGCATGCATGATGCCCCACACGGTGCCAAACAGACCCACATAGGGGCTGACCGAACCCACGCTGGCCAGGAAGCTCAGGTTGCTTTCGATGACGTCGAGTTCACGTTGGTAACTGGCGCGCATGGCGCGCCGCGCGCCGTCCAGCTGCGCGCCTGCGTCCAGCCGCTTTTCGCGCAGCTTCATGAACTCGCGCATGCCGCTGGCGAAGATGCGTTCCATGGGTGCGCTGTTGGTCTTTTGGCCAACCGCGCCGTGCAACTCGGTCAGGCTGCGGCCGGACCAGAACTCGCGTTCGAAGTCGTCGTTGCTGCCACGCAGTTTGCGCAGGCCAAAGAGCTTGCCAAAGATCACCGTCCAGCTGGCCAGAGAGGTGATGAGCAGGCCCGCCATCACCAACTGCACCACCAGGCTGGCGTGCAGGATGAGGCTGGTGATCGACATGTCTTGGTTCATAGCAGCGTGCTCACGACTTCTTTCGGAATTCGGCGCGGGCGAAAGGTTCCATGGTCCACGCAGCCGATGCGGATGTCGCCTTCGGCCAGCAGCGTGCCCAGGCCGACTTCGCCACGCCAGGCTTGCTGTGCAATGGTCATCGATGCGCTGCCTAGTTCGCGCAAGGCCACCGTGACCACCAGTTGGTCGTCCAGCCGCGCCGGTGCGCGGTAGCGCACGTTGGTGTCGGTGACCACAAAAATGGCGCCTGTGGTCTCGCGAAGCGCCTGTTGGCCCACGCCCAGCGCACGCAGCCATTCGGTGCGGGCGCGTTCAAAGAACTTCAGGTAGTTGGCGTAGAACACCACGCCCCCGGCGTCGGTGTCTTCCCAGTACACGCGCAGTCGGTGCTGGAAGGGCGGTGGAGCAGGTGCCACCGCAGCAGCTGAAGGGTTGGTCATGGGCGCCGGCCATTATGCCGACTGCCCTGGGTCAAGCCGCGGGTTTCAGTTGCCGCTGGACTGCATGACCTTGCGGTAGACCGGGCCCCACAGCGGATGGCCGGCCTCAGAGCGATTCAGCACGAAGGCAGGGTCGCTGGCCCGTGCAGCGCGAAAGGCGGCTTCGCAGTCTGCCAGGCGGTCGGTGGAGCAGGTGATGAAGGCCAGCAGCTTGTGTGCGCTGGCACGGTCACGGGCGCTGGCCAGGCCAGCCGCCAAGGCTTTGCGCAAGGCGGCTTCAGCCAGTGGGTATTGGCCGTCGTCGTAGGCCCGAATGCCTTCGACCAGGCTGCGTTCACCCGGGCGCTCCATCAACTCGGCCAGCCCTTGGGCCGCCGGCTTGGGCGGGGGAATGGTCTGGCTGGCACAAGCCGCCAAGGTCAGCAGCAGCAGCGCGCATCCAATGCGGTGCAACAGGGACCTTGCAGTCAAGAAGTGGCTTTGCAGTCGGAACATCATGGGGTAAATCGATGGCGCACCGTGGCCGGTTTGTCGGCCACAACTTGCACTTGGAATGTCATGGGCGGGAAGTCTTCGTTGCGCACGGTCACCGTGTGGGTACCCTCGGGCAAGGTTAATCGCGTGAGGGGTGGCGTGGTGCCAGCAGGGGCGCCATTCACTTCAACCAAGCCCCAAGGGCTGATGGCCAGTTGCAAGGTGCCCGTGAGCAGCGGTGCGGCTGCTGCAGCGGCATTCTGGGTACGGGCCTCGCGGGTCTTGGCAGCCTGAGGCGGGGCGTTGGGTTTGGTGCTTGGTGCCGCAGACTCCAGCGCGCGTTTGGGGACACTCGCGGACGCGCCGCTGGAGGGCGGTGCAGGCAACTCGTTGGTGGCAACCAAGGCTTCAGTTTGAGGCGTTGATGCGGCTGCAGCCAACGTCACGCTGGGGTCCGGTGGATGGTCTGAAACACTGGAGTTTTTCGGCGCAGCAGCGACGTCCACAACTGCGGGGGATGGGGGCTCTTGTCCGCCGGGCGCACGCAGCCGGAACACCCCCACAGCGGCCACCACGACGGCCGCCAGCACCGAGCCAGCGAGGATGACATGTGCAACGCTGCGGGGGCGTTGGCGGGTCAGCCCACCAGGCGGCCGGTGTGGCGGCTGTTCCAGAACCGTAGCGATGGGTGCGGCAGAGGAGGAACTCTCGTGGACCTGGTTCTTGTCGGCCCAACGTCGCAGCTCCACCGCCAGCGCAGCCGCGCTGCTGAAGCGTTGGGCCGGGTCGCGTGCCATGGCTTTGGCCGCAATGGCAGAAAGCAAGGGCGGCACACCTGAACGAAATTCATGGGCAGGCGCAGGGTGGTTGGTGAGCACGGCGACGCTGATCTGCTCCACCGAGTCGCCCGTGTAGGCCTTGCGCCCAGCCAGCAGCTCGTAAAACACGACGCCCAGCGCATGGATGTCGGTGCGGGCGTCAACGGTTCCGCCTTGCAGTTGTTCTGGCGCCAGATAGTGGGGCGAACCCGCCACCAAGCCGTCCAGCAGGGCCAGGGCAGAGCTGTGGGCAACACGAGCGATGCCAAAGTCCAAGACCTTGGGTTTGTCCCGACGACACAGAAAAATGTTGGCTGGCTTGATGTCGCAGTGCACGACCCCTCGGGCATGGGCATAGGCCAAGGCGTCCGCCACCCGGCGCACCAGCTGCGCAGCTTGTGCCGGCGTGGGTTGCCAGCCAGCGGCCAGGGCCTGGCGCAGGTCGCGTCCGTGCAGGCGCTCCATCGCGATGTACACCCCGTTGCTCGACAGGCCAGCGTCGTGGATGGTGACGATGTGAGGGTGGCTCAGGCTGGCTGCAGCGCGTGCTTCGTTCAGAAACAAGCCGTCAAGGGAGACCCGTTCTGCCATCTCCACATTGAAGTGCAGCGTCTTGACCGCCACGGTGCGCGAAAGCAGGGGATCCCAGGCCTCGTGCACCTGGCCCAGGCCCCCCTGGCCCAACGGCCCCTTGAGGGCATAGCGCCCGATGTGGGCCAGGGTGGGGCTTTGCTCCACCGTCAGATCGGCCGGCGCGGGTTGGCTGTCCACAATGCCAGAGTCTTGCGCTGCTGGGGTGGAGTCGGGCGAGGTGGGGGGATTCATGAACCGGTCTGAGTCGGCCGGGGGTGGTGTCGAGTCCAGGCCCGGCGGCATCGACGCCACGGTAGCGGCGAAATCGCTGGCTTGGGCGTCGCTGGCAGCACGCCGCTGAAAGAGGTTGTATCCCACGGTGCAGCAGCTTAACGGGGGTGCTGCAGGCAAAGCGGTGCAAAAGGACGGCAAAAGCGCTGTAAACGCCTGTCGCAGCGAGTCAATCGGCGTCAGCTGGAGAGGGCAGCTAACGGTCGTTCACAGCTGTTTCAAGACTGGGCAGCTCGCGTCGCAGGCGTTGCATGGCAATTTGCAGTTGCTCCATGCTGCTGGCAAAAGACAGGCGGACAAACTGGCGGGCCCAAGTGGGGCCGAAGTCTCGCCCCGGGGTCAGCGCCACGTGCGCGCGGTGCATCATCTGCTGGCAGAAGTCCCAGCTGTCGTTGGAATAGCGCGAACAGTCGAACCAGGCATAAAAGGCGCCGTCGGGCAGCACAGGAACCGGCAGTCCCATGCTTTGCAAGGCACCCACGCAGAAGTCTCGTCGACGCGCAAATTCCGTCCGGCGGGACTCGAACTCGGCCAAAGACGCAGGCTCAAAACAGGCCAAGGCGGCGTGCTGAGAAACGGCGCTGGGGCAGATGTAGAGGTTTTGCGCCAGGCGCTCCACGGGAGCCACCAGCTCTTGAGGCAGCACCATCCAGCCCAAGCGCCACCCCGTCATGCCGAAGTACTTGCTGAAGCTGTTGATGCTGATGAGGTGCTTGCGAAGTGGCGCGCCGTGATCGTCTTGCAGGGAAAGGACACTGTGCCCGAACGCATCGTCGTAGCTGAGTCCCAGGTAAATCTCGTCGACGAGCGTGATCCCGCCATGGTCGCGGGTGGCTTGCGCAATGGCCGCCATTTTTTGTCGGCTGATGGAGGTGCCCGTGGGGTTGCTGGGAGAAGCCAGTAGAACGCCGCGCGTGTTGGGGCCCCAAGCGGCTTGTACGCTGGCTGCGTCGGGTTGGAAGCGCGAGCCCGCGTCAGTGGGCAACAGCTTGGCAGTGGCGCCAGTGGCCGCCACAAAGTGCCGGTTGCAGGGATAGCTCGGGTCGGGCATCAGTACGTCGTCTCCTGGCTCAAAGAGCGCCAGGCATGCCAGCTGCAGGGCAGCCGAAGCGCCCGCGGTGATAACGATGCAATCCGGGTCCACCTGAACCTGGAAGCGCATGGCGTACCACGCGGACAGTCGCTTGCGCAGTTCGAGCAAGCCGGTGGCTTGGGTGTAGGCGGTTTGGCCTGTCTGCAGGCAGCGATGCGCGGCTTCGACCACAAGGTTGGCGGCAGTGAAGTCTGGTTCACCGATGTTGAGGAACACCATGGGCTCGCCGCCTTGTTCAGGGTCGCAAGCCGGGCTCTCAGCGATGGCAGTGGCGGTTTTGGCCAGTTCCATCACGTAGAACGGTTCGATGTGCTCAAGTCGCTTTGCGGTTCGGATCAAGGGCGGGCTCCAAGGTAACCAATGGGTCGCCAGATTGTCTGACCTGCGAGTGCTGCTCGCTTGGGTACTGAGATCGCCCATTGATCAGGCAACAAAAAAGGCGGCTCGTAAGCCGCCTTTGGTAGGGTGGGGAGCTGACCGTGTCAGGCGCGACGACGGCTCAAACCCAGACCCAGCATCGCCACACCGATCAACGCCAGCGAGGCGGGTTCCGGAACGCGGCTGATTTGCCCCTGGGCACCAACCGTGAAACTGTCGAAGCCGAAGAAGTCTGCATTGCCGGTGGTGATGAACCGGACCGACCGGAAGAGTTCACTGTTGTTTTGTGCGATGGCGCCGAAGTAAAGCACGCTGCCGTTGGCCAGGTTGGAGGCTGCCTGAGGCACAGCCAGGGAACCGATCACCTGGGCGTTGCTGTTCAGGAATTCCAGTTTCACCGTGCCATTGATGTCGCCAATATCAATGCCGTAGAAGCCAAAGGCGGCGACTTCCTGGTCAAAGTTGATGCTGAAGGCAGCTGATCCGCCAGCGACGGTCTCGAAATACTGTGTGCCACCAGGAACGCTGTAGCGGCCGACACCGTTGGTTGTGCCGGCTGCAACTGAATTCACGAAGCCAGATCCGCCTTGAAGCGTTGCGTTGCCCGCAGCTCCAAAATTCAAGGTCAGCGGCGTGGTTGCGCCCGTTGCCTGGCTTTCAAAGTTTTCGGTGCCAACGCCGATCAGGTTGGACTTGAAAGCCGTTTCTGCGGCCGTGGAATTCGGGGTGGTTGCGAGCGCTGCCTCTGCGCCATTCGTGTCCACGCCACTGAAGGTGGCATAAGCGCTGGCGGAGCCGGCGGCAAGGGTAGCAAGGGCTGCTACGGCAAGAGACAGAATGGACTTGTTCACGTTTTTGGCTCCAAGTTGCTGATTTGCCTGCTGTCTTCGACAGTCTAAGGCCAACGATGCAAACAACGAAGCATCTTCTATGCCTACCTGCTTGAATCTGACTTAACTTGATGATTCACAAGGATTTTTTTAGCCTTGCGGCTGGGCTGGCCTTGCCGCCTCTTGGAGCGCTGTAAAGAAGGTCGACGCATACCCCCGTAAGTAGAGGTGAGCGCCGGTTACAGTGTTGCAGCGCTATGCCTTCACTGGGCGATCTCCGGCGCGTGGTTCAGCCGGCCGAAGTTCGGCTGCACAACGGTCCAAAACGCCGTTGACGTACTTGTGGCCATCGGTGCCACCAAAGGACTTGGTCAGCTCCACCGACTCGTTGATGACAACCCGGTAGGGTATGTCCAGGCAGTGCATCAACTCGAAGCAACCGATCAGCAAGGCAGCATGTTCAACGGGTGATAGCAGAGAGGTCTTGCGGTCTACATGGCGAGCCAATACCGCGTCAAGCGCAGGCGCCTGTTCAATGCATCCGTGCAAAAGCGCATCGAAGTGAGCTCGGTCGCACTTTTGAAAGTCAGGTAATTCTGTGATGTGAGCAACTGCTTCCGCTCCAGCCTCGCCAGATAGCAGCCATTGGTACAGGCCCTGCAGGGCAAACTCGCGGGAGCGGCGTCGCGCAGAGGTGGGCGCGACGCGTTTGCGGACCGGGGTTTCGCTCACGAAAGGTCTTCCATCAGATTGGCCATTTCAACGGCCACGCGGGCGGCATCGCGCCCTTTTTCTTCAGCCCGTGCCCAGGCTTGAGCTTCGTTTTCCACTGTCAGGATGGCGTTGGCGATGGGGATGCCGTGGTCCAGCGAAACCCGCGTCACGCCAGCCCCGCTTTCGTTGGCTACCAGTTCAAAGTGGTAGGTTTCACCGCGAATGATGCAGCCCAAAGCCACCAGAGCATCAAAGTCGCCGGAGTCGGCCATGGCCTTGAGTGCAACAGGAATCTCCAGCGCACCCGGCACCGTCACGTGCTTGATGTCGCCTTCATCCACTTCCAGGCGCTCCAGCTCCGCCATGCAGGCCTGCACCAGTTTGCTGGTCAGGGCGTCATTAAAACGGGCGCGGACCACGCCAATGCGCAGCCCTTCGCCCATCAGTTCACCAGCGGTGCCTTTGTCGGCTTCTTTCATGCGATTCCCCTCAGGCGGTTACCGCCGCCGCGGCTGTGAAGCCGGTGATTTCCAAGCCGTAGCCGGTCATGCTGGGCATGCGACGTGGGCTGCCCAGCAGCCGCATCCTTCGAACACCCAGTTCGCGCAGGATCTGGGCTCCGACGCCGTAGGTTCTAAGGTCCATTTGTGGTCGTGTGCCAGCGGCCGCAGGGGTCTTGGCCAGCAGTGGCATCAGCGCGCTGGCGTCTCCCGTGCAATTGAGCAAAACGGCCACACCGCAACTGCCCTCGCGCAGCGTCTTGAGTGCTGAACCCAGTGGCCAGGAATGGCCCTGCCCGTTGGTGTCCAGCAGATCCATCGAGGTGAAGGGCTCGTGGACACGAACGGGGACTTCCGTGGTGTCCGACCAAGACCCGTGCTTCAAGGCCAGGTGCAGGCCGCCGCCTTTGTCGCGAAAGGCCAGACACTCAAAGTCGCCATAGGGCGTTTGAAGTTGACGTTGTCCAAGGCCTTCAATCAATGACTCGTGGCGACTGCGATGACCGATCAGGTCGGCGATGGTGCCGATCTTCAAGCCGTGTTCGCGTGCAAACACCTGCAAGTCGGGCAGCCGAGCCATGGTCCCGTCGTCTTTCATGACCTCGCAGATCACGGCTGCGGGCAACAGGCCAGCCATGCCCGCCAGGTCGCACCCGGCCTCCGTGTGGCCCGCTCGCATCAACACCCCGCCGTCTTGCGCTTGTAGGGGAAAAATGTGACCAGGCTGCACCAAGTCGGCAGACTTGGCGTCGCGAGCTACGGCCGCCAGCACGGTACGAGCTCGATCTGCCGCACTGATGCCGGTGCTGACGCCAGTGGCGGCTTCGATTGAAACCGTGAACGCGGTGCCATGTTTGGTGCCATTTCGGCTGGCCATCGGTGGAAGCTGCAGGCGTTCGCAGCGCTCGCGGGTCAGGGTCAGGCAGATCAGACCGCGGGCAAAGCGCGCCATGAAGTTGATGGCCTGGGGCGTGACGTGCTCGGCCGCAATGACCAAATCGCCTTCGTTTTCCCGATCTTCCTCGTCGACCAGGATGATCATGCGGCCAGCAGCCAGTTCTGCGACCAGCTCAGGAACAGGTGAAATTGACATGCTTGATTGTAGGCGCGGCGCTGATTCCCCCTGGGGCACTGCTGCCGGTGCCGATGCCGCCCGAGGACCCGCTGCCTTGCCAATTGAATTTGTAGCTCAGGCGACTGGCGCACTCGGGCTCAGGTCACAGGCAGGTGCTGCACCGTCGCGCGAATTCGCAGGTCATCGCCCACGAGCTGATGGTCTGAGAATTGCAATTTCAGCCGCTCAGACAGTGACGACAGGGAAGGCCAGTGGGCCATGGGGCGACCCTGACCCAGCATGGATGGTGCCAAGTAGAGCAGCAACTCGTCCACCAGGCCTTCTTGCAGCAGCGCGCCGTTGAGCGCTGCCCCAGCTTCCACATGGACCTCGTTGACCCCACGCTGAGCGAGCTCGCGCAGCATGGCCTTCAGGTCAACTTGCCCGCTGGCGCCAGAGGCCTGCACGACCTGGGCACCGCTGGCAAGCAGTCCCGCGTCGCTGTCGGTGATAGGGCGTGCAGTGAAGATCAAGACTTTGCCCGGTGGTTGCAGCAGGCGCGCCGTGGTCGGCAGCCGCAACTGTGAGTCCACCACCACCCGCAGGGGCTGGGCAGCTGTGCTGACTTCACGAACATCCAGCCTCGGGTTGTCGGCCAAGGCAGTCCCGATGCCCGTGAGCACAGCGCTTGCACGGCGGCGCCAAAGGTGGCCATCGCGCCGAGCCGCTTGACCGGTAATCCACTGACTTTGTCCGTTTGACAGTGCCGTGCAACCGTCCACCGATGCGGCTATTTTCATGCGCACCCAAGGGGTGCCGCGTTCAACGCGTGAGAAGAAACCAATGTTGATTTCGCGCGCAGCTCGTGCCAATTCGCCCGAGGCCTGAGCCACTTCAATGCCTGCGGTTCGCAATCTGTCCAGGCCGGCGCCATTGACCTGAGGAAAGGGGTCTGCTGCCGCCACCACCACGCGCTTCAGCCCGCCGGCGATGAGTGCATCACAGCAAGGCGGAGTCCGTCCGTGGTGCGCGCAGGGCTCCAAGGTCACCCAGGCCGTCGCTCCATGGGTCTGGTGGCCAAGCGAGTTCGCTTCGCGCAGCGCCATGACCTCTGCGTGAGGACCCCCAGCCTGTTGCGTGGCGCCCTTGCCAATGACCCGACCATCAGCAAAACCCAGCACGCAACCCACCCGTGGGTTGGGTTCGGTCAGGCCAAACGAGCCCTCAGCCAGCAGCAAGGCCTCTCGCAGCCGAAGCTCGTCCAGCGCGGTCAGCGCATGCAGAGAATCGTCCAAGGCTGACTGGTTGCCTAAAGCGGCTGATGAGGAAAAGTGGTGCCGCTGCTCAGCGGTGTAGGGCAGGTGAACGGAGAACTGCCATCGCCAGCACTGATGACCAGAAAATTCTGGTTGATCAGCGACGAGTTGACGTTGGTGTACGTCAAAGGATGTGCCTGGTTGCCTCCCGTCGGCGTGTGGGTGGCCTGGCTGGTGTAGCGGCACACTTTGAACTTCGACGGGTTGCGCCCACCGGCATGGGAACTGGAAAAAGGTGGATTTGCACTGGTTTGGCCGTCAATGGTCACCAAAGACTGCCCAGACCAGGTCGTTGGGGAAACGTTGGTGGGCACGAAGCAGTAGTACGGCACCGTCGGGTTGACCAGCGATGCCTGTGCAAAACACTGAACAGAAGCTGATGGTGCCGGTGTGGTGGTGGTGTTGACCAGGATGCCGATGGTGCGGCCAGTGGGAACGCCGTCCGTTGGGTTTTCGGCTTCGGCCGGCAAGGGCAAATTGCCGGTTGCGAAGTTGATATAGCCGCTGAGCAACCAACCTTGCACGGTGTTGCAGACCAGCGCCGGGAAACAGATCTGTGTGATCTGGCCCGATGCATTGAGAAAGGTCCAGGTCGTACCCGCAGCGGCGCCAGGCGGCGTGAAGGTGCTGGTCCCGTTGCCCTGATCGGTGGCTGCCGGCGGGATTGAATTGCTGCGGCCGCGTGGACGCTGTGGTGCGGATTCGTCGCCAGGCAGTCCCAGGGTCGCAGCCAATTCGGGAGCCGCTGCGGCAATGGTGGACGTCAGTTGCACCACTTCAGCTGCGCTTGCCAACGACGTGCGGCGGTCAAGCCATGAAACTTCTACCGTCACCAGTTTCATCCGCAAATCGTCAACCCCGGGGTTGGTGACGGTCACCCTCCGTGTAAACGTGGCGTTGGCAAATCCGACGGGCGGAGAAGGGTTGTCGACGCTGCCTGAAATTCCCGCATAGTCCAGCGCCCCGACCGGCGCACCGCTCAACACACCAAACGCTCGCAGGGCCTCCATTTTTTCTTGCGCCATGCGCACCGCTTCGGCGCGCTGGCGCGAAACATCGGCGTTGAAGCGAAGTGTGGATTGCATACCCACGACACCCAGCAATCCAAAGGCCATGACCGCAAGAGCCACCAGCGCTTCAATCAAAGCCATGCCGCCGGCATTCCTGGATCGGTGGGCAGCGAGGGTCTTCAGCGCCTTCATTGGAAGTCTCTCCAGGAGCCCGGCACGCGGACAAACGAGCCAACATTGAAGCGTGTCAGTCTCAGCACATCAGGGTCATACACCACGGTAGGCCCGGTTGAAACGGTGGATGTCAGCCCACCATCGGTAACCACAGCCCCGGTGATTTGCCCTGCACCGCTGACGTTCCAATCAGTGGCCGCACCGGCCATCCGGACGTAGACCAGACCATAGATGGTTGCGCCCGACGCGGTGTGTTGCAGGTCGCCATTGACCACCATCAACACCGGTTCGGCTGCGCTACCGATGTCACCGGCCGAGTCCACGATCAACGAACCTGTCAACCACAGCGGTCGACCGGGGTTGAGAGAAATCGCCGTGCGCACGGAGGCCGCAGAGCACCCCGAAAGTGGGCAACTGATTTCGATGATGCCCTGTTGGTTTTGAAAGGCGGTTGGCCTGGCCTTGAAGACCGTGGCAAACATGCGGTCAGCCGATGTGTAGGGCGTGGCGGCGGTCAACACCAATGCCGGGTCGTTGTCGATCGTGGCGGCGGCTGCGGGTGTGCCTGGCGCGCCACGCAACACCATGGCTGTGCCAGCAACGGAACCACCCGACTGCAGTGCAATGCCAGAGCCGCCCGTTACCGTGTTGTAGGCCGAGAAGGCCGATGTACCGAGGTTGACTGCTCCCCTTGCGGTCACTGCGGCGAGTGGCAAACCTGCGGCGTTGCCGGCCAACGAGACCATCGCCGAAACAACAGTGCGTCCTTCGTTCAGAGCACCTTGGCCGGAGAAAGACAGGCACTCGTCACTGGCTCCTAGCCCCAGGCGTGTACAGCCAACCACGTCCACCCAAATGGCGCTGGGTTGGCTGGGTATCGGTGCCGGGACACTGATGGCTCGGAACCTGACTCTGAAGGCCGGCTTGGGCCCTGGCGTGGTTGGCGTTGCTACAGCTGGCAAACCTGTGGTGGGACAGTTGCAGTTCCATGCGGTGTTGGTCCAGACACACAAAGCCGTCAGGTCACCCCCTGCAGGGTTGGCGACGGGGGTGACATTGCCGGTGGTGGCGTCAATGGTCAGGTAGCGCCTGCGAAAGCTGGTGTCGCTGGTGGAACTGCTCTTGGCACAGGCCGAATCGACGCGGCTGTAATTGAGTTGCGAAACAACCCACTCCATGCCGGCATCGGCCACCTCAAGCGACTGGGTCGATCGGTATTGGTTGGCGGACGTACGCTGCTCAAATATCAGGCTGCGGTTGGTGTAGGCCGCGACCAGCGACATGACGAAAAACAGGATCATCACGACGATGAGCGTGGCCGCACCGTGTTGACGGCGGCTCATGGCGCTGCAAAACAGGGGCTTCATACGGGGCAAATCTGGTTGGCAGTCCAATTGCTGAACAACACATAGTCGTTGCGCAATCGAACCGTGCCGCTGATGGCACGTTTGACGGTGCTGTCGCGCTTGGCCTGAGCCTCTACATCCAATCGAGCGGTGCGAACTTGATGCCGGGGCCAGCAGTTGGTGGTGCCGTCAGAACACAGCTTGGGGCAAGGCAGAACAACGGCCGCAGCGGTGGGTTCGGGAGTGATGGTCGGCGTAAATGCGGTCACGGACATGATGTTAGGGTCCGTCAACTCTTGCCAGTTTTCACCCAGGAAGGTGCGCAGCACCGTTCCATCCTTCTTGTAGCCAAACGGGCCGGCCAATGCGGTGGGTGTCGTGTACCAGTAGTTGATTTGTCCGCCGGAGATCCCGAGGTCATCGGCGGTGTCGTTGCGACCTGCGCTGGGGCCGCCTGGGTACCAGATCGAAGCCAAGACTGGCACCTCGCTGTTAGACCCCGAGCGACGCAGTTCGCGACTCATGATGTCCAGTGCGGCGCGCAGGTCCTGTTGCATCTGGGTTTCGATCACCAGGCGACGGTTTTCAACCAGTTGCCCGCTCATGAGCAGCGACGCTGCCGCAGTCACCATCAGCCCGACAGCAATGCCAACCATCAATTCGACAATCGACATGCCACGCTGGGTATGGCGTTTTAGAAGCCGGGTGGTGCCGATCAACACGCTTCTGCTCCCGTGGTTGAACCCGTGGGCGAGCAAACCTTGATGCGCCCCGAGAAGCCAACCAGGTTGCGGAACTTGCGGGCCGAATCGATGAAGGCCTCGACCGGAAACTCTGCGGGCAGAACGATCCCGGAATCCAGTGGGGGAAGCACGATGCCACCTGTGCGCGGGTCGATCGTGTAGTAGTTTCGGTTGTACAGCGTCGTGGGAACAGCGAGCAACACAGACTCGGACACCGGATACTGCACCGTGCGGATCTCGGTCGAGCTCACTGGGCAGCGAGCACCAGGCGCGGCGGTGCAGTTGCACTGGTTGGAGGCGTCGCCGTCAGCACGGCTGGCGATCGAATAGCACGACATGGAACCGGCGACGCTCTGAAAGCGCACCTGGACAAAGGTCCCGCGGCTGATAGCTTCCGCTCGCGCAAACGACAGATCAGTCACCAATTGCGCATTGATTCCCCTCAGTCGCTGCATCAGGATCATGTCGCGAAAGGACGGCACGGCCAAGGTCAAGATCACGCCGATCACCGCCACCACGATCAGAAGCTCGATCAGGGTGAAGCCACGCTGTTTTCGGCAATACACCATCACCGACTCCAGCAGGGGTTGGTGTCGGCGTAAGCCAGGCTGGAGCCACTGGCGTACTGAACGCTTCCGCCCTCAACTCTGATCCCCAGCCTAGAGCAATTGCCATCATTGACTTGAGTCGAGCCTGTGCCATCGGCCAAGATTTCGTAGCCCGTTGCGGAAGCAGACACCACGCTGAGCGTGTAGTAGCCAGCCGGACCAGTTGGGGATGCGATGCCGCTTGGCAGAGCGGTCGAATAGGCCGTGTTGCTGCTTCGAAAGCGCTCTTGGGCCTGCTGAAGTGCGGCCATGGCTGCGAAGGCTTCAGATCGGCGCCCCTTTCGCATGGAGTCCATGAAACTGGGGAGGGCCACCGCCAGCAAAACGCCAACGATGATCACCGCGATCAAGACCTCGATCAAGGTGAACCCGGAGTGGCCCCGGCGTGTGACAGGATTGAGCTTCATGGCTGCGAATTCTGGACGCGATGGGGCGTGATCTCCAGCACACGGCCCACCTTCTGTCGGCTTCGGGCGGCCGCTCGTCCTGATCCCCCTCAAGCCAGGGGGGCGATCAGCATGCCACGTAGGCTGGCATGTCCGCCGACGGTGTGCAGCTGCGAACCCGGCCCATGATGTTGACCACTTGGCGAATGGTCGGACCCTGGCGCAGCTGCAGGTTGATGGATGCGGTGGGCGTCACCGTTCCGCGATGTGGGTCGAACAGCATGGATGCCGAGTTCGACGCGATCTGGAGGCGACTGGAAGCAGGAAAGGCCACGGGCCTGATCACCTGTGCGCCGTTGGTACAAACGGCTTGGCCGTTGGCATTGCAGCCACAGTCGCTGGCGCGACCGGTGTGCAGCAAGTAACAGCTGCCGGCACTTGATTGATGGAAACTCAGCCGGACAGGCGCGGTCAAGGCGACGGCAGCACTGCGAGCTTGGCGGATGTCGGTTGCCAGCTGCGCTGCAGCACCTTCCAATTGCCGACGTTCAGAGGCTTGCTGAATGCTTGGGATGCTGGCGCCCAAGGTTACGGCGACCATGGCCAGACAGACGGTGCACTCGATCATGGTGAAACCCAGCGCGGTGCGACGGCTGCGTTTGATGGGCTGCTGCATATGGGCTCCTGAATCAGTGAAGGTGTGAGCCACACTGTAGGAAAGCGATCCCTTTCACGCGTCCCCTAGGGGTGTGCTTGATGCCCGGCCCTGTGGAGTGCCCCCTGCCAACACCCCCTGCCGGGGGATGGTTGGGGGGATCAGATGTCCCGAATCAGCTGCCGGAACGCGTCAACGTCCTCAAACTCGCGGTAGACCGAGGCAAAGCGGACGTAGGCCACTTTGTCGATCCGCTTGAGCTCGCGCATCACCAGTTCCCCCAAACGCGCACTGGGAAGCTCCTTGGCACCGCTGGCCAGCAATTTCTCCTGGATGCGGTCCAAAGCGGCGTCAATTTGCTCAACGCTGACCGGGCGCTTTCGCAAAGCCAGTGTCATGGAGGCGCGCAGCTTGGACGGGTCGTACTCCACTCGCGAGCCGTCCTTTTTCACCACCACCGGCATCGCAATCTCGGTGCGCTCGTAGGTGGTGAAGCGCTTTTCGCAGTTCAGACAGCGGCGGCGCCGCCGCACCACATCGCCCTCGTCCGACTCCCGGGTCTCAGCGACCTGGGTGTCTTCGTGACTGCAAAAGGGGCAGCGCATGGCCTGTCAGCGGCGCCCGCCGTGGACCCATCGCGATGGCGCCAGTGCGTCAGCCAAGGTGGTGTGACTGGGGGTCATCAGGTGCAGGGGTGTCACCGGTAGACGGGAAAGTCGCGTGTCAGTGCCGCCACCTTGACGCGCACCGCAGCCAAGGTGCTTGGGTCGTGGGGTTTGTCCAGCATGTCGGCGATCAGGTGTGCTGTCTGGCGAGCCTGTTCTTCCTTGAAACCGCGCGTGGTCATGGCTGGTGTTCCCAGGCGAATGCCGCTGGTGACCATGGGTTTTTGTGGGTCGTTTGGAATGCCGTTCTTGTTGCAGGTCATGTGCGCTTCGCCCAGAAGGGCCTCGGCTTCTTTACCCGTGAGGCCCTTGGGGCGCAAGTCGACCAGCATGACGTGGCTTTCGGTGCGCCCACTGACGATGCGCAGGCCGCGAGCGATCAGGGTCTCTGCCAGCACCTTGGCGTTGGCCACCACCTGTTGCTGGTAGACCTTGAACTCCGGCGTCAGGGCTTCGTGAAATGCGACGGCTTTGCCGGCAATCACGTGCATCAGCGGCCCGCCTTGAATCCCTGGGAAGATCGCGCTGTTGATCTTCTTGGCGATGGCCTCGTCGTTGCTGAGGATGATGCCGCCGCGTGGCCCGCGCAGGCTCTTGTGGGTGGTGCTGGTCACCACGTCGGCGTGCGGCACCGGGTTGGGGTAGACGCCTGCGGCTATCAGGCCAGCGTAGTGGGCCATGTCGACCATGAAGTAGGCGCCAATCGCTTTGGCCACCTTGGCAAAGCGCTCGAAGTCGATGTGCAAGCTGTAGGCCGAGGCACCGGCGATGATGAGCTTGGGGCGGTGCTCGTGCGCCAGGCGTTCCATGGCGTCGTAGTCGATGGCCTCTTGCGCGTCCAAGCCATAACTGACCACTTTGAACCACTTGCCGCTCATGTTGAGCTGCATGCCGTGTGTGAGATGGCCACCCTCTGCCAGGCTCATGCCCATGATGGTGTCGCCGGGCTGCAGCAGGCCGAAAAACACGGCCTGGTTGGCCTGGCTGCCTGAGTTGGCCTGCACGTTGGCGTGGGCTGCGCCAAAAAGCTTCTTCAGGCGGTCAATCGCCAGTTGCTCGACCACGTCAACGTTTTCGCAGCCACCGTAGTAGCGCTTGCCGGGATAGCCTTCGGCGTACTTGTTGGTCAGCTGCGACCCCTGCGCGGCCATCACGGCTGGCGAGGTGTAGTTTTCGCTGGCGATCAGCTCGATGTGCTCTTCTTGACGACGGTCTTCAAGCTGGATGGCTGTCCAGATTTCAGGGTCGATCAGGGCCAGGGTGGACGTGGAACGGTTGAACATGGCAGTCCTCTTCGGATGAAGGGCCTTCGAGAGCCGGCAACGGCGCAGTGAACTGCGGTGCACGGTCGAGGGCTGCCCAGGCGAACGGCTGAAGCCGCGACGCAACAGAGAACCGCGGCCCGCGCTTCCCGGTGGTTGACCACCTCGGGGTGAACTTCCCCTATCGCCAGTCGCGCAGGCGGCCAGTGTACCGCTGAGCCCAGGATCGAGCTCAGGCTAGGGCCGGCAGTCTTCAGCGCCTCAGGGTCAACTGACTCAGCAAGGTGCTGGTGGCGGGTTCTGTATCGTCCGGTGCGGGCGCAGCTACGGGATCGCGGCGTTGCACGGCAGGCAGCGAGGCTGCAGCGTTGGACGCGTTCAGAGGCACCTGCCGGCCGTCGGCCACAGCTCGCATGTGACCCTGCTCGGCCATGACCCGTCCCGCGTAGCCACTGTCGTTTTCCAACAGCGCCGCACCCACGTAGTACTTCAGGCCTTCTTGAACACTGCCCGCACGGGCAATGCACTCTTTGAGCACCTGCACACCCACTCGCAAGTTGCTGATCGGGTCAAACGCTGCATGGTTGCCACCGAAGGCTTCGTACTTCTCGTCGTGGACGCGCGTCATGACCTGCATCAGACCTTGCGCGCCCACAGCACTTTGGGCAAAGGGATTGAAGCTGGACTCCACCGCCATGATGGCCAAAATCAGCGTGGGGTCGAGCTTGGCACGCTGGCCGATGGCCCAGGCTTCCTGGACCAGTGCACCGATAGGTTCTGGGGCCACCTTGTAGCGGCGCGCGATCCACACAGCCAGCGTAGCCTGCTCGCGCGTCAGCTGTTTGAGGTCGGCGGCGGTTGCACGGCCCACTGCATCGGTGTCTGCCACGCTGACCAAAATGTTGCCCGACGCGGCCTCGCGTTCTTCATGGCGAGTTTGCAGCCACTGCAGAGCTACCTGCTCGACCTGTTGGCGTACTTCGGCGCGGCTGGCCGCAAACAGCCCCAATGCCAGGGCGGCCAAGCCAACCAGCGCCAAAGTGTTGTGGCTGACTTCCAGCATTCCACGACCGACGTCGCGGGCAAAAACCGACAGCGACTGGGCGGCGGCGTGCCGGGCCCGGTGCAGCAAAGCGCTGACTCGCATGGCGTTCTCTCCTGTTGACCGCGGCTGCCTGTCCCGCCCTGCGGGTCATGAACAAGGCCACGGTGATAATCGTTGGCAGAGCGTGCACCCAGGGTGGGCAGCAGGACCTGGCGCGTATCAGGGACGGGGCTTCACAGATCTTCTGGCGCCGACACGGGTAAACCCTGAAATTTCGAAACTGAGCGCATTCTAGAAAGGCCTTCATACATGGTCAAGAATATGAACTCAGTCTCTAATACGAATTGGCTATGAAGTACAGAGACCTCAGGGACTTCATTCAGCAGCTAGAAGGCCTTGGTGAACTAAAAAAACTCGGCCAACCGGTGTCGCCACACTTAGAAATGACGGCTATCGGGGACAAATTACTTCGATCTGCAGGGCCAGCCGTACTCTGTACAAATCCCCAGGGTTACAAAATACCTTGCCTGATCAACCTCTTCGGCACCACCCGCCGTGTGGCCTTGGGTATGGGGGCCGACGATGTTTCCCAGTTGCGGGAAGTGGGCCAATTGCTGGCCAGCCTGAAGGAACCAGAGCCACCCAAGGGCCTGCGAGACGCCTCCAAGCTCTTGCAGATGGGGAAAGCGCTGTGGGACATGAAGGCCGTGCAGCGATCCAGCGCGCCTTGCCAGGACGTGGTTTTGCTGGGCGACGACATCGATTTGACCCAGCTGCCCGTGCAGACCTGCTGGCCCGGCGACGTGGGGCCCTTGATCACCTGGGGCCTGGTCATCACACGCGGTCCGCAGTCGGTGGCCAAGCCGCGCGGGCGCCAGAACCTGGGCATCTACCGGCAGCAGGTCATTGGCAAGCGCCAAGTCATCATGCGGTGGTTGGCGCACCGTGGCGGGGCGTTGGACTTTCGCGACTTCGCCCAAGCCAATCCCGGTCAGCCCTTTCCCATGGCCGTGGCGCTGGGCGCCGACCCGGCCACCATCTTGGGTGCGGTGACGCCGGTGCCTGACAGCCTCTCGGAGTACCAGTTTGCAGGTCTGCTGCGGGGCAGCAGAACCGAAGTGGTTGCCAGCAAGGTGGGCGAGGGTGACTTGATGCTGCAGGTTCCTGCCAGTGCCGAAATCGTGTTGGAGGGGCACATCCCGCCCGCCGCCAGCGGGTTTGTGGGCGAGTCGGACCACGGCATCCGGCTGAAGGAAAAGGACGGGTACTTGCATGCGTTGGAGGGCCCTTTTGGCGACCACACCGGCTACTACAACGAGCAAGACTGGTTCCCGGTGTTTGAGCTGTCCCGCTTGACCCACCGCGACAAACCGATCTACCACTCCACCTACACCGGCAAACCCCCTGATGAACCCGCGATGCTGGGTGTGGCGCTGAACGAAGTGTTTGTGCCCATCCTGCAAAAGCAGTTTCCCGAAATCGTCGACTTTTACCTGCCGCCTGAGGGCTGCAGCTACCGGCTGGCGGTCATTTCCATCAAGAAGGCCTACCCAGGACACGCCAAACGGGTGATGTTTGGCTTGTGGAGTTTTCTGCGCCAGTTCATGTACACCAAGTTCATCGTGGTGACCGACCAGGACGTCGACATCCGAGACTGGAAGGAAGTGATCTGGGCCATCACGACGCGCATGGACCCGGTGCGAGACAGCACGCTGGTGGAGCACACGCCCATTGACTACCTCGACTTCGCCTCACCCGTCAGTGGGCTGGGCGGCAAGCTGGGGCTGGACGCCACCAACAAGTGGCCTGGGGAGACCAGCCGGGAGTGGGGGCGCACGATCCAGATGGATGTAGCGGTCGAGCGCCGCGTGCAGTCCATGGTGGACGGCTTGTTGGCCGGTGGCTCTGCCTGAAGCGCTGGGTAAGCGGGCGACTGTGGGGTCGGTTCATGTGGATGAAATTCCAGCTTGTCGAAGCCGTTGCGCAGGCGTAGTCTGAAGACGCTCGATATACAGAGCACAACAGACGGCGCAGTCTCTGCGCGTCAGGGGCCCCAGACCTCATTTCTCTGGAGCCCCACTGGCAGCTTAGGCTGCCCGCCCCTCCGGTCGGCAACGACTTGGAGGGGTTTCGCTTTGGGGACTGCTCAATTGAGATTTCGCCTGGATTGATCTGTGCCTCCCATGCAAGGCATTGAGCCAAAGGGCATAGATCACGCGCTGAGTCTCCCGCGGTAGCGCCACCGGATAATTGGCGAATGCCGTTCGCTGGCGCAGCTTGGTTTTGGCTGAGCCGCGCCTGCTGGCCATACAAGCCTTCATCCATCTGGTCCGATCCCGCGGTTTTGATGCCGATGGGCCATCGGGCGCTTTCAGAGTCGCGCGTGTTCCAACGTTTCGAAAAGCTCGTGCATCCCTATCCGGATGCTGCCATCGCACCTCCTCCCAAGAGCTTTTTTGCCTTCTTGTGGCAGTGCACGCTGGGCCTGCGCCGCTACCTGGTGCTGGTGACCCTGTTCACAGCGGCCATTGGTGCCTTTGAAGCGTTGCTGTTCGCGATGATGGCGCACGTGGTCGACCTGCTGGCCAAGGTTCGACCAGACGCCTTGTGGCAACAGCATGGTGCCTTGCTTGCTGGCTTGGGTGGTGTGCTGCTGCTCAGCATCGTGTTTGCGCTGATGCAGGCCCTGTTCAAGTACCAGGGTCTGTACAGCAACTTCCCCATGCGCATGCGTTGGAACTTCCACCGCCTGATGCTGGAACAGAGCATGGCCTTTTACCAGGATGAGTTTGCTGGCCGCATTGCCACCAAGGTGATGCAGACCTCGCTGGCGGTGCGCGACACCTGGCTCATCTTCACCGACATCCTGGTCTACGTGGTCATCTATTTCGGGACCATGGTGGCTGTTGTTGGAGCCTTTGATGCCTGGCTCATGGCACCCTTTCTGGTCTGGCTGGTTTGTTATGTCTGCACCTTGGTCTACTTTGTTCCCAGGCTCTCCAAGGTGGCGCAATCGCAGGCCGATGCCCGGTCTCTGATGACTGGGCGCATCACCGACGCCTACACCAACATCGCCACCGTCAAGCTGTTCTCGCACTCCAACCGCGAGGCCGGTTTCGCACGCAGTGCCATGCAGGAATTCATGGTCACGGCCTATGGCCAGATGCGGCTGGTGACGGCTTTCGAGGCCGTCAACCAGACGCTCAGCGTGTTGCTCATCGCCGGCATCACGCTGGTCAGTTTGTTGCTGTGGACCCAGGCCGCGATTGGGGTGGGCGCGGTGGCCGCGGCAACCGCCATGGCCTTCCGGCTGAATGGCATTTCGCACTGGGTGATGTGGGAAATGGCGTCGCTGTTTGAACACATCGGCACGGTTCAAGATGGCATGGCCACCTTGTCGCGCAGCCGCACCGTGGTGGACGGCCCCGACGCCCAGAAGCTGCTGGTGCCGCGTGGTGAAGTGCGCTTCGAAAACGTCACCTTTGCCTATGGCGGTGTGCGCAAGGTCGTGGAGGGCATGGACTTGACCATTCGCGCTGGCGAGAAGATTGGCCTGGTGGGCCGCTCGGGCGCGGGCAAGAGCACGGTCGTCAATCTGCTGCTGCGTCTGTATGACCTGGAGGGCGGACGCATCCTGATCGACGGGCAAGACATTGCGGGTGTGACCCAGGACAGCCTGCGCCGGCAAGTGGGCATGGTGACGCAAGATACGTCGCTGCTGCACCGCTCGGTGCGCGAGAACATCGTCTACGGCCGTCCTGACGCCTCCGATGCCGACATGCTGCGCGCAGCCGAGCGTGCCGAAGCGCACGAGTTCATCGTCGGGCTGACCGACCCCAAAGGCCGCCAAGGCTACGACGCCCACGTGGGCGAACGCGGGGTCAAGCTCAGCGGCGGGCAGCGTCAGCGGGTGGCCATCGCGCGGGTGATGCTGAAGGACGCGCCCATCTTGCTGCTGGACGAGGCCACCAGCGCCTTGGACAGCGAAGTTGAAACGGCCATCCAACACAGCCTGTACAAACTGATGGAGGGCAAGACCGTGGTCGCTATCGCCCACCGCCTGTCCACCATTGCGGCCATGGACAGATTGGTCGTGATGGAGCGTGGCCGCATCGTTGAAGTGGGCGACCACCAAAGCCTGTTGCGTGCCGGTGGCATCTATGCCCGGCTGTGGGCTCACCAGAGTGGCGGCTTCCTCGGAGAGGACTTGGACGAGTCCGAGCTCTTGCCACCAAGCCCGGGCCTGCCTGCGGTTCAACCCAGCACCATCAGCTGATGCCGGCTTCCCGGTCTCTGTGGGTCGGTTTTTCGGGGCTGGGAGGCCTCAGTTCTGCCGCTCAGCGGTCAGTGGCTGGATTTCGCGTTCCCGGGTAACGCCAGGACCCACCATGGGGCGGGTCTCGGTCCAGGCTGACGAGCCAGTGGCATTGGCACCGCGCACCATGCGCGCCATGGCAGCGTCGACCGTTGCTTTGCGCTCGGCCTGGTCCAGGGCCGCTGCGGCCGGTGGCAGCGCGTCCAGGTCCAGATCGACGTGGGCTGCCCGCTGGGGAGGGGCCGGGATCACCACATCGTTGGTCTTGGACAGCTGAGTTCGACGGAAGTGTTCCCACCAAGCCACCAGAACCGCCACAACCAACAAGGCGATGACGCCGAAGCCCAGTGTGACGAGAAAGCTCTGCATCCCGGGGTTCTCGGCGCTGGAACGGGAAACTTGAGGGCCAGAACAGTGCCCAGGCAAGGCCCGGGAGCCATCGGGCCACCTTTCCCTTAGGGCGGGCACGGGCTGGCGCCAGGGCCGACAATACGCAGACCGGGTCGCTCATCTGTGACGACCCTGATCCCGGCTTCTAACTTGACCACGCTCACACCCCCCTTGGCCCGCAGCGCAGCGACGGCGCCGCCCAAAGCCATCACCAGCTACCGCCCGTTCTGGGCCAAGCGGCTGGGGCGTGCGCCATTTCTACCCATGAGCCGCGCCGAGATGGACCAACTGGGCTGGGACAGTTGCGACATCATCATCGTCACCGGCGATGCCTATGTCGACCACCCCAGCTTTGGCATGGCCGTGATTGGCCGGGTGCTGGAAGCACAAGGTTTTCGCGTCGGCATCATTGCCCAGCCCGAATGGCAAGCGGCCGATGCCTTCAAGGCCCTGGGCAAACCAAACCTGTTTTTCGGCGTCGCCGCCGGCAACATGGATTCGATGATCAACCGCTACACCGCCGATCGCAAGATCCGCAGTGACGACGCCTACACCCCCGGCGGCCAGGGCGGCAAGCGGCCTGACCGGGCCACGCTGGTCTACACCCAGCGTTGCAAAGAGGCCTGGAATGAAGTGCCAGTGATCATCGGTGGCATCGAAGCCAGCCTGCGCCGCATTGCGCATTACGACTATTGGCAGGACAAGGTTCGCCGCAGCATCCTGGTCGACAGCAAGGCCGACCTGCTGCTGTACGGCAACGCCGAGCGCGCCATCATCGAAGTGGCGCACCGGCTGTCGCGGCGCGAGCCGGTGGAGAACATCACCGACGTGCGCGGCACGGCCTTCATGCGCCGCACCGGTGAAGTCGCCGAAGCCGGCTTTCGCGACTGGTTCCAGGTCGACTCGACCGACGTCGACCGGCCCGGGCGCATCGATTCCCATATCAACCCCTACCTGACCACCAGCGAAGCCGCTGAGTCGCAGGGGCAGACCTGCGCCAAAGAAGACGGGGCCGGCACGCCGACCGAAGTTGCTGTGGTGGCCATGCCGGTCAGCCGCAATCGGCCCGGCGCGGTGACTGGCACCACCTTTGCCAAGACCGGCGCCATCAACTTGCCACCGCGCGAACGAACCGTGGTGCGTCTGCCCAGCTACGAGCAGGTCAAGAGCGACGCGGTGCTCTACGCCCACGCCAACCGGGTGCTGCACTTGGAGACCAACCCCGGCAACGCACGTGCGCTGGTGCAGGCTCACGGTGAACGTGACCTGTGGATCAACCCACCCCCCATCCCGCTGAGCACGGCCGAGATGGACCACGTGTTTGACCTGGAGTACGCGCGCAGCCCGCACCCCACCTACGCCGATGAAAACGGCAGCCATGACCACGGCACCAAGATCCCGGCCTGGGAGATGATCCGCTTCAGCGTCAACATCATGCGCGGCTGCTTTGGTGGCTGCACGTTTTGCAGCATCACCGAGCACGAAGGCCGCATCATCCAAAGCCGCAGCGAAGACTCGGTGATCAAAGAGATCGAGGACATCCGCGACAAGGTCAAGGGCTTCACGGGTGTGATCAGCGACCTGGGCGGCCCCACGGCCAACATGTGGCGCATCGGTTGCAAGAGCACGGCCATTGAAGCGGCTTGCCGCAAGCCCAGCTGTGTGTACCCCGGCATTTGCCCCAACCTGAACACCGACCACGCGCCGCTGATCAAGATGTACCGCCGCGCGCGTCAGCTGCGTGGTGTGAAGAAGATCTTGATCAGCAGCGGCCTGCGTTACGACCTGGCGGTGCAAAGCCCCGAGTACGTCAAGGAGCTGGTCAGCCACCACGTGGGTGGGTACTTGAAGATCGCGCCCGAACATACCGAAGGCGGCCCGCTGTCCAAGATGATGAAGCCGGGCATCGGCAGCTATGACCGCTTCAAGCAGATGTTTGAGCAGTACAGCCTGGAGGCGGGCAAGAAGCAGTACCTGATCCCCTACTTCATCGCCGCCCATCCGGGCACCACCGACGAAGACATGATGAACCTGGCGCTGTGGCTCAAGCGCAATGGTTTCAAGGCCGACCAGGTGCAGACCTTTTATCCCAGCCCCATGGCCACCGCGACGGCGATGTACCACACCGACCTGAACCCGCTCAAAGGCATCAGCCGCGACCCCGCCAGGGCTGAAAAGGTGGACATCGTTCGTGGCGACAAACGGCGGCGCTTGCACAAGGCGTTTTTGCGCTGGCATGACGCCAACAACTGGCCGCTGCTGCGCGAGGCCTTGAAGAGCCTGGGCCGAGCTGATCTGATCGGCAACGGCAAGCACCACCTCATCCCCACCTTCCAGCCCGCCGGCGTCACCGAGTACACCAGCGCCCGGCGCAAGAACAGCACCGAGGCGGGCGTGCGCACCTCACCGGTGACCAAGGGGCGCATCCTCACCCAGCACACCGGGCTGCCGCCGCGTCAAGGCGTGAAGCGCAAAGCCAAGTAGCCGCAGGAAATGCGACCGCAGCCCCCGCAGTTGCGGGGCGGGGTTTACACGCTGAGCGGCGGCCAAACAACCCTTTTGCTGGAGCCGCAGTGTTAACTTCTTGGCATCGAACCTCGATGGCTTGGAGACACTCCCATGAAGAACCCTATTCGCCGTTTGCTCGGCTCCCTGGCGCTGGGTTTGGCGGCCCTGTGCGGCACCGCAGCGCAGGCTGGCCCTTACTCCAACATGTATGTGTTCGGCGACAGCTTGTCGGACACGGGCAACCTGAGCATCCTGACCGGTGGTGCGCAGCCCCCGGCTGGGCAACCCTATTTCAATGGCCGTTTTTCTGACGGCCCAGTCTGGGTGGAGCATTTGGCGGCGGGTTTGGGGCTGGCGGCTGACGCCACGGCGTCGTTCGCTGGTGGCAAGAACTACGCCATTGCGGGTGCGCGTACTGGCGCCGTAGCACCTCCGGGCAACCCACCTGGCGTTTTGGCCCAGGTTGCAGGACTGTGGGCGCCGAGCCATGCGGTGGCTGACGCCAACGCGCTCTATGTGGTGGTTGGCGGGGGCAACGACATGCGCGATGCACGCACGGCCTTCTCTGGCAACACCGCTGCTGACGCAGCCGGCCGCCAGGCTGCGGCGCAAACTGCAGTCAACAACCTCTACTCCAGTCTGGCCTTGCTGGCTTCCCGCGGCGCCAAGCATGTCTTGTTGGCCAACTTGCCAGACTTGGGCCAGACGCCTGAAGCAGCCCTTCTTGGACTTCAGTTTGCGTCTTCTGATGTCAGCGCCCGCTTCAGCGCGCTGATGATTGGCCTGGAGACACTGGCCGAAGCCACCTTGGGCCTGGACATCGATCTGCTGGACCTGGCTGGCATTGCCAGCACGGTGCGTGCTGACGCCATCAACAACGGCGGCGCTGTTTACGGCATCACCAATGTCTCTGCCCCCTGCACAGGTTTTGCTCTGTCGGCTCTCTTGGGTGGCACGTCCTGCAATGTCTCTTCTTTCTCGGATGCTTTGCACCCGTCTGCACGGGCTCACGCCATCTTTGGCCAGGCCGCTTTGCGCCTGGTGCCCGAGCCCGCCTCCGCACTGCTGGTGCTGGTAGCCCTGGGCGGCCTGGTGGCGCAGCGTCGCCGCATGACGATGGCCTGAAGTTCAGAGGCGGTTGACCCAGGCTGCGACGCGTCGGTGCGTCGCGGCTCTCAGCGCAGGGCCACCTGGTCCTAAACCCCAAGCCGAGCCAAGGCGCCCACCAGGGTGGCCAGCTCGGCTTCTGTGTTGTAGGCCTGTACCGACACCCGCACGAAGGTGTGCGGGCCATGCTGAGTCACGGGGACTTCGATGCCGTGCTCATCGAAGAGCTGCCGGCGCAGGCCGTCGGCGTCGTTGGTGCGCACGGGGATGGGCACCATTTGCCCATAGGCCGCGTCCGGTGCCACGGCTTGCAATCCATTGCGGGCCAGCACCGCATGCAGCGTACCCAGCGCCAGCTCATGGCAACGCCTTTGCTGCTGTGGCCAGTGGTGTCGGGCCTGGAACTCGATGGCCGCCGGTACCGTGAGGTAGGCCGCCAGGTCACGTGTGCCTTGCCATTGCAGCCGGCGCTCCAAGGTGCTGCGCCCGGTGTAGGCGTCAAAGCCCGTATGTCCGCCCGTATGTCCGCCCGTGTGTCCGCCCGTGTGTCCGCCCATGTTGCCGTCCATCTTGGCGCTGAGCGACTGCGCGACATAGCCCCAGCTCACCACCGTGGACTGGATGCGCTCCTGCAGTTCGGGCCGCACATGCAAGAAGGCGGCGCCCTTGGGTGCACACATCCACTTGTGGCAGTTGCCGGTGTAGAAATCGGCGCCCACTGCCGTCAAGTCCAACGGCACCTGCCCCGGTGCGTGAGCGCCATCGATGAGCGTAGCAATTCCCGCCTCGCGGGCCAGGGCACAAAGTTCGGCCACCGGAAAGATCAATGCGGTGGTGGATGTGATGTGGCTGACAAAGATGAGACGCGTGCGAGGACCGACCTGCTTCATCACCGACGGCGCAAACGTGCGCGGGTCAAAAGGCAATGGAACGACCGCCCGGCGATAGGTAGCGCCTGCCTGTTCGCAGGCCCGTTGCCACGTGGCGTCGCAGGCGCCGTATTCATGGTCGGTGGCCAGCACCTCATCGCCGCTTTGCAAGGCCCAGGAACGGGCGATGACGTTGACCCCGGTGGTGGCGTTGGGCAAGAACACCAGATCTTCGCCGGAAGCACCCAGGTAGGCACCCAGCGTCTGCCGTGCTTGGCTCAGCAGGGCCCCGGACCGGCGGCCCAGAAACTCCACCGGGTTGCGCTCCATTTCCAGCTGCCAATGCTGGTAGCGCGCAAAAACTTCCCGTGGGCAGGCGCCAAAAGAGCCGTGGTTGAGGAAGACGGTGTTGGGGTCGAGCAAGAAGGCGTCGCGCATGGTGGGCGCGATCTTCGCACCGGCGCGTGCTGCGTGGCTAGATGGCGTCCAGCACCGGTTGAAGCTCGTGCGCCCAGTCGCCGATCTCGTCTTCGCCGATGCCTAGACAGTCTCGAGCGGCAGCCGCCTGGTGCTGCCAGTCGTGTTCCGGGGCCTGACCCTCGCGCTGCAGAACGATGCCATCGGCCAGCAAACCCAAGGCCACCAAGGTCTGCACCTCGGCGTCCTGATGGGGGCTGGTCAAGAAGGTCTGGTCATGGTGCAGCTTGATGGCCGCCATCACGGTAGGCGCGACTTGCCAGACACGGGCCACCAGGGCGCCCACCACGGCGTGGTCGGTGCGGTGGTTGTGGTTTTCGGTTTCGATGGCGCTGCGGTCTTTTCGCGCCCTGGCTTCAACCAGGGTTGCGCTGTAGCCTGGTATGCGCTGCAGCATCACTGGGATGCCGACATGGCAAAACAAGCCATAGAGCTGGGCCAGTTCAGGCACCAGGCCAGGCAGCTTCCGGGCCAGATGGTGCATGGCCGCGGCACGCAGGGCTGATCGTTCCCAGAAGCGCTGCAACTGGGGGTGGTCGGCCCGAATGGCCTGACGCAACAGCGTTTCGGTCAGCAGGTGGGCGCAGGCCTTCAGCCCCAGGCGGTTCATGGCCTGGCCCACCGTGCGAACGGGCTGATCCGCGCTGAAGCAGGCGCTGTTGGCGTTGCGCAGCAAGGTGGCCGACATGGCCACGTCGCTGCTGGCGATGCGCGCTATCTCTTGTAGATCGGGTTCGGCTTCGCCCAGCGCCGCTTGCAACCGAACCAACAGGGCCGGGCAGGGCGGAATGCTGATCAGACGCAGGGGACCTTGGGCTCGTTGCCGATCCAGATCGTTGGTGATTTGCGCGGCCAGTGCTGAAGGTGGTCCAGCAGCGGCTTGCACAGTGCCGTTTGGCGAGACACGGGCGATGGACATGGTCTTGTCAAAGTGAATCCGGAATATCGGCCGGTGCCGCCAGGGCTTGAGCAGGGCCTTGCCGCCGGGCCTCAGCCACAATGCGCCGCCATGGCTGTATCCAACCTCTTTGCGCTGATCGATGACATTGCCAGCCTGCTGGACGACGTTGCCGTGCTCAGCAAGGTAGCTGCCAAAAAAACAGCCGGTGTGTTGGGAGACGACCTGGCGCTCAACGCCAAGCAAGTCACGGGTGTGGCGGCTGACCGCGAATTGCCTGTGGTTTGGGCGGTTGCCAAGGGGTCTTTGCGCAACAAGGTCATCCTGGTGCCGGCGGCGCTGCTCATCAGCGCCTGGGCACCCTGGCTGGTGACGCCTTTGTTGATGGTGGGTGGCGCTTACCTCTGTTTTGAAGGCTTTGAAAAGCTGGCCCACCGGGCGCTGCATTCCAAGGCCGAGGACAGCGCCCGTCACCAGCAACTGGCGCAGGCGCTGGCGGACCCCCATGTCGACCCCTTGGCCTTGGAGCGCGACAAGATCTCGGGCGCCATTCGCACCGACTTCATCCTGTCGGCCGAGATCATCGCCATCACCCTGGGTACAGTGGCCAGTGCACCGTGGCTCACCCAAGTGACCGTGCTCAGCGGCATTGCGGTCTTGATGACGGTGGGGGTTTACGGTTTTGTGGCCGGCATCGTCAAGCTCGATGACCTGGGCCTGTGGCTGCTGGAAAAACCCAGCGCAGGCGCGCGCGCGCTGGGGCGGGGCATCCTGCGTCTTGCACCTTGGCTGATGCGGTTTTTGTCGGTGGCGGGCACGGCAGCCATGTTTTTGGTGGGCGGCGGCATCCTGGTGCATGGTGTGCCCGCACTCCACCACGCCGCCCTGGGCATGGCGCATGGGCTGGGCGGAGCGGTTCCGTGGCTGCTGCCAACGCTGGCCGATGGCCTTGTTGGCGTGCTGAGCGGTGCCGCGGTCTGGGCGGCCTGGACGCTGATCCGGAAGCTGCGCCGGCGGCCCTGATCAGCGCCGCCCAAGCCCGGTTGCGTCCGAGGCTTGGGGCGGCTGTGGTCAGGGGTTGATGGCCAACAATTCCACCTCAAAGCGCAGCACCGCGCCGGGTGGAATTTCACCGCCGCCCGCGCCCTTGTCACCGTAGGCGATGGCAGCAGGGCAGGTCAACCTGGCTTTGCCGCCCACTTTCATGCGCTGCAAGCCTTCGGTCCAGCACTTGATGACGCGGTTGAGCGGGAAGCTGGCCGCTTGATTGCGTTTGTAGGAACTGTCGAATTCGCGCCCATCGGGAAAGGTGCCGCGGTAGTGCACCTTGACGGTGTCGGTGGCCGCCGGCGACGCGCCCGTGCCTTCTTTGACGCTGCGGTAAACCAAGCCAGTGGGCGTGGTCACTGCACCGGGTTCGGCTGCCGCTGCGGCCAGGGGATCGGTTTGCGCCGTGGCCGCCAGGCAGGCCAAGCCCAGCAACAGTGGAGCCAGTGTCGATGGTGCGAATTTCATGCAAGGTGCCTTGTGGAGGTTGATCGTTGACTGCTGGGGTTCTGGACCGCGCGGCCCGCAAAACAAGTGATGGACCGGGTGTCAGGAGGACCAGCTGTCTTTCAGCGTGGTGATGCGGTTGAACACCGGTGCCTGCGCGCTGTGGTCCTTGCGGTCGGTGATGAAGTAGCCATGGCGCTCAAACTGAAAGCGTTGCTCGGCGGGGCGACCCGCCAGGCCGGGTTCCAGGTAGGCCGTGACCACCTGCTTGCTGCGCGGGTTGAGCACGTCACGAAAGTCGCGGCCGCCGGCGTCGGGTTGGGCTTCGGTGAAGAGGCGGTCGTAGAGCACCACCGTGGCGGGCAGCGCGTCGTGGGCGCCAACCCAGGTGATGGTGCCCTTGACCTTGACCGCGTCGGCTCCCGGTGTGCCACTCTTGGTATCGGGAACCACGCGCGCCAGCACGCGGGTGACAGCGCCCGAAGCATCGGTTTCGCAGCCGGTGCACTCCACCACCATGCCGTACTTCAAGCGCACCTTGTTGCCAGGGAAGAGCCGGAAAAAACCCTTCGGTGGGGTTTGCGCGAAATCGTCGCGTTCAATCCACACCTGCTGGCTCATGCCGAACTGCCGCAGCCCCAGGTCGGGCCGCTGCGGGTGAGCTGGCGCCTGGCAAGGCTCAACGTGTGATGCGCTGCCAAACACCTCGGCCCAGTTGCTCAGCACCAGGGGCACAGGGTCCAGAACGGCCATGGCCCGCGGCGCCTGGTCTTCCAGGTCGGCGCGCAGGCATTGGTCCAGCACGGCGTAGTCAAGCCAGATGTTGCTTTTGCTGGCGCCCGTACCGTCGGCCATGGCGCGCACGCTGGCCGCGGTGTAACCCCGGCGTCGCATGCCAAAAAGGGTGGGCATGCGCGGGTCGTCCCAACCGCCCACGATGCCCTCATCCACCAGCGCACGCAGTTTGCGCTTGCTGGTGACCACATAGCTCAGATTCAAGCGGCCAAACTCGTACTGGCGAGGCAAGGGGCGCATCAACATCCCCAGGTCGGCCAGCTTCTCCAGCAACCAGTCGTACCAGGGGCGCTGGTCTTCAAACTCCAGCGTGCAGATGCTGTGGGTGATGTTTTCCAGCGCGTCTTCGATGGGGTGCGCATAGGCGTACATCGGGTAGATGCACCAGGTGTCGCCGGTGTTGTGGTGGGTGGCGCGCTTGATGCGGTACAGCGTGGGGTCGCGCAGGTTGATGTTGGGCGAGGCCATGTCGATCTTGGCGCGCAGCACCGCCGCGCCATCGGCCAGTTCGCCGTTTTTCATCTGCCGAAAACGGGCCAGGTTCTCTTCGACCGAACGGCCGCGAAAAGGGCTGTTGGTGCCGGGCGTGGTGAAGTCGCCGCGTGTGGCGCGCATGTCGTCGGCACTTTGCTCGTCGACATAGGCCAAGCCGGCGCCCACCAAGCCCTCGGCGGCGCGGTACATGAAATCAAAGTAGTTGCTGGCGTAGTACAGGTGGCTGGTGCTGGCGGAGTTCCAGTCAAAACCCAGCCAGGTCACCGCCTCTTTGATGGCGTCGACGTATTCCTGCTCTTCTTTTTCGGGGTTGGTGTCGTCAAAGCGCAGGTGGCACACGCCGCCATAGCTTTGGGCCAGGCCAAAGTTCAAGCAGATGCTCTTGGCATGGCCCACGTGCAGGTAGCCGTTGGGTTCTGGCGGAAAGCGGGTGCGGATCTTGGCCGGGTCGGGCGCGCCGGCTTGGTGATGCGCGCCGTCACCGGGGGTACCGCCAAAGCGGCGTTGGCTCCACGTGCCAGCCTCCAGATCGCGCTCGATGATGCCGCGCAAGAAATTGGCGACGACGGGTGGGGCGGACTTCGAAGGGTGGTCGGTGGCCATGGCGCGCCATTGCAAGAGGAAGCCAGATTCTATCGAGCCACCACTGGGTCATCGCGCGGCCACCCGGGTGCAGGAACCGGCTTGCCGCGTGCCCATGGCCTTGTCACCGGCCTGTTGCAGGGTCTGGCTTCACCGCGGCCATGCGGTCAAACCATCGCAACGATGGCACAGCCACCAGCAAGGCCAACAGGGTGCCTGCCAGAACGTCCAGCGCCACATGCTGTTTGGTGGCCAAGGTCGACCAGACAATCAGCGCCGCCCACAGTGCATTGAGGGCCCGCATCCAGTTTGGCGCGGCCATGGTGTTCAGCAGGCGGTGCAGCCAGATCGCCGAAAAGACCGCGGTGGCCACGTGCAGTGATGGGCATGCGTTGCCCGCAGCGTCCACACCTTGCAGCAAAGCGAAGCCGCCGTGAAGGGCTACATCGGGTGGGATCTGGGTCGATGGGATCGCCGTCGGCACAAAGTAGAAGCAGGCCAGGCCCAGCAGACAGAGCAAGCCTATCCAGAACCCGTAGACCACCAGCTGGCGCAGGTTCTGCATCAAGCCTGCGGGCAAGCCGACATAGACCCACAAGGACACATAAGCGGGCAGCGACAGGGCCTGAAACCCAACCCAGTGATCGATGGCCACCAACGGCATTTCAAACACCGGCTGCGCAGGGTGACGCAACAGGTGAAAGTAAGCCAGAAAGAAGACCCACATGAAGCCCGTGATACCCAGGGTCTTCAGCACAAACTGGTGGCGAACGCGCTGCCAACAGGCGCTGGACCAGTGAAGCGGCCGTGGGGATGAGTCTGCTGCTGTGAAAGGAGGGGTCTGGCTCGACGGCACAGCGCTTGTGCACGTTGGCGTGCAGTATCAGAACGCACGGAGGGTATCACCACAAGGAAGAGATGCCGGGAAAGGCCTGACCCCGGAAACGCTGGGGCCTCTGCCCGTGCGAGCTGCCTTGCTCGGGCGCGGCGACAGCGGTCGGATTGGCGATAATCAACGCCTCTTGCTCTACCTGCTGCGGTGCCCCCGGCTGTGCCCGATCGGGTGCTGGCTCTTTGGCCGGTGAGCCCCACGACGCTGATCAGCAGCGCGATGTTCCTAACGCCAATGATCATTGCCCTTTTTTTCTCAGAAGGCCATCTGCTGCCCTTAGCCCCTCTTTCTCTCCACACCACCAGCGGCGAGGCTTTTGCATGACGGTCAGTCGCCACCAACACGGCCCTTCTGTGCCCCCGCTGGTCGCCCGCATGGGCGCCAGCGACTGGCGTGGATCCGCCCGCGGCCAAGCGCTGGGCGGCTGGGGTTATGGCATGGCAGACGAAGCGCATGGCTTGGTGGCCTTGCCTGCCCCTGTGCTGTCGGGCAGTGCTGCTTGCGGTGATGTCTGGTTCACTCAACACCCGGTGCAAACGGGGCAGACCGGCGCTGTGCGCTGGCGCACCGATGGTCACTGGCTGCAAGGCGCAGCCGACGTGCCAGCCGGGTCCGAGGACCTGCAGCCCTTGGCGCGAAATCTCTACCGGGACCTGTTTGAAACCTTGAAAACGACGGGCTTTCAGCACCTGCAGCGGCTGTGGAATTACCTGCCCCAGATCAACGTCACGACCTTGGGCATGGAACGGTATCGCCAGTTCAACGCAGGGCGTCAGCAGGCTTTTCTGGATCACGGGCACGACGCTTTTGAAGGTTCGCCCGCGGCCTGCGCGCTGGGTGTCGACAGCGATCACCTTTGCCTGCGCTTTCTGGCTGCACGCTTGGCATCACGGCCCGTGGACAACCCGCGCCAGGTGCCGGCCTACCGCTACCCGTCCAGCTACGGACCGCGCGCGCCGACCTTCTCGCGCGCTGCGCTGACCGATCAAGGCGCGGGACGTGTCGGCTTGTGGATTTCTGGCACCGCCAGCATCGTCGGGCACAGCAGTGTGCATCCGGGTGACGTGGTGGCCCAAACCCGCGAGACGGTGAACAACCTGTTGGCGGTTTTGCATTCGGCCGAAGCGGCCTGCACTGCACGATTTTCTTTGGCTGACCTGGTGGCCTGTGTGTACGTTCGACATCCAGAACATCAGGCGATGGTCCAGGCCGAACTGGACAAGGCCTGGGGACCTGCGTCGCCAGCCGCGAACCAGGCTGTCTACGTCAAGGCTGATGTCTGCCGTGCCGAGTTGTTGGTCGAAGTTGAGGGGCACCTTGTCGCCCCAGGGAGCCTGATTTGACCGTTGCACGCTTTGCCCTGCTGCTGGGCCTGATGGTCGGCAGTGCCCATGCGGATCAACCCTTGTGGGAGGCGGGCCTGGGTGTTGGCGGGCTGCGCCTGCCGCACTACCGCGGCAGCGACCAAGCGCACAGCTTGCTCTTGCCCGTGCCTTACGGGGTCTACCGCGGCGAGATTTTTCGAGCCACCCGCGAAGGCGCACGAGCGGTGCTGTATGACGGTGAGCGCTTTGACTTCGACCTGAGCTCTGCGGTGACAGCGCCCACGCGCAGCGCCGACAACCGGGCCCGGGCAGGCATGCCCGATCTGGCGCCCACCTTGGAACTGGGCCCCAACCTCAATGTCAACCTGGCCCGGGGCGCGCACTGGAAGGTGGAACTGCGCTTGCCTGTGCGCGCGGTGTTCACCGTGCAGTCGCGGCCGCAAAGCCTGGGCTGGACCTTCAGCCCGGTGCTGAACCTGGACCTGAAGGCCCAAGGCTGGGACATCGGTCTTCAGGGCGGCCCTGTTTGGGGCTCGCGCGACTTCAACAGCTACTTCTACGACGTGGCGCAGCCCTACGCCAACAGCACCAGACCGGCCTACGCAAGCGGCGGTGGCGCAGGCGGATGGCGTTTCACCACGGGTGCGTCGCGCCGATTTGGCGCGTTGTGGGTGGGCGCTTTTGTGCGCGCCGACACCGTTGCAGGCGCCAGCTTTGAAGTCAGCCCGTTGGTCAAGCAGCGCAGCCAGTTGGGCTTTGGCTTGGCCATGAGCTGGGTGTTTGCCACCTCCGAACAACGAGTGAGCGACGATCGCTAGGCCATGGCCAACGCGCGCCCCGTCTGGTGGCCTTTGGCCTGGGTGGCACTGCAGGCGCAGCTGATCATCCTGGGCCTGATGTCCTTGCTTTGGAACCTGCCGGCGTTGCTGCTCTATCCCCTGTTGTCGCGTGTCACCGGCCGGCGTGTTGGCCGGGCCATGATCGCCTATGGCTACCGCAGCTTCTGGCGCCTGGCGGCCTTCAGCCGGATGATTCGCCTGGACGCCGACGTGCTGGACACGCTGCGCGACGAGCGCGGCCTGATCGTGGTGGCCAACCACCCCAGCATGCTGGACGCCGTGATGCTGGTGTCGCGCCTGCCGCGCAGCGCCTGCATCATGAAGGCCAGCCTGTTGCGCAACCCGTTTCTGGGGCCGGGCGCACGGCTGGCACGCTACATTCACAACGACTCCACCTACGGCATGGCCCAGTGTGCGGTGCGTGATCTGCAAGACGGTGGCCAGCTGGTTTTGTTTCCCGAAGGCACGCGCACCACGCAAGTGCCGCACAACCCTTTGCAGGCCACCTTTGCCATCATCGCCAAGCGGGCCAAGGTGCCGGTGCAGGTGGTCTTCATCGACACTGTGTCGCCTTACCTCGGCAAGGGTTGGCCCTTGTGGCGCCTGCCGCCGCTGCCCATACGCTTCAGTGTGCGACTGGGGCCACGTTTTGTGCCCACGCAGGACCACCACGCACTCTTGGCTGATGTGCAGGCCAGTTTTGCGCAGGGGCTGCAGCCCGCCACCGTGCGCCACTGACTGAACCCGCCGATGCCTTTCCAGCCACCTTCTACAAGCCATCTGGTGCTGATCCCCAGCTACAACACCGGGGCTACGGTTTATGCCACGGTGAAGGCTGCACGGGCGTTTTGGAACCCGGTGTGGGTGGTGGTGGACGGCAGCACCGATGGCACGGCACAGGGTCTCCTGGACATGGCTGCGCAGGACCCAGGTCTGCAGGTTTGGGTCTTGCCCATCAACCAAGGCAAAGGCGCTGCGGTGCTGGACGGCCTGCGGCGCGCTCAGGCCCAGGGCTTCAGTCACGCGCTGACCATGGACTCCGACGGCCAGCACCCACCTGGCCTGATACCCGCCTTCATGCAGGCCTCTATCCTGCGGCCTGACACCATGGTGCTGGGGCGCCCGGTGTTTGACGCCAGCGCACCGCTGCTGCGGGTGCGAGGCCGCAAGGTGTCCAACTGGTGGACCAACCTGGAGACCTTGGGTGCGGGGGTGGGTGATTCGCTGTACGGCTTTCGTGTCTACCCAGTGGCCCAACTGGCGGCCGTGATGCAAAGCCAGCCCTGGATGCGCCGCTTTGACTTCGACACCGAAGCCGTGGTTCGACTGGCGTGGCGCGGTGTCAAGCCACTGAACCTGGACGCACCGGTGAAATACCTGACGGCCGAAGAGGGTGGCGTCTCGCATTTCCAGTACGGCCGGGACAACGTGCTGCTGAGCTGGATGCACACCCGGCTGATGGTGGAGTTTGTGCTGCGCCTGCCAGTGCTGCTGTGGCGCCGGTTGCGGCAGCAGCCGCCTTTTCAGCCCTGATGGGGACTAAGCGGGCTGGACAGTCTGATGCTCGGTCGCGTGCATCGGCATATGTTGCGCCTGTCTGGCTGAGACCCAGTCACACTGCACTTCAGCACGCCAGGTATGCCGGCCTTCAGATCGGGTCGGACGACTTCCACACCGACCGCGCTAGCCGCATCAGGTTGCCCCCCAGCACCGCGCGCAAGTCAGCGTCGCTGTAGCCAAGCTTTTGCAGTGCCAGAACGATGGACTCCAGTTGTTCAGGCGCCACCATGCGCACACCCTTCTCGTAGCCCAACTCGGCAGGGAAGGTGTGCGCCATCTTGGACACGTAGTCGTCCAACTCCTGGGTATCGAAGACGTAGTCCAGCCCTAACGCCACATGCTCTGCACCGACGAGCTGCGCAACGTGATCCACATGGCGGGCGAAGGTCTCGCTGCTGTTGTCGTTCTTGCCCAGGAAGCTGCCGATGCCATTGATGCCCACCACGCCGCCAGTGGCGGCGCAGGCGCGGATCAGGTCATCTGGAATGTTGCGCGGGTGCGGGTGCAGCGCGCTGGGGTTGCTGTGCGAGAAGACCACCGGCCGGGTCGCCACGTCGAACACATCACGAACCGTCCGATGCCCGGTGTGGCTGCAGCAGACCTGCATGCCAACCCGCTCCATCTCGGCGATCACTTCACGGCCAAAAGGCGTCAAGCCGGTGTCCTCATCCTGGCAGCCTCCGCCGACACGGTTGTTCGTGTTGTAGGCCAGCAGCATCCAGCGCACCCCCAGGTCGTAGTACAGCGACACCAGGCTCGGCTGGTCGGCCACCGCGTTGGCGCCCTCGATGTCGAAGCCGACAGCCAGCCGGCCGGTGGCGTGAGCTTGTTCGACGTCCTCTGCATTGCGCAGCAGCAGGTACTCATTGGGCCGCGCTTTGATCCAGTGGCGTAGGCTGGCCAGCGTGCGAATGTGCTCTTCGATGCCCATGTCGCCGAAGCCCACGTTGAGCATGACGGCGCTCACGCCAGCCGCGCGGTAACGCTGCAACTGTGGCAGGAATGACGTGTCGTGCGGGCGCGCCACTGGCATGCAGCCATGGTTGTCCCAGACGACGCTGTTGCGCAACAGGGCCGCAGCATCGCCCCGGGCCGGCAGGTGTTTTGCGTTCATGGAACCTGAACCATAGGCCATGGCGGGCCCCTATCAGTTAGGCTTCGAACACGGAGATTTAGGAATACCGACCGCATGCCCAAGCCCGCCATTGCCGCCGCTGAGAACGCCTGGTCGCCACTGGACTTCGACCAGGAAGCCTTCAGGGCCGGTGCCAGCGAGAAGAGCTTCAAGCGCTTTGCGCGCCAGGGCGTTCGCACGCTGCATGCGCACGAAGGCGGCAGCGGGACTTCGGATACGGTGCGTCTGGACGAGGGCCTTTTGCTCACGGTAATCAACTGTGTGCTGCCCCGCACAGCCCGCTGGCGTTATGACACCGATGAAGCCCTGATCATGTTGCGTGCATCGCTGTGTTGCGACGTTGCGTTCGAGGTGGGCAGTTCGGCCCAGCTTGTGTTCAACCGGCCTGAGGTGACTCTGGTGTGCCTACCCAAAGGTCGGCCGCAGACGGTGGACATCGCTGGCGGCGCTCGTCAACAGGGCATGGTCGCGCTCTTCCGTGCAGCGACCTTTCCGGAACGCTACGGTCTGCAGCTGGCCGACCTGCCACCTCTGGTGCGCGACGCCGTCACCGGCTCGGCCGAGGTGGGTCGCATTGCGTCCTTCCCCCTCGACCACCGCTTGGCCGCTTTGCTGGCCGACACCATCGACACCAGGCTGGAAGGCGAGATGCGTGTCCTGCAGTACGCCGGTCGCCTGGCTGAACTGGTGGCTTACACCTTGGACGCGATGCAACACACGCCGCAGCTGCGCGGCAGCGCGCTGAACCGGCTGCGAGACGTCGAACTGGCCCACGCTGCCTTGCAGCAGTTGGAGCGCAGCTACCGCAAGCCGCCGCTCTTCGCCGATCTGGCGCACGACATCGGCACCAACCAGAACAAGCTCAAGGCGGTCTTCAAGGAAGCCTTTGGAATGACGATGGCCGACTACTGCCTGGAGCGCAGGATGCGCGAGGCCCAGCAACTTCTGTTGGAGGCCACGCTGACGATTGCCCAGGTGGCCGAGCGCGTCGGCTATGAGCATCAGAGCAGTTTTGCAGCGGCCTTTGGCGGCCATGTGGGCATGTCGCCGCGAGAGTATCGCCAGCATCGCGCACCGTTCAACCGGCCGCTGGCGCCTGGAGACATGGGCGGCCCTTTTCGCGCCTAGGGTCTACCCGCGAAAACCGGCGCACAACGAACACGCCGTGCCGATCGCCTAAATTTTCGGTGCAAGGTCAAACGCCGATACCGACGGGCACCTCTATCGTGATGTGGAGTCTTCAGCCCAACTGCCATAGAAGGACCCACACCATGACAATTCCTCAACGATTCCAGTTCAGCCCAAACCGTCTTTGTGCCGCGCTGGCCGCCGCAGGCTTGCTGGTTTCGCTGCCGGCTGTAGCGCAGCAAGCACCGCCCGCCAAGGCCGATGAAGACAGCTCTCAGAGGATCGTTATCACAGCCAACAAGCGTGCCGAGAAGCAGCGCGAGGTGGCAGGCACGGTGTCCGTGCTGGACGGCAGTGACCTGGAGCGCCGTGGCGCGCGCGACCAGGAAGACCTGTTCAAGCTGACGCCCGGCGTGCAGATCAACCGCGGCGACCCGGGCAACAACAACATCACCATCCGCGGCCTGACCACCCAGTCGGCCGTCGAAGGCGGCGGCTTGCAGCAGCAGCCGACGGGCTTTTACCTGGAGGACGTGCCCCTGGCCTCGCCCATCGGCAAGGGCCTCGTCGTGGACATCCTGCCCTTTGACCTGGACCGTGTTGAAGTGCTTCGCGGCCCGCAGGGCGCGTTGTTCGGCTCAGGTTCGTTGGGCGGCGCTGCGCGCTACTTGTTCGCCAAGCCCAACCTCAAGGCAACCGAGGGCGCTGTGCAGCTGGGCAGCAGCACGGTGTCCAGCGGTGGTTCGGCGTTTTCGGTGTACGGCATGTTCAATGCGCCGCTGGCCGACGGCAAAGCCGCTCTGCGGGTTGTGGTGTTTGACCGCAACGACCCGGGCTACATCGACAACCTGGCCACCAAGACCAAGGATGCCAATGATGTGAACCAGCGCGGTGGCCGGCTGCTGTTCACCTTCAAGCCGATCAAGGAACTGACTGCCACCTTGGTGGCCAGCACGCAGACCACCAAGCAGGACGACACGTCCTACGTCTTTCCCTCTGTCGACAAGCTGGAACACAACAACCCGACGCTGGGTACAGCCAAGCCGAAGTTCGACTTCAGCAGCCTGACCGTGGACTACGATCTAGGCGGTCTGACGCTCACGTCGATCACCGGCTACTGGAAGACAAAGACCAGCAGCCGAGGCGACGACACCGAGCTGTTCAAGTCGCAAGGACTGGCCGCGCCGCTGATCGCGCGCGTCGTGGACGGTACCAGCAGCGCCAAGTCGCAGGAACTGCGCATCAGCAACGCTGCGGGCAGCGCGCTGAGCTTCGTGGCCGGCGTGTTCTACCAGACCAGTGAGGCCAGCAGCGTCGCGATGCAGGTCGACGCAGCGGGCGCCATCGGCGCTTTGTTCGGCATTCCGGGCCTGACCAAGCTGACTGACTTGACCACGGACTTGTCGGGCAAGGAGACTGCGGTGTTCTTCGACGGCGAATACACCCTGGGCAGCGGCTGGAGCGCGGGCCTTGGCGGGCGCTATTACAAGACGAGCACAAAGTACAAGTCGCTGGGGACGGTGTTCGGCGGGCCGTCCAATTCAACACCGCCCGATGGCGAAGACAGCGGCACCACACCCAAGGTCACGGTCAAGTACCGCTTTGGCGAGAATCTCTGGTACGCCTTGGCATCGCAAGGCTATCGCTACGGCGGCGTCAACGGCCCACCCACCTTCAAGCCCTACAAGTCCGACACCCTGTGGAACTACGAGACCGGCGTGCGTTTGACGCCTGCAAAAGGGGTCCAGCTGGACCTGACCGCTTTTCTGCTCGACTGGAAGGACGCTCAGTTCACTACCTTTGATGGCAGCGGACCACTGCCGTTCTCGGGCATCGGCAATGTGGGCAAGGCCAGGAGCACCGGCCTTGAGGCCGCTGGACGCTTCCGTGTGACCAGCGACTTCGACATCGCTGCTTCGGTGGCCTACATCGACGCCAAGACCACCGCAGACGTCTCCGTTCGTCCGGGCCGTACGACCATCATCATCAAGTCGGGGGCCGAGTTGCCAGGCACGGCCAAGCTGCAGACGGCCTTGCAAGGCAACTACCGCTTTGCCGGACCGCTTGAATCGCAAGGTCGTTTCAACGCCACTTACACCTCCCTTGGCAAGCGCAAAATGGACCTGACAGGGTTCTACGAAGCGCCGGGCTTCAGCACCTTGGACGTGGGGTTGAACTTCGTCAAAGCAAATTGGACCCTGGCCGCCGGCTTGAGCAACGTCACCGATGAACGCGGCATTCTCAGCATCACCGGCACGCCCACCGGCGGCGCTTTCCAGCAGTACTATTTGCAGCGACCGCGCACACTGAACGTCTCCTTGCGATACGACTATTGACTTCCAAGCCCTGGCCAGGTGTGAGTACTCTGCAGCCCAAAGACTCTGCCGCCAGCTGGCGGGTGTTGGCAGGCTGCTGCCTGGTTGCAATCTTCGGTGTCTCTTCGCTCTACGGCTCGACTTTCGGGCTGATGATGCGGCCGATGCAACAAGACCTGGGCTGGACCCGGGGTGACATTGCGTTTTCGTTGACGCTGATGACCTTTGTCGGCCCGGCCATCATGCCGCTGGTCGGCTGGGTCATTGACAACGTGCCTTTGCGCCCTTTGATCCTGGCGGGTGTGGTCTTGCAGTCGGTCAGCCTGGCGGCATTTGGCTTCATGGACGGCAGCGTTTGGATCTACTACACGCTGTGTCTTGCGATGATCGTCACGGCCAGCGGCGCATCGATGTTGACGCTGGCCAAGGTGCTGCAAACCTGGTTCGACAAAGCCTTTGGCCGCGCCTTGGGCATCCTCTTTGCAGTGACCACGGTTGGCGCAGTGATCCACCCGCAAATCGTCAGCCGCGTGATCTTGCAGGCCAGTTGGCGCGAGGCCTTCATGGCCATGGGTGCGATGAGCCTGCTGTTCGGTGGGCTCGCGGCGCTTTGGCTGGTGCACGAACGCAAGGTGGCGGCCGAGGTGCTGCCCAAGGCGCAACCCCAGGCTGTTCCAGAAGCTGCCCATCCAACAGCCACACCGGCGTCGATGCGCGCATTTTTGACCGACCGGGTGTGGTGGCTGCTGGCGCTGTGGAACATGCTGTTCGCGTTTGCGGTGGGCGCCATCATGTTGCACTTCGCCGCCCTGATGCAGGACCGTGGTTTAACGCTGGCCCAGGCGGCCACGGCGATGAGCATCATTGGCTTGGGTGGTTTTGCCGGCAACCTGCTGGCCGGTTGGCTGGTGGACCGCACGTCGGCCACGCGGCTGGCCCGCGCATTTGTCATTGCACCCTTGTTCGCAGCCATTCTGTTGTGGGCCGGCTCCGGCATGGCAGCGGCCATGGTCGCTGCGGTGTTGCTGGGCGTGTTCAACGGTGGCGACCACAGCCTGAGCGTGTTTCTCGCCCGGCGCTACTTCAAGCCCGAACTGTTCGGCCGCGCCAGCGCCACACAGCAGATTGCGACGTCATTCGGGGGCGGCATCTCGCCCTGGCTGGCAGGTGTGGTGCACGACCGCACCGGCAGTTACGACATGGCGCTGCTGATGTCGGTGGGCGCCTTCGTGCTGGCCGTGGGTGCGGCGTGGTTGTTGCCTGAGTTTCGCGATGGCGATGGCCCGGGCACTGGCGCCGCGAAGGAAGAGGGCACGGCTGGCGCGCAGCAGCTTGCAGCCGTCGCCACGAGCGCAAGCGCTCGAGGGGCCTGAGCAGCAGTGGCAAAACTGCGCGACATGCTGCTGGCCGTGCTCAGTCGTGATGCGGCCGGTCTGCTGATTGCTGCTGCAGTGGTCGCCGTCTTCGCGGTGCTCGCGGCCTTGGTGGGTGAGCCACTGGCCAAGTCGCTGCTCGTGCTGGGCAGTGGGCTCGGCCTGGTGTTGGCTTTGGCTTCGTTGCGCCACCAATGGACGCTCGCGCAGGCCAGGCGCGCCCAGCCGCCACCCGGGCGGCTGCTTGACCTGGGCGGCTACCGCGTGCACCTGCTGGCCGAAGGCACTGTTCGCAAGGGCCGGTCAGCCGTCGTTTGGTTTGCTGGCGGCCACGCCAGCGGCTATGCCATGCACCACCTGCACCGCGCGTTTCGCGGTGTGACGCGCTCGATCCTGATCGACCGCCCCGGCACCGGCTGGAGCGACGTCGGCCCTTTCCCGCGCACCACCGCGCGCGAGGCCGACGAGATGGTGCTGGCGCTGGAACGTGCCGGCGAGAAAGGCCCCTTCATCTGGGCCGGCCACTCCTTCGGCGGCCTGCTGGCGGCCAACATCGCGCGCCGCCGGCCAGACCTGGTTCACACGCTCGTGCTGATGGACCCGACGCCGCTGGAGACCATCGTCTTCGGCCCGCGCCTGGGCGCGCTGAGCGACATGCGCCGCACGGCCTGGTTGGGCGGTTTTGCGCAACTCTTCGGCGTCAACCTGCAAGAGCGTGCCGATGCCAAGGCGCGCCAGTCGCCGGCCCACGCCAAGGTCATGGATGCGGTGCGGCAAGTGCTGGGCCCGGAAGTCGAAGCCGCGCGGGCGGTCGAAGCGCGCTCGGCGGCCTACTTCACGCAAGCGTCGATCTACCGCGAACTCAGCCCTGAAGGCGTGGCGGCGGTGGCCTGGGACACAGTCGTCTATGACCGTGATCTGGGTGACCTGCCCGTGTGGCTGGTGGGGCCGCGCGACAACAGTGACGCTGACATTGCCGCTTTGCCTGAAGCGCAGCAAGGCGGTGCAGCGCAGGCGCAAAGGATGTTCCGCTTCTTCGCGGCCACGCGTGAACGCTACCTGGCCACGTCCACCCGCTCACGCCGCATCGTGGCGCCCCCGGGATCAGGGCACAACTTTGTCTACGAGATGTCGGACTGGACCATCGCCGCGCTGCGGCCGCTGATCTGCGCCGAAGAGAGTTCAAGCTTGGACCATACCCCATGACCGCAGGCCGCCCGTCACAACAAGTGGCCGACCTGGCCCAGCGCTATTGGCAGCTGGAGTGCCATGAATTGCCGCTCACCGCCGCCATGGCCGGTGTGGCGCTGCCGGATGCGGTGCTGTTCCGCGAATCGGCCGATGACCATGCCCGGCGGGACCGCCGTGCCGGTGTATTGCTGGCAGACGCTGAACAGATCGATGCCCACACGCTGTCGGCCCAAGAGCGCGCGACGCTGGCCTTGCTGAAGCGCGAGCTGTCGGGCCTACGTGCACAGTACGCCGTTGACTCGCACCTGCGTCCGTGGCTGTTCCCCGCCGGGCCTGATTTCACGGCCATGTTCTGGGCCAATTCCGCCAGTGTCAGTGACGTGGCTTCCGCGCAGTTGTATGTGGACCGCTTGGCCACCTTGCCAGCGTACTTGCGCGACGTGGAGGCCAACATCGAAGCGGGTCATGCACGAGGCTACCGCTACCCTCGGGTTGTGTTGCAAGCCGGCGCAGGCAACACCCGCGGCATCCTGAGTGCAGCACCCGAGGTGTCGGCCTGGCTGTCGCCCTTCAAACGATCACCCGCCGCAGCACAAGCCGCCGTGCAAGCGCAGGCAGCACGGGCGCTGACGTTGGTACGCGAGGCCTTGATGCCGGCGCTGCAGGCCTGGGCGGTTTTTCTGGAAGGCCTGCTGGCACGCGGCGCGCGCGAGTCCTTGACGTGCATCGACGGCCCCGCGGGCGCAGACTACTACCGCGCGTGGGTGCGCCACTTCACCAGCACCCCCATCGAGCCCGACGAAGTGCACGCGCTGGGTCTGGCCGAAGTGGCGCGCATCGACGCCCAGATCCAGGCCGTGGCCACCGATGCCGGCTTTGCGGGCAACCTGGCCGGCTACCGCGCCTTCCTGGCCAGCGACCCCCAGTTCGTGGCCCCGTCGGCCGATGCCTTGCGCCGCGATGTAGAAGCCCTGTGCAAGCGCGTCGACCGCCGCATCCCGGAGTTCTTCAGCCTGATCCCGCGCATCACCTACGGCGTGCAGAGCATCCCCGAAGCCGTGTCGGCGCGCATGCCGCCGGCCTACGCGCAGCCCAGCCCGGCCGACGGATCGTCTGCCGGCATCTTCTGGATCAGCGGGCTGCCGTCCAAGGCGCCGAGTTACCTGCACCCCGCGCTCGTCGTGCACGAAGCCTGGCCCGGCCACCTGATGCACCTGGCGCTGCTGAACGAGCAGACCGAGCTGCCGGCCTTCCGCCGCTATGGCGCGGTGAAGTACACCGCCTGCGTTGAAGGCTGGGCCTTGTACTGCGAGATGCTGGGCGTGGAGATGGGCGTGTACACCACGCCGCACGAACACTACGGCCGGCTGGAGATGCAGATGTGGCGCGCCGTGCGCCTGGTGGTGGACACCGGCCTCCACTGGTACAGCTGGAGCCGCGAGCAGGCCGTGGCCTACATGGTCGAGCGGCTGAGCCTGTCGCGCGAGACCATCGAAGGCGAAGTGGACCGCTACGCGGCGCTGCCTGCGCAGGCGCTGGGTTACCAGATCGGCAGCCTGAAGCTCAGCGAACTGCGCCAGCGTGCCCAAGCGCAGATGGGCGCACGCTTCAAGCACCGCGACTTTCACGCCGCCGTGATGGGCGCCGGCGCGGTGACGCTGCCGGTGCTGGACGACCTGGTCAGCGACTGGCTGCAGCGCCAGCAGACACCCGAGGTGGCCGGTGCCGCTTGACCCCGCCAGCGGCGTGCACTACGAGGTGCAGGGGCAGGGCCATCCGCTGCTGATCACCTTGCCGTTGATGGCCTCGCACGTGCAGATCTTCGGTGAAGCATCCCGGTCAATGCAGGGCGGCTACCTCAGCCGTCTGACCGATCGTTACCAGGTGCTGCTGGTCGACCACCCCAATATCGGCCAGAGCCGTGAGACGCAGCCGCAGGAACTGACCGCCGACCGCGTGTGCAGCGATCTGCTCAGCGTGGCCACGGCCGCCGGCTTCGACCGCTTTGCCTACTGGGGCTATTCGTGGAGCGGCGCCGTTGGCCTGCAACTGGCCGCGCGGACCGACCGGCTGAGCGCCCTGGTCATCGGCGGCTGGCCGCCGCTGGGCGCGCCCTACGCCGGCATCCTGCAGGCCACGCTGGCCAAACAGGCCAACCCCGAGCCTTCATCGATGACGATCCTGCGCAACAAGGCCCAGTACACGCAGTGGGAGCACTACTACCGCAGCATGCTGCACTGGCCCGAGGCCGCCTCGGTGGCCGCGATGGCCTGCCCCAAGATGGTCTACTTCGGCGCCGATGGCGACCTGATTGAAGCCGGCACACCGATCCGCATCGCATCGATCATCCGCGAACATCGCGCCACCCTTCAGAGCCAGGGCTGGCAGGTGCTGGAGATCGCGGGCCAGGGGCATGGCGTGTGTGCGATACCTGAGCTCGTTGTGCCGCCGGTGCGCAGCTTTCTCGACGCGGTGCTGCCGTGACGACCGCTGCTCAAGCCCTGCTCGCGTCGTGGACAGGCCCTTGCGGGGGCCTGCCGCCGCTCAAAGGCGTCCAGCCCGCATTGCTTGAAGAAGCCGTGCGCGCCGCCATCGAGATGAAGCGCGCGGAGGTCCGCGCCATTGCGGCCAACCCGGCACCCCCGACGTTTGAAAACACGGCCGAAGCACTGGAAGATAGCGGCCGTGCATTGGATCGGGTGCTGTGCCTTCATCGCGTGCTGACAAACAGCCTGAGCCTGGGCGACATGCCTGTGGTGGCGCAACGCGTGTCGCCCTTGCTTGCCGCGCTGGACGACGAGATCGCGCACGACGAACGCCTGTTCGCCCGGCTGAACGAAGTCTGGACCCAGCGTGGCCAGGCCGGGCTGTCTTCCGAGCAGTACAGGCTCCTGGACGTGCTGCGCACGCGCATGCAGCGGCGCGGTGCCGGCCTGCCGCAGGACGCCAAGCGGCGGCTGGCCGAGATCAACGCGAGCCTGGCGGCGCTGTCGTCTCAGTACAACCAGAACCTGATCCACGAAGCTGGGGCCCAAGCCGTCTTCATCGAGGACGAGTCCGGACTGGACGGCCTGCCCGACGCTTTGCGGCAGGCCGCCGGAGCGGCGGCCATGGAAAAGGGCCGACCAGGCATCTGGGCCATTCCCAATGCACGCGGCTCGGTCTGGCCTTTCCTGACGCTGGCCACGCGGCGCGATCTGCGCGAACAGGTCTGGCGGATGTGGACCCAACGTGGCGACAACCGCGGGCCGCACGACAACAAGCCGATCGCCGCACAGATCCTGCAGTTGCGCGGCGAACTGGCGCGGCTGATGGGCTACCCCAGCTACGCCCACTTTGCCCTGGCCGACCGCATGGCCCGCACGCCTGAGACGGCCTTGGCGCTGCTGGAGCGCACCTGGCACAGCGTCAAAGCCGCCGCGCAGGCGCAGGTTGCCGACTACCAGGCCATCGCCGACCGCGAAGGTGCGGGCATCCGCCTGGCCCCGTGGGACCGCCAGTTCTACGCCGAGAAGCTGCGCCGCCAGCGCTTCGGCCTGGACGGCGATGCCGTGAAAGCGCACCTGCCGCTGGAGGCGGTTTTGCAGGCCATGTTCTGGGCCGCAGGCCGCGTGCACGGCTTGAGCTTCAAGCCAGTGGCCGATGCGCCCCTGATCCACCCCAGCGTGCGGGTCTACGAGGTCAGCCGCGGCGACGAGCCGGTGGGCGTCCTGTACTTCGACCTCTTCAACCGCCCGGGCAAGGCGCACGGTTCGTACCAGATGCAGTACCGCGAGGCCGAGAACTTCCGCGGCCGGGTGTTGCCCATCTCTGCCGTCTACTCCACCTTCCCGCCGCCGCCGGAGGGCCAGCCCGCGCTGCTGCCCTGGGAGTACGCCAACGTCTTCTTCCACGAGTTTGGCCATGCGCTGCACATGCTGCATTGCACCTCCGCCTACCGTTCGCTGGGCAGCCAGCACGTGGCCTGGGACTTCGTCGAACTGCCGGCGCTCATCAATGAACGCTGGCTGCGCGACCCGGAGCTTCTGGCGCGCTTTGCACGGCACCACGTCACCGGCGAGCCCATGCCCGCCGACCTGATCGACCGCATTCAGCAGGGCCTGAAGTACGACCGCATCTTCAGCCTCAACCCCGACTTCCTGCTGCCAGCCATCGTCGACCTGCGGCTGCACCTGCTGGCCGACGGCAGCGGTGCGCGCATCGACCCGGTGCAGGTAGAGAACAACACGCTGGCCGAGTTGGGCATGCCCGAGGCCTGGGACCTGATCATGCGGGTGACGCACAACTTCCACCTGTTCATCGGCGCCTATGCCGCGGGGCTGTACTCATACCTGTGGGCCGACGTGATGGCGGCTGATGCGGTGGAGACCTTCGAACGTGCGCCAGACGGCCTCTACGACGCCACGGTGTCGAAGGCCTGGATCGACAAGGTCCTGAGCGTCGGCCACCGCGTGCCTGCCGACCAGGCCTTCCGGCAGTTCGCCGGGCACGATCCCGACCCGACGCCCTTGCAACGGCGCTTCGGCCTGTTGCCAACGCAAGGCGGCGTGCAGCAGCCCGCGCCCGACTCGACGTGACGCTGCGCACCCGTTACTCCGCATGGAACCTGCTCGCTGCGGCACGCCGTGGCCACGCCGACTGGGCACCCGCCTGGCGCGAAGCCGAGCCCAAACCACGCTACGACCTGATCGTCATCGGCGGCGGGGGCCACGGCCTGGCCACGGCTTACTACCTGGCGAAGAACCACGGCATCACGAATGTCGCGGTGCTGGAAGCCGGCTGGATCGGCGGCGGCAACACCGGGCGCAACACCACCATCGTGCGCTCGAACTACCTGTACCCGGAAAGCGCGCGGCTGTACGACTTCTCGCTGCGCCAGTACGAGCAGCTGGCGCACCAGCTCAACTTCAACATCATGCTCAGCCAGCGCGGCATCGTCACGCTGGCCCATTCGCGGCACGACCTGGACGCGCAGTCGCGCTGGGCCAACGCCATGCTGTGCAACGGCATTGATGCCGAGTTGCTGGACGCCCGTCAGGTGCAGGACATCGAGCCCCGGCTGAACTTTGGCGCCGATGCGCGTTTCCCCATCGTGGGCGGCTTCATTCAACGCCGGGGAGGGTCGGTGCGGCACGATGCCGTGGCCTGGGGCTACGCGCGCGCCGCTTCGGCGCTGGGGGTGGACATCGTGCAGAACTGCGCCGTCACGGGTTTTCTCAAGCAGGGCGACACGGTGGTCGGCGTCACCACGAGCCGCGGCGGTGTGCGAAGTGAGATCCGCGCCGACAAGGTGGCCATGGCCGTTGCCGGGCACTCGTCGGTGCTGGCCGGCATGGCCGGTTTTCAACTTCCCGTCACCAGCTACGCTTTGCAGGCGATGGTGAGCGAGCCGGTCAAGCCGGTGCTGAACACCGTGACCCTGTCGCCTTCGCTGGGCGCTTACTGGAGCCAGAGCGACAAGGGTGAGGTGGTCATCGGCGGCGCACTCGACCACTTCCCCAGCTATGCCCAGCGCGGCAGCTTCGACGTGATGCAGCACGTGGTGGCGGCCACGGTCGAGATGTTCCCCTCGCTCAGCCGCCTGCGGCTGCTGCGCCAATGGGCCGGCATCGTGGACGTGGTGCAAGACAGCAGCCCCATCATTGGCGCCACGCCGGTGCCGGGCCTGTTCATCAATTGCGGCTGGGGCACCGGCGGGTTCAAGGCCATCCCGGTGGGCGGCTGGACGCTGGCGCATGTGCTGGCCACCGGCCGCAACCACGAACTGGCAGAGCCCTTCCAACTGCAGCGCTTCCACACCGGCCGCTTGATCGACGAAGCCGCTGCCGCCGGCATCGCGCACTGAACGGAACTGGCCATGATGCAACTGCATTGCCCCTTGTGCGGGTCGCGCGCAGAAAGCGAGTTTCGCTGCGGCGGCACCACGGCCATCGTCCGGCCGCCTCTGGATTGCAGCGACGAGACCTGGGGAGCCTATCTGTACTTTCGCGACAACCCGAAGGGCGATCACGCCGAGCGTTGGTGCCACACGTTCGGGTGCGGGTTGTGGTTCAACGTGTTGCGCGACACCGTCACTCACGAGGTGGCGGCTGTCTACGGGATCACAGAAGTGTGTCCGGGGCGATCGTCATGAGCGGCTTCCGCCTGCCCGTACCCCATGGCGCCTGGCTCGATCGCTCACGGCCTCTGCGCTTCCAGTTCAACGGCCGCGGCGTCCAGGGCTTTGCGGGCGACACCGTGGCCTCGGCACTGCTGGCGCAGGGCATCGTGCACGTCGGCCGCAGCTTCAAGTTGCACCGGCCGCGCGGCATCTTCAGTTGCGGGGTGGAAGAGCCCAGCGGCCTGCTCGACATCGGCTTGGGCGGCGCACGCACGCCCAACACACGGGCCACCGACATCGCCGCGCAGGACGGCCTGCAAGCCTTCACCGGCAACGCCTGGCCGAGCCTGGAATTCGACCTGGCGGCGCTGACCTCGCGCTTCGCGGCGCTGCTGCCGGCGGGCTTCTACTACAAGACCTTCATGTGGCCGCACTGGCACTTGTTCGAGCCCACCATACGCCGCATGGCTGGGCTTGGGGTGGCGGCCGATGCAGAAGACCCCGACCGCTACGACGAGGTCTCGCGTCAAGTGCAGGTGCTGGTGGTGGGTGCCGGTGCTGCAGGCGTGCAGGCGGCGTTGGCTGCTGCGCACAGCGGCCAGCAGGTGCTGCTGCTGGAAGGCGCAGCGCGCTTGGAGCCTGGCAGCGCCGTACGCCTGCCCGAACTGCAACAGGCCGGCGTGGAGGTGCACACACGCTGCACCGTGTTCGGTCTGTACGACCACCTGCTGGCCGCCGCCACGCAAACGATCGATGGCGCAGTGCGCGAACGGCTGTGGAAGATCCGCGCCGAGCGCATCATCCTGGCCACGGGCGCTTTTGAGCGGCCGATGCTGTTTCCCGACAACGACCGTCCAGGCGTGATGCAGGCCAGCGCGGTGCTCCGTTATGCCACCCACTACGGCGTGGCCTGCGGGCGCCGCGTGTTGGTGACCACAGCCTGCGACAGCGGCCACACCGCCGCCCGCGCGATGGTGGCCGCGGGTTTGAACGTGGTCGCCGTTGTGGACCATCGCAGCGCTGCGGCCGTCGATGCCGTGCCCGGTGTGCCGGTGTATCGCGGCAGCGCCATCGTCGCCGTAACTGGCAAACGTGCAGTGAAAGGTGTCGCCATCGCCGCCCACGAAGGCGGCCCCATCCATCAGATCGAAGTGGACTGCATCGCCAGCGCCGGCGGCTGGGCACCTGCCGTGAACCTGTATTCGATGGCCGGCGGCAAGCTGCGCTGGGTCGATGAGGCCGCGATGTTTGTACCCGTGAATGGCGTGCCTGGCATCGAATCGGTGGGCGCCTGTGCCGGTGTGTTCGATGCCGACGCTGCGCTGGCGCATGCCGACGCTGTGGGTAACGGCCGTCCGTCTCCAGCCCCGGTGGGTGGCACGGGCGTGGTGATCTCGAACAACAGCCCAACACCTGCGGCGCTTGTTGCCTGGAGCCGCAAGCCGGGCAAGGTCTTCGTGGACCTGCAGAACGATGTGACCGCCGACGACGTAGCGCTGGCCGCGCGCGAGAACTACCGTTCGGTCGAGCACCTCAAGCGCTACACCACGATGGGCATGGCCACCGACCAGGGCAAGACGAGCAACGTCAACGCGCTGGTGATGATGGGGGCGCTGACGCAGCGCAGCCCCGGCCAGGTCGGCACCACGAAGTTCCGTCCGCCGTTCAAGCCCGTGACCCTGGGTGCGCTGGCCGGCGGTCGAAAGGGTGCGCTCTACAAACCGCTCAAGCGCATGCCGGGCCATGCCTGGCATGAAGCCCACGGCCCGCTGTGGGAAGAGTTCGGCGGTTGGCAGCGCCCGGCGGCCTACCCGCGCAACGGCGAATCCTTGAACGCCGCTGCCGAGCGCGAAGCCTTGAACGTGCGCCAGCATGTCGGCTTGTTCGAAGCGTCACCGCTGGGCAAGATCGAGCTTTACGGGCCCGATGCGGCGAGCTTCCTGGACCTGATGTACGTGGGCACGATGTCCACCTTGGCCATTGGGCAAGCCCGCTACGGCCTGCTGCTGCGCGAAGACGGTGTCATCTTCGACGACGGCATCGTCGCGCGCCTGGGCCCGCAGCACTTCTGGGTCAACACCACGTCGGGCGGGGCCGAGCGTGTGGCGCAGGCCTTCGAGGAATGGCTGCAATGCGAGTACGTGCAGCACCAAGTACTGGTCACACCCGTCACCTCCGCCTGGGGCAACCTCACGGTGGCCGGGCCCAAGGCCTGGGCCTTGCTTGAAGCTGCGGGCTTCGATTCGTCATTGGCACCCGCAGCCATGAAGCACATGACGCTGCGCGAAGTCCACCACGCCGGCGTGCCCATGCGGGTGCTGCGTGCCAGCTTCAGCGGCGAACTCGGCTACGAGATCAACCTACCGGCGGATCGTGTGCAGGCACTGCTGGAGAGCCTGTGGAAAACGGGTCAGGCTTTTGGCTTGATACCCTACGGCGTCGAGGCGCTGATGATCATGCGCACCGAGAAAGGCTACCTGCATTTGGGCGCAGACACCGATGGCACGACCTTCCCGGGAGATGTCGGTCTGGACCGAGGCGTTGCCAAGAAGACGGCCAATTTCGTCGGCCGGCGTTCCCTGCTCAGGCCAGTGGCCACTGACGCAGACCGCATGCAGCTGGTGGGGCTGCTGCCACTGGACCGCCGCACCCGCCTGCCCGTCGGCGCGCACATCACTGTGCAGGCGCCGCCAGCCGCGATCGAGGGCTTCGTTACCTCCAGTGCCTTCAGTCCGATCCTGGGCCACCCGGTGTCGCTGGCCATGCTCAAGCGTGGCGGCCACCGCTTGGGGGAGTGCATCACCGCCTACCACCTGGGCCAAGCGATCAAGGCCGAGGTGGTGAAGACGCCTTTCTTCGATCCCACCGGCGAGCGCCTGCATGGTTGAGACCTTTGATGCGTCGAGCCCGATACCCGAGGTGCTGAGCGCCTGCCTGCCCATGCCGACCGCTGCCATGTCGGTTCGCGCGGTGCCAGGGGTTTTCGTGCTGTCCTTGCGACACCTGGCCGGCGGCACTGCGGCCATCGATGCGGCGCTTACTGCCCACGCTCTGACGCCGCTGCCTGAGCCGGGTGTTTTTCGCGGCACCGACCCGTGGCTGGTATGGGCCGGGCCTACGGAGTTCCTGCTGCTGACCACGAGCAGGGCGGCTGCCGACGGCGTGCAACAGGCGCTGGCCCCAGGCCGCGAAGCGCTGACCTGTGTGCTGGACCAATCGGCGGGTTGCCTGGTGCTCGAGCTGAAGGGGCATCGTGTCGCCGCTGTGCTGCCGCACTTGCTGGACGCGAACGCCGTTCCCAAGCGGGTCGGCGAAGGCACTCGAACGAGGCTGATGGACGTCGCAGCGCTTGTCGTTCGCATGGACACCGACCGCGTTTGGCTGGTGGTTGATCGAGTGCACGGCGTCTATGCGATGCAGTGGATCACGCACGCGCTGAACGCTGAAACTGGCCCAAGCTAGATGCGGACAGATAGAGGCTGCGAGCCACTGCTTTGGGGCGACGAGTTCAGGGCAGCGTATGCCGCTGCTGGGTCGCAAGCAGCGATCATGGAAAGAACGCTGACGTGCAGCCTGTTCGCTCCTTTTGCGCCGCAAGCTGCTCTCAACCGACCTCAACTTCACCGGCAACTGAACCCACAGCCGCATCAGGCTCGTCTTGCAGAGCCGGGAACAGCAGGCTCCCCTCGCCACGCACGGCGCCCCCGGCGCGTTCGATGGCCTGCTGAAGGGCAGCGCCGTCCATCTGCGGATGCTCTTCCGTGCTGCGGTCCAGGATCTCGGTGGCCAGCTGTCGCAGCTGGCGGTTGGCCGCCTGCAGCACCACGCGAAACTGATCACTGCCCACGCGATCGTTGAGTGAGCGGTTGAGTTCCACAAACCAGGGCAGGCTGGCCTGGTCCAACATAACGGCATGGTTGCGCTTGCGGCTGTACTGGCACAGGTCACGCACAAACGCCTGCATCGCCACATTCAGCTGCTGCATGCTGCCCAGCTCGTCACGCAGGTGCTGCAAGGCCAGCAGGTCGGTCATGCCGCCTTGGTAGTAGAGGCGGGCCAACACACCCCAGTAGTAGGTGTAGTCCCAGAACACCTTCAGGGGCAGCACCTCGGGGTCGCCGAAGATGCCGTATTGGTCCACGTACAGGGCCAGGGTGTTGTCATAGAACGAGCGAAAGATCTGCTCGTAAATCTGCGTGTGCGCGGCGATGGACTTGCCTGCGTGGTCGCGCGCCACCAGGTCGGTGATGTAGGTGTTGCCGATAGCAATGAAGTCGCTGCCCGGCGAATAGAAGGGGTCGAGAAAGCGGCCCGACTCACCCGCCAGCGCCCAGCGCTGGTCGGAGAAGACCTGCTCGCAGTCGTAAGAAAAGCGCTTGAAAAAAGCAAAGTCCTGCAGCTGGTCGCGCTTGCCGTCGAGCTCGGTGAACAGGCGCGGCTGGAACTCTTGCAGCCAGTCCATCGCGCGCTCGAAGGTGTTCATGCGGTCCAGCGCGTGCCAGCGCGGGTCGGCCACGATGCCCACCGAATGCGAGCCGGATGACAACGGAATCAGCCACACCCAGTAGCCCGCGCCCACCAGGTGGTTGGTGGACAGCCAGCGCGTGGGCGTGACGCAGCGGCTGCGCCAGGCCGGGTTGTCGGACCACTCGTCCGGCACGATGTGGCCCTTGACGCGAAACCACACCGCATGGGCCGCGTGGGCGTTGTCGCGGGCCAGGCCGCGTTTTTTCTTGATCAGCCCGGCACGTCCGCAGGCGTCGATGACCCAGCGCGCCTGGGCGGTTTGCAAAGGCTGGTCTGCGGCCTGCCAGTTGACGGTGTGGGGCGCGCCAGCGCTGGGGTCTTCGGCCAGTGTCAGATCACGGATGAGCGCGTTGTCAACGAAGCGAATGCCCCGGCGCTGCACTTCTTCACCCAGAAAATTCTCGAAGATGCCACGGTCGATCTGCCAACTGCCCACCGGCAGTGGGCGGCTGGCGCCCAGCTCGGTGACGGCGTCGAAGTCGCTTCGGCCTTCGCTGAAAAAGAAGCGAAAGCCAAACTTCTTCAGCTGTGCACTGTCCAGGTGCTGCTTCAGCCCCAACACGTTGGCAAAGTAGTGCGCGCCGATCTCCACCGTGGACTCGCCCACCTTGTGGCAGGCCTCGGGCACGGGGTGGGTGCGCCGCTCCAGCACCAGCACGTCGAGCTCGGGCAGGGTCTGGCGCAGCTGCAGCGCCAGGGTCAGGCCGGCCAGGCCGCCGCCCATGATGATGACGTCGTGTGTGGGAACTGAGGTGCTCATGCGGAAAGTGTCGATGCAGCGTTATGGCGCTGCTGGATCATGCCGCAGCTTTCTAAGCCCTGGTTGGGGTCAGGTTCTGCAGTTGCAGTTGCAGCGCCAAGGTGGCCGACAGCGGCCAGGCCAAGTGGGCGTCTGCTTGCTGCGCCAAGGCTTCCATCAGTGGCAGTGCATGCGCACTGGCGTTGGCCGACAGCTCGCGGGCGGCAGGGCTTTGCAAGGGCGGTGCAGACACCGCCTGCTCCGCCACAGACCACTCCACCCAGCAGCTGGAGCGCGGCCCTGCTGTGGGCGCCAGCACCCAAGCCATGGCCAGCAGCCCGCGGCTGGTGTTGACCGACACCAGTGGGCCGCAGGCCTCGGTGTCGTACAGCACCAGCAGGACGGCTTGTTGGGTTGACAGACACTGGCTGGCGGCTTCGACCCAAGCCGTGGCAAAAGTGTGCGCGCCGCCTGACAGGGCCGTGCTGGCCGAATGGCTGCCGGTGCCGATGGCCCAGTAGCCTGAGGCCGCGTTGTGCACCGAGTGGTGAAAACGGGTCGGCGACAGCAGCAAGGGGTTGCTGGCCAAGGTGCGGCACAGCGCGTCGGTGGTGGGCAGATCGCCGTGGGTCGAGGCAAACACGCTGGCCAGCACGCTGCGGTCATGGCCTGATGCGGCGCAGGCCTGCGTGGCCACTTCCAGGGCCAGCAAGACGGTATCGGGTGCGCGGCGGCGTTCGTTGGCCGCCAGCAAGGTGGGTGCGGGGCGAGGTGCCGTCGCAGCAGTTGGCGTGGCTGCGCACGCCGGCCCTGATGCCGACCCTGTTGCTGGGCCCGGTGACTCGCCGCGCAGCGCGGCCCGCGCCTGCGCCCAATCGGTCCACTGGGGCGACCACAGCGCCATGCCGTCCACGTAAACGCGGTGCTTCATGCGCCGCTTCTTCCGAAGAGCAACACCGCGTTGTTGCCACCAAAACCAAAGGCGTGGCAGGCAGCGACTTGCACCGGGCGAACCTGGGGCGACCGCTGCAACTGCTGCGCAAAGGTGGGGCCCAGTGCGGGGTCGGCCGCAGGTGTGTGCGCGGTGCCGGCGCGCAGGCCGTGGCGCAGGGCCAAGCCGCAACCCAGGGCCGCCACGATGCCCGCTGCGCCCATGGTGTGCCCAGTGCAGGCCTTGGTGGCGCTGGCGTGAACGTTGGCTCGGTAACGCCGCGCCACCAGGGCCGCTTCGACGGCGTCGTTCTGCGGCGTGGCCGTGCCGTGCAGGCTGACCAGCTCCACATCGTGCGCTTGCAGGCCGGCTTGCGCCAAGGCCGCGTCGAGCGCTTGTTCCGCGCCGCGTCCTTGCGGGTGTGGGCTGGACATGTGGTGGGCGTCGTTGGCTTCGCCGCAGCCCAGCAACTGAAATTCGCCTTGGCCGCGTTCCAGCAGCGCAAAGCCGGCCGCCTCGCCGATGCTGATGCCCTGGCGGTTGGCGGCAAAAGGCCGGCAGGGTTCGGCCGACACCAGGCCCAGCGCCGCAAAGCCGAACAACACGCTGTCGCACAAGGCGTCCACGCCAGCCACCACCACCGCGTCCACCAGGCCCAGGTGCAGCCAGCGCTGGGCTTGGGCAAAGGCTTTGGCACTGGAAGAGCACGCCGTGGACACGGTCACGCAGGGCCCTTGCACGCCGGTGGCCTGCTGCACAAAGTGGGCCAGCGCGTGGATGGTGTTGAGCGACTCCTGGCGCAACGCCGCCGGAAACCCGCCGTCGCTGGCCAGGTGCTGGTAGGCCTGCTCTGACGCGCCGATGGTGGACGCTGACGTGCCCAGCACCAGCCCCACCCGGGTGGCGCCGTGCCTGCTGCAGGCTGATTGGGCGGCGCTGATGAAGTCATCGGCTTGCAAGCCCAGCCAGGCGGCCCGGGTGGCCCGGCAGTCCCAGGCCTGCAGGACCGTGGGCAGTCGGGTGCTGCTGATGTCGGTCATCAGCCCCAGCCAGGCTGGCAGGGGGCTGCGCGTGAAGGTGTTCACCGTCAAGGCCGACTCGCCAGCGGCCAGGACTTTTGACAGGCAGTCAAGACCCACGCCTGCGGCGCTGGCCAGGCCTTGCGCCACCACGCTCACGGGGGCACGTGCCGCCAGCTTCATGGTGTGCACCGCCGGGGTAGAAAGCCGCGGTCCAACCATTCACCCCACAAGCGAACCCAGGGTGGCCAGTCGTGACCACCGGGTGCCGTTTGCACCCGGTTGGGTTGCAGCAGCCCGGCCAGCATCTGGTGGCCGGCTGCGAAGCGGTCTTCGGTGCCATAGGCCAGGTGCAGGGCCGGCGCGTTTGCCGGCGGTGCAATCAGCCAAGACCACACCGCGTGGTCCACATCGTCGGGGCCGCGGGGCTGGGCCTGGGCCCGCCATTGGGCAGGGCTGCTGGCGGCGGCTACCTCTTGCTGCAGCGAGCGCCGGCCCAGGTAAGGGGCCAGCGCAAAGATGCCTTCGACGCTGCCCGGGTGTTGCAGGGCATAGGCCATGCTCACAAAGCCGCCCAAGGAAATGCCAGCCAGCCAGATGCGCTGGTAGCCACGCGCGCGGTAGGGGGCGATGACGTCCTGATGCAGGCGCTGGATGATGCTGCCGTCGACCACGTATTCCAGCCCCGCGCCGGCGACCACCACGTCCACCGCCAGATGGCGGCTGCGCACGGCATCGACCAGCCCCTGCTCCTGCATCTCCTGCGGGCTCATGTAGGCCCCTGGCAACAGCACCAGCAGCACCGGGGCTTGGGTCACGCAGGCACGGTCGTCGGTCAAAAGGGTCATGGTGATGGGGCTGGGTCGCCACCAGGAGCCGCAGGCGCTGAGCCCCAGGCTGGCACCCGCCGCCAAACAAGCGGGTAGACAAGCGGGAAGACAGGATAGAGCCCGTCGGCGCCCCGCGCAGGCCAAGGGGGATGGGCGGGTGATGGGTGCGTTGCGCAAGCCTGCCAATCAGGCGCGCGCGGGTGACGCCAAAGGGGCTGGCGGAAACAGCATCGGGTCGTGCCCACGACGTGCGCCCCCCGCGGCGTCGATGGCGGCGCGCAAGGTGCTGCCGTCGAGCTGGGGGTACAACAAGGCCGCGCGGTCCAGAATCTCGGTGGCCAGTTGGCGCAGCCGCTGGGCCGACTCGCGCAGGCGCAGCTTGAAGTCGGCGGCGTTGAGTTGGTCGAGCAAACTGCGGTTGAGTTCCACAAACCAGGGCAGTGAAGCCTGATCCAGGAAAGCCGGCGGGTTGCGCTGAGCGCTGTGCGCCGACATCTGCCGCACAAACGTCTGCACCGCCACGTTCAGTGGATGCACCGTGCCCAGCTCATCGCGCATCTGGCCCAGCGCCACCAGGTCGGTCAGGCCGCCGTGGAAGAACATCTTGGCCAGCACGCCCCAGTAGTAGCTGTAGTCCCAGAAGATCTTGATCGGCAAGACATCGGGGTCACCGAGCAGGCCGTATTGGTCCTGGTACAGCGCCAGCGTGTTGTCGTAGATCGACTGAAACAGCTGCTCGTAGATGCTGACGTGGGCGGCGATGGGCTGGCCGGCCATGTCCCGCGCCACCAGATCGGTGATGTAGGTGTTGCCGATGGCGATGAAGTCGCTGCCGGGCGAATACAGCGGGTCGAGAAAGCGCCCGGCTTCACCGGCCAGCGCCCAACGGTTGGCAGAAAAAACCTGGGCGCAGTCGTAGGAAAAATGCTTCAGGAAGTGAAAGTCCTGCAGCTGGTCGCGCTGCGGGTCCAGCTCTTCAAACAGGCGCGGCTGGTGTTGTTGCAGCCAGTCCATCGCGCGCTCGAAGGTGTTCATCTGCTCCAGCGGGTGCCAGCGCGGGTCGGCCACGATGCCCACCGAGTGCGAGCCCGAGGACAGCGGAATCAACCACACCCAATAGCCTTCACCGACCAGGTGGTTGGTGGACAACCAACGCGAAGGTGTGGTGCAGCGGGCACGCCAGGCCGGGTCGTCAACCCATTCATCGGGCTTGAGGTGGGTGCTGACGCGAAACCACACCGCGTGTGGGCCATGCGCGTTGCTGCGGGCCAGTTTCAGCTGGCGCTTGATCGGGCTGGCACGGCCGCAGGCGTCGATGACCCAGCGCGCCTGCGTGGTTTGCATCGCCTGCCCCGTTCGTTGCCAGCCCACGGCGTGCAAGGCGGTTTCCGGGCCATCGGCCGCCAACTGCAGCTCCCGGATGGTGGCACCGTCAATGAAATCGATGCCGCGCCGCTGCACCTCTTGGCCCAGGTGGTTCTCAAAAACACCGCGATCGATCTGCCAGCTGCCCACCGGCAGCGCGCGGCTGGGCCCCAGTTCGGTGACCGCGCCCAGATCGGACCGCTGGTCACTGAAAAAAAAGCGAAAACCAAACTTGCGCAGTTGGCTGGCCACGAAATGCTCTTGCAAGCCCAGCACCTGGGTGAAGTAGTGCGCGCCGATCTCCACCGTGGACTCGCCCACCTTGTGCGCCGCCAAAGGCACCGGGTGAGCGCGACGCTCCAGCACCAACACCTTCAGCAGTGGCAGGCGCTGGCGCAACTGCAGCGCCAGGGTCAGACCCGCCAAGCCGCCACCCATGATGACGACGTCGTGCGGGGTCGACGTTGAGTTGGCGGTCATGCTCATGCGGACTGCGGTTTGAAGGCCACGGCATTGACCTCCGTCACATCCGGGCTCCAGCTGGAAAGGCGCCAGCGCTGCAGCAGACCGAAATCCACCCGCGACCACCAGGGCACGCTGTGGTGGATGTCGCTGTCGGCCAGCTCGAAACCCGCTGAACGGATCAAGTCCACATACTGTTGCGCGGTCTTTTGCACCATGTCTGGGTGGCGAAACAGCAGCCGCACCCAGAAAGAGTCGATGAAGGACCGGCATGACTCGGCGCTGAGCAAGACGCCACCTGGGCGCAGCACCCGCAGCAGTTCCTTCAGCACGGCCTGCTGGGCCTTGACGTGGTGCAAGAGCTGGTGGCAGTAGACCAGGTCAACGCTGTTGTCGGGCAGTGGCAGGCTCTGGGCGCTGGCGTGCAGCAGCTTCAGGTCGACGCCCGGAGCCAGCTGCTGGTTGCAAGCCCTTTGCAGCGCCGGCAGGTCAATGTCGGTGCCAACGATCTGGCGCGGTTGCAGCCACTGGGCCAACAGGGGGAATGACAGGCCGATGCCGCAGCCGGCGTCCAGCACCACCGGGTGGGCCGGTGCGCGCGCGCCCAGCAGCGCGCGAAAGTCTGCGATGGCCACTTGCAGCACATACTGGATCCAGATGTCGGTGCTGACAAACCACTTGCCAAAACGGGTTTCACGGACCCATTCGCGGGTGTCGACGGGCTGAAGCTGGCTGATGACCTTGTGCATGGCAATGGCCTGCGCATGAGCCTGCGCGGGTGCGGGCGCTGGGGCGGGACCAGACCCTGGGCCTGGCGTTGAAGAAAAGGGCTGTTGGCGGGCGCTGGGTGGCATGCTTCACACGCGCTCAGTACAGCCCGCCATTGATCGAGATCACCTGGCCGGTGATGTAGGCCGCGTCCGGGCTGGCCAGGAACCCGGCCAGGGCCGCCACTTCTTGCGGTGTGCCGGCGCGCTGCACCGGCACCATGCGCTTGATGCTGTCCGCGTCAAAAGCCTGGCCTTCGGCCGTAGCCATGGGTGACTCAATGATGCCTGGCGCAATGGCGTTGACCGTGACACCCCGGCTGGCCACTTCCAGCGCCAAAGCCTTGGTGGCGCTGTTGAGCGCGCCCTTGGCCGCCGCGTAGTTGACCTGCCCGCGGTTGCCAGCCAACGCAGCCACCGACGACACGTTGATGATGCGGCCCCAGCGTGTGCGCAACATCGGCAGCACCAGGGGTTGGGTGACGCGAAAAAAGCCATGCAAGGACACGTCGATGACGCGGTACCACTGCTCGGGCTTCATGCCGGGGAAGACGGCGTCGTCGTGGATGCCGGCGTTGTTGACGATGATTTGTACCGGACCAAGGGTCAGCATCTGGGCCACGGCCGTGGCCGTGGCGTTGTCGTCGCTGAGGTTGAAGACCAGGGCCTGAGCCTGACCACCCGCGCCGCGAATTTCTTCGGCCAGGGCTTGCAGCGCGTCAGGCCTGCTGTTGCCGTGCAAGAGCAGTGTTGCGCCTTGCGCCGCCAGTTGTTTGGCAATGGCCGAGCCCAGGGCGCCACTGGCGCCGGTGACGAGTGCGCGTTTGCCTTGAAGAGGTAGGGTGTTCATGGTGGCCTTTGTTCAAGCGGTCGGGCTCGACCGGGGCAGGGCGTTGAGCACCACCGTGGCGCGGCCTTCAACCAGCGCTTGGCCCTGTTCGTCTTGCAGCCGAAACTGGTAGAGCGCTTGGGTGGCGTCACCCGCGACTCGGGTGGCCACCACGTGCAGCGCGCCCGGGATCAAGTCCAGGCGCGGTACATGACAGTTCACACCGCGCACGCTGGCCAAAAAACCGGGCGTCGGTTCGGCACCGGGTGGTGCACACAAACCTCCGTGCAAGGCCATGGCCTGGGCCGCATATTCGATGGCATTGACGGCCAGCAGTTGGCCCTGCGTGCGCAAAGGGTTGCCCGGGTCGCGGTGGCTGTTGGCGCTGCATTCAATGCGCTCAGCAGACCACGCCAACAGGCTGTCCAGCAGGCACATGCTGCCGCTGTGGGGCACCCGCGCTTGGATACCGGCATGGTCCATCAAGGGGGCCGTCATGCAACTGTCCCGGGCGCGGTGCGCTTCGCGAAGGGCGCAGAACAACGGCGGTTCTTGCTCACGGTGCACACGTCAGGCCAGGTCCAGTTGCAGCGCCGGACTGCCCGGCGCGTCGAGCACCAGCGATGCGGTACCGGACCGAGCCAGCGCTTGCAGCAAGGGCAGGGCGCGCGCCGCTGGGTTGGCTTGTCGCAAGGCCTCCAGGCCCGCGTTGTCGCAGACGCTGGGTGCGGCCACAGGCGCCAGCTTCAGCAGCATCCGACGGCCAGTGCCGGGCGGGCCGATGAGCAAGGCGGTGGCAAACACATCGGGCACCGGTCGCAGCGCGTGCATGGGCTGCGGATAGGGCTGGTCACAGGCCACCAGCAGCACCGGCTGCTGGGTGGCCTGGCACTGCACCGCGGCTTCTATCAAGCCAGCCACAAAGCTGGCGTCCAGCGCGGCCAGGCTGGTGCTGGGCGCGCGTGACTGCGCCGCAATGTGCCAGTAGCCCGCCGGCGCGTTGTGGACCGAGTTCGTGAAGCGCGTGGGCGAGACCGTTCGCTCGGCCGCAGCCAGTGCCTCGCACATCTGGTGGCAGTTGTGGGTGTCGCCGGTGGAACTGGTGAAGACGGTGGCCAGCGCCGCCGGGTCCAGCCCCGCTTGGGCCACGGCCTGGTCAGCCACCACCACACCGGCCTTGACGCCCAGCCCGGCACGGCGGCGCTCGGTGGCCGGCAGGCGGGCGGGTGGTGGCACCACGGTGGCTGCGCTTTGCCAGAGCGTGGTGTCGCGCAGCAGGGCTTGGCCAGTCGCCCAGTCGGCCAAGCCAGGCCCCAGCAGCCCAACTCCGAGTACGCTGACTTCGAGTGTCATGCTGCCGCCCCCAGCACCAGGCTGGCGTTGCTGCCACCAAAACCAAAGGAATTGCTGGCCACCACCTTCAACTTGCACTCGCGGGTTTGCAAGAGGTAGAGGGAGCGCAGCTGGGGGTCGATGTGCTGCACGTTCAGGCCGGCCGGCATGAAGCCGTGCTGCAGCGCCAGCATGGCCACGGCGGCTTCGACGCCACCCGCCGCGCCCAGCGTGTGGCCGGTGTAGCCCTTGGTGCTGCTGCAAGGCAACTGCGTGCCGTAGACGGTGACCACGGCCTTGTCTTCGGCGGCGTCGTTGCCCGGGGTGCCGGTGCCGTGCAGGTTGAGGTAGTCCACGTCCTGGGCTTGCAGGCCAGCCTGCGCCAACGCCGCTTGCATGGCGAGCGCTGCGCCCGCGCCCTCGGGGTGCGGGCTGCTCATGTGGTGGCCGTCGCTGCTTTCGCCAGCGCCCAGCAGCCACGCGGCGGGGGTTGCAGAGTCGCGTTCCAGCAGTGCAAAGGCGGCGGCTTCGCCCAAGGACAGGCCGGCGCGGTCTGCGTCCCAGGGGCGGCAGATGTCGCTCGACACCAGCTCCAGGCACTGAAAGCCATAGAGCGTGGTCATGCACAGGCTGTCCACGCCACCCACCACCGCAGCGTCGACCAGTCCGGCTTCAATCATGCGTTGTGCGGTGGCAAAAACCTTGGCACTGGACGAGCAGGCCGTGGACACCACGTGGGACGGCCCGGACAAACCCAGAGCCGCACGCACATAAGCGGCCACCGAGTAGGTGTTGTGGGTGGTGGCGTATTCCAGGCTTGCGGGCAGCGCACCGGTGCCGGGGTCGCGGTGGCGGTAGGCCACTTCGGTTTGCAAGATGCCCGATGTGCTGGTGCCCAGGAACACACCCACCCGCGCTGCGCCCCAACGTTGGCGCGCTTGAGCCACGCGCTCGGCAAAGCCGTCTGCACGCAGGCCCAGCTCGGCCAGCCGGTTGTTGCGGCAGTCGTGGTGGGCCAGTGACGGTGGCAGCTGAACCTGGTCGACCCCATCCACCACACCCAGCCAACTGCCCAGCTTGGCGGTTTCAAAGTCTTGCCGCGCCAGCCCTGTGCGCCCGGCTTGCAGCGCGGCCAAATTGGCCAGGCGGCCGTGCCCCAGCGCGGTGACCAGTGTGAAGTCGCTGATGGCCAAGGGCTTCATGCTGGCGTCGCTCATGAGCAAATGTTGCTTGGCCACTTTGCTCATCCCCCTCGGGGGGCGGACGACGTATCTCGTCGGCCTGGGGGCGCGTTTAAGTCGGCCACCAGCAGCACGTTGGCAAACGGCGTGCCCTGGCTTTGTGGGATGGCCCGGACCTGAAAACCCAGCCCTTGCAGCAGCTCGACCCAGGCCTGCAGGTTACGTCCCCAGGTGGGGGGCACGCGGTGACCGCGGGCCCAGGTGACGATGCGGTCGACCACCTGACTGGCGCTGAAGCCGCGCGCGTTGGCCGTGTCGCCCACGCGCAGCAAAAGCCGGCCGGGGCGCGGCGCACCGGCGACCAGGGCGTCGCGCACCCGGCGCAGCAGCTGGTCTTGCGCGGCGTGGTCGACGTAGTGCAAGACGTCCAGGATCACCACCAGGTCGCAGGCTGGCAAGGCGGCCTGGCGCATGTCTTGGCATTCAAAGCGGGGTGCCAGGCTCAGCCGATTCAGCGCCGCTTGCGCGCGGGCCACATCCTTGGGCATCAACTCCACACCCAGGTAGCTGATGGCACTGGCCTTGGCGGGCCAATCGGCGGGCCAGCGGCCGGCAGCCTGCTGGTCGGCGCAGGCCTGGAGCAGGCTGGCCATCAGGCCTTGTCCGCAGCCGATGTCCACCACACGGCTGTGGGCAGGAATGTCGCCGCGTTTGAGCATGCCCTGAAAGACGGGGTCGTGCCACAGCTTGCCGCGCGCCCAGTGCCAGGACCAGCGGCTGACGGCACGGTAGGGCGCGCAGGCGGCCGCGTGCAACGTGGCCCAACGGTCGTCGGGCTTTGAAGAGGCGTGTGAGGTGGCAGACGTCATGTGGGCAGATGGCGGTGCGGCAAGGCTTCGCTCAAGGTGACCGGTTGCAGCCCCAGGCTCTGGCACTGCGCCAGCAGGGCTGGCAGCACGTCCATCAACACCGGGCGACCTGCCGCCGTGCGTTGTGCATGGCCGTCGTGCAGCAGCAGAATGGCGCCCGCCGCCAGGCCGTGGTTCAAGCGCTGCAGCACCTGCTGCGGGTCACGACGCCGGGTGTCGTAGCCGCGGCGGGTCCAACTCACCAGGTGCAGCCCGGCGTGGTGCAGCACGGGGTCAAGCAGCGGGTTGCGCAGCCCGGCCGGGGCTCGAAAGCAGTGCGGCAGCACGCCCGTGATGTCGGCCAGAACCGCCTGGGCCTGGCCCACTTGCTGTGCCAGCGCCCGTGGGCCCAGCAGCGCAAAGTGGTGGTGGTGGGCCAGGCTGTGGTTTTGCACGCTGTGGCCGTCGGCCACCATGCGGCGCAGCAGCGCGGGGTGAGCGCGAGCCCGTTCGGCGATGCAAAAAAAGGTCACCTGGGTGCGGTGCTGGGCCAGCAGGTCCAGCACGGCGGGCGTGACCTCGGGGTCAGGCCCGTCGTCCAAGGTGATGGCCACTTGCTGGCGCGCCACGGCCGCAGCCGGCAAGTGCGTGACGTTGGGCCCCAGCCAATCCCCGCGCGGCCACAGGCCCGCGGTGGACAGTACCCCATGGTTGAGTGCCACGGCCGCCAGCGCCCAGGGCCAGGCACCGGACCACAGCACGGCTGCACCGGCCGCAGCGGCATGCAGCCCCACGCTGCCGCGCAGCAAGGTTGGCCAGGGCCAAGGGCGTTTGGGCAAAGGGCTGCTGGTGTCTGCCAGTGGGTCGACCCCGGTCCCCAGGCCCTTCAGGGGCGCGGTGGGCAACACGGGAACGGTCTTGGCTCGGGGCATGGGGGCGAAAAAATCGGCCGTTTGAAAAAGGCCGCTCAATAGAGGCTCGTTCAAGAAGGGCCTTCAAGAACACGCCGCGAATTTTCTCACGCCGGTGGGGCAGAGCCGCCAGCGCGGCGTGGCACCAAGGTGGCCGACAACACCAAGGCCAGCAGGGCCCCCAGGGCCACCACCCGACCCACGGCCGACAGCGCCGGAATGCCCGAGCACGCAATCAGGCCAAACGACAGCACCGTGGTCAGGTTGGCCAGCAGCAGTGAAGCCAGCGTGTCGGGGTCGGCCTGGCCGCCCTGCTGCAGCATGTCAAAGAAGAGCGCGTAGTTGGAGCCCACCGCCACCACCAGCAGCAAGCCCACCAGGTGCAGGATGCCCAGTTGCACCCCCAGCGCGGCCAGCAAGCCCATGGTAAGCAAGACCGATAACAACAGCGGCTGGCAGATGGCCAACACCCGGCGGGTGGAACGCAGCGTGAAGGCGATCAAGGCCACCACGCCCAAAGCGCCCAGCAGGGCCTGGTTCTGCGCCTCGCGCAGGTAGTGCTGGTACAGGCGGGTCAGCTCAGCGCCGATTTCAATGACCTGGGCTCCGGGCAAGGCCTGGACGGTTTGGCGCACGGCGGCGATGTCGAGTTTGTCGCCCACCGGCTGCAGCGGCAGCAGGGCCGACCAGCTGCCGTCGGCTCGCTGCAGCAGCAAAGCGTCGAGCAGCGGCGACAGGCCCTGTGCGCGCAGCGACTCCAAGGTCGCCGGCGCGCGTTGACGGGCCGCCTGAACATCGGCGATGAAAGGCTCCAACCGCTTTGCCGACAAAGGCCCTTGAAGGGTGGCCTCAGTCAGCGCCACTCGAAGGTCCGCAACGGCTGGCAGGCTGTTCAAACGTTGCCGCTGCACCGCCAGGCTGGGCAGCCAGCGCGCCACGCTGTCGTAGCCGCCGATGGCGCCTTGGTCCACCAGGGCATCCAGTTGCCGGCCGGCGGCTTCCGCGCTGGTCAGCACCGCCTGCAGGTCGGCGCCTTGCACCACCACCAGGGTCTTGGCGTCGCCAGCGCTGAGGTCGGCGCGCAGGCTGGCGTCCAGGGCCAGCGCTTCCTGGGAGATGGGGCTCAGCGAACTGAGCTGGGCGGTCCACAGGTCGCTGCGCTGAACCAGCACCACCGCCGAGGCCAGGCCCAGCGCCAGCACGGGCCAGCGCAAACGCGGCAGCCAGTCGACCGCAGCCGCCGCAAATCGGCCCAGGTACTGGCGCAGGCCTTGGCCCTTGGCGCCCTGCGGCAGCAAGGGCGGCAACACCCAGCGTGTGAAGAGCGCTGCAGCCACCAGCCCAGCCACTGAAAAAACGCCCAGCTGTGCCAGCCCCGGGAAACCCGAAAACACCAGCGCCGCGAAGCCGCAGATGCTGGTCAGCAGGCCCAGCCGGATGGTCGGCCAGCCACTGCGCAACCAGTGCGCGGCGCCGTGGGCCCGGGCCTGGATCAGGTAGTAGATGGCGTAGTCCACCGCTTCACCGATCAGCGTGGTGCCAAACCCCAAGGTGATGCCATGGACGCCGCCAAACACCAGGCTGACCACCGCGATGCCCGCCACCACACCGGTGGCCACAGGCAGCATGGCCACCAGCAGGGCTGGCAGTGAAGCAAAGGCGACCAAGAGCAAAGCGCCCATCAGCACCGTGCCTGCAATGGCCAGTTGGTGCACCTCGGTCTGGATCTGGGCGCGGCTTTCCACGCCAAACAATGGGGCTCCGCTGATCTTGAGTGTCAGACCCTGCATGGCCGCCGTGCCCACGGCCGCATCGCCCGCCAGCGCAGCGAAGCCCTGGCGCACGGCGTCGATGGTGGCTTGCTGCGCGTCCAGGTCGGCGCCGGGCGCCTTGCTCACGGTGACCAGCAAGGCCCGCGCACCCTGACGTGAGGACCATACGCCCTCCAAACTGCGCGGCGCGTTGCTGGGTATCAGGCCTTCGGCAATTCGCACCGTTTCGCCAGTGGGGTCGCGCTCCAGCAGGGGCTTGATGGCGCCGCCGGCCGGGGTGCCCAAGAGGCTCAATGTGTCTTCGATGCCGTCGCGCAGCCCGGCTGCGGTAAAGCGCTGAGCGTTGACCGCCGGACTCAAGTGGTAGCGGTGATCCACCAGCCAGGGGCCCACTTGGGAAAAGCCGTCGGTCTGGCCGTTTTGAACCTGCTCAAACAAACCACTGGCGCGCAGGCGCTGGGCCAGCGCGGTGGACGCCTTTGCGCGGTTGCGGTCGTCGCCGCCGTCGATGGCGATCAGCAGGGTGCGTGCCGGCAGGCCACTTTGCAGTTGCTCGATCAGCACCCGCTGTTGCGCGTCGGGGTTGGCGGGCAGGAAAGCGCTGAGGTCGGCCGTGAACGAGGTGCGCAAGATCTGCAGCACACCCAGGGTCATCAGGGCTGCCCAGATGAGCAGCGCAACAGCGGCGCGGCGATTCACTTGAGGGCCTGCGGTGCGTCGATGGACATCACCGAGCGGTCTCCGCCAGCCAGCCACAGTTCCACCACACGCATGTCGCTTCTTGCGCCGGTGATCTTGAGTTCGCGCACTTGCGTGGCCAGCCGCTGGTCACGCGGCACCAAGGTCAAGGTCCACTGCGCTGCGCTGCCCTCGACCTGGATGCGAAAGTGCTTTTCCAGTGTGGTGGCGTTGCCGGTGAGCGTGCCGCGCACGGCTTCGATGAGCGCGGTGATCTCGGGGATGGCGTCCAGCGTCATCTGGCGCGTGCGGCCACCCCGCTTCAGGATCAGGTTGTTGCCATCGACCGCCATGGACTCGGGCCTTGGCTCTAGTGTGGTGCGCACAAAGCGGTCGGGTGCGACAAAGCTGAGCGTGCCGCTGGAGCGCAGCGGGCCTTCAAAACCGCTGACAAAACGCTCTTCGGTGAAGCGGGCTTCGCCTGACTTGCGCTGTGCCAGCAGCTGGGTCACGGTGCCCAGGTCAAGTGCCCAGGCTGGCGCTGCGCCACCCAGCGTGACGACCAGCGCCAAGCCCAGGCTCAGTGCCAGTCTCACTGCCAGCCGACAGCCCAGGTGGTGTGCTGTTGCAAGCGGTGCACGGGGGGTGCGATCAAGCCACATGCTCTTCTTGCCAGTAGTCGTAGAAGTTGAACCAGTTGTAGGGCGCCTCGCGGCACAGGGCTTCGAGCCGGGCCACGTAGTTGCGCAGTGTCTGCTGGATGAGCTGTTCGCGTGCGGCGGGGTCGCTGGGCGGCTGGCGAAAGTCAGCCAGGGTTTCGAAGCGCACGTCGTAGCGGCGGCCGCCCATGAACAGGCCGACCATGAAGATGACTCGGCGCTTGAGCAACATGGCCAGGCGCAAAGGACCGTCCGAGAACAGCGCGGGGTGACCCAGGAAAGGAATCGTGATGCCCGGCGCGCGCGATGAATCGGCGTTCAGGCAACGGTCACCCAGCAGGCCCACCAGATGCCCGGCGTCCAGCGCATCACGGATGGCCAGCGTCGAGCCCGGGTTGCCGATGCCAATGACGGCCAACTTGAACCGGGGCGCCAGTGCCTGCAGCACGCCGTGGATCTTGCGCGCGTTGTCGGGGTACATGACCATGGTGACCTGCATGCCCGGAAAGCTCTTGCCGGTGGCGTGCAGGCTCTCAAAACTGCCCAAGTGGGCGCCGATCAAAAAGCCGCCCTGGCCACTGACTATCGTGTCGTCGCAGCCCGCGTCGCCGTGCATCGAGATGTCGAAGGACTGCATCTGCCCGCGCACAAAGTACACGCGGTCCAGCACGGTGCTGGCAAAGGTGTGGAAGTGGCGGTATTGGTCGCGCCAGGTGGCTGCCCGCCCCAAGACACGCGCCAGGTAGCGCGCCGAGTGGCGGCGCGGCGCGCTGGCAAAAAGCAGGAAGTACAGCGTGATGGGGTGCAGCAGCCAGCGGGCCACGGGTCGGCCCAAACGCGTGGCCACCCAGGCCATGAAGCGCAACGCCAGCAGATTGCCGCGTTCCTGCCGCGCCACCCAAGCGGGCGCTCGCACGGAGGTACCAGGAGGTGTGCCAACGCTCATGTCAAGGCGCCTTCACCTGGCTGGGCGCGGCGGCAGCGCCAGAGGTGCTGGAAGTGCCAGAACCGCTCGCGGTCAAGAGGCCACGGGCCACCGGCACGGCGCCGCTGGTGACTTCAAAGGCCACGCCTTGGCCCTGGGTTTTCAGCGACGCGCGCAAACGTGAACCTGGCGTGGCAGCGTTCAAAAACTTGGCATTGTTGATGCCAGGATGTTCGCCCAGCGTTGATGCCAGGTCGGGTCGATCGGCCAGTGCCTGCATCACCCACGACAAGACCGTCACACCCGGCAGCACGGGGTGCCCTGGGAAGTGGCCGGCCAGCGTGGGGTGGTCGGTCGCCACGTCGAACCAGGCGTCAGCAGGCGGTTCGGTGCGGGTCGCTGCAGCGGGCGCCGCAGCCAGGTGCGCCAACGCAAACTGGCGCAGCGCGGCCACGGTGAGTTTGCCGGTGGCTTCGCGCGGCAATTTCTCCACCAAGACCACCCGGCGCGGCACAAACACGCTTTCCAACTGGGCGCGCAAGGCGGTGATGATCTGCGCAGCGTTCAGCGTGGGTGCCACCACAAAGGCCACCGGGCGCACCACGCCTTCGGCCACTTCATCTGGCAGCCAGAAGGCCCCGTCATCAACGCCCTCGATGCGGTTGAGGTGAAAATTCAGATGGGCCAGCGAACTGCGTTTGCCGGCCACATGGATGAGGTCGTTGGCGCGGCCCAGCAGTTTGAAGTGCCGGCTGTCCTGCAGGTCCAGCACGTCGGCCAAGGCTGTGGGCTCCAGCACATGGCCGCCAGCAACCAGGTAGGTCTCGCCATCGGGGCCAACCGATGGGCTGATGCGCAGTGCACCCAGGGTCTGCCAGGTTTCGCCTGCGGTGGTGCGGCGGCTGGCCACCTGGCCGGCTTCGGTGCAGCCGTAGATCTCGATCAGTTGGCCACCCAGCGCTTGCTCGGCCTGGCCGGCCAGCTGTGGGCTCAGGGGGGCCGTGGCCGACAAAGTCAGCGCCACCTGGGGTGGCTGCAAACCCGCCAGCAGCAGCGTCTTCAGGTGGAAGGGTGTGGTGACCAGCGCGCGAGGCTCGGGCACCCTGTGCAAGGCGTCGACGATGTCCGCCGGGTAAAACGGCCGACCCGCTTCAAAGCAGGCGCCGCCCAACAAGGCCAGCAGCACCGTGGATTCCAGGCCATAGCTGTGCTGGGCTGGCACGGTGGCCACCAAGGTGATGCCCTGCAGGCTAGGCAGGTTCAACATCTGGGCCAGGCGTTCGGCTTCCGCACCGATGTTGGCCACCAGGGTGTGCCAGCGTTTGGCGTGCGGTTGTGGCGCACCGGTGGAGCCACTGGTCAGCAGGCAGACGGCTTCCAGGTCCGAGGACACCTGGGGCACTTCGCTGGCGGGCGGCACCTCGGGCAGCTGGCTCAGGCGTACGGTGGGCAGACCAGCGTCAGTGCGGGTATCGGTGTCCACCAGCAGGTAGGGCGGGCCACCATCGGCGGGCACCTGGCGCAAGGTCTCGGCCAGCGCATTGGGCGGCATCAAGCTGGTCTGGCCGCGCAGAAGGGCCGCTGCCAGACCCAGCGCAAAGTGGTAGCGGTCTTGGCACAGGTTGATGGGTCGGCCTGGGGGCAACTGTTCTGCCAGGGCCTGGGCCTGGGCGAGAAACATGCCGGCGCTGATGGCTTGCCCGGCGCGCCAGCACAGCGGCAAGGAAAGGTCGCGACCGATCAGCAGCGGCAGGGTGGTTCCTGGTGTCACGGCGCCACCTCTTTGCCACTGCGCTGATAGGCCTGCACGATGGCTTTCATGGACACCCGTGGAAATTCGGGGTGACGCCATTCGCGCCACAGGTGCTCGGCCACAAACAGCACGCCCACCGAGACCGGTGTCAACACGGTGCAAAACAGCGACCAGGCGGGCCAGGGCGCCCAGGCATAGATCAGCAGCGATGTCACCACCATGCCCACGAAGTAGCCCACCCACAGCACGGTGACACTGCGGGTGTACAGCGCCAGCTCGGGTGAGAAGGTGTGGCCCAGCCGGCCGTGCACCACTTCGGCCAGCGCCGTGATCAGCGGCTTTTCTGCGCCGCGCAGGGTCAGCGCAAAGCTCCAGCCGATGGCCAGGTGCAGCGCGGCGTGCTGCAGCACATACAGGCGCTGGGCATTGGCAACCCCGCCGCGCCACACCACCCACGCCAGCACCGTCAACAAACCGACACAAGCCCCCAGCGTCCACCCGTGGCGTTTGCGCCAGCCCATGGCGCCCAGGGCCACCAGCAGCGGGCCGAACAGCAGGCCCACGGTCCAGGCGTGGTCGGCGGCATGCACCATCAACCAGTTGGACAGCAGCGCGTAGGCGACCAAAGCGGCCACGCCTGCTGCCACGCGCCAGGCGCCGGCCAGCATCGACAGCGATTTATTTGGTGCGGTGCTGGGCGACATGGGCCGCCAGGCTGCGCAGGTTCTGGAAGATCTTCTGGTTGTTCTCGTCGTCCGACCGCAGCTGAAAGCCGTAACGTTGCGAAACCTCAAGGGCCACTTCCAGGATGTCGATGGAGTCCAGCCCCAGCCCGTTACCAAAGAGCGAGGCTTGTGGGTCGATGTCGGCGGCCGCGACTTCCAGGTTCAGTGCCTGCACAAACAGGGCGGCCAGTTCGCCTTCCAGCGTGGGCAGGTCACGGGCCACAGCGGTGGCAGCGGGGTTGGGCGACACGGACACGAGACATTTCCCTTCTTCACCAGGCGCAGCCTGTGATCAGGCTGAGCTGCGAATTGTAGGCGGGGCGCTGTGGGGGCCTGGCTTCCGCTTGGCGCGGGCTGTGCGGGCCTACATGCCCTTGAACAGGTGGGCGTAAAGCCGGCTGGCCACCAGCGTTTCAGGCCTGCCGCGCAGGCTCAGGCTGACCTTGCCCGACTCCTCACGCCGCGCACTGCTGATGCAGCGGGCTTGCACCACCGTGCCGCGGTGCACTTGCCAGAAGGCTTGTGGGTCGAGTTGCGGCAAGAGTTCGCGCAACGAGGTTCGAATCAGGTGTTCGCGATCCGTGGTGATCACGCGCACGTACTTGTCGGCGGCTTCGAAGTAGATGACATCTTCTACCGGCACCAGATGCACCAGGTTGCCAACCTGGGCCTGGATGACGGTCAGGCGCGGCGCTGCCGCAGCGCTGCCGCTTGTTGCGCCGCCCACTACACCGGCCACACCCAGCAAGCCACGCAACTGGGTCAGGGCCTGTTCGAGACCCGGGCTGGTGGACGGCCCGCTGGCCGTATGGGCGGACCGGCTGAGCAGGCGGGTTTTCAGCCGCCCGACACAGGCTGCCAGGCGAGGGTGGTCCAAAGGCTTGACCAGGTAGTCCACCGCCTGCGCCTCAAAGGCCTGCAGCGCATGGGCTTCAAAGGCGGTGACAAACACCAGCAGCGGGAAGGGTCGGTCTGAGGGCCAGTCTTCGGCCACGGCCTGTGCCGCTTCCAGGCCAGTGCAGCCGGGCATGCGGATGTCAAAAAAACAGACGTCGGGCAACAGAGCCAGCGTTTGCGTGGCGGCCGACAAGCCATCACCCACGGTGGCCAGCAGCTGCAGCTCGGGCCACAGCAAGCCCAGGTCGGCGCGCAGGCTGGCGGCCAGCAGGGGCTCGTCTTCGGCGATCAGGGCGCGGGGGGCGGTGGTCATGGGTGGTCAGCGGCTGTTCAGCAGGTGGGGTCTGGCTTGCCCGGCCCGGCGGTGCTCGAGGTCGTGGACGAGAGCATGGCTGAGGGCACGGGCATGCGAATGGTGGCCAGCGTGCCGCCCTGAGCATCGGGTGCGCTTTGCAGCGCCAGGGTGGCCGCGGGGCCGTGCAGCGTGGCCAGGCGCTCGCGCACCTGAGCCAAGCCAAACTGGGTGCCCGGCTCGGTGCTGGGCAATGCGCGCAAGCCAGCACCGGTGTCACGAACGGTCAGCACCAGTTGACCCCGCTCGGCCAGCGCCGAAACCGTCACCAGCCCACCTTCCACATGCGGCTCCAGGCCGTGCTTGATGGCGTTTTCCACCAGCGGCTGCAGCAGCAGTGGCGGCACCAGCAACAAGCGCAGTTCAGCGGGCAGGTTCAGCTGCACCTGCAAGCGCGGCCCCATGCGCACCGCCATCAGGGCCAGGTAGTCGTTGATGCGGTCGAACTCCGTGGCCAAGGGGTGGCTGCTCAGGCGCGACGCGTTGAGCGTGGCGCGCAAAAAGGCGATCAGGCGGTCGAGCATGGCCTGCGCTTGCGCGGCGTCCAGGCCGATCAGCACGCGCAGGTTGGCCAGTGTGTTGAACAGCATGTGGGGCTCGAGCTGGCTTTGCAGCAGGCGCAGCTGGTGTTCGGCTGCCAGGCGTTGCGCGGCTTCGGCGTCGGCTCGTGCGGTGGCCAGGCGTTCCAGGCTGCTGAGCACGGTGACCAGCAAGGCGGTGGCCATCAGGCTGATCAGCATGGTGATGCGCGCATTGCTGCTGGTCAAGTCAAACACGCCCGGTGTGTTGAAGCCGGTGATGGCGTCGGCCACCCACTGTCCTAGCGGGGGGCCCAGCACGACAGAGGTCGCGGTGGCCACCACAACGCCGCCCCAACCGCGTGCAAAAGGCCCGGGGTCGGGGCTCAGACCGCGGCTGGCCCGCAGCCGGTCGTGCAGCCATGCCGTGGCCAAGTAGCCTGCGTAGTAGATGAGCATGCAGGCGCTGCCGATGCACAGCGAGTAGATCAGCTTGTAATGAAAGCGGCCGCCGTCCAGCACCCACAACAGCACGGCAATGCCCAGACAGACCGTCAGCAAGACCAACACCGAGCGCTTGGCATGCTGCCGCATGCGCCGCCGCACCGCCAGCCAGGCGGTGTTGGGCGCGGGTGTTGCCGGCGCCTGGGCGGCTTCAGTGTGCAGCTTGGGCATCGCCGACGGCTGTTGCAGGAACCGGGAGCACGCGGGTCAGCTGGAAAAGCCCCAGCGCGCGGCCCAGGAACAGCCCACTCAGCAGGCCAAAGACCATCGCCAGTGGCCACTGAACACTGGCCAGATGGCGCCAGTGCGGGTTGAGCGCCAGGCTCACACCGGTGGCGTAGCGCAAGCTGAAGATGCTGATGATGATGACCATGGGCACCCAGCTGCCAGGCAACTGCAACCGCCCGGTGTCGGCCAGCCAGCGCGCCGCTGGCGGACGGGGCAGTTGCAGCCCCAGCCAGCAGGAAGCCGCCAAGGCCAATGCCCAGATCAGAGCGCTAACGGGCTGGGCCACAAAGCCCGGTGCCATCGACCACAGGCCCAAGGCCATCAGCATGGCCGGCAACAGCAACAACTGGTAGGGCCGCACGCGTCGTTCACGGCGTTGCCACAGCCCCAGGGCCAGCAAGGCGGTCAACAGACCCCAAACCCAGAGCGGGGTGTGGGTGATGATTTGGATCCACATGGTGGCGGCGTTGCAGGGCGGGCACGGGTTGGCTCGGGGTGAACTGTGACGAGGATCCTTCTTCTGATCCATCGACTGGCGACCAAGTGGCGCCATCAGGCGCGAAATGCGGTGCCAGCGCCGCCAGCAGAACCACGCCAGACCGGAGGTGGCCGGCCTCACCCAGCATCAGGCCGGGTGCAGCAGCTGGCGCAGGGCTTCGACCCGGGCGCGATTGACACCAAAGTCCTTGCGCCCCAGGCGCGATGACGAGCGCACCTGCACCACGCCGGCAGCGGGGTCGAACCAGAACTCGACATCGTCGGTGAACTTCAGCACGGGCGTGGTGAAGGTGGCGTAGAGGTAGTCGGGTTCGGCCTTGACGATGGCGGCGCCCGGCATGGCTTGCACAAGCGTTTGCAGCTTGGCCAGCGTGGTCTTGGCCGCGTCAGGGCCGCTGCCCAGCAAAGCCAGCGGTGCGATGTTGGCGTAGGCCAGTTGCTCGTGCCCCGGCCACAAGGCGGCCTGGCTGCTGACGCTGTTGGGTGTCTTGGACGGCGGCTTGAGCCTGCCATCGCGCACCCCCAGGTTGCCTGGCGTTTGACCACGCAAGAGTCCCGCCTGGCCGGCCAGCAAGAGCAATACGGGCAGCGCCAGCAGGGCGGTCAGCAGCCACTTCAGCATGTTGGTTTCCTCATCTTTGCACCTCGGGTGGCGCGGGACGATTGTGCCTGCCGGGGCGGTGCAGACCAGGCGCATCAACCCTGGGCTTGGTGCCCGCCAGCCTACTTCCAGGTGAAGCGTGGCTGGTCGAAATGCGCCACCGGCATGGGCCGGTCCAGCAAGCACTGTTGCGCAAACTGGTAGAGGATGGCCGCCGTGGGTGCCGCCACCCAGTTGTTGCCCAGCGGCATGCGCAGCACGGGTTGGTCAAAACCGGCGTGGGGCGGGTCGAGGATGGGCGCGTCGTCGCGCAGCAGTTCGGTGAAGGGGATGCGGTGGGCACCGGCCACTTCGGCCGGATCAGGCGTCAGCGTGGGTGCGCTGCCGGCCCAGACCACATAGGGCGTGATGACAAAGCCCGAGCGGGTGGCGTAGTCGTCCAAGGTTCCCAGAACGCAAGAGGCGTCGACCGCCAAACCCACTTCTTCGTGCAGCTCGCGCAGAGCGGCCGCCAGCGCTGTCTCCAACTCGTCGATGCGCCCGCCTGGCAGTGACCATTGCCCGGCGTGGCGGTTCATGCGTGCGGCGCGGCGGGTCAAGACAAAGGCGGCGTCGGTGTTCCACTGGTCGTGCGTCTTGAAACCGGGCAGCGCCGCGCCCAAGCCCGCGTCCACCACCGCGAGTGCCACCGCCGCGCGGCGCAGCTCGCCAGGCTCGATGGCTTTCGCCGAGTAGGCCAGCAGGCGCTGCTTCAGGGTCTGGCGCAGCGTTTCAGTGCGTTGCAAGGGGATGTCGGTGGTGGTGTGCTGGTCAGGGCAGCGCTGGTCAGCCGATCAACGCCGGCGCGAGCCGCCCAGCAAGGAACCCAGCACGCCCCGGATGATCTCGCGCCCCACCGCCGAGCCGATGCTGCGTACCGCAGACGATGCCGCCTTTTCGGCCAAGCCCGGGTGACGGCCACCACGCGGACCGGTGGTGCCCAGCACAGCGTCTTTCAGCATGTCCATCATGCCGCCGCCGCTGGAAGCTTCGGGCGCCGGGCTGCTGCCCATGGGGCCACCAGCAATGGGTGTGCCCATGTTGATGCCGCCGCTGCCTGGGGGCGCTGCGGGCGCGCCAGCAGCGTTGCCGCCCGCCGAAGCCTCAGTTGCAGCAGGCGCAGAAGCCGCGCCCGCGGGCGCTGTGCGGCCCTTGATCTTTTCGTAGGCCGACTCGCGGTCCACCAGCTTTTCGTAAACACCCGCCACCAAGGAGCCTGCCTGCAGCGCCTGGCGTTGTTCGGGCGTGATCGGGCCGATCTGGCTGCCCGGTGGCAGCACATAGACCCTTTCGGTCACGCTGGGCCGGCCTTTGGCATCGAGAAAACTCACCAGCGCTTCGCCCACCGCCAGCTCGGTGATGGCGGTGGCCATGTCGCCGATGGCCGGGTTGGCGCGCATGGTCTCAGCCGCAGCCTTCACCGCCTTCTGGTCACGCGGTGTGAAGGCGCGCAACGCGTGCTGCACGCGGTTGCCCAGCTGGGCCAGCACGGTGTCGGGCACGTCCAGCGGGTTCTGGGTCACGAAGTAGACACCCACGCCCTTGCTGCGCACCAGGCGCACCACCAGTTCGATGCGCTCGGTCAGCGCCGGCGGCGCGTCCTTGAACAGCAGGTGGGCTTCGTCGAAGAAGAAGACGAGCTTGGGCTTTTCCAGGTCGCCCACTTCGGGCAGCAGCTCGAACAGTTCGCTCAGCATCCACAGCAGGAAAGTGGCGTACAGGCGCGGCGCGTTCATCAGCTTGTCGGCGGTCAGGATGTTGATCACCCCGTGGCCGTCCACCGTTTGCATGAAGTCGCTGATGTCGAGCATGGGCTCGCCAAAGAAGCGGTCGCCGCCTTGCTCTTCGATCTGCAGCAGGCCGCGCTGGATGGCGCCCACGCTGGCGGCGCTGATGTTGCCGTACTCGGTGGTGAAGTCCTTGCCGTTGTCGCCCACAAACTGCAGCATGGCGCGCAGGTCTTTCATGTCCAGCAACAGCAGCTGGTTGTCGTCAGCAATCTTGAACACCAGGCTCAGCACGCCGGCTTGCGTTTCGTTGAGGGCCAGCATGCGGCTCAGCAGCAGCGGCCCCATGTCGCTGACGGTGGCGCGCACGGGGTGGCCTTGCGCGCCAAACACGTCCCACAACGTGGCGGGGCACTGGGTGCTTTCTGGCGCGGCCAGGCCGCGTTCTTTCAGGATGCCGGCCACCTTGGGGCTGAGCGAGCCCTTCTGGGTGATGCCGGTGAGGTCGCCCTTCACATCGGCCATGAAGACGGGCACGCCCAGTCGGCTGAAGTTTTCAGCCAGCGTCTGCAGCGTGATGGTCTTGCCAGTGCCGGTGGCGCCGGTGATCAGCCCATGGCGGTTGGCCAGGGCCGGCAGGAGATGGCATTCGATGTCGCCGCGCTGGGCCAGCAGGATGGGATCGGGCATGCGCACACTCCAAAGGACGGGTTCAGACGGTGTGCAGTCTAAGGCGGCGGCGGGGCCCGCGCGCAGCCGCTGACGTTCTTCTGCCCTCGATGCTCCCTGGTAGCTCAGAGCCGCGTCAGGTGGCTGCAGCGGCTGACTGGAGTTTGTCCAAACTGGTCTGGCACCAGCCGCGGTCACTTTCAGGCAAGCCGGCAAACGCTTGCTGCGCCTGGCTGAGTGCCAGGGCCAGGCCGCTGGCGTTGCTTGCCGCTTGTTCCACCTGACCCGTCACCACCCACGCGAAGAAAGCCTCCAGCGGCACGTTGCCGTGGTCTTGCACGATCCGCAGGCAGCGCTGGGCGTGCACACGGGCCTGGGCCACATCACCCGCTTTGAGCCAGCTCAGGCACAGACGGTATTCGGCGCGCTCGGTCTCCAGCCAGGTGCCAGCGATGGCCCAGTGGCGAAGGCCGGCCTGTGCGGCCTGGATCATCAGCTTGACTTCGCTGGCCGACAGCGCCGGCTTTTCTTCCAGCGTGCCGGCGATGTTGTTGCCGGCAATGGCCAGTGCGCGGTGAAAGGGGTCGCTGTTGGGCAGACCGGCTTGTTCCGCCTCGGACAACGCCGCCAGCAAAAAGGCCTCGGCGCCGGCAGCGTCGTGCTCGGCCAGGTTGTTGGCTGCCATGGCGCTCAGGCGGATGCGGTCTGATGCGCCCAGGCCAGCGCGGTCGTCCCCCAGGCCGCCTGCCAAGCGCAAGGCGCTGATGTGGCGGGCGATAGCCTGTGCCGGGCCGCTGCCGGCTTCACAACAGGGCAGGGCGGCCAGTTGCTGCTGAAGGTGCACACCTTCTTCCCAGCGGGCCAGGTGCGAGCCCAACACATGGTGGGCCAGGTGGGCCACGCTGCCCAGCTGGTTGGCATCGGTCACACGCGCCAGGCCTTGCGTTTGAAGGGTGGCTGCGACGGCGGCGGGGTTGGTGGCGTGGTCGGACCAGGCCTGGTCGATGAAGGCGTCGAAATCCATGGCTTGCTCCTTGATCCGCGCAACCATAGCCGCAGTTGGCTGCCTGCTCAAGCTGTAGCAACGCGTCACGGCGCCTGACGAGGATTCAGGTTCGTCAGGTCGGCAGGTAAAATGCCCGGTTGTTCTTCAGCCGCGCATCTCTGCAGCGCACATCAGCGGCACGAATCAGCGGCACGTAGCAGCGGCCAGGTCGCAGCGGTCAACCAAGGGAATCGAGCAATTCATGGCGGGTCATTCCAAATGGGCCAACATCCAGCACCGCAAGGGGCGGCAGGATGAAAAGCGCGGCAAGGCCTGGACACGCGTGATTCGCGAAATCATGGTGGCGGCGCGGCTGGGTGGCGGCGACCCGGGCATCAACCCGCGTTTGCGGCTGGCCATTGAAAAGGCCAAGGCTGTGAACCTGCCGGTCGAGACCGTCAAGCGCAACATCGACAAGGCTACCGGCAATCTGGATGGCGTCAGTTACGAAGAGATCCGCTACGAAGGTTATGGCATCGGTGGCGCGGCCATCATCGTCGACTGCATGACCGACAACCGCGTGCGCACCGTGGCCGAGGTGCGCCACGCCTTCAGCAAGCACGGTGGCAACATGGGCACCGAAGGCTCGGTGGCCTTCCAGTTCAAACACTGCGGCATGTTGCTTTTTGCGCCCGGCACCAGCGAAGACAAGCTGATGGAAGTGGCGCTGGAAGCTGGCGCCGAAGATGTGGTGACCGGTGACGACGGTTCGATTGAAGTCTTGACCGCGCCGCCCGACTTTGAAGCCGTGAAGCAGGCGCTGGAAGCCGCCGGCCTGAAGCCTGAAATGGCCGAAGTGACCATGCGCGCCGAAAACACCATCGAGCTGGCAGGCCTGGATGCCGAGCGCATGCAAAAGCTGCTGGACGTGATCGAAGACCTGGACGACGTGCAAGACCTGTATCACAACGCCAGCCTATGAAACATCCCTTGCCCGCAGCGACCCGCGCCAAACGCCCGGTGCAGCCATGAAAATTCTGGTGATTGGCGGTGGCGGCCGCGAACATGCGTTGGCCTGGAAGCTGGCCCAAGGTGAACGTGTGCAGGCTGTCTATGTGGCGCCCGGCAATGGCGGTACCGCGGTGGACGCCCGTTTGAAAAACGTGCCCCTGACCGACCCCGAAGCGCTGGCCGACTTCTGCCAGGCCGAGAAAATTGCGCTCACCGTGGTGGGCCCTGAGGTGCCCTTGGCCGCCGGCGTGGTGGACGTGTTCCGCGCCCGTGGCCTGCGCATCTTTGGCCCCACCCAAGCCGCTGCGCAGCTGGAAAGCTCCAAGGCCTACGCCAAGTCGTTCATGCAGCGCCACGGCATCCCCACCGCGTTGTACGCCACCTTCACCGAGGCTGCTCCGGCGCATGCGCATGTGGCCAAGCACGGCGCGCCCATCGTCATCAAGGCTGATGGCTTGGCGGCTGGCAAAGGCGTGGTCGTGGCGATGACGCTGATTGAGGCCCACGCTGCCATTGACCACATGCTGACCCGGGTGGGCGAGCGTGTGGTGATCGAAGAATTCATGGCCGGCGAAGAAGCCAGCTTCATCGTGATGTGCGATGGCAAACACGTGCTGGCCCTGGCCACCAGCCAGGACCACAAACGCGTGGGCGACGGCGACACCGGCCCCAACACCGGCGGCATGGGTGCCTATTCGCCGGCACCGGTGGTCACACCCAATGTGCACGCCAAGGTGATGCACGAAATCATCCACCCCACCATCGCCGGCATGGCCAAGGACGGCATTCCCTTCACCGGCTTTTTGTACGCCGGTTTGATGATCGACGCCCAGGGTCAGCCGCGCACGGTGGAGTTCAACTGCCGCCTGGGCGACCCGGAAGCCGAGGTCATCCTGATGCGACTGAAGAGCGACCTTTTCGAGGTGCTGATGCGCGCCACCGACCCCAGCGGAGCGGGCCTGGACGGTGTGGAACTGCAATGGGACCGCCGCACCGCGCTGGGCGTGGTGGTGGCCGCGCAGGGCTACCCGGCCAGCCCGCGCAAAGGCGACGTCATCACGGGCGTTCCCCCTGCAACCGAAGACGTGCAGGTTTTCCATGCCGGCACCGAACTGGCCGACGGCGTACTGCGCAGCAGCGGTGGCCGGGTCTTGTGCGTGACGGCGCTGGGCGACTCGGTGCGGGTGGCGCAGCAACGCGCCCTGGCCGCGGTGCAGCAGGTGCGGTTGGACGGTGCGCACTGGCGCAGCGACATCGGCCACCGTGCCATCAAGCACTGAATGACCCTCGGCACCGAAGTGGCGGTTTGTTTTCTGGACCCAAAGCATGGTTGATACCGCCGCTGTTCGCAGCTACCTGCTGGGTCTGCAGTCCAGCATCGTTGCGGCTTTTGAAGCAGAAGATGGTCTGCCCTTTCGCAGGGACGGCTGGACCCGCCCAGCCGGCGGCAAACTGACCGGTGATGGACTGTCGCAGCTGATCGAAGAGGGCCAGGTGCTCGAGCGCGGTGGTTGCAACTTCAGCCATGTGCAAGGCGCGTCCCTGCCACCGTCAGCAACGCAACACCGGGCTGAACTGGCCGGTGCGCCCTTTGAGGCCCTGGGTGTGTCGCTGGTGATGCACCCGCGCAACCCTTTTGTTCCCACGGTGCACATGAACGTGCGGCTGTTGGCGGCCTTCCCCCAGGGCCAGGCACCGGTGGTGTGGTTTGGTGGCGGCATGGACCTCACGCCGTACTACGGTTTTGAAGAAGACGCGGTGCACTTTCACCGCACCTGCGCCAACGCGCTGCAGCCTCATGGCCCCGACCTGTACCAGCGCTTCAAGCCGTGGTGCGATGAGTACTTTTTTCTCAAGCACCGCAACGAAGCCCGCGGTGTTGGCGGCATCTTTTTTGACGACTTCAACGAGGGCACGTTCGAGTCGGGTTTTGCACTGATGCGCTCGGTGGGCGACGCTTTTGTGCCCGCTTACCGCCCCATCGTGCAACGCCGCCGCGACACGCCTTACGGTGAGCGGGAGCGCGACTTTCAGGCCTACCGGCGCGGCCGCTACGTTGAATTCAACCTGGTCTGGGACCGCGGCACGCACTTTGGCTTGCACGGCGGTGGCCGCACCGAAAGCATCCTGATGAGCATGCCGCCCATCGTGAAGTGGCGCTACGACTGGCATCCCGAAGACGGCTCGCCCGAAGCCCGCCTGTACACCCACTTTCTGCCGCCGCGCGATTGGCTGGCGGCATGACACAGCGCGTGGGCCTGCTGGGCGGCACCTTTGACCCGGTTCATCTGGCTCATTTGGCACTGGCCCACGCGGCCTTAGGCCACTTGGCGCTGGACCAGGTGCTGTGGATCCCCACCGGTCAGCCCTGGCAAAAGACCCGTCTGATCACCGCAGCCGAGCACCGCGTGGCCATGGTGCAGGCTGCGATTGCCGACGAGCCGCGCTTTTTGCTGAACCGCATCGAAGTTGACCGCGCCGGCCCCAGCTACACACTGGACACCGTGCGGGCGCTGGCCGCTTCGCAGCCTGGCACCGAGTGGTACCTGCTGATTGGCCAAGACCAATATGCAGGGCTGCACACCTGGCGCGATTGGCAGACTTTGCTGCAGCTGGTGGTGCTGGCGGTGGCCAACCGCCCCGCGCAGGCTGGCGTTTCCCCCAGCGAGGCTGCGCGCCAGCCTCATCCCGATGTGCAAAACCAGGCCCACCGCCAGGTGGCCCTGCCCATGATGGACATCTCGTCCACCGACATCCGCCGCCGTGCCCTTGAGGGCGCGGACTTCTCGCATCTGGTGCCGCCCGCTGTGGCGCGCTATATTGAAACGCACGGGCTCTATCCAAGCCCTGTCAGGAGCTGAATGGACATCCGCAAGCTGCAACGAGCCATCGTCGATGGTCTTGAAGACGTGAAGGCCCAGCACATCGCTGTCTTCAACACCGAACACCTGAGCTCGATGTTCGAACGCGTGATCGTCGCGTCGGGCACCAGCAACCGGCAAACCAAGGCCCTGGCCGCCAGCGTGCGCAACAGCGTCAGGGCTGCTGGCATGCCCATCTTGTCCACCGAGGGCGAAGACAACGGCGAATGGATCATCGTGGACTGCGGCGCGGCCGTGGTGCATGTCATGCAGCCGGGCATCCGCGAGTACTACCACCTGGAAGAAATCTGGGGCGGCAAGACGGTGCGCATGAAGGTGGGTGAGGTCAACACCAAGCTGGTCAAGGCCAGCGAACCCGAGCGTGCACCGCGCCGCGCCAGCGCCAAGTCCGCGGCCGCAGCGAGCGGTGCTGCACCGGCCAAGGCCCCCGTTCGCGCATCAGCCAAGGCTTCGGCCGCCAAACCGGCTTCGCACAGCCGGCCCAGCGCGGGTGGCAAGGCGGCCAAGACCGAAGCCGACAAGAAGATGGCCAACCGCACGGCGGCCTACAAGCGTGTGGCCACCAAAACGGCTGCGCCCAAACGTGCGCCGGCCAAGACGGCTGCTGCCAAGACCTCTGGCACCCGAACTGCTGCTACCAAAACTGCTGCCCCGCGCAAAACGCCAGCGCGCAAGGCGCCCAGCCGCGGCTGATGAAGCTGCTGGTGGTGGCCGTGGGCCAGCGCCAGCCGGCCTGGGCCGATGAGGCCTGGGCCGAGTTTGCCAAGCGCCTGCCGGCCGAGATGCGGCTGGAACTGAAGGTGCTGAAGGCCGAGCCGCGCAGCAGCGGCAAGACCGCCGCGCAGTGCATGGCCGCCGAGGCCGGCCGCTTTGAAGCCGCATTGCCCAAGGGCATCCGGCGCGTGGTGCTGGACGAACACGGCACGCGTCTGACCACTGCTCAGTTGGCCCTTCGCCTGGGCGTTTGGCGTGGTGATGGCCGTGATGCCGCCTTGTTGATTGGCGGGCCCGATGGCCTGGACCCGGCTTTGAAGGCCAGCGCCGACGAGACTTTCAGGCTGAGCGACCTGACCTTGCCGCATGCGTTTGCGCGGGTGCTGCTGGCTGAGGCGCTGTACCGGGCTTGGTCGCTGCTGGAAGGGCACCCTTACCACCGGGAGTGAGCGCAGCGCAGCCTGCGCTGCAGAGTCACCGTGCGGGCCCCCTGTGCCGTCGGATCACCGTTCCGGCTGCGGGCGTTGCAGATTCATTTCGTGGCCTGCATGCGCTGCCATGTCGCCCCACTGGCACCGCCCACATTGGGGTTGAAGGCCGGGTCGTTGCTGGCGCGGTAGTTGCCCTGGCCGTCGGTCCAGTGGTGGCTGTACTGGCTGTCGCGGTCGGAGGTTCCCCAGTAGGGGTCGCTCATGCGCGTGGTGCCGCGCAGGTACTGCGAAAACTGGTCGTTGGCGTCGTAGCCGCCGGCTGCGGCGCCGGCGCTGCGGCGTTGGGCGTCGGCACGTTGTTGTGCGGCGCGTTGCTGCTGCATGGACGACAACAGCGCGTCGTTGTTGGCGCTGATGGTGCGTGACAACTGGCCTGCTGCCGCAATGCGGTCGTAGCCGCGCTGCAGGTTGGCGTTGAACTGCGCCATGATGTGCTGGCTGACGGCCTGCTTGTGGCGCAGGAAGTCGTCGTCAAGTTTGATGGAAGCCACCATGGTGGCCAGCAGCGGGTAGACGCTGGGCAGCAAGCCGTCGGTCGCACCCACGGCGTGCGGCAGCACCAGCAGCCGGTGGTACTCGGCGCTTTGCCCTTGGGGGCCGCTGTAGGGGATGGTGTGGGTGGCGGTGTAAAAGCCGAAGAACTCTTCTTCGGCCGGTCGGCCGCCCACCTGGTAGGTGACGCGCATGGCCATGGCTTCACCGGGCACCACTGGCTGGTTGAAGGCCTTGGCCAGCCGTGCTGGGTCGACTGGCCTGCGGCTGACGATGGCGAAACCCGGCATTTGCCCGCGCGTGGGCTTGACGATCAGGTGTTCCATGGCCTGGTCGATGGTGGCGTTGGGTGCGTAGACCGCACCAAATGACCGTTGGCCGACCGGCACGGGCTGGTAGATCGGTTGAAACCAGTACACCACGTCAAAGGGCAGCAGCTCGATCCACATGCGGCCGTCGGGCGACTCCATGCGCACCCGCGTGCGCACCGGGTAGTTGGCGCTGCCGTAGTCCCATTTGACCTGCGAGTTGACACGCCAGCCTTCAGGCACGCTGAGCGTGGCCACGCGCATGTTGCCAAACTGCGGATCGGTGAGCGTGTAGTTCACAAAGCGCAGGGACGCCGCTTGGGCCGGGACCATCCAGGTCATGGCCACCAACAGCAGCAGTGCGGTCGTCCAAACTGGGAGGGTAGGCACCCAGCGAGGAAGTCGCCGAGCGGCGAAGGCCGTCACCACGTGGTGCAGGTAAGCGCCAAGACAAACGCGCATCTGGATCTCCGTTTGGGGGTTCAGGGGCTGGGCAAGTGCGCCAGTCTGCCCGCTTCTGTGCCGGCTGGCGATCCCTTGAACCACCTTCAGCCAGCGCCGCCACAATGGCGCGATGAAAACTGCTTCCGCTGTCAATCCAGCGCCACCGCTGTACCTGGCCTCACAAAGCCCGCGCCGCCGCCAGCTGCTGCTGCAGATCGGGGCCCAGCATGAACTGCTGCTGGCCGGCCCCGAAGAAGATGCTGAAGCGCTGGAAATGGAAAGGCCTGGCGAGCTGCCAGCCGCCTACGTGCAGCGTGTTACCGCCGCCAAACTCAAGGCCGCAGTGGCCCGGCGTTTGAAGCGAGGCTTGCCGCCCGCGCCAGTGTTGTGCGCCGACACCACGGTGGCGCTGGGCCGGCGCATTCTGGGCAAGCCGGCTGATGCGGCGCAGGCGCATGCCGCCTTGAAGCTGCTCAGTGGCCGCACCCACCGGGTGTTGACGGCGGTGGCGGTGCACGACGGACAGCGCATGCGGCGCGTGCTCAGCACCTCGCACGTTCGTTTTGCGCATCTGCCCGAGACGGTGATCGACGCCTATGTGGCCACTGGCGACGCCTTTGGCAAAGCCGGCAGCTACGCCATCCAAAGCGCCCTGGCAGGCTGGATTGCGCACATCGACGGCAGCCACAGCGGCATCATGGGCCTGCCGCTGTTTGAGACCACGCAACTGCTGCGCGCGGCCGGTGTGCCGCTGGCGCTTTGAGCGGACACCTTGAACTGCCGCTTCAAACCTGCAGCGTCCGCACCAGCACCCCTTCACGCCCGATCTAGACTGCATCCCATGGCCAACCAAGACATCCTCATCAACTGGTCGCCGCAAGAGACGCGTGTGGCCGTGGTCGAAAACGGTGCGGTGCAAGAGCTGCACATCGAACGCACGCTCGAGCGCGGCCTGGTGGGCAACGTCTACCTGGGTAAGGTGGTGCGTGTGCTGCCCGGCATGCAAAGCGCCTTCATCGACATCGGCCTGGAGCGGGCGGCTTTTTTGCACGTGGCCGACTTGCAAAACGGCTTGCCCAAACCCGACGCGCCGCTGGTGCCCATCGAGCGCCAGATCTTTGAGGGCCAGACCCTGACCGTGCAGGTCATCAAGGACGCCATCGGCACCAAGGGCGCGCGCCTGACCACCCAGGTCAGCATTGCCGGGCGCATGCTGGTCTTTTTGCCGCACGACAACCACATCGGCATCAGCCAGAAAATTGGCTCGCACGAATTGCGTGAGCAGTTGCGTGCGCGCGTCACCGCGCTGGCTGGCGAGGCCGGTGGCGGCTTCATCCTGCGCACCAATGCCGAAGAGGCCGGTGATCCCGAACTGGCCGAAGACATCGCCTACCTGCGCCGCGCCTGGGCCCTGATTCGCGAGCGCGCACAAAGCCAGCCCCCCGGCACCCTGCTGCACCAGGACCTGACCCTGGCCGAACGGGTGCTGCGTGACCTGACGGTGGAGGCCACACTCACCATCCGCATCGACAGCAAGATGCAGTGTGACGCGCTCAAGGCTTTTGGCGAAACCTACATGCCCGGTGCCGTGGCCAAACTCGACCACTACCGAGGTGAGCGGCCCATCTTCGACCTGTTTGGCATCGAAGAAGAAATCGCCCGTGCCCTGTCGCGGCGGGTGGACTTGAAGAGCGGTGGTTACCTGGTCATCGACCAGACCGAAGCGCTGACCACCATCGACGTCAACACCGGCGGTTATGTGGGTGCGCGCAACTTCGACGACACCATTTTCAAGACCAACCTCGAAGCCGCTGGTGCGATGGCCCGGCAGCTGCGCTTGCGCAACCTGGGCGGCATCATCATCGCCGACTTCATCGACATGACCCGCGAAGACCACCAGCAGGCGGTGCTGGCCGAGCTGAAAAAGCAGCTGGCCCGCGACCGCACGCGCACCACGGTGAGCGGCTTCACGGCGCTGGGGCTGGTGGAGATGACCCGCAAGCGCACCCGCGAAAGCCTGGCCCACATGCTGTGTGAGCCCTGCCCCACCTGCCAGGGCCGTGGCCAGGTGAAAACCGCGCGCAGCGTGTGTTACGACATCCTGCGCGAGATCTTGCGTGAAGCACGCCAGTTCAGCCCCAAGGAGTTTCGTGTGGTGGCCTGCGCCGCGGTGGTGGAAACGCTGCTCGACGAAGAAAGCGTGCACCTGGCGGGCTTGAGCGAGTTCATTGGCAAGCCGATTTCGCTGAGTGCGGAGCCGGGCATGAACCCGGAGCAGTACGACATCGTGCTGATGTAGCCGGTAGCACGGTTGCCAGCCCGCTGCCCCGCACGACTTTCGCTCACAGCATGCTTTCCCTGCCGCCCGCTTTGCGCGCTGACCAGCGCCGATGGATTTCGCCCGAGCCGCTGAACGTCTCGCCCGCGCTGGTGGGCGCGCCGCTGGCCGATCCCCGTCGGCGTGCGGCTGCCATGCTGGTGGACCTGGTGTTGGTTGCCTTGCTCTCGGGTGGCAGCGGCTTTTGGTTGCTGGGCGGCCTGGTGCTGGTGGTGCTGCAGCTGCGCAGTCAGCGCGGCAGCACCACGCGTAAACGGCAGGTGGTGGGTTGGCTGGGTGCGGGGCTGCTGCTGCTGCTGGTGCTGCAAGGCGCCAAGTCAGAATGGGATGAACGGGCGCAAGGCGGTGCGGCAGCGGCTGTCGCCGGGGGCCTGCCGCCTGAGGCGCAGGCGCCCGAGGCGGCCGAACGGGCACTGACTGCTGCGGCCACTGCGACCACTGCGGCCACGGCCTCCGCATCCCCGGCTTTGACGGCGTCCGCGGCACAGGCCCGCATTCTTCAGCTTCAACAAGAACTGGAGCAGGCTCGCCAGCCGTGGAAGCCCCGCCAGTGGCTGGACCGCCTTCTGGACGACATCGGCGCCAAGTTTGGTTGGGGCATCGTTTATTTCTCCCTGCTGCCGGCCTGGTGGAGTGGCCAGACCGTGGGCAAGAAGCTCTTCGGCCTGCAGGTGGTGGAGCTCACCGGTCAGCCCATGACCGTGATGCGTTGTCTCAAGCGCTATGGTGGTTATGCGGCGGGTTTGGCCACCGGCTGCCTGGGCTTTGGGCAAGCCTTGTGGGACCCCAATCGGCAGGCCATTCAGGACAAAGCCGCGCACACTGCGGTGATTGACTTGAGGGCTGCGCGTGCGCAGTCCGACGTCAACGCCAACGCCAACGCCGGGACTGCACCCGATCCTGCTCCGACCGTTGCTGACTGATCGGACGCTGGTTGCAGCCGGTGCTGCGGGACCGGGCGGTTTGGCGCAGCCTGATGGCTTCCGCGCGTTTGCCGCAGCTTGCCGACGCCTCAGCCGCCACCTAGACTGCCGCGCACCATGCAAGCCGCGCAAAACGAACTGATCACCCGCATCGGCCCCGGCAGGCCCTGTGGCGAATTGATGCGCCGCTATTGGCAACCCGCTGCCTTGCTCGATGAGTTTGATCCTCGCCTGGCCCCCGATATGGCCCAGCGCCCCATCAAGGCCGTGCGCCTGCTGGGCCAAAACCTGGTGCTGTTTCGCGACGGCGATGGCCGCTTCGGTTTGCTGGACCGCGACTGTCCGCACCGCGGCGCTGACCTGGCTTTTGCGCGGCATGAGCCTGAAGGCATCCGCTGCCCATTTCACGGCTGGAAGTTTGCGGTGGACGGCCGCTGCCTGGAAACGCCGGCCGAGCCCATGGGCTCCACCTTGTGCCAACGGGTGCGCCAGCGCAGCTACCCCGTCAAGGTGCAGTCCGGCGTGGTGTTTGCGTACCTGGGCCCCGAAGGCAGCACGCCACCCGAACTGCCAGCCTTTGACGCCTTCACCGCCCCGGCCACCCACAGTTTTGCCTTCAAGGGCCTGTGGCACTGCAACTGGCTGCAGGCCTTTGAAGTGGGCATCGACCCCGCGCACCCCAGCTTCTTGCACCGCTACCTGCAGGACGAATCGCTGGAGCAAACCTACGGCCGCCAGTTTCGCGCTGCCAGTGTGGGCGAGGTCGACGGCCAGCGCTGGCCCATGACCCGTGTGATGCGTGAGGTCTGCAGCCCTGAGATCCATCATGAAGAAGTGGCACCGGGCCTGACCCGTTTGACCACACTGCGTTTGATCAACGACCAGCTGACCCACGTGCGGGTGACGCACGCCGCTTTTCCGCACACCTTTGTCATCCCCTTGAGCGAAACCGTCACCATCACCCAGCTGCATGTGCCGGTGGACGACACCCACACCTACTGGTACACCTTCTTCACCAGCTTTGCCGGCCCGCTGGACAAAGAGACCATGCAACAGCAGCGTCTGGCCCACATGACGCTGCCCGACTACGTGCCCATCCACGGCCGCCACGATCACTGGAACTTCAACCCCGAAGAACAGCGAACGCGCACCTACCTGGGCATGGGCGAAGACGACATCAACCTGCACGACCAGTGGGCCGTGGAGAGCATGGGTGCCATCGCCGACCGCACGCGTGAACACCTGGGCACCAGCGACAAGGTCATCATGGCCAACCGGCGGCTGCTGCTCAAGGCCATCGCCACGGTGCAGCAAGGCGGCGCCCCGCCGATGGTGCTGACGGCAGAACAGGCGGCCGCGTTGACCGGCCCCGACACCATGGACTGCATCGCCCCGGCGGCGCATTGGCAAGACCATTGGCAGCAGGCGGCTCAGGCCAAACGCGCGGCGGCGCCGTGGTTGCAGCCGCAGGCGTCGACACCGGCATGACGCTGGCGCAACGCGCGGTTGGGCATGCCGGTGCGCATGCAGGTGCGCGTGCAGGTGCCTCAAGCGCCGAACCAGCGCAGCGACAGGCCGCCTGCGCAGCGCTGCTGACAAAGGTGCGTGAGTTGGGCCTGCAGCAAGTGCGGGTGGTTTGGGCCGATCTGCACGGCACGCTGCGCGGCAAGACGCTGGTCATGGGCGACAACAACGCTGCGTTGCAGTCGGCGCTGGACGAGGGCGTGGGCCTGGTCAGCACCATGTTCCTGAAGGACACCTCGGACCGCACCGCGTTCAAGGTTTTCGAGCCGGGCGCTTTGGCGGCTTTGGATGGCTTTGGTTCTGCCAACAATGCCCTGCTGCTGCCCGACCCCAGTAGCCTGCAGGTGTTGCCCTGGTCCCCGCAAACGGCTTGGCTCAGAGCCGACGCGCTGTGGGCCGATGGCAGCCCCGTGCTGGCCGACCCGCGGGCCGTGTTGCTGCGTGCTTTGGCGCAGCTGAAGCAGGCGGGCTATGGCTTGCGCTGCGGCCTGGAGGTGGAGTTCCACATCTACCGCATCAGCGATGACGGTCTGGCCAGCGAACAGGCCGCCTGGCCCGCGCAGCCGCCGGCGGTGCGGCTCATCCACCCCGGCTACCAGCTGCTCAGCGACAACTGGGCTGACATGGCACACGAGCCCTTGGACATCGTGCGCCACACCGCGCTGGGCCTGGGGCTGCCGCTGCGGTCGCTGGAAATCGAACTCGGCCCCAGCCAGGTGGAAGCCGTGTTTGCGCCCACCGATGCGCTGACTGCGGCCGACCACATGGTGCTGTTTCGCAACGGTGTGCGCCAGGCCTTGCGCCGCGCCGGCTACCACGCCAGCTTTGTTTGCAAGCCACCGTTGCCGCATGCCGTGGCCAGTGGCTGGCATTTGCACCAGTCTTTGGTGGATGAGGCCGGGCGCAATGCCATGCAGCGCTCACCTGGCGTTGATGGGCACGCCGACCACCCAGACGACGACGCGCGCCAGGCCCTCTCGGACGTGGGCGTGCAATGGTTGGCTGGCCTCTTGCGGCACGCACCCGGCATGGCCGCACTGTGCGCGCCCACCATTGCCGCCTATCAGCGTTTCCAGGGCAGCGTGATGGCGCCGCAGGCGGCCCATTGGGGGCGCGACAACCGGGGCGCCATGCTGCGCGTGCTGGGCGCAGCGCACGACTCCGCCACCCGCATCGAAAACCGGCTGGGCGAGCCGATGGCCAACCCCCATTTGATGATCGCCGCCCAGGTCTGGGCTGGGATGGACGGTATGCAACAAAAGCTGGAGCCGGGCTTGGCGACTCGGTCTCCCTACGACAGTACCGCGCCGCCCCTGCCAGGAAGCTTGTCTGAAGCCCTGGACGCGCTGGCGGCCGACGACGTGCTGCAACAAGGACTCGGGCCCGTGATGGCCACCGTGTTTGACACCGTCAAGCGGCAAGAGGTGAACCGCTGCGCTGCCGCCCAAGACTTCATGCAGTGGCAGCGCTGCGAGTACTTCGCGCGCTACTGAGTGAACTCACCAGCCCGGGCTGCGACCCAGCCGCGCAGGCCACTTGTTTCAAGGCTTGGCGATCGGGTTGACCCTGTGTCCTGTCAGCCAAAAATGGTCTTATCCAGCCACACAATGTGGGCACTCCGAGCGGCCACGCCATGGTGGTGCCGAGACCGCGGTGAGAGGAGACTGCATTGAGACTGCTTGAAAGCCTGGCCAAGCTCTGCGCGGTGGCGGCGGGTGTGCTGTTGACGGTGATCACGCTGATGACCTGCGTCAGCGTCATCGGCCGCAACACCACCGGCTGGACTTTGGTGGGCGACTTCGAACTGGCCGGCTCTGCCGCCGGCGCCGCGGTGGCCCTGTTCATGCCCTGGTGCCAGTTTCGGCGCGGCAACATCATGGTTGACTTCTTCACCACCCGAGCCAGTGCAGCCACCCAGTTGCGGCTGGACCGCCTGGGCGCGCTCTTGATGGCCGCCATGATGGGCCTGATGACCTGGCGCAGCGCGGTGGGCGGCCTCAGCGCCTGGAAGTCGCAAGCCGGCTCGATGATGCTGGGCTTTCCGGAGTGGATCGTTTATTGCGGCATCGTGCCGCCCTTGCTGCTGACCACCTTGATTGCACTGACGCAAGCCGCACGCGGCTTTGAAGTGGAGAGCGCCGCATGACGCCCATCACGCTGACCTTGCTGATCTTTGGCGTGATGCTGGTGCTGATGGCGCTGCGCACGCCCATTGCGGTGGCCATGTTCGTGGCCGGCTGCACCGGCTACGTTCTGCAGGCCGGTTGGCTGCCGCTGGCCAGCTTTCTCAACACCCAGGCCTTTGCGCGCTTTGCCAGCTACGACCTGAGCGTGATCCCGCTCTTCATCCTGATGGGCAACTTCGCCACCCAGGGTGGCATCAGCCGCGCGCTGTTTCAGTTTGCCGCCACCGTGATGGCGCGCTTCAAGGGCGGCTTGGCCATGGCTTCGGTGATGGCCTGTGCAGCCTTTGGTGCCATTTGCGGCAGCAGCGTGGCCACCGCAGCCACCATCACCCAGGTGGCCTTGCCAGAGATGCGCAAGCACGGCTACAGCGGCCGCCTGGCCACCGGTACGCTGGCCGCTGGCGGCACGCTGGGTATCTTGATACCGCCATCGGTGCCGCTGGTGATCTACGCCATCCTGACCGAGCAGAACATCGCCAAGCTGTTTGCCGCGGCCATGGTGCCGGGCATCATTGCCATGCTGGGCTACATGGTGGCCATCGCCATCTATGTGCGTTTGTTCCCGGGCCATGCGCCCGAGCACGACGAAGCGCCCGCCGTCACCTTGCAAGCCCTGGCCGGCATCGCCCCCATCGCCATCATCTTCATCGTCGTGTTTGGTGGCATTTACGGCGGTGTGTTCACGCCCACTGAAGGTGCGGGTGTGGGTGCCGCGGCCACCTTCCTGGCGGCGCTGATCAAGCGTGAAATCGACTGGCCCAAGTTCAAGCAGTGTTTCTACGCCACGGCCGAGTCGTCGGCCATGATCTTCATGATCTTCCTGGGTGCCGACCTGATGAATTCGGCCCTGGCGCTGACCCAGGTACCCGCACAACTGGCCAACGTGGTGCAGGGCTGGGGCTTGTCTCCGCTGATGGTGGTGTCGGCCATTTTGTTGTTTTACGTGGTGCTGGGCGCGGTGATGGATGAACTGAGCATGATCTTGCTCACCATCCCGATCTTTTTCCCCATGATCATGGGCCTGGACTTCGGCATGCCCAAAGAGAGTGTGGCCATCTGGTTTGGCATCATGGTGCTGATGACGGTGGGCTTTGGCATGCTGGCGCCGCCGGTGGGGCTCAACGTCTACGTGGTCAACGGCATGGCCAAAGACGTGCCCATCGCCGAAAGCTACCGTGGCGTGATGCCCTTCTTGATCAGCGACACCTTGCGCACGCTGCTGCTGCTGTTTTTCCCGCCCATCAGCCTGTGGCTGGTGAAGTACGTGGGCTAGTGTGCAGGCGGTGGCATCAGGGTAAACCGCAGCCACCATCGTCCATCGCCCCCGTTAAGTTCTGATCCGTCCAACTTTCTTCAGGAGACATCACCGATGAAACGCCGCACGTTTGTCCAAGGCGCCGCCACCGCAGCGGTGCTGGGCGCGCCCCACCTCTCGGGCCTGGCGCAGCAAAGCGTCACGCTCAAGTTCCACACCTTCATGGCGCCCATGAGCAATGTGTGGCTCACCATGCACAAACCGTGGATGGACAAAGTGGAGAAGGATTCCGGCGGGCGCATCAAGTTCGAGGCCTACCCGGCCATGCAGCTCGGCGGCACGCCCGTGCAGCTGTACGACCAGGCGCGTGACGGCGTGGTCGATGTGATCTGGACCTTGCCGGGCAATACCGCAGGCCGCTTCCCGCGCATTGAGGTGTTTGAGCTGCCGTTCATGATGAACAACGCCGAAGCCACCTCCAAAGCATATTGGGAGTATTTTCAAACCCAATGCCCTGATGAGTTCAAAGAAACCCAGGTGCTAGCACTGCAAGTACACGGCCCAGGCATGTTCCACTCGGCCAACAAGCCCATCAAAAGCGCGGCCGATTTGAAGGGCATGAAGATGCGTGGCGCCACACGCCAGATTACCAAGATGCTGACCTCGGTGGGCGCCACGCCCGTGGGCATGCCCCTGCCGCAAATCCCGGATGCGCTGTCCAAAGGCACCATTGAAGGTTGCGCCATTCCTTGGGAAGTGGTGCCTTCGGTCAAGGTGCATGAGCTAACCAAATACCACAGCGAGTTCCCGGCCAACATGCCCGCGCTGTACACCACCACCTTTGTCATGGCCATGAACAAGGCCAAATACGAAGGCTTGGCGCCTGACCTGAAAAAGGTCATCGACGCCAACTCCGGTTTGGCCACCTCGGGCTGGTTGGGCAAAACGCAGCAAAGCAACGACGCCAATGGCCGCAAAGCGGCGGTGGACCGTAACAACAGCATCTACCAGTTCACGGCCGAGCAGACGCAAGAGTTCATCAAACTCTCATCGCACGTGGATGATGAGTGGGTGGCTGATATGAATAAACGCGGATTCAACGGCGCTAAATTGCTGCAATCGGCCAAAGACTTGATTGCGAAACACGCCAAGACTTGAGGCCTGCGGGCGGTGCGAGCGCCGCTTTGCCTAACAAAATATGGGCCTACGGGCCCATTTGCCATTGCGCGCTGATGCGGCCTGTGCTTTCAGGGCGTTGCGCTGCGACCCAACCAAGCCGCGCCACGCACGCCGGATGAATCACCATGCTGGCTCGCCAGCAAGCGGGTGCGCACGGGCTCTTTCACCCCGCCACTCACCACCCATTGGCCCCACAGGGCCGGTACTTCGGTGTACAGGTGCGGCATCAGCGAAACACCACCGCCGAGCACGATGACGTCGGGGTCCAGCACGTTGATCACCGCCGCCAGCGCACGGGCCAAGCGCGAGGCATGCAGGCGCAAGGTGGCTTGGCAAGCAGGGTCACCCGCGGCGGCGGCCTGGGCTATCTGTTCGGCCGTTAGGTTCTTGGCTGTGCTGCGGTTGGTTGCGCCGCCGCGACCACCGCCGAGACTGGCGATGCCATCACCGGCGCCGTTGCGACGCGCATGGTCCCGTGCCAGGCCCGGGCCGCTGCACAGCGTTTCTACGCAGGCACGTTGGCCGCAGTAGCAAGTGGGCATGAAGATGGGCATAACGCCCGAGGCCTCCTCGGCTTCATCATTCAGCCAGGGCAGCGGGTTGTGGCCCCATTCGCCAGCCAAGCCATTGGGGCCGGTAAGCACGCGGCCGTGCACGGCGATGCCGGCACCCACGCCCGTGCCCAAGATGGCGGCAAAAACGACGCCCGCGCCCGCGCCCGCGCCATCGGTGGCCTCCGACAAAGCCAGGCAGTTGGCGTCATTGGCCATGGCCACGCTCTGGCCCAGGGCGGCGGCTAGGTCACGCTTCAAAAACCGGCCGTTCAGGCTCTGGGTATTGCAGTTTTTCATGCGCCCATCGGCGGTGATGGTGCCCGGCGTTCCCACGCCAATGCTCACCGCGCCACCGGCTGCCGCGCGCCCGCGCTCGGCCAAGCCGCGCAGGCAGAGCAAGCTCGCTTCGTAGTTGCCTTTGGGTGTGGGCACGCGTTCACGCCAGCGCACCGTGCCGTCGGCTGCCAGCAAGGCGGCTTCGGTTTTGGTGCCACCCAGGTCGATGCCCAGCATGGGCCGTTCCGGACCGGGTGCCATGGTCAGTGCAATGGTCGGTTTGAAGTCAGCGCGAAAGTCAGTGTGGGCGGCTAACGATCAAAATTCGGTTGTGCGCAGCAGCAGCCAATCGCGCGCTGCACCGTTGACCAGCGGCAGCAAACGCGCGCGCACCGTGGCGTGGTACTGGTTCAACCAAGCTAACTCGTCGGCGCGCATCAGGTTGCGCTCAATACATCGGGTGTCGATGGGGCACAAGGTGAGCGTTTCGAACTCTAGAAATTCACCGAAGGTGCCGGCCTCGGCCGTGGTGGCCGGTACATTGAGTACCAGGTTTTCAATGCGCACTCCCCATTGACCGGGGCGGTACACGCCCGGCTCGATGGAGGTGATCATGCCCGGCTCCATGGCCATGTGGGCATCGGGTATCGCCTTGCTGATGCTCTGCGGCCCTTCATGCACGTTCAGGAAATAACCCACGCCGTGGCCCGTGCCGTGGCCAAATTCAATGCCCTCGGCCCACAGCGGCGCGCGTGCGATGGCGTCGAGCATGGGTGACAAGGTGCCCCGTGGAAAGCGCGCGCGAGACAGAGCCATCGTCCCCTTGAGCACCAAGGTGTAGTCGCGTTGCATGGCTGGCGTTAGCGTGCCCACGGGCCACACCCGGGTGATGTCGGTGGTGCCGCCCAAATATTGGCCGCCACTGTCGATGAGCAGCAGGCTGTTGCCTTCAATCTCCGCATGGCTCTCAGGCAGGGCGCGGTAGTGCGGCATGGCGCCATTGCCCGCCCAGCCGGCGATGGTGGAGAACGACAAACCGACAAAACCTTTGCGCTTGGCACGCTCGGCCGAGAGTTTTTCGTCCACCGTCAGCTCGGTGATGCGTTCACCGCGCGCCAGGGCTTGCTCAAACCACGCGTAGAACTCGCACATCGCCGCGCCGTCTTGTGCCATGGCCTCGCGCACGTGGGCTGCTTCGGCATCACCTTTGCGGCTCTTGGCCAAGGTGCTGGGGTTGATGGACTCCACCACCGTGCACTGCGCACCGACCGCGTTACGGAATCCCAAGGTCACGCGCTTGGGGTCGAGCAGAAGGGTGTGCTTTGCGGTCAGTGCGGCCAAGGCGTTAGCGGCTTGCGCGTAGGGCGCGAGGTCGATGCCATCGGCCGCCAGGGTTTGCGCTAGCGTTGGGTTGATCTTTCCCGCGCCGATGAACAGCCGCGCACGGCTGGCGTCCACCAACAAGTGGGCCAAAAAGACGGGGTTGTATTCCACGTCGTTACCACGCAAGTTGGTGATCCAGGCGATGTCGTCCACCGTAGAGACAAAGTGGTGCGTGGCGCCGTGGCGCTGCATCTGCTGGCGCAAAGCAGCTAACTTTTCTGTGCGTGGGGTTGGTGCGTGGGGAGCTTGGTGGGCGTACAGCGGCTGCGAAGGCGCGGCGGGGCGCTCAGGCCAGATGCGGTCGAGCAAATCGACATCGGCGCGTAATTGCACGCCGGCCGAAGCTAACTTGGTGGCCAGGGCTTGGGCAGCGGCCAGGCCCAGCACTTGGCCGTCGACCGCTACGCAGCCGCCGCGTGGCACATGCTCGGCCAGCCAGTCGAGGTGGGCTGTGGAGCCGCCGGTGGCAATCTTCACCAACTCAATGCCAGTGCCTTGCAATTGGGCCTCGGCTTGCTCCCAATAGCGCGAATCTGCGAACAGCGCGGTCTGCTTTTCACCCACCACCAAGGTGCCCATGGAGCCGGTAAAGCCCGAAAGCCAAACGCGGCCCTGCCAGCGCTCGGGCAG
>JAYTVT010000006.1:0-31347 GCA_043743835.1 Betaproteobacteria bacterium
TGAGGCTCACCGGTTTTAAGCGGCGAGGGCGTACGTTTGATCGTTCGCAGTTACTTTGTTTCCAGTGGTTTTACGAGCGAACTGGTGCTCGGCATGCCCCGCGCCGACTCCGTACCCACGTCGAAGCCAGGTCGGTCCCAAGGTGTGGAGTTTAGGCCAGTTCCAGAATTTGCAAGAGCTCTTCTGGGCTTAGAAGCACACGGTCGGCGCTCCAGGCCTCGACTGGGCTGTGTTCGCCCAGGTAGCCCCAGGCTGCGGCCCAGCCGCTCATGCCCGCGGCGCGTGCAGCCTGCATGTCTCTGGGGTCGTCACCCACGTAGACGCAGTCCTTTGGCGCCATGCCGAGGCGTCTGGCCGCCTCCAGCAAAGGGGCCGGGTGCGGTTTGGTGTGCGGCGTGCTGTCGCCGCCGATCAGCACCGCGACTTGAGCCAAAGGTGGAAAGGCCTGCGTCAGTGGCAAGGCAAAGCGCAGCGACTTGTTGGTGACAATGCCCCAGGCCAAGGCCCGGCGCTGCAAAGCCTGAACCAGCGCGGGCACGGGTTCAAACAGTTGGCTAAGTTGCAGCATGCGCAGCTCATACCGGTCGTGGAACTCGTCCCTCAGGGCCAGGTACTCAGACTGCCCTGGCACCTTGCCGAAGGCGCTGGCCAGCATGCCGCGGGCGCCTGAGCCGGCGTGCGGCCTGAGTTGCAGGTAAGGCAAAGGGACCAGCCCACGCGACAAGCGCATGTCGTTGGCGGTGCCAGCCAGGTCAGGTGCGCTGTCCACCAGTGTGCCGTCCAGGTCGAACAGCACGGCCTTGGGAAGGCCCTTCACGCCAGCGGCTTGCGGCAAGCCAGCAGGTAGTTGACGCTGGTGTCGCTTGACAGCCAATAGCGGCGCGTCAGTGGGTTGTATTCCATGCCGCGGCTGCCCTGCAGCGCCAGGCCACTGTCGCGGCACCAGCGCGCCAACTCGCTGGGACGGATGAACTTTTCATACTCGTGGGTGCCCTTGGGCAGCAACTTGAGGATGTACTCGGCACCCAAAATGGCAAACAAGAAGGACTTGGGGTTGCGGTTCAGCGTGCTGAAAAAGACCCAGCCGCCCGGCTTGGCCAAAGTGGCACAGGCTTGCACCACAGCCGACGGGTCGGGCACGTGTTCCAGCATCTCCATGCAGGTCACCACGTCAAACCGGCCCGGCGCCTCGGCGGCCAGGGCTTCGGTGGCGATTTCGCGGTAGTCAACGTTGTCGACGCCGGCCTCCAGGGCATGCAGCCGGGCCACACCCAGAGGCTTGGCGGCCAAGTCGATGCCTGTGACATGAGCCGCGCGGCGAGCCATGGACTCGGCCAGGATGCCGCCGCCACAGCCCACATCCAGCACCTGCTTACCGGACAGGTGGGACAACTGGTCGATCCAGTCCAGCCGCAGCGGGTTGATTTGATGAAGCGGGCGAAACTCGCTTTCCGGGTCCCACCAGCGGTGGGCCAGTTCGCTGAACTTGGCCAGCTCTTGTGCGTCGACGTTTGACATCTTTCGATCCTAATCGCTCAGGTGCAGCGAGCTTGGACAAGGGCCCATGAAAAAGCCCCGCCAAGGCGGGGCTTTGTAGATGGCGACCTGACCGAAGTCAGGCCAGCAACATCACTTGCGGGTGCGGGTACCGACCACTTCGACTTCCACGCGGCGGTTCTTGGCGCGGCCTTCGTTGGTCTTGTTGTCTGCCACCGGCTGGGAAGAACCCTTGCCTTCGGTGTAGACGCGGTTGGTTTCGATGCCCTTGCCGGTCAGGAATTTCTTGACGCCTTCAGCACGGGCGATCGAGAGTTTCTGGTTGGCTGCAGCGCTACCCACCGTGTCGGTGTGACCGACGGCGATGATGACTTCCAGGTCCACGCCCTTGGTCTTGTCGACCAGGTCAGCCAGCTTGGCTTGTGCGTCAGGCTTGAGGACCGACTTGCCGGTGTCGAAGAAGGCGTCAGCCGCAAAGGTGACCTTTTCCTTCACTGGGGCGGGAGGAGGAGGCGGGGGAGCCGGCGGCGCAGCAGGCTTGGCCACCGGTGCAGGCGGCGCCACCACAGGGGCGGGCGGCGGCGGCGGAGGTGCAACACGCGGCGCAGGCGGCGGGGCGGGAGGCGGCGGCTTGATGGCGCCGTCGCAGTTTTCAGCGGCCGTGGCCGGGGTCCAGCCAGCATCACGCCAGCAGAGTTCGTTGGAGCCGTTTTTCCAAACGGTGCCATCGGCTGCACGCCAGTTGTCGATCGACTTCGCTTGCGCGAAAACGGCGACCGGGGCGGCAAGTGCAGCAGCAGCAAAAAGCACTGCCACCTTGTTCAAGTTCTTCATGATTCTCCTCTCGAGGAAGCCGCAGACAAGCCTGCGTGATGTCCAAAACGACTAGCGGGAAACTCGCGTAACTGCAGGGCAAACCCCCGCAGCCGCGGGCACTTACCACCGACAGATCATTGTGCCATAGGGCGTCGGGCCGTCTTCATTTTGGGCCCACCCGAGATGAGGACCCTCTTGCATGTTGCGCAGCCGCTACACGCAGCACCCCCGTAGAATCCCTTTCGATTCGCCGCTGTACGTGTCTTCATGCGGCCCTCTCCAACTCCTCTACCGCATGAGCTCCTTCGCCAAGGAAACACTTCCCACCAGTCTAGAAGAGGAGATGCGCAAGTCCTACCTTGATTACGCCATGAGCGTGATCGTGGGGCGTGCGCTGCCTGACGCGCGTGACGGCTTGAAGCCGGTGCATCGCCGCGTGCTCTTCGCCATGCACGAGCTTTCCAACCACTGGAACCGGCCGTACAAGAAGAGCGCCCGCATCGTCGGCGACGTGATCGGCAAGTACCACCCGCACGGCGACACCGCCGTCTACGACACCATCGTGCGCATGGCGCAAGACTTCAGCCTGCGCCACATGCTGGTTGACGGACAGGGCAATTTCGGCAGCGTGGACGGCGACAACGCGGCGGCCATGCGCTACACCGAAATCCGGCTGTCAAAGATCGCGCACGAGATGCTCGAAGACATCGACAAGGACACGGTCGACTTCGCGCCCAACTACGACGGCAGCGAAAAAGAACCCACGGTGCTGCCCACGCGGCTGCCCAACCTGCTGATCAATGGCTCCACCGGCATCGCGGTGGGTATGGCCACCAACATCCCACCGCACAACCTTAACGAGGTGGTGGACGCTTGTTTGCACCTGCTGAAGAACCCCGACGCGAGCATCGACGAGCTGATGGAAATCGTGCCCGCGCCCGACTTCCCCACCGCCGGCATCATCTACGGGCTGACCGGTGTGCGCGAGGGCTACCGCACCGGCCGCGGCAAGATCGTGATGCGCGCCAAGTGCCACTTCGAGGACATCGACAAAGGCGCCCGGCAAGCCATCATCGTTGACGAGATCCCCTACCAGGTCAACAAGAAGACACTGCTCGAGCGCATGGCCGAGCTGGTGCACGAAAAGAAGATCGAAGGCATCAGCCACATCCAGGACGAGAGCGACAAAGACGGCATGCGTGTCGTCATCGAACTCAAGCGCGGTGAAGTGCCTGAAGTCGTGCTGAACAACCTGTACAAGCAGACGCAGCTGCAGGACAGCTTCGGCATGAACATGGTGGCGCTGATCGACGGCCAACCCAAGCTGTGCAACCTGAAGATGTTGGTCGACATCTTCTTGGAACACCGCCGCGAAGTGGTCACCCGGCGCACGGTTTTCGAGCTGCGCAAGGCGCGTGAACGCGGCCACGTGCTGGAAGGCTTGGCGGTGGCGCTGGCCAACATCGATGAGTTCATCGAAACCATCAAGACCAGCCCCACCCCACCCGTGGCCAAGGCCGCCTTGATGGCCAAGAGCTGGGACAGCTCGATGGTGCGCGAGATGCTGGCGCGGGCTGAAGAAGGCACTGTCGGCGGCCGCGCCGCCTACCGGCCCGAAGGCCTGCCCGCCAGCTACGGCCTGCAGGCCGATGGCCTGTACCGCCTGAGTGACGACCAGGCGCAGGAAATCCTGCAGATGCGCCTGCAGCGCCTGACCGGGCTGGAGCAGGACAAGATCATTGGCGAGTACCGCGAGGTGATGGAGCACATTGCCGACCTGCTGGACATCCTGGCCAAGCCCGAGCGTGTGACAGCCATCATCAGCGGTGAACTGGGCGACCTGCGCCAGGAGTTTGGCCAAAGCAAGTTGGGCGCCCGCCGCAGCGTGATCGAACGCAATGCGCTGGAGCTGGGCACCGAAGACCTGATCACACCCACCGACATGGTGGTCACGCTCAGCCACACCGGCTACGTCAAGAGCCAGCCGCTCACCGAATACCGCGCCCAAAAACGTGGCGGCCGTGGCAAGCAGGCCACGCAGACCAAGGAAGACGACTGGATCGACCAGCTCTTCATCGCCAACACACACGACTGGATCCTGTGCTTCAGCGACCGCGGTCGTGTCTACTGGATCAAGGTCTGGGAAGTGCCGCAGGGCTCGCGCGCCTCACGTGGCCGCCCCATCGTCAACATGTTCCCGCTGCAGACTGGCGAAAAAATCACAGTGGTGCTGCCGCTCACCGGTGAATTCCGCAGCTTTCCCGCAGACCACTACGTGTTCATGAGCACGGCCCTGGGCGTGGTCAAGAAGACGCCGCTGGACGACTTTTCCAACCCGCGCAAGGCCGGCATCATCGCCGTCACGCTGGACGAAGGCGACTACCTGATCGGCGCCGCGCTCACCGACGGCAAACACGACGTGATGCTGTTCAGCGACGGCGGCAAGGCCGTGCGTTTTGACGAAGGTGATGTCACCGCACACGGCCGCCAGGCCCGCGGCGTGAAGGGCATGACGCTGGAAGAAGGCCAGAGCGTGATTGCCATGCTGGTGGCCGAAGACGAAACCCAGAGCGTGCTGACCGCCACCGAAAACGGTTTTGGCAAGCGCACCAGCATCGTCGAATACACCCGCCACGGGCGCGGTACCAAGGGCATGATCGCCATCCAGCAAACCGAGCGCAACGGCCGCGTGGTGGCCGCCACGCTGGTGCGGCCGGCCGACGAAATCATGCTCATCACCGACAAGGGCGTGCTGGTGCGCACCCGGGTCAGCGAGATTCGTGAACTGGGTCGTGCCACGCAGGGCGTGACGCTGATCTCGCTGGACAACGGCACCAAGCTGTCCGGCCTGCAGCGCTTGGTTGAGAACGACGCCCCATCTGACAACGAAGACACCGCCGGCGCGGAGCCGAGCCCAGAAGGAACCTGATGATCAAGACCACACTCACTGGCGTTGCGCTGGCTTTGGCCCTGGTGGCCCACAGCCCAAGCCAGGCACAAGCGGGCGGCAAGAAAGAACTGGTCGCCAAGGTCTTGCAACTGCAGCAGCCCGGCATTGAAGCCATGGCTCGCCAAATGGCCGAACAACCGGCCATGCAGCTGATGCAGCAAGCCGGGCAAGCCTTGCAGCGCTTGCCGGCAGAGCGCCGCGAAGCGGTGGCCAAGGACGTTGAAGCCGATCTTCGCAAGTACGCCGACGAAGCCGTGCCCATCGTGCGCGACCGGGCCAACCAGGTGGCTGCCAGCACCATCGGGCCCATCCTGGAAGAGCGATTCACGGAAGATGAGCTGCGCCAGGTGATCGCCATGCTCGAGTCCCCCACCATCCGCAAATTTCAGGGCATGGCCGGCGAGATGCAAAAAGCCTTGGTGGAGAAGGTCGTGGCAGACACTCGCGCCGAGATTGAGCCCAAGGCACGCGCCATGACGGCCAGCGTGTCCAAGCGTCTGACCCCGCCAACACCACCCGCCAGCGGCGCCGCGCCCAAGAAATAAGGCGCTGCCTTCGTCTTCCACGAGTACGCCACGCCCCCGCCCCGAACCTGCCATGAACGAGCCCTCGGCCGTCAACCCGCTGCTGTTGTCCTTGCGCACGCGCATCGACGCCGTGGACCGCGAGTTGCTGGCGCTGCTCAACCAACGTGCTGCTTTGGCGTTGGAGGTGGGGGAGGTCAAGAAGCAGGAAGGCTCACCCGTGTTCCGCCCCGAGCGTGAGGCGCAGGTGATCGACGGCTTGAAAGCCGCCAACCCCGGCCCGCTGCCCAACGACTGCGTTGCGCCCATTTGGCGCGAGATCATGTCCGCCAGCCGCGCGCTGGAAACGCCCACCCGGGTGGCCTACCTGGGGCCGGCCGGCACCTTCAGTGAAGAGGCGGCGCTGGGCTTTTTTGGTTCGTCGATCTTGCGCGTGCCGTGCGCCAACTTTGATGAGGTCTTCCACGTCACCGCCACGGGCGCGGCTGACTTTGGCGTGGTGCCGGTCGAAAATTCCACCGAAGGCGTGGTCACCCGCTCGCTGGACCTCTTCCTGCACACGCCGCTGTTCATCATCGGTGAAACCAGCCTTTTTGTGCGCCACAACCTGCTGCGCAAGAGCGACAGCACCCAGAGCATCACAGCCGTGCTGGCCCATCCGCAGGCGCTGGCCCAGTGCAACGCCTGGCTGTCGGCGCACTTGCCGGCGGCCGAACGCCGGCCGGTCAGCAGCAACGCCGAAGGGGCCCGTTTGGCGTCCCTGGATGGCAGCCTGGCGGCCATCGCCAGCACCCGTGCGGCCGGTGAATTCGGATTGCACGTGGTGGCGCCTGCGGTGCAAGACGACGCCCACAACCGAACCCGCTTTGCGGTGGTTACACACCCCCAGCGTCACCCTGCGCCCAAGGCCTCGGGCCACGATTGCACCAGCTTGGTGGTGTCGGTCACCAACCGGCCCGGTGCGGTTCACGACATGCTGGTGCCCTTGAAGTCGCACGGTGTGTCGATGACCCGGTTTGAATCCAGGCCGGCGCGCTCGGGCCAGTGGGAGTACTACTTCTACATCGACCTGGAAGGTCACCCTGACGACGCCAACGTGGCACAAGCCTTGACCGAACTGCGTCAGGTCTGCGCCTATTTCAAGGTCTTGGGCACCTACCCCATCGACGTGAAATGACGCCCGCGCCTTCCCCACGTTCGCCGGTTTCGCTGCCCCTCCAGGGGGCTGCGTGATGTTCAACCAGCTGGGTGTCATCGGGTGCGGTTTGATGGGTGGCAGCTTCGCGCTGGCCCTCAAGCGCGCTGGCTTGGTCAAGCGCGTGGTTGGATACAGCAAGTCGCCTTCCACCACCGAAAAAGCCAAAAAGCTGGGCATCATCGACGTGGCGGCGGAGTCCGCCCTGCTCGCGGTCTCGGGTTCGGACATCGTGTTGTTGGCCGTGCCAGTGGCCGCCACCGAGACCACCTTCAAGGCCATCCGCCACCTGGTGGAGCCGGGTGTGCTCTTCATGGACGTGGGCAGCACCAAACGCGACGTCGTGGACGCTGCGCGGCGGGTGTTGCGCGAGCGTGTCGCGTCCTTCGTGCCGGCCCACCCCATCACCGGCAAGGAAGTCTCCGGCATCACCCACGCCGACGCGGCGCTGTACAGCGGCCGGCAGGTCATCATCACGCCGCTGGCCCAGACCTTGCCCGAATTGGTTCAGAAGGCCACCGACGTCTGGTCGGCCATCGGAGCCCAGGTGCTGAAAATGACACCTGAAAACCATGACGCTGCTTTTGCCGCGGTCAGCCACCTGCCGCACCTGCTGGCGTTTGCCTATTTCAGCGCGGTGGTCAACCAGCCGGCTGGCAAGGATTTCCTGTCACTGGCCGGCCCCGGTTTTCGCGACTTCACCCGCATTGCCGCCAGCAACCCTGAAATGTGGCGCGACGTTCTGGTGGCCAACCGCGAAGAGGTGCTCAAGCAGTCGCAACGCTTTCGGCGAGCTCTGGACGCGCTGGAGCATGTGATCCGCGAAGGCAATGGCGACGCCTTGGAGGGCCTGATCCGCGGGCCCGCCGAGGGCCGTTCCAATTGGCAGATGGGCAGCCGCAACACGGGCGGCAACACCCCTTCCGGCAGCAGCAACAGCGGCGGCGGCAACACCAAATTCTGAACAGCCTCTGATGCTCCTTGCGCCTGGGTAGCCCGCTCTTGGGCCAAGTTCCAAGCCCGACACCAGCCCGACACCAGCCCGTTTGCATGCACGACATTCCCTTCATTGACCTGCCGCCCTTGAACGGCGCCTCGGGCACCGTGCGCCTGCCGGGCTCGAAGAGCATTTCCAACCGCGTGCTGTTGTTGGCCGGCCTGGCCAGCGGCACCACGACCGTTCACGATCTGCTCGACAGCGACGACACCCGGGTCATGTTGGCGGCACTGACGACACTCGGTTGCCAGTTGCGCAGGGAAGACAGCGTGCTGCACATCACCGGCCTGGGCGGGCAGTTGCAGGTCTTGCAGGCCGATCTCTTTCTGGGCAATGCGGGCACCGCGATGCGCCCATTGGCTGCGGCTTTGGCGGTGCTCAGCACGCTGCAAGGCGGCCGGTTTGAATTGCGCGGTGTGCCGCGCATGCACGAACGCCCGATCGGCGACCTCGTCGATGCACTGCGGCCCCTGGGTTGCCAGATCGAAGAGCTGGGCCAAGCCGGCTATCCGCCACTGCGCCTGAACGGAACAGCGGGCGGGCGCTTGCACACGGCGCAGCCCATCCGCGTTCGCGGTGACGTCTCCAGCCAGTTCCTGACCGCACTCTTGATGGCCCTGCCCTTGGCTACGACCGATGGCGACGTTGTGATCGAGGTGGTGGGTGAGCTCATTTCCAAGCCCTACATCGAGATCACGCTCAAGCTGCTGGCCCGTTTTGGAATTGAGGTGCAGCGGCAAGGCTGGCAGCGCTTCACCTTGCCACGCGGCAGCGCTTACCGCAGTCCGGGCCACATCCATGTTGAAGGCGACGCGTCGTCGGCGTCCTACTTCGTCGCACTGGGTGCCATCGCCGCCCACGGTGGCGCGCCGCTGCGCATCGAGGGCGTGGGCAGCGATTCCATCCAAGGCGACATTCGCTTTGTGGACGCGGCTGTGGCCATGGGCGCGCAGGTCAAGCGCGGCCCGGGTTGGCTCGAAGTCCACCGTGGCCGCTGGCCGCTGGCCGGCATCACGTTGGATTGCAACCGCATTCCCGACGCCGCCATGACCTTGGCGGTGATGGCGCTGTACGCCGACGGCCCCACGCGGCTGACCGGCATTGCCAGCTGGCGCGTCAAGGAGACTGACCGCCTGGCGGCCATGGCCACCGAGCTTCGCAAACTGGGGGCCACGGTCGAAGAAGGCCCCGACTACCTGGTGGTGCAGCCGCCGCAGCGCTGGCACAGCGCCTCGGTGCACACCTATGACGACCACCGCATGGCCATGTGCCTGTCGCTGGCCGCGTTCAACCCGCTGGCCGGCGGCGATGCCAGCGTGCGCATCCAGGACCCGAAATGCGTGGCCAAGACCTTTCCCGACTATTTCGAAGCGCTCTTTGAGGTGGTCAGCGCCAACCCGGCCACCGTCCCGGTGATCGCCATCGACGGCCCCACCGCGTCGGGCAAAGGCACCCTGGCGTCTGCGGTGGCCACCGCTTTGGGCTATGAGCTGTTGGACAGCGGCGCGCTGTACAGGGCCACCGGCCTGGCCGCCGTGCAGTCGGGCGTCGACCCCGACGCCGAAGCGCCTGTGGCAGCGCTGGCCGGCCAGCTCGACCTGCGCTTTGGCCAGGGCGAGGACGCCGGCCGCACCTGGCTGCGTGGCCGCGAAGTCACCGACGAACTGCGCCTGGAATCCAGCGGCTTGCTGGCATCGCGCGTGTCGGCGCTGCCCGCAGTACGCCAAGCCTTGCACGGCCTGCAACAGGCCTTTCGCCGCGCCCCCGGGCTGGTGGCCGACGGCCGCGACATGGGCACCGTGGTCTTTCCCGACGCCAGCCTGAAGGTTTTTCTCACCGCCAGCGCCGCTCAGCGTGCCGAGCGACGCTATAAGCAGTTGATTTCAAAAGGAATTCCCGCTAATATCGACAGTCTTCGTGCCGATTTGGAAGCCCGGGACGCCCGCGATCAAAACCGCAGCGTTTCACCATGCAAGCCGGCCGAGGACGCGTTGCTTCTGGACAATTCCAACCTTGGCATCGAAGCGTCGGTGCAGCAGGTGTTGGCTTGGTGGCGGCAACGTGGGCCCTTCAAGGGCTTGTAGCGCCAGTCGTTTTTTCCCGTTCCTGCATTCCCCCCAGCGGCCGTCAGGCCCGTCGTCAAGACAGGGTGTGCAGGTGTTCAACCCCAACCGCGGCGTCCCTGCCGCAAGCAAGCCCGGCTCTGCCTTCAACTCCTCCGGGTCAGTCTAGGAAATCCATGTCCATCCAAACTACCGTCACCTCCTCGGGTGGCAACGGCTCTTTTGCGGCTCTGTTTGAGGAATCCCTCAAGAGCAATGACATGCGCGTTGGCGAGGTCATCTCCGCCGAAGTCGTGCGCATCGAGTTCAACCACGTTGTGGTCAACGCGGGTCTCAAGAGCGAGTCCTACGTTGCGATCGAAGAATTCAAGAACGACCAGGGCGAACTCGAAGTCCAGGTCGGTGATTTCGTTTCGGTGGCCATCGACGCCGTCGAAAACGGCTACGGCGACACCATCCTCAGCCGCGACAAGGCCAAGCGCCTGGCCAGCTGGATGTCGCTCGAGAACTCTCTGGAATCGGGCGAATTCGTCACCGGCACGGTCAGTGGCAAGGTCAAGGGCGGCCTGACGGTGCTGGTCAACGGCATCCGCGCCTTCCTGCCGGGCAGCCTGCTCGACACCCGCCCCGTGAAGGACATGTCGCCCTACGAGGGCAAGACCATGGAATTCAAGGTCATCAAGCTCGACCGCAAGCGCAACAACGTGGTGCTGTCACGCCGCGCGGTAGTGGAAGCTTCGATGGGCGAAGAGCGCGCCAAGCTGCTCGAGACCCTGTCCGAAGGTGCCATCGTGCACGGCGTGGTCAAGAACATCACCGAGTACGGTGCCTTCGTGGACCTGGGTGGCATCGACGGCCTGCTGCACATCACCGACATGGCCTGGCGCCGGGTGCGTCACCCCAGCGAAGTGGTCACCGTGGGCCAGGAGCTCACCGCCAAGGTGCTGAAGTTTGACGCCGAGAAAAATCGCGTCAGCCTGGGCCTGAAGCAGCTGGGCGACGACCCCTGGCACGGTGTGGCTCGCCGCTACCCCAACAGCACCCGCCTGTTCGGCAAGATCACCAACATCGCCGACTACGGTGCGTTTGTGGAAATCGAACCCGGCATCGAAGGCCTGGTGCACGTGTCCGAGATGGACTGGACCAACAAAAACGTCGCTCCCGCCAAGGTGGTCACCCTGGGCGAAGAAGTCGAAGTCATGGTTCTGGAAATCGACGAAGACAAGCGCCGCATCAGCCTGGGCATGAAGCAGTGCAAAGTCAACCCGTGGGAAGAATTCTCTTCCACCGTCAAGCGCGGCGACCGCGTCAAGGGCCCCGTCAAGAGCATCACCGACTTTGGTGTGTTCGTGGGCCTGACCGCTGGCATCGACGGCCTGGTGCACCTGTCCGACCTGTCCTGGCACGAGCCGGGCGAAACCGCCGTGCGCAACTACAAAAAGGGCCAGGAAGTCGAAGCCCTGGTGCTGGCAGTGGACGTCGAGCGCGAGCGCATCAGCCTGGGCATCAAGCAGCTGGACACCGACCCGTTCACCAGCTTCACCACGATGAACGACCGGGGTGCCATCGTTGACGGCAAGGTCAAGAGCGTTGACCCGCGCGGCGCCGAGATCCAGCTCAACGAAGACGTCACCGGCTACCTGCGTGCCTCTGAAATCAGCCGCGACCGTGTCGAAGACGCGCGCAACGTGCTGAAAGAGGGCGACGATGTCAACGTCATGGTGATCAACGTCGACCGCAAGATGCGCTCGATCCAGTTGTCCATCAAGGCCAAGGACAACGCCGAAGAGCAGCAGGCCATGCAGCGCCTGAGCCAGACCGCCGAGCGTGAAAACGCCGGCACCACGAGCCTGGGCGCCTTGCTGCGTGCCAAGCTCGACAAGGGCAACGAGTAACACCGCCCTGCCCCACCCAAGCTGCCCCGGCAGCACGGGCGGGGCGCCCTTTCTGGCCTTCGTACCCGCTGTACACGACCGACCCAGATGACCCGCTCTGACCTTGTCACCCGTTTGACCGAGCGTTTTTCGCAGCTGACCCAGCGCGACACCGAATTCGCCGTCAAGACCATCCTGGACGCCATGTCGGACGCGCTGGCGCGTGGGCACCGCATCGAGATCCGCGGGTTTGGCAGTTTCAGCATCAACCGCCGTCCGCCGCGGGTAGGGCGCAACCCTCGCAGTGGCGAGCAGGTGGTGATCCCCGAGAAGCTGGTGCCGCACTTCAAGCCAGGCAAGGCCCTGCGCGAAGCCGTGGACACCGAGCACAGCTCTGAGCCTGAGCTCGGCTGAGCCAGGCCATGCCTCCTAGAATCGGCGCCTGATGCGCCTGTTCTCCTGGCTCGCACGAGCCCTCATCTTTTTCACCTTGTTTGCCTTTGCGCTGAACAACCAGCAGCCGACCGTGGTGCACTGGTTTTTTGGGGCGCAGTGGCAGGCACCCCTGGTGATCATCGTGTTGGCGGCCTTTGCCGCCGGTTGCGCAGTGGGCGTACTGGCCATGCTGCCCGATCTCTGGCGCCGTTGGCGCAGGGCACGGCCTGAAGCCGCATCCATGGCCAAAGCCGCTCAGACCGCACCAGCAACAGACACTCCTTCGGAGTTTGCGGCTGAACACCCGCCCCGGGTGGGGCCCTGATGCCGCCGCTCGAAAGATCACCTGATGGAGTTTGATCTGCAGTGGCTGCTGATCGGTTTGCCGGTCGCGTTTGCCTTGGGTTGGGTGGCGTCACGTCTGGACCTGCGCCAACTGCGCCAGGAACGCGACGACTCACCGCGGGCCTATTTCAAGGGCTTGAACCTCTTGCTGAACGAACAGCAAGACAAGGCCATCGACGCTTTCATCGAAGCTGTCCAGAACGACCCCGACACCACCGAGCTGCACTTTGCCCTGGGCAACTTGTTTCGACGGCGCGGTGAGTTCGAGCGCGCCGTGCGCGTGCACCAGCACCTGCTGGACCGGGCCGATTTGAAGACCGGCGACCGCGACCGCGCCCAGCTGGCGCTGGCCCAGGACTACATGAAGGCAGGCCTCTTTGACCGCGCAGAAGCGGCCTGGCGTGCACTGCAAGGAACACCCCACGCCGGACAGGCCCAGCTGGCCTTGCTGTCGCTGTACGAGCGATCACGCGACTGGGTGCAGGCGGCCGAGATTGCCAGCAAACTGCAAGCCCAGGGCCAGGGATCCTTTGCAGAGCGCATCGCGCACTACGAGTGCGAACTGGCCGAGCAAGCCGACGCCCGTGGCGCACCGGATGAAGCTCAAGCTGCCTTGCAGCGCGCTCGAGAGGCATCGCCCAATGCCATCCGGGTTGGCGTGCTCACGGGCCGTCGCCTGCATCAGCAGGGCCAGCATGCCCAAGCCCTGTTGGCGTGGGACCACCTGCAGCAAACCCAACCAGCCGCCTTCCTGCTGGTGGCGGCGGACTACGCCCGCTCGGCCATGGCCAGTCAGGACGCCAGCGTCACCGCGGCCGCACAGGCCAAGCTGGAAGCTGCTCTGAAAGGCATGCCCGCTGTAGAGCTGCTGCAGGCCCTGGAACAGGTGGAGGGCCAGGGCTCGGCTCGACGCTTGCCTCGGCTGCTGGCCCACCTCAAGGACCACCCGTCTCTGTCGGCTGCACAACTGCTGCTCTCGCAAGAGCCCCAAGACTGGACCGACGAAGGCCGCGTGGCCCTTCGAGAAGCCGTCGCCCGCGCCGCTCGGCCTCTGCAGCGCTATCGCTGTGCCGTTTGCGGTTTTGAAGCCCAGCACTACTTCTGGCAGTGCCCCGGCTGCCTCAGCTGGGACAGCTATCCACCGCAGCGGCTCGACGCCGTCTGAGCTTCAGCGCCCTTTTGAGGTTTCCTCGGCGGCCGGCCAGCAAGGGCCAACGACCTCAGCGGGCCAGTTGCTTCTCAAACAGTGCCAGCACGTCTTGACGGCTGGGCACCTGGCCCTTGCCTCCAATGCTGGCCACCCTTGCGGCCCCGGTGATGCCCGCCAAACCAGGCTCGTGGTCGCAATAGATGCCCAAGGTAGGCAGCCCCAGAGCTGCGGCCAGATGGGTCAAGCCGGTGTCCAAGCCCACCACCTGCTGCGCGCTGGCCAGCACCGCCGCCATCTCACCCACTTTCAGGAACGGCGGTACGTCGCCCTCGCAACCGGCGGCGATGCGTTCAGCCAGCGTTTGTTCGTCAGGGCGGCCCCAGCACACCAAGGGCGTCCAGCCCAGCTCCACCATGCGCCGGCCCACGGCCACCCAGTTGCGCTCGGGCCAGTGCTTTTCTTTGCGGCTGGCATTGGGAATCAACACACCATAGGCCGTGCGCGGCTTCCAGGCTGCAGTCGGGGCTTTCAAGCCAAAGTCGGGCGGTCCGTTGACCGTGTAGCCCAGATGGGCTGCCGCCAGCAGCCGGCAGCGCTGAACCGCTGGCAGCTCCCTTGATATGGCGGCCTTGCGCCAGTACAGCCAGGCGGCTGCGGGCTCGCGGATGCTGTGGCGGTCATAGCCCACCACCGGGCCACGGGCCTGGCGCGCCCAGACGGCACTCTTGAGCAGGCCCTGCAGGTCCAGCACGGCGTCGTAAGGCGCAGTGCGCATCTCTTGCCGCAAAGCCCCCATCGCACGCCACGTGTCAGCGCTGAAGAGGCTGCCACGCCACTTGCGCCACGACATCGGCAGCACCAGGTTCACGCCTGGGTGCAACCTCGGGATGGCCGCAAAAGAGGCCTCCACCAGCCAGTCCACCTGGGCCTGGGGAAACTGCGCCAGGATGTCCGAAACCACAGGCAAGGCATGGACCACGTCGCCCATGGACGAGGTCTTGACGATGAGGACGCGTGGTGCGTTCAAGGCTTCTGGCGCTCTTTGACCAGTTGCGGATTGAGCTGCGGATCGTTGTACATCTTGAACTGCCTGTAGACCTTGAAGTAAGCCTTGCCGCTGGCCGCGTCCGCCAGCAGGCCGTCGAGGCAGGCACCCAAGTCGCTGCGCTGCTCGTGCAAGCGTTGCCACTTGGCTTGGCTGGACCTTCGATGTGACTCATCGACATCGGTCCTCAGGGTTTGCGCCCACATGGCCTGCAGCTTCAGCGCCATGATCGACATGCGGTCGATCATGCTGCCGGCGGTTTCACTGTTCAAACGCGCACCCGATGGTACCTGCGACAGCGGGGCATCACCCCGCGCTGATTCCGGGTCCACCAGGCCCAGCGCCAGCAAGAGAATCTCGTCGACCCGCTCGGTGGCGTCGTTGCGGGCCTGGTTGAAGCCGTCGATGGCGCGTTTGTTGGCGGCGATGTCGGCGTCGGCCACCGTGGTGCGCCGGGCCAGATCTTCTTCGGCCCACAGGCGGCTGTTGTTGCGATGGTTGGCCTGCACCCAGCTCCAGAGCAAGCCATCTTGCGGCGCAGGCTCGGTGGCAGGCCAGCCCGGGCTGGCCAAGCAGGCGTCGTGGCAAGCGATCACGTCTGCCGCACAGGGCAGCTTTTCAGTTCGGGACATCGGCGTTCAGGGTGCTGGTGGCCTGCTCAAGGCCGACAGGCACGGTGGCAGAATCCTTTGATTATTCGTCAGAACCGTTGCGCAGCCGATCTGCAGATGGCGATGCACTTGAAGACTGCCCCCACATGACGCTGGATCTATACCGACGAGCACTTCAAGAGCACCGCGCCCTGTTCGATGGGCTGGCCACCTTGGAGCCCGCGGTTGAACGAATCGGGTTGCAACTGGGCGCTGTTCTGAAAGCGGGGGGCAAGATCATGTTCGCAGGCAACGGTGGCTCTGCCGCCGACTGCCAGCACCTGGCCGCCGAGTTGACCGGCCGCCTGGTCGACGACCGCCGCCCACTGGCTGGCATGGCGCTGTCCACCGACAGCTCGGCCCTGACCTGCATCGGCAACGACTACGGCTTTGAGGCGGTGTTTGAGCGCCAGGTGCTGGGCCTGGGCCGGGCTGGCGACGCGCTGATCCTGATCTCGACCAGTGGCAATTCCGCCAACCTGCTGCGTGCCGCCACGGCTGCGCGGGCCACCGGCGTTTTGACCTTGGGTCTGCTGGGCCGCGACGGTGGCCAGCTGTTGCCCCTGTGCGACGACGCGCTGGTCGTGCCCAGCAACACCACCGCCCGCATCCAGGAAGCACACATCTTCATCGGCCACAACTGGTGTGCGCAGATCGAACAGATCCTGGGCCTGTCATGACCTTGACACCCATTCCCAGCGCTGAACGGTTGGCCCGCGCCCGGGTGCTGGTGGTGGGCGACGCCATGCTGGACCGCTACTGGTTCGGCGGTGTCGACCGGGTTTCGCCCGAAGCGCCGGTGCCGGTGGTGCGCGTCACCCGTGAGGAAAACCGGCTCGGTGGTGCCGCCAACGTGGCCATGAACGTGGCCAGCCTGGGCGCCCAGTGCACGCTGCTCACCGTGGTGGGTGACGACGCACCCGGCCGCAGCTTGCGTGAACTGCTCGTGCAACAGGGCATCCACGCCGTGCTGGGCACCGACGCCCAGTTGCAAACGGTGGTCAAGCTGCGGGTGATCGGCCGCTCGCAGCAATTGCTGCGCATCGATTTCGAAAACAAGCCCGACCACGAGGTGCTGCAGTCGATGCTGGCGGACTACGACCGCTTGCTGCCGGACCACGACCTGGTACTGATGTCGGACTACGGCAAAGGTGGCTTGACCCACGTGGGGCAAATGATCGAACGGGCCCAAGCCGCGGGCAAGCCGGTCCTGGTGGACCCCAAGGGAAGCGACTTCAGCCGTTATGCCGGCGCCACCGCCATCACGCCCAATCGCAGCGAATTGACGCAGGTGGTGGGGGCTTGGAGCAGCGAAGCACAGCTGCAGCAGCGGGCCGACGCCCTGCGCTCGCAACTGCAGTTGCAGGGGCTCTTGCTGACGCGCTCAGAAGAAGGCATCAGCCTGTTCGACGACGGCGGCCACTTGCGCCTGCCCACCCAGGCGCGCGAGGTTTACGACGTGACCGGTGCTGGCGACACCGTCATTGGCACCCTGGCCGCGCTGATGGCGGCAGGCATGAGCCTGCGGGCAGCCGCACCGCACGCCAATCGGGCTGCGGGCATCGTGGTGTCGCGCTTTGGCACCGCGGCGGTCCAGCACGCTGAACTGGCCACATGAACGCTGGGGATCCACACCCGCTGCTGCGCAAGTTACTGGCCCGCGGCGACGCGGCGGCCATCGCGGCCCTGCCCCGCCCCTTGGTGTTTACCAACGGCGTGTTTGACATCCTGCACCGGGGCCACGTGAGCTACCTGGCTGAGGCACGCGCCATGGGCGCCAGCCTGGTGGTGGCACTCAACAGCGACCATTCGGCCCGTGGCCTGGGCAAGGGCCCTGACCGGCCCTTGAACCGCGAGCTGGACCGCGCCTGCGTGCTCGGTGCGCTGGAGTCGGTCACCGCCTTGATCCTCTTCGATGAACCCACGCCGGTGCCGCTGCTGGCCGAGGTGCGCCCAGAGCTGTACGTCAAGGGCGGCGACTACGACATGGAAACGCTGGCCGAGACGGCGCTGGTCCGCAGCTGGGGCGGGCGTTCGCTGGCGCTGCCCTTTGTAGACGGCTACTCCACCACCGCGCTGGTGCGCCGCATCAACGAAGGCAACGCTCCCGCATGAACCTGCGTCCGGCAGCATTTCTGGACCGCGACGGCGTGCTCAACGAAGACCTGGGCTATGTGCACCGCGTGGCCGACTTCCACTGGCTGCCTGGCGCCGTGGCCGCTTGCCGTCGGCTTCAGGGCGCCGGATTCGCTTTGGTGGTGGTCACCAACCAGTCGGGCGTTGCGCGCGGTTTGTACACGCTGGCCGATGTTGAGCAGCTGCATGCGCACATGGCGCAGCAACTGGAAGCACAGGGCGTCAAGCTCACGGGGGTGTACGCCTGCCCGCACCACCCCGACGGCCTGCCGGGTGAATACCGACTGGCGTGCGACTGCCGAAAGCCACAACCCGGCATGCTGCTCCAAGCCATGCGCGAGCACAGCTTGAACCCCGCGCAGTCGGTGCTGTTTGGTGACCGAGCCAGTGACCTGCAAGCGGGTCAAGCGGCCGGTGTGGAGCAGCGCTTCCTGGTCGGCCCTGAGCAAGCCCTGCGCGACCTGGCTGCCGCGGTGAACCAACTGCTGGGCCCTGTGGCATGACAGCGCCCAAACCCCTGATCGTTCGCATTCGCAACTGGGTGGGCGACGTCATCCTGGGTCTGCCGGGCTTGCAGCTGATCGAGTCCAAGGGCTTTGAGTTGCACCTGGTGGCGCGTGGAAAGTGGGCACCCTCGCTGCTGGCCGGCTATGGATGGCCGGTGCATGTGCAGCCTGCGGGCCTGCATGCCAAAGTGGCACAGTTGCGCCAGCTTCGCCACGACCTGAACCTTCGCGACCCCGGTTTTGCGCAGCGGGAAAACGCCTTGCTGCTGCCAGTGTCGTTCTCAGCTGCGCTGGAAATGCGCATGGCCGGCTTGAAGCCCGTGGGCGTGGCCAAGGAAGGCCGTTCACCGCTGTTGACGCGCGCCGAGCCCTGGGCCGAGACCGGCCATGAGCTGGAACGCTACTGGGACATCGCCTGCCGCTTTGTCGACCACGAGGGGCCGGCGCCACGCGAGATTGGCTTTCAGGTTCAAGCGGCGAAAGCCGCCCAGGCGCAAGCGCTGCTGACCGCACACGGCATCACAGGCGCGTTCACCATGATCTGCCCGTTTGCGGGCGGCAAGGCTGCCACCGCCGACAAAGCCGACAAAAAATGGCCCGGCTTCCAGGCCTTTGCAGCAGAGGCCTCAGCGCGGCTGGGCATGCCCTTGGTGGTCTACCCGGGGCCGGGGGAACACGAGGCCGCCCGCCAGCTCTATCCCGCAGCGCGGATGCTTGAAGGGGCGGACCTGGCCGTTTATGCTGGCGTGTTGCAGCGCGCGTCGCTCGTGGTGGCCAACGACACCGGGCCCGGCCACCTGGCTGCGGCGCTGGGGCGGCCCTTGATCAGCTTGCTGGGCCCAACGGAAGCGGCGCGCTGGAGCCCCTGGGGACCCAGCGTGCATGTGCTGCAGCACCCACGCCAAGGGACCCTGACATCATGGCCCAGCGCCGACGAGGCCCTGGGACTGTCGCAGCAACTGCTGCGCACTTGAGTCTGCGCCCAAGGCACCCGCATGAAAGAACGCCACGTTCTGATCAGCCTGGGCAACGTGGGCGGCGTGCACGACGGGCTGGGCGAGTTTTCGCGGCAACTGGGGCAGCGCTTGGCCGATGCTGCACCGGCCTGGAAAGAACTGCATGGTGTGCGGTTTCACTTCCATCTGCGTGAACCGCTGTTCGGGCTGTTTGGTGCCGGCGTGTCCTATGTGGGTGTGAGCCGCTGGCAGCAATGGCGTGCTGCAATTCCGGGCGAATGGGCGCTGTGGCATTCCCTGCACCAGCTCAACCGCACCCGGCCGCCGGCGCACGTTGGCCTGCGGCTGGTGACGGTGCACGACCTCAGCTACCAGTACGGACGCAACGCCTTCAGCACCTGGCGCCACCACCGGCGTGCGGTGTCACTGATGTCTCGCACCGACGCGGTGGTGGCCATCAGCCAATACACCGCCGCGGATGTGCGTCGTTTCCTGGATTGGACAGGCCCCTTGGACGTCATCCTCAACGGCGCCCGCAGTCTGGTCGGCGCGCCGCAGGCGCCCTTGCCGGGATGGGAAGGTGGTGGCGACAGCGTCCAACCCTTCCTGTTTCACCTGAGCCGGATGAACCCGTCCAAGAACCCGCAGGCGGTGATCGCATTGGCCCAGGCCTGGCCCGAGATGCGCTTTGTGCTCTGCGGTCCGGACAACACCCACTCCCGGCAGCTGAGCCAGCAGGTGAAGCTGCCCAATGTCGAATTCCACCTGGGCATTTCTGACGAGCAAAAAGCTTGGGCCTATGCCCACTGCGCTGGCTTTCTGTTTCCGTCGTTGACCGAAGGCTTTGGGCTTCCCCCCATCGAGGCCATGCATTTTGGCAAGCCCTGCTTCCTGGCTCGGCGCACCTGCTTGCCGGAGATCGGTGGTGAGGTCGCCGACTACTTCGACGACTTTGACCCCTTGACCATGAAGGCGGTGGTGCAACAGGGACTGGCGCGCATGGCAGACCCTGCCCATGCCTTGGCCATCCAACACCACGCCGCCCGTTTCAACTGGGACCGCGCGGCCATGGACTACCTGGCGCTGTACCAGCGCCTGCTGAAGTTGCCTTGAGCTGCGGTTGACCCCCACAATGGGGACCACCAAGGGGGATGCCGCAGAGGGCCCCCTTGCAGCACCCCGCCGAGGGACAGACGCAGCGCCAACTCCTGCGAAGAATGGCTGTCAGCCCGATGCCCAAACCTTGCAGCGGGCCCAGCAACCTCAACCTTCAAGGAGTGAACACCATGATCTCGATCCGCAACTTCATCGCCCTGCTGGCCGCAGTTTTCGCGTTCCAGGCCTTTGCAGCCGTCAACGTCAACCAAGCCAGCCAGGCTGAACTGGAAACGGTCAAAGGCATCGGACCTGGCCTGTCCGGCAAGATTCTGAAGGCCCGGCAGACCTCGGAGTTCAAGAGCTGGGGCGATCTGGTCGAACGTGTCAGCGGCATTGGCCCTGGCAACGCGGCTCGCTTTTCCAAGGCGGGGTTGACGGTCTCAGGTGCACCCTACGAAGGCCAGGCCACGCCCGCCGGCGAAGGCAACAAAGCCAAGAAGGGCAGCCGCAACGCCAAGGCCGAAGGCGCGGAGCCCACAACCAAGAAAAGCAAGAAGGCCGACAAGCCGCAAGCCTGATGCCCGGGGTGGCACCGCGGTGCCACCGGACGCAGCCATTTGCCCTATGGCAACAAGAGATCGGGCCCGGGGCCGTTGTGGCGCTGCCGGGCCTGCGCAATCAGGTCCCAACCAAAGAAGCGCAAGACTTCGTCCTTGCGCGCCACGGTGTCGGCTTCGCCCAGGGCCATGAGCTCTTGAGTGAAAGGCGCCTCAAACAACAAGTAGCTGGCCAATGCTGAACCGCGAGCCTGCTGGCCCTTGCCGCCCACGCCAACGCCGCCCAACAGAGCCCGGATGGGCGTGGGCAAAGCTGATAGATGGCGTGAAGCAATGTCGTCGATGCGTTGGGTGGGTGAGATCACCAGTGCCTCGATCGGCCTGAGCTGTGAATCGGCCAGCACGGCCTCGGGCAGCAGCGCCAGCGTGCGGTTGATGCGGCGCATGCGTTCGATGTCCACGGCCAAGGCGTCTAGAAAAATGCTGGCCATCGCGTGGCCAGCGATCTGCGCCAGATTGGGGTAGTCCAGCGTTGTTGCCACACGGCCCGTCGGCTCTTGCATGCGACCGGCGCCGATGATCAACAAACGCTGAGCCCCCAGGTGCACTGCGGGTGACAAGGGCGCCGTCTGGCGCATCGAACCGTCACCAAACCAACCCTGCTGCCCTTGCACTTGAAGCTGGGTAGCCGGAAACACAAACGGTATGGCCGACGACGCCAGCAGGTGCGCCTGAGACAAGCGCGACTGCACCGCCACACGTTGTGAACGCAGCCAAGGTTCGATCGGCTGCGCCGCATCAAAGAAGGTGAAGTGCTCACCGCTGGTGTAGCTGGACGCCGTGACCGCCAGCGCATGCAAGTGCTTCTGCTCGAACATCATCGGCAGGCGCTCGAGCGGCACCATGCGCTTGAGCAACTCGGCCAGGGGCGCGTTGTCCAACAACGAGCGCGGCCGGGCTCGACGCCAGCGTGCTATGAACCAGCCCACCGACACCATCGTCAACCACTGTGCACCCGAGCGGATGACGCCCAGCGAGTCCGAGCGGTAAACCTGCTCGGTGCTGAAGTTTTGCCAGACCCGTGCCAGCAGCTCCACCGCCGCTTCAAAACGGTCGGCATTGGCCGCCAAGGCCGACGCATTGATGGCACCGGCCGAGGTGCCGCAGATCACACCAAACGGATTGCGCAGACGGGCCATGGGGCCCAGACACTCACGCCGCATGCGGGCAATGGCCCGCAAGACACCCACCTGGTAGGCCGCACGCGCACCGCCGCCGCTCAGCACCAGGGCAGTCAACGGTGTTTCATACATGGGGCCTGACTGTAGCGCCAGGCCCCGGGACTTCAATCGCCGTGTTTGCCCTTGCCGTGGCCCTTGTTTCCCTTGTCGTGGTCCTTGTCGTGGCCTTTGCCACGGCCGTGGCCTTCAGGGTGCACATGCTGGCCGTACCACTGGTCCTGGACAAAGTAGACCGGCACGCCGCAGGCGTTGTAGGCGCCACAGTGCTTGCGCCAGTTCTTGCGGTGACCGGGTGGCACCCACATGTAAACCGGCTGCGGTGCCTGCTGCACGACCACCACGGGCCGGGCGATCAACACCGGCTGCGCCACCACCACCTGGGGCTGAGGAAAGCGGCCGATGTCAATGCGGCCATAAACACCTGGCTGGCTGATTTGCACCGACACGCCCACTTCCGTGGCCTGAACGGCCCACGCGGCCATCAGGGCCACCAGGGCGGCAGTGGTTTTGATCCAGGGCTTCATGTTGTCTTCTCTTGGGGATGGGAGTCGTGATTCAACGCCCGCGCAGATCGCTCGGTTGGCACTCAGAACAAATGCTTTCACTCGTAGACGATTTGCGCAGCCGCGCCATGCGCTAGACCGCGCCAACGCGCCAACGCTTCGTCGCTCGGCCAAAAGCGGGCATCGTCACCCAGTTCGACATCAGCGACGGCGCCGGGCCGTCGAATGCGAAAGCGGATGCTCAGGCCCTGCAGAACGGGACCCTGTTCACTCTCCACACGCTGGGCCGGCCACAACTTCAAGACCTCGGCCACGGGTGGAACCACACCGTTGAGCTCCACGCTCAGGTAGCGGCCAAAACGCGCCCGTGCCGCTGCCAGGTCCCAGACCTGGGCCACGTTCAGGCGCAAGCCGCCGCTGAAGCGGTCGGTCTGCAGCTTGCCCTGAACGATGACCAGCTGGTCTTCGGCCATCAATTCGCGTTGGCTCTCAAACAGTTCGTCGTTGGCCACCGCTTCAACGCTCTCGGTGCCATCGTCCAGCTTGAAGATCACGACCTTGCCACGCTGGCCATTGACGGTGCGGGGGTCGGTGACGATACCGGCCAGCAACTGCGGTTCACGGCTTTCCACCGAGTCGCCGATGGCCTGGCGTGCAAAGCGGCGCACTTCGTCCTTCCAGGCATCAAACATGTGGCCCGAGAGGTAAAAGCCCAGTGCGGCCTTTTCGGCCAGCAGCCGCTCGCGGATGTCCCACACCGGCACCACCACCAAGGCCGGTTCTTGCGTGCTGCTGCCGTGCGCATCACCCATGTCAAAGAGACCCACCTGCAGTGCATTGGCTTGCTGCGTTTCGGCCCAGTCCATGGCCAGACTCACGCTGGCCAGCAGGGATGAGCGGCCCCCGAAACCGTCGGGATGGATGCCGTCAAAAGCACCGGCCTTGATCAGCGCTTCGATGGCCCGCTTGTTGACGGCCTTGCGGTCAACCCGGGCGCAAAAATCAAACAGGCTGTGGAAAGGCCCACCACCTTCGCCCGCACGCCCTTCACGCGCCGCGACGATGGCCTCAATAGCGCTTTGCCCGGTGCCCTTCACGGCGCCCAGGCCGTAACGCACGGTGCGGTCGTTGATGGGCTCGAAGCGGTGGGTACCGCGGTTGATGTCGGGCGCGTCAAAGCGAACGCCAAAGATCTTGGCGTCGGCCAACAACACCTTGAGCTTGTCGGTGTTGTCGGACTCGATGGTCATGTTGGCGGCATAGAACTCCGCCGTGCAGTGCACCTTGATCCAGGCCGTGTGGTATGCCAACAGCGAGTAGGCGGCGGCATGGCTCTTGTTGAAGCCATATCCGGCAAACTTCTCCATCAGGTCAAAGACCTCGTTGGCCTTCTCGGGCGCGATGCCCTTCTTGGTGGCGCCTTCCAAAAAGACCACCCGCTGCTTGACCATCTCTTCGGGCTTTTTCTTGCCCATGGCCTTGCGCAGGTTGTCGGCGCTGCCCAGCGAGTACCCGGCCAGCACCTGCGCGGCCAGCATCACCTGCTCCTGGTAGACAAAGATGCCGTAGGTTTCGGCCAGCACAGGCTCAAGCAGCTTGTGTGGGTAGACGACCTCTTCCTTGCCGTTCTTGCGCGCACAAAAGCTGGGGATGTTCTCCATCGGGCCGGGGCGGAACATCGCGTTCAGCGCAAACAGGTCCTCGATGCGGTTGGGCCTGGCCTCGCGCAGCATGCCTTGCATGCCGCGACTTTCAAACTGGAACACCGCTTCGGTCAGGCCGTCGGAAAACAGCTTGTAAACCTTGCCGTCGTTGAGCGGCAGTGCTTCGTAGTTGAAGTCGGCGCGGTCTTGGCGCCGCGCGCGGATGAAGTTCTTGGCCAGCTCCAGGATGGTCAGCGTGGCCAGGCCCAAGAAGTCGAACTTCACCAGCCCGATGGCTTCAACGTCGTCCTTGTCAAACTGGCTCACCGCGCTGTCGCTGCCAGGCTGCTGGTACAGCGGGCAGAAGTCGGTGATCTTGCCCGGCGCGATCAACACACCGCCAGCGTGCATGCCGATGTTGCGCACCAAGCCTTCAACGCGCGTGGCCAGTGCCAGCAGTTCGGCCACTTCTTCTTCGGCCCTTTCGCGCTGCTCCAGCTCAGGCACTTCCTTGCGCACGTAGATCAAGCCGGGGTCGGGTTCAGCCGGCGGCAGGGGCAGCGGCGCCAGGGTGTAGGTCTTGCCCGGCAGGCCCGGCACCAGCTTGGCCACGCTGTCCACATGGCCGTAGCCCATGCCCAGCACACGGCCCACGTCGCGCAGCGCGGCCTTGCTGGCCATGGTGCCAAAGGTGGCGATCTGGCTCACCGCCGAGCGACCGTATTTGTCTTTCACATACTCGATGACGCGGTCGCGGTTGCCCTGGCAAAAGTCGATGTCGAAGTCGGGCATCGACACCCGCTCTGGGTTCAAGAAACGCTCGAACAGCAGGTTGTATTGCAGCGGGTCCAGGTCGGTGATGAAGAGGGCGTAAGCCACCAGAGAACCGGCGCCCGAACCGCGTCCAGGCCCCACCGGGCAGCCATTGGCCTTGGCCCAGACGATGAAGTCCGAGACGATCAGGAAATAGCCTGGGAAGCCCTTGTCGATGATCACCGTCAGCTCGAACTCCAGCCGCGCAAGGTAGCGTTCGCGCTCCACATCGCGCCGCGCCACGTCGGGGTAGAGGGCCGCCAGCCGGCGCTCCAGGCCGTCCAGCGAGACCTGGCGAAAGTAAGCCTCGATCGGCATGCGCTGGCCGTCCACCTCGGGCGTGGGAAAATCGGGCAGGCGTGGTTGGCCCAGCGTCAGGGTCAGGTTGCAGCGCTGCGCGATCTGCACCGAGTTGGCCAAGGCGGAAGGGATGTCCGCAAACAAGGCCTGCATCTGCGCCTGGGTCTTGAAGTGCTGGTCGCGCGTGAAGCGCTTGGCGCGGCGCGGGTTCGCCAGGGTTTCACCTTCGGCGATGCAGACCCTGGCCTCGTGGGCGTCGAAGTCGTCGCTGTCCAGGAACTGCACGGGGTGGGTGGCCACCACCGGCAATTGCAGTTGTGCAGCCAGTTGCGCCGCGGCGCGCACGTGCGGTTCGTGCGCCGGCAAGCCGGCCCTTTGCAGCTCCAGGTAAAAGCGGCCCGGGAACAGCTCGGCCAGACGCAGCGCCATGGCACGTGCGCGATCGGTTTCGCCCGACATCAGCGCCATGCCCACGGCGCCCAGGTCACCGCCCGATAGCGCCAACAGGCCGCCACCCAATTCCTTCAGCCAGTCCCACTTGATCCAGGCCTGGGCGCGCTGGGCGTTGCTGACCCAGCCGCGGGCCAGCAGCTCGCACAGGTTGAGATAGCCCTGCTTGTTCTGCACCAGCAGCAGCAAGCGGCTGGCTTGGCGGTCGCCACCTGGCTCGCCGCCATTGGGTTCCATCAGCACGTCCACGCCAATCAGCGGCTTGACGCCCTGGCCTCGGCAGGCGCTGTAGAACTTGACCGCACCGAAGAGGTTGTTCAGGTCGGTGATGGCCAAGGCGCCTTGGCCGTCGGCCCGTGCGGCGGCGGCCAGGTCGTCGATGCGCAGCATGCCGTCCACCACCGAGTACTCGGTGTGGGTGCGCAGGTGGACAAAGGTGGCGTTGGTGCTCATGGATTCAGCCTGCTCACTTCAATCGACCCATTTTCGGGCGTTGCCGAACATGCGCATCCAAGGGCTGTGTTGGTCCGGGTGCCCCGAAGTCCAGCTCATTTGCAGGTTTCTGAAGACACGTTCAGGGTGGGGCATCAGCGCGGTGAAGCGGCCGTCGGGCGTGGTCACCGCCGTCAAGCCACCTGGGCTGCCGTTGGGGTTGAAGGGATAGGCCTCGGTGGCCACGCCGCTGTTGTCGACAAAACGCATGGCGCGGTGCACGGCATTGGCGTCACCACGTTGGCTGAAATCGGCAAAGCCTTCACCGTGCGCCACCGCGATGGGCAAGCGACTGCCCGCCATGCCTTGGAAAAACACGCTCGGGCTGTCCAGCACCTCCACCATCGACAGCCGCGCTTCAAACTGCTCGCTGCGGTTGCGCGTGAACTGGGGCCAGGCCTGCGCGCCCGGGATGATGCTGGCCAGCGCGGCAAACATCTGGCAGCCGTTGCACACACCCAGGCCGAAGGTGTCGTCGCGGTTGAAGAAGGCCGCAAAGGCATCGGCCAGCACGGGGTTGAACAGGATGCTGCGCGCCCAGCCCTCACCGGCGCCCAAGGTGTCGCCGTAGCTGAAGCCGCCGCACGCCACCAAACCGCGGTAGCTGGACAACGGCGTGCGGCCGGCCTGCAGGTCGGTCATGTGCACGTCATAGGTCTCGAAGCCGGCCTGCGCCATGGCGTAGCTCATTTCGACGTGCGAATTCACGCCCTGTTCGCGCAGGATGGCCACACGGGGTTTGGCCAAGTGCAGGTAAGGCGCCGCGACGTTTTCGTGGGTGTCGAAGCTCAGGTGCAAGTGCAAGCCAGGGTCGCTCGGCTCACCGGCAGCCTGGTGCTCGGCGTCGGCACACAGGGGGTTGTCGCGTTGGCGGCTGATGCGCCAGCTGGTGTCGTCCCACTGCTGATGCAAGGCTTGCAAGGGCGCGCTGAACTGGCACTTCGCGTCGCGCCAAACTTCGACGGCAGCGCGGTCGTTGGGCTTGCCGATGACGTGGGCGTGGCGGCTCAAGCCATGCTCGCGCAGTGTGGCCATGACCTCGTTGCGCACAGTGCTTGGGACCTGGATCACCACGCCCAGCTCTTCGTTGAACAGGGCTTTCAGCGTCAACTCGTTGCGCCGCTCGCTCACCTGGCCGGCCCAGTTTTTGGAGTCACCGTACTCGGCCCGGCTGTCCTGGATGCCGTCGCTGGGGGTGACCAGGATGTCAACGTTCAGGCTCACGCCCAGGTGGCCGGCAAAGGCCATTTCGCACACCGCCGCCCACAGGCCGCCGTCGCTCACATCGTGATAAGCCAGGATGCGCCCTTGAGTACGCAGCGCGTTGATGGCCAACACCAGCTGCTTGAGCTGCTGCGGTTCGTCCAGGTCGGGCACGCCGTCCTGTTCCTGGCAGCCAAACTGCCCCAGCACCTGCGCCAGCATGCTGCCGGCCAAACGCTGGCGCCCACCACCCAGGTCAACCAGCACCAAGGTGGTGTCGCCCGCTTGCAGCTGTGGCGTGAAAGTGCCACCCACGTCGGCCACACTGGCGAAGGCGGTGACGATCAGCGAGACCGGCGCGGTCACCTGGTGCTGACCCCAGCGTGTGCGCATGGACAAGGAGTCTTTGCCCACGGGAATGCCCACGCCCAGCGCCGGGCACAGTTCCAGGCCGACGGCCTTGACCGTGTCAAACAGCGCGGCGTCTTCGCCGGGCTCACCGCAGGCGGCCATCCAGTTGGCACTGAGCTTGACGCGGCTCAGCTCGATGGGCGCGGCCAGCAGGTTGGTGATGGCCTCGCCTACCGCCATGCGGCCGCTGGCTGGGCCATTCAGTGCAGCCAAGGGCGTGCGCTCGCCCATGGCCATGGCCTCGCCAGCAAAACCTTGGTAGTCGGCCAGCGTGACGGCGCAGTCGGCCACCGGCACCTGCCAGGGGCCCACCATCTGGTCGCGGTGGTTCAAGCCGCCCACGGTGCGGTCGCCAATGGTGACCAAAAACCGCTTGCTGGCCACCGTGGGGTGGCGCAGCACGTCCAGCGCCACCTGCTCCAACTTGACACCGGTCAGGTTCAAGGGCGTCTCGGAACGTTGCACGCGCTGCACGTCGCGGTGCGTTTTGGGTGGTTTACCCAGCAGCACGTCCATCGGCATGTTGATCACACGCTGGCCGCCAGGGCCGTCTTCCAGAATCAGTTCACGCTCATCGGTGGTGACGCCCACCACCGCAAAGGGGCAGCGCTCACGCTCGGCCATCTGCGTGAACAGCGGCATCAGGTCGGGGTTGATGGCCAGCACATAACGTTCCTGGCTTTCGTTGCACCAGATCTCCTTGGGCGCCAGGCCGCTTTCTTCCAGCGGCACCTGGCGCAGGTCAAAGCGGGCGCCCTTGCCAGCACCGTCTACCAGTTCCGGGAACGCATTGCTGATGCCGCCAGCGCCCACATCGTGGATGGCCATCACGGGGTTCATCTCACCGAGTGCCCAGCAATGGTTGATCACCTCTTGGGCACGGCGTTCAATCTCGGGGTTGCCACGCGGCACGCTGTCAAAGTCCAGCGCGGCCGTGTTGGTGCCGGCAGCCATGCTGCTGGCGGCGCCACCGCCCATGCCGATGCGCATGCCAGGCCCGCCCAGTTGGACCAGCAAGGTGCCCGCCGCGAACGGCAGTTTCTTGACCTGGCTGGCGCTGATGGCACCCAGGCCACCGGCAATCATGATGGGCTTGTGGTAGCCGCGGCGCACGCCGGCCACGTCTTGCTCCCAGACGCGGAAGTAGCCGCCCAAATTGGGGCGCCCAAACTCGTTGTTGAAGGCCGCGCCGCCCAAGGGGCCCTCGGTCATGATCTGCAAGGGGCTGGCGATGTGCTCGGGCTTGCCCACGGGCTTTTGTTCCCAGGGCTCTTGCGTGCCTGGCAGGTGCAGGTTGCTGACGCTGAAACCCGTGAGGCCGGCCTTGGGCTTGGCACCGCGCCCGGTGGCGCCTTCGTCGCGGATCTCGCCTCCAGCGCCAGTGCTGGCGCCCGGGAAGGGGCTGATGGCGGTGGGGTGGTTGTGGGTTTCCACCTTCATCAACACGTGGGCGGTGTCTTGCCGCGCGCCGTAGACAGGCGCATTGGTGAAACCCTGCGGCAGCCAGCGCTGCACCACATGGCCTTCCATTACCGCCGCGTTGTCGTCGTAGGCCACCACGGTGTGCTGGGGCGACGTCTTTTCGGTGTGGCGGATCATGCCAAACAGGCTGTGCGGCTGGTCCACGCCGTCAACCGTGAACCGGGCATTGAAAATTTTGTGGCGGCAGTGTTCGCTGTTGGCCTGGGCAAACATCATCAGCTCGACGTCGCTGGGGTTGCGGCCTAAGCGGGTGAAGTTGTCCACCAGGTAGTCGATCTCGTCGTCAGAAAGTGCCAAGCCAAACTCGGCGTTGGCGCGCTGCAGTGCCTGACGCCCCTGCCCCAACAGGTCCACGTGGGCCAGCGGCTCGGCCTGGCGGCCGTCAAAGAGGTGGGCAGCCGCTGCGCGCTCCAGCGCCACGTGCTCGGTCATGCGGTCGTGCAGCAAGCCAAGCACGGCGACCAGCTCATCGCTGCCGAGCGGCTTGACGGTGCCTAACAAGCCGCGCTTGATGACGAGGTGGACTTCGGTCACCCGCTCCACCCGGTGCAACTGCAAACCACAGTTGCGCGCAATGTCGGTGGCCTTGCTGGCCCAGGGCGAGACGGTACCCGGACGAGGCATCACCACCACCGTCGTGTTGCCAGGCTCAGCCGCATAGCGGTCGCCGTAGTTGAGCAGCGCTTGCAACTTGTCGATCGTGGCCCGGTCGGGCGGCGCATCAAAGGCTGCCCAGTGCACAAAACGGGCGCTGACGCCAGAAATGCGGGGGCACACGGCCTGCACCTTGGCCAACAGCGCCTGGGCGCGAAAGGTCGAGAGCGCACTGCCGCCCTCGAAGTGCATCAAATTCAGAGGCGTCGCGCTCATGCTGTCCCGAAAGCGGGCTGGAAGGAAAGTCGCGCATTTTAGGGTGCCTGCAGGACGCTTGGCCGCCTGCCCCAGGCCACCGCAGGAGCAAATCAGTCCCACGCCCGGGGCCGATGAGGCCGGTGGGATAATCCACCCATGGCGATAACCATCAAGACCCCCGAGCAAATCGACGGCATGCGCCTGGCAGGCCGACTGGCCAGCGAGGTGCTGGACATGCTCACCCCCCACGTCAAGGCCGGTGTGACCACGCTGGAGTTGGACCGCTTGGCACACGACCACATGGTTCACGTGCAAAACGGCATCCCGGCTACGCTCGGCTACCAGCCGCCTGGATACCCAGCCTACCCGGCTTCGCTGTGCTCATCGCTCAACGACGTGGTCTGCCATGGCATTCCCGACAACCGGCCCCTGAAGGACGGCGACATCGTCAATATTGACGTGACCGTCATCAAAGATGGCTGGCATGGCGACAACAGCCGCATGTATGTGGTGGGCGAAGGCTCCATCGCGGCGCGCCGCCTGTGTCAGATCACGTTTGATGCCATGTGGAAGGGCATCGTCAAGGTCAAGCCGGGTGTTCGCCTGGGAGACATCGGTCATGCCATCCAGACATTCGCTGAGAACGCTGGCTTCAGTGTGGTGCGCGAGTTTTGCGGCCATGGTGTGGGCGCGCGTTTTCATGAAGAGCCGCAGGTTTTGCACTATGGCCGCCCCAACACGCTGGAAGAACTGGTGCCGGGCATGATCTTCACGATCGAGCCGATGATCAATGCCGGCAAGCGCGAGATCAAGGAAGACCGCAAAGGCGGCAAGCCCTACGACGGCTGGACCATCGTCACGAAGGACCGCTCGCTGTCGGCGCAGTGGGAGCACACCATCCTCGTCACCGACAGCGGCTACGAGGTGCTGACGCTCTCGGCCGGCAGCCCGCCGCCGCCGGCCTTCGTCGGCACCTGAGCCGTTTCATGATGGACGAGGTTCTCGATCCGCCGACCCAGCTGGCGGCGCCCCGCAGTGTGGCCGATCTGCGCACGCAGTTCCGCCAGGGCAAGGCGGAGTTGCTGGCGCGTTTCGCGGCCTCGCGCGCCACCGCGCCAGCGGCCACGCGACTCATCAAGGCGCTCACACTGCTGGTGGACGAG
>JAYTVT010000007.1:0-7808 GCA_043743835.1 Betaproteobacteria bacterium
ACCCGGTGCACGTGGCGGCCTACAAGAGCCTGGGCATCGTGACCACGCCGATGGCCTTCCCAGAAGTGTTCACCGCACTGCAGCAGGGCACCGTGGACGGGCAGGAGAACCCGCTGTCGGTGATCATGGGCGCCAAGTTTGAACAGGTGCAAAAGCACCTGTCGCTCACGGGGCACGTTTATTCGCCGGCGCTGATCATCATGAACAAGGGCATGTTCGACAAGCTCAGCGCGGCCGATCAGAAAATGTTCATCGACGCTGCCAAAGTGGCGGCGGTGGCCAACCGGGCCCGGGTGGATGCCGACGACGCGCGTGGCGTGGACTACCTGCGCAGCAAGGGCATGCTGGTCAACGACAAGGTCGACAAGTCTTTGTTCGCCGCCAAGATGGCGCCGGTGCTGGCTGACTTTGACCGTCAGTTTGGCAAGGAAAACATCGACCGCATCCGCAATTTCCGCTGATGCACGGTGGGCATCCGGACAGGGCTGGCCACACGGCGTGGCTTTGCGCCCCGGCCTGAAATCACAGCAGCATGAAGCCCCTGTTCCTGCGCATTGAAAAGCTGAGCACGGCGGTGGCGCTGATGGGCGCTTGCGCCATGCTGGCCACGGCCGCCAGTCTGGGCTTGTTCCAGGTTTTCATGCGCTTCGTGCTGGCCGAGCCGGCCGAGTGGACCGAGGTGCTGATCCGCTTCAGCCTGATCTGGATGGTCTTTTTGGGCATTGCGCCGGCCTTCCGCCAAGGCGCCATGGTCAGCGTGGATGTGCTGCACCGTTACAGCGGGCCGCGTGGCAAGCGCTTCTTTGAAGCCGTGGCCGCGCTGGCCGCGCTGGTGCTGGTGGCCGTCATCATCTGGTGGGGCTGGCAATACGCCCAGCGCGGTCGGGTGCAAAGTGTCATCGGCCTGGAAGGCGTGTCGATGTTCTGGGCCTACCTGGCCTTGCCAGTGGGTGGCCTGTTCTGTGTGCTGGCCATCGTAGGCAACCTGCTGGACCCCCGGCGCATGGAACTGGAGAACGCGCTGTGAGCATGACCATCCTGGTCTCGATGGTGCTGTGCTTTGCGCTGACCATTTCGGTGGGCGTGTCGATCGGCCTGTCGGCGGTGCTCGGCATCCAGCTGAGCGACGCGCACATGCTGACCAGCGTCAAGGAGATGTTCAACTCGCTGAACAAGTTTCCGCTGGCGGCCATTCCGTTTTTCATCCTGGCCGGCAACATCATGGAAACCGGCGGCATCTCGCGCCGTCTGGTCGACTTTGCCAAGAGCATTGTCGGTGGTGTGCAGGGCGGCCTGCCCATGACCTGCGTGCTCACCTGCATGATCTTTGCAGCGGTGTCGGGTTCGTCGGTGGCCACCACCTTTGCCATAGGCGCCATCCTGATCCCGGCGCTCATCAAGCACGGTTACCCCACGTCCTGGGCCGCTGCCTTGCAGGCCACGTCGGCGGAACTTGGGGTGATCATTCCGCCGTCCATCCCCATGATCCTGTACGGCGTGAGCGCCGAAGTCTCCATCGGCGAGCTGTTCATCGCCGGCATCGGGCCGGGCCTGTTCATTGGCGCCAGCCTGATGCTGTTTGTCTGGGTCTACTGCCGCTACAAGGGCTGGGGCAAGAACGACGGCGACGGCCGCTTGGGCTTTGGCACCGCCACTTGGAAGGCGGCCTGGGCCCTGTTGATGCCGGTCATCATCCTGGGCGGCATCTATGGCGGGGTCTTCACCCCCACCGAAGCGTCGGCCATCGCGGTGTTCTATGCGCTGCTGGTGGGCATGGTCATCTACCGCGAGATCGGGTTCAAAGACTTGCTGCCCATTCTGCGCAAGTCGGCCATTTCCAGCGCGGTGGTGATGTTCATCATCGCCAACGCCGGCATGTTTGCCTACCTGATCACACGCGCCGGCGTGCCTGACGTGCTGGGCCGCTGGCTGGTGGACGTGCTGCAGTCGCCAGGCTACTTCCTGCTGGGTGTGAACGCGGCGCTGTTTGTGATTGGCATGTTCATCGAGACCAGCGCCGCCATCATCGTGCTGGCACCTATCCTGGCGCCAGTGGCCATGCACTTTGGTATCGACCCGGTGCACTTCGGGCTGGTGATGGTGGTTAACCTAGCGCTGGGCATGATCACCCCGCCCTTTGGCGTGAACCTGTTTGCCGCCGCCACCGTGGCGCGCATTTCGGTCGACCGCATCATTGGCAGCCTGCTGCCCTTTGTGCTGGTCATCCTGGCTTGCCTGATGGTGATCAGCTACGTGCCGATGCTGTCTTTGGGCCTGCGAGACCTGGTGTACGCGCGCTGACGCAGCGTTCCCAAAGCCAGCCAAGATAATGGGCTGGGCATGGCCCATTGTTCAAACCCACTGCCGCCCCAGCCGCGGCCTTCACCCATGAAACTCGACTTCACCGGCCGTGTGGCCATCGTCACTGGCGCAGGCGGCGGCCTGGGCCGCGCACATGCCTTGGCCCTGGCCGCGCGCGGCGCGCGTGTGCTGGTCAACGATCTGGGCGGCACCACCGCCGGTGGGGGCGGTTCGCCGGCCGCGGCGCAGGCCGTGGTCGACCAGATCACGGCGGCAGGCGGCCAGGCGCTGGCCAATGGTGCGTCGGTCACCGACCCCGCAGCCGTGGCCGCCATGGTGGCGCAAGCGGTGGACGCCTGGGGCCGGGTCGACATCCTGGTCAACAACGCCGGCATCTTGCGCGACAAGAGCTTTGCCAAGATGACGCTGGAAGACTTTCGCGCCGTGGTCGACGTGCACCTGATGGGCGCCGTGCACTGCACGCAGGCGGTGTGGCCCTTGATGGTGGCGCAAAAGTTTGGCCGCGTGGTGATGACCACCTCGTCCAGCGGCCTGTACGGCAACTTCGGCCAAAGCAACTACGGCGCGGCCAAGATGGCGCTGGTGGGTTTGATGCAGACGCTGTCCATCGAAGGCGCCAAACACGGCATTCATGTCAACTGCCTGGCGCCCACCGCCGCCACCCGCATGACCGAAGGCCTGATGCCGGCCGAGGTGCTGGCGGTGCTGCAGCCCGAAGCCGTGGTGCCCGCCATGTTGTGGCTGGCCAGTGACGCCGCGCCCACACGCGCCATTGCCTGCGCGGGCGCGGGCACCTTCGAAGTGGCCCACATCACGCTGACCCAGGGCGTGCATTTGGGCACCGCCCCGGACACGCCCGAGCAACTGGCCGCCGCCTGGGCCCAGGTCAGCGACCGCAGCGGCGAACAGGTGCCGGGCAGCGGCTCGGCCCAAGGTGGCAACGAGGTAGCCAAGGCTTTGGCTGCGCGCCGCTGATGGCGCCAGACGCGCCGGCTGCCTCAGCGCAGCCGCTGCTGGCCGGTTTCGGCGGTTTACCGCCACCCGCGCCCGATTGGTTCACGCAGGCCTTGGCCAACGAACCCCAACGCTTTCATGTGCCGGTGCAGGGCGCCCCCATCGAAACCCTGGCCTGGGGCCGCGTGGGTGACCCGGGCTTGCTGCTGCTGCACGGCAACAGCGCGCATGCCGACTGGTACAGCTTTGTCGCCCCGCTGCTGTGCCCGGGCCGGCGCGTGGTGGCCATGAGTTTTTCGGGCATGGGCGACTCGGGTTGGCGCACGCAGTACAGCGTGGCGCAATGGGCCGATGAAGCGCTGGCCGTGGCTGAAGCGGCGGGCCTCTTTGCCGCAGCCGTGGCGCCCACCGTGGCCGCGCACTCCTTTGGTGGGCTGCCGCTGATGAACCTGGCTGCGCGCCATGGCCAGCGGTTGGCCCGGGCCGTGGTGATTGACACGCCCTTGCGCGCCTTGATGTCGGCCCCCGAAAACGCCGCGCGCCGCCGCCAGCGAGTGCAGTCGCTGCGTTCAGCCCGGGTTTATGGCTCGGTGGCGCAGGCGCTGTTGCGTTTTCGTCTGTTGCCCCCGCAGACCTGCGCCCACCTGTACGTGGCCGATCTGGTGGCCCGGCGCGGCCTGAAGCAAACCACGGGCCCCGACGGCCAACCGGGCTGGGTCTGGCGCTTCGACCCTTTTCTCTTCCGACACTTCGACTTCGGTCGCCCCAACCGCGACCTGCCGGCGGCAAAGTGCCCGATGACTCTGGTGCGCGGCAGCCGCTCGCGCCTGATGACCAGCGAACTGCTCGATCAGGTCATCGCACTGGCCCCGCCCGGCACCCAGCGGCTGGAACTGCCCGACGCCGACCACCACGTGATGCTGGACCAACCCCAGGCCTTTGCCCAACTGTTGGCCACCTTGGTTCCCGCCGCACCGAACTGACCGTCCCCTTGGCCCGCCCGGGGGCAACCCTTGCCCGCGCTGTCACCAATGAGATTGCAAGGGGCGCCGCGGCCCACCACACTGCGAGACCTACCGGAGCCCCGCACCATGCCTGCAAGCAGCAACCCCACGTCCTTCTTCAACCTGGACCCCAGCGATGCGCTGAACGACCTGCGCATGTCGACCAAGGTCAGGCCGCTGTATGAACACGTCAAGCGTTTCATCAAGGAGACCGCCGATCCCATGGGTGAGAAGTACCGCGCCTTGGGCGAAGGCCGCACCGGTGCCGACCGCTGGCAATACGCACCGGGCCAGTTGGAATTGCTCAATGCCGCCAAGGACCAGGCCAAAAAAGAGGGCCTGTGGAACTTCTTCCTGCCCGACGCCCAGACCGGCGAAGGCCTGTCCAACCTGGACTACGCCTACATCGCCGCCGAGCTCGGCCGCAGCCCGCTGGCGTCGGAATGCATGAACTGCTCGGCCCCCGACACCGGCAACATGGAGGTGCTGGAACGCGTGGGCACGCCGGCCCAAAAAGAGCGCTGGCTCAAGCCCTTGCTGGCCGGCGAGATCCGCTCGGCCTACGCCATGACGGAAGTGCACCACGCGTCCAGCGACGCCAAGAACGTGGCCACCACCGCAGTGCAAGACGGTGATGACTGGGTCATCAACGGCGAAAAACACTACATCAGCGGCGCCGGCAGCCCCCGCTGCAAGATCCTGATCACCATGGTGCGCACCAGCCCCGAGGCGGCCGCGCACAGCCAGCAGTCGATGATCCTGGTGCCCAAGGACACACCCGGCGTGACCATCGTGGGCGCCATGCACGTGTTTGGCGAAGACCACGCGCCGCACGGCCACATGCACATCAAGTTCGACAACGTGCGGGTGCCGCTGTCCAACATCCTGCTGGGCGAAGGCCGCGGTTTTGAGATCTCCCAGCTGCGCTTGGGGCCGGGCCGCATCCACCACTGCATGCGCTCCATCGGCGCGGCCGAAGTGGCGCTGGACCTGATGGTCAAGCGTGGCTTGTCGCGCAAGGCCTTTGGCAAGCAGCTGGTCTGGCTGGGCGGCAACATCGAAATCATCTCGCGCGCCCGCATCGAAATCGAATCCATGCGCTTGATGGTGCTGAAGGCCGCCAAGGCCATGGACGTGATGGGCAACCGCGAAGCGCGGCTGTGGGTGCACATGGTCAAGGCCCTGGTGCCCGAGCGTGTCTGCTTGATCATCGACCAGGCCATTCAGATGCATGGCGCGCTCGGTGTGTCTCAGCACACGCCGCTGGCGCACATGTACGCCCAGCAGCGCACGCTGCGCCTGGCCGACGGGCCCGACGAGGTGCACCACCTGGTGGTGGGGCGCCACGAGCTGGGCTTGCACACCAGCCTGGAAGACGACGCGGCGCTGTCGGCGTCGTTCCGCAGCTGAAGGTCGCTCCATCCGCCCAGGATCAGACCATGACACAACAGTTGCAGAACAAGGTCGCCGTCATCACCGGTGCCGGCTCAGGGATAGGCCGCGCATCGGCGCTGCGCTTCGCCGCCGAGGGCGCACGCCTGGTGCTGGGCGACAAGAGCGAAGCCGTGCACGAAACCGCGCGCTTGGTGCAAGCCGCCGGCGGCCAAGCCGTAGCACTGCAAATGGACGCCGGCGTGGAGGCCGACGTGGCCCGCCTGGTGGCCACCGCATTGGCGCAGTTTGGCCAGCTCGACGTGGCCTTTGCCAACGCCGGCATCACCGGCGGCGGCGAAGGCATTTTTGACATGACACCCGAGGCCTGGACCGAGGTGCTGCGTGTCAACCTCATCGGCCCCTGGCTGATGGTCAAACACGCCGGCAAGGTGATGGTGGACGCGGGCCGCGGTGGATCCATCATCTGCACCGCGTCGGTGGCCGGCTTGCGTTCGGGCGCGGGTGGGCCGGCCTACTCGGCGTCCAAGGCCGGCGTCATCAACTTGGTGGCGGTGAGTGCACAGCAGCTGTGCGAAAGCAACGTGCGCGTCAACGCCATCTGCCCCGGCCTGACCCAAACCGGCATGACCCAACCCGTGTTTGACTACGCCCGCGACAAAGGCGTGCAAGACAAGCTGGGCCGCCTGAACCCCCTGCGGCGCGCCGCGCAACCGGAAGAGCTGGCCCAGGTGGCGCTGTTCTTGGCGTCTGATCAATCCAGCTACATCAACGGCCAGGCCATCGTGGTTGACGGTGGCCTGTCCAGTTCACACCCCGTGACCCGGCAGCTGCCGGGGCAGTCGGCGTTTTGATGCGTTCAACCGGATCGTTTTGAGGGCAGCCCCATGGACCTGAGTTATTCCGCTGAAGAACTGGCCTTTCGCGACGAGGTGCGCGGCTGGCTGGACGCCAACCTGCCCAGCGACATCCGCGACAAGGTGGTGGGCTACCGGGGCTTGAGCAAAGACGACCACCAGCGCTGGCACCGAATCCTGGCAGCCCAGGGCTGGTCGGTGCCGCATTGGCCCGAGGAATGGGGCGGCACGGGCTGGGACATCACGCGCCGCTACATCTATGAAGAGCAATTCGGCCTGGCCGGAGCGCCCTTGCTGCCGCCGTTTGGGCCCAGCATGTGTGCATCGGTGCTGCTGCGCTTTGGCACGCCGGCGCAAAAGGACCGCTTCTTGCCGCGCATCCGCAACGGCGACGATTTCTGGGTGCAGGGCTACTCCGAACCCGGCGCGGGCTCGGACCTGGCGGCGCTGAAAACCCGCGCGGTGCGCGAGTCCACCGCCACAGGCGATGTCTACCGCGTCACCGGCCAAAAAATCTGGACCACGCTGGGCCAATACGGCGACTGGATCTTCTGTCTGGTGCGCACCGACGCCACCTCTGAAAAGCGCCAAGAGGGCATCAGCTTCTTGCTCATCGACATGAAGACGCCGGGCATCACCGTGCGCCCGCTGATCCTGATGGACGGTGGCCACGAGGTGAACGAGATCTTCTTTGACGACGTGGTGGTGCCCGCGCAAAACCTGGTCTTCGAAGAGAACAAGGGCTGACGGTGGCCAAGTACCTGTTGGGCCACGAGCGCATGGGTTCGGGCAGCGTGGGCGGTTCGCGCCGCGAACTGGCCGCGCTGAAAGACCTGGCCACGCGCGAGCTGAAAAACGGCCAGCCGCTGATCCAGGACGCCCGTTTTCGCGACAAGCTCACCCGCGTGGAAATCGAGCTCGACGCGCTGGAACTCACGTCCATGCGCTTCTTGGACAAGATGCGTCGCACTGGCCAGCCACCGGGCGCCGATGTGTCGATGCTGAAGATTCGCGGCACCGAGGTGCAGCAGATGATCACCGAGCTGATGATGCAGGCCGTCGGCCCGATGGCCCAGCCCTTCAAGGCGGTGGGCGATGGGGCCATCGACCATGTCACCTCGCGCCTGGCACCGCGTTACTTCAACTACCGCAAGGCCAGCATCTATGCCGGCTCTAACGAGATACAGCGCAACATCATCGCCAAGATGACGCTGGGCCTCTGAAGCTGGGCCCCAAGGCCGCCGCTGAGCGGCGCCCCCCCTGAGGGACCAAATCACCT
>JAYTVT010000008.1:0-29503 GCA_043743835.1 Betaproteobacteria bacterium
TGCCCAAGATGCGGAACCGAGGCCGTGATCGGGGACAAGTCGGGCTACCCCATCAACATGCAGTTCCTGGGGTCCATGAACGAAGCCTGGTTTCAGCGCACCATCATCCGCAAGCCGGCACCCAAGAAGTGACCGGGCCGGCGCCACCCCGGCTTGGGCCGCCCCAGCAAACCTAGACCACCGGCCCTTGTGAGGCAGTTTGAGGGTGGCGCTGCAAACCGCGCAGCCGGCCGATCAGGAAGAGCACGATGCTCAGATTGACCAGGTTCCAGACCACGCCGTTGATGAAGGCGGCGTCGTAGCTGCCGGTGAGGTCGAAGACCTTGCCCGACATCCAGCCGCCCAGCGCCATGCCGAAGAGCGTGGCCATCAGCACCGTGCCGACGCGTGCGCCGGCCTCGGCGGGCGGAAAGTGCTCGCGCACGATGATCGCGTAGCTGGGCACGATGCCGCCCTGGAAGAGGCCGAACAGCGCCGAGATGATGTACAGCGACACCAGGCCGTCGAAGGGGATGAAGAGCAGCAGCGCCACGCCCTGCAGCACCGAGCCCAGCAGCAGGGTGCGCAGGCCGCCGATGCGGTCGCAGATCAGGCCCGAGACGATGCGGCTGACGATGCCGCTGGCCAGCATCAGGCTCAGCATCTCGGCGCCGCGCGCCGCGCCGTAGCCCAGGTCACCGCAGTAGGCCACGATGTGCACTTGCGGCATCGACATCGCCACGCAGCAGGCCACGCCGGCGATGCACAGCAGCACCTGCGCCTGTGTCAGGCCGAGGCCGAAGGGGCGGCTGGACGGCTGCGCCGCGTGGGCGTGACTGATGGGGGACGCCACCGCAATCGGTGGCCGGGGCCGCATCAGCAGCGCCAGCAGCGGCATCGTCAGCAGGCAGAAGACGCCCAGGCCGATGTAGGTGGCGCGCCAGCCCTGGGTGGACACGAAGTGCTGCACGATGGGCGGCCAGATGGTGCCGGCCAGGTAGTTGCCGCTGGCGCAGATGGCCACCGCGATGCCGCGCCGGCGCACGAACCACAGCGAGGTGTCAGCCACCAGCGGGGCGAAGGTGGCTGCGCTGCCCAGCGCGCCCAGCAGCACGCCGTGCAGCAGCGCAAAGCCCATCAGGCTGCCCGACATGCCGGCCAGGATAAAACCGCTGCCCAGCCCCACGGCACCCACCAGCACCGGCACGAAGACGCCGAAGCGGTCGGCCAGCTTGCCCATCGCGATGCCCCCGAGGCCGAAGCCCAGCATCATCAGCGTGTAGGGCAGCGAGGCATCGGCGCGCGCCACGCCAAACTCAGCCTGCACCGCCGGCAACACCACCGAGACGACGTACATGGCGCCGCTGCCGATGGTCATCAGCGCCAGCGTGATGGCCAGCCGCGTCCAGGCGTAGCGAGAGTCGGCGGCGTGGCTGTGCATCGGGCCATTGTGGTGCAGCGGCGACGGTTCGGCCCACGCCGGCTGGGGTCTTCACGCACCGCGGCTGGCCGCGCAGCCTGCTGGCGGAAAATGCCGCGCGATGGAACTCCTGACCAACCCCCAGACGTGGATCGCCTTTGCCACGCTGACCGCGCTCGAACTCGTGCTGGGCATCGACAACATCATCTTCATCTCGATCCTGGTCGACAAGCTGGCGAAGGAGAAACGCGAGTTCGCGCGCCGTGTCGGCCTCTTCATGGCCATGTTCATGCGCATCGGCCTGTTGCTGGTGCTGGCCTGGATCGTGGGCCTGGTGGCGCCGCTGTTCACGGTGCTGGGGCAGGAGATCTCGGGGCGCGACCTGATCCTCATCCTGGGCGGCCTGTTCCTGATCTGGAAGAGCACAGGCGAGATCCATCAGTCGCTAGAGGGCGAGGAAGAGGGCCCGGGTTCCAAAGCTGTGAAGGCCACTTTCACGGCCGTGATCCTGCAGATCATGGTCGTCGACCTGGTGTTTTCGCTGGATTCGATCATCACCGCGGTGGGCATGGTCGATGACGTGAGGATCATGATCGCCGCCGTCATCGGCTCGGTGGCGCTGATGATGGTCTTTGCCGGCCCCATCGGCCGCTTCGTGTCAGACCACCCGACGATCAAGATGCTGGCGCTGGCCTTTCTGGTGGTGGTGGGCGTGGTGCTGGTGGCCGAGGGCTTTGGCCATCACGTGCCCAAGGGCTACGTCTATTTCGCGATGGCCTTCTCGCTGGGTGTGGAGATGCTCAACATCCGCCTGCGCAAGGGCCGAGCGAAGCCGGTGCAGTTGAATCCGCAGCGCATCCCGGGCGGCGAGTAGCGCGGCCAAGGTCTGGGCAGACCGAGATCTTGCAGTCTGCCTGCGGCTTCGCTCACGCCTTCCCGGCGAACGCCCAGCATGTTGGCAATCAGTTCGTGCGTCATCACCAGGTGCGATCCAGAGAGCCGGTCCAGGCTCAGCAGCAGCCAACGGCACAGTTGCTGCCCCAGGGCATGATGCCGGTTGCACAGGGCGAACCGGGCGCTCATGCTGCATCACATCGAAAGCGCACTGGCACTGGCCCATCGGCGTGGTACGCGACTGGCGCTGTTGTTCATTGAGCTGGACGGTTTCAAGGCCATCAATGACACGCAAGGGCATGCGGCCGGCGACCAAATACTGGTGCAGGTTGCCGGGTGTCTGTTGGCAGCGGTGCGCCACTCGGACGCGGTGGGCCGCCATGGGGGTGACGAGTTTCTGGTGATGCTGGCCGAAGTTGCCACCATCGCCGACGCGGTGAAGGTGGCCGAAAAGATTCTGTCGTCGCTCAGGCCGATCGGCAGCTTCGGCGGCACGACTGTCGCGTTGCACGCAAGTCTTGGCATCTCGATCTACCCCGACGACGGTGCAGATGCGTCGACCTTGATTGAACGGGCTGACGCTGCGATGTATCTCGCGAAGAACGGTGGCGGCGGCAGGTTCGCGCTGCACGGCGATGCGGGCTTCGAGCGCGCAATCGTGATGGCCGGTCTGCCGTGACTCAGGCATGGCGCAAGACGGCGGCGGCAAGGCGCGGGCGGCACAATCGCGGCCGTGAGTGCCGACCTTCAAGACCCGAGCGCGGACCCGAGCCCAGACCTGACCGCAGACCCGCCCGCAGACCCGCATAGGCGCTACCTGGCCCTGCTCGCGGCGCGCCTGGGCCAGGGCCAGTGGCTGCGCCTGGTGCTGGCCAAGCCGCAAGCCGGTGCAGCCGACCTGCAGCGCGCGGTGGTGCGCCCGCTGACGCTGCGCGGCCAGGCCTGCCTGTCCTTCGTCTTCAGCCACGCCACGCGCGACATCACCAAGAACCTGCCCGTGGCCGAGGGCCTGGCCCAGATCGGCGAACTGCTGGGCGCGACGTTTCGCAACGCGCACCTGTTCACGCCGCAAGACGAAACCCAGTTGACGATCAGCAAGAAGGGCAAGGGCCACATCAGCGTGAACGCGCACGGTGACGCGCCGGCCCTGCCCGTGGCGCCGGCCCCGCACGACCGCGAAAAGCAGCGCTGGCTGGAGCTGAGCCGGCCTTTCCTGGCGGCGCTGGGCGTGACGACGCCGCAGCACCAGCTGGTGCCGGCGATGGCGAGCAAGTGGCGCCAGATCAACAAGTTCGTCGAGGTCTTCGCGCACGCGCTCGCGGCGTCGAACCTGGCCGAAGCGCACGAACTGAGCGTGGTGGACTTCGGCGCCGGCAAGGCCTACCTCACGTTTGCGCTGCACGATTGGCTGCGCCACGCGCGCGGCTTGCAGGCCCAGGTGACGGGCATCGAGCTGCGGCCCGACCTGGTGCAGCAAGGCCAGCAGGTGATTGCCGATCTGGGCCTGCAGGGCATGCACATGCAGCAAGGTGAGGTGGCCAAGCACGGGCCGGCCAGGATGGATGTGATGATCGCGCTGCACGCCTGCGACACCGCCACCGACCACGCCATTCACCTGGGCGTGCGTGCCGGGGCCAGCATCATCTTGTGCTCACCGTGCTGCCACAAGCAGCTGCGCCCGCAGTTGCTCAGCCCGCACCCCTTGCGCAGCGTGTTTGCACACGGCATCCACGCCGAGCAGCAGGCCGAGATGGTCACCGACAGCCTGCGCGCCTTGCTGCTGGAAACGCAGGGTTACGAGACCCAGGTGTTTGAGTTTGTGTCGCTGGAGCACACCGCCAAGAACAAGATGATTCTGGCCATCAAGCGTGAGGCAGCGACAACGACAGCGAGTGACAGCGCCTGGGCTCAGGTCGACGAGCTCAAACGCTACTTTGGCGTCAAGGAGCAGGCTTTGGAGACGCTGCTGCGCGCCTAACCTGCTGTTCAGCGCATCACGTTGGTGGCGATGGTCGCGCGCCGCAGCCGATCTCCAAGACCGAACTCAGCGCTGGCAACCGCCCAACAGCGCCCGCAGCATGGAGTGCGGGGCCAGTTCATGTGCGTGCAACATCTGCCGATAATGGGCCGAAGGCTGCCCGAGTGCGGCCCCAGGCAAGCATGGACCCCACCACCGTTGTAGTCATCCTGGCGTTGAACCTGATCGCCATCGGCGGCCTGCTGACCATGATCGGCCGTCGCATGGACGAGGCGCAAGGCATGCGCGGCTTCGCAACCGGGTCGATGGTCTTTGGCCTGGCCTACATGCTGCGCCTGATACTGGGCCACAGTGGCACCAGCCTGGCGGCGGTGCTGCCGGATACAGCCATGGTCTATGCCACGCTGTGTTATGCCACTGGACTGCGCCAGTTCGGCGGTAGCCAGCCGCTGGGCCGGCACGCCATCACGGGCGGGTCGCTGGCCTTTGCCACGCTGTCGCTGGGCTGCACGTTGGCCTGGCAGGACGTGGGGAGGCATGCCGTGCTGAATGCGGGCTTGGCCTGCGTCTACCTCTGGCTGGCGGTGCTCGCTACCGTGGGCGCCCGGCATGTCAGTGGCACTCAACGCTGGCCATTGATGGTGTTGTCGGTGATCGTCGGCATATTGGGTTTGCTGACGGCGGTGCGCAGCGTTGCCGCCGTCTCGCTGGGGGTAGAGCTGCTGTTCGTGGGGCTGCCGGCACAGATCTACTACGGCTACTCCACCATTGCCACCGTACTGCTGGGCCCCAACTTGCTGTGGATGGTGTTCATGCGACTCAACGACCGTCTGGCCCGTTTGGCCACGCATGACCCGCTGACCGGTCTGCTCAATCGCAACGGCCTGGACGAAGCGCTGGACCGCCACTTTGGCAGCCGTTTGCCACAGGCTCTGGTGCTGTGCCAGATCGACATCGACCACTTCAAGCGCATCAACGACACCCACGGACACGCCATGGGCGACGCGGTGCTGCAAGGTGTGGCCAGCACGTTGGCGGCCCACGTGCGCGGCAGCGACTTCGTGGCGCGCTTGGGTGGCGAGGAATTCCTGATTGGCTGCTGCGGCACCGATCTTTCACAGGATATGGCGCTGGCACTGGCTGAACGCTTGCGGGCTGCGCTGGAGCAGCAGACCCATCCGCAGGCCCACGGCGCCAGCCTGCGTTGCACCGTCAGCATTGGGGTATCGCCAGCCATCGTGGCGCGCAGCCATTGGGAAGGAGCGCTGCGCGACGCCGACGCCGCGCTCTATCAGGCCAAGCACGCGGGGCGCAACCGGGTCGTGGCAGCAGCGCCTTTGTCATCACCAACTCTGGCACACACGCCGGCTACGTCAGCTTGATCGTCGCGGCGTCGTTTCACGACTCGAATCAACAGGGGCGGTCGAAGGCAGTGCGCACTGAGGAACAAGCTGAACAGCTAGCGTTCCTGGCGCCGGCTGGTCTTCAATTCGGTTGCTCTTCCCAAGGCGGCACCACCTGGCCGACCGCCTGCGATGCAGGCGGGGTTTCCGCGACACCCGGTGACCGTGCCGATCCAGCCACAACATCCGGCGAACTCGCCTGGCGTTCGTGCAAGCCGCCCAGCGCTTCGATCAATGCCGGCATCAGCTGACGCAGCTCGCCGGTGCTGATCGCCACATCCGCATCAAAACCCGCGTTCTCTTTCCCCGACTGCGCGGCATCCACGCCCGCGCCTTCCATCACCACGTCCAGCAGCTGGATCTTCTTCAAGGTGAGTGCTTCGGTCAGCACAAACGACACCCGACCGGCCCAGGTCATGGCCAGCTGCGTAGGTAGCTTGCCGCCCTTGATGTGTTCGGCCACCTCGTCGATGTCCAGCGTGTGGCGCGCATAGCGCACGGTGGCCTTTTCGCTGTCGGGCTGCTTGAGCTCGCACTCGCGGTCCACCGTGAAGCCGGCGGGGGCTTCTTTTTCAGACAGCCACAGCGACATGGCCGTGGCGGGTGACAGCGTGGTCTGCAGCAGGCTCAGCTTCAAGCCACCGCCCAGCAATTCGATCAGGCGCGTGACCACCGAATCGGCCTTCTTGGTGCTGCCCGCGCCCACCCACACCAGCTGTGCCTTGGGGTCAAGCCAGATCAAGGTGTCCGCGCGTTTGGGAAAGGCCCGCGGCAACAGTGCGTGCACCACGGCCTCTTTGACCTCCCGCACACGCTTGCCCTTGGGACGGCGGCCGGTTTCCTTTTCAATCACGTCCAGTTGCGCTTGCACCTGGGTCTTGATCACACCGCCCGGCACGGCCTTGGTTTCGGTGCACAACTTGAACACCACCTGGCCGCCTACGCTTTCGGCCAGCGGTGCGTGTGGGTCACCTCGGGGTGCCACCCAACCAGTCGATTCGGGCTGCGTAGCCCCGCATTCGATGAAGCGCGCGCCGGACAGGCGGTCTTCCATTTCGGAAAGTGTGGGCGGGGCCCAGTGGTCGATGCGGTAGATCAGCGCGTTTTTGAACATGGAATCAGGCAAGGGTGGGGCGCGGATTCTAGGGCCCGCCATGCACTGGCATCGGCGCTGGCATCAGCGCCTCCGTCCCGCTTGGCGCCGCTTCAGTCGTTCAGACGAGCCTTGCCCATTTGCCACAACAAAAAGGACTGGATGTCCGCTGACAGCGCCTGTTGCTGGTTGAGCGTGCTGCCAATGCCGTGGCCTGCTTGCATGTCCAGCCGCAGCAAGGCCGCTCCGGCGTTGGGCAGGCCAGCCTGTGCGGCTTGCAGCCGCGCGGCGGTCTTGCTGCTGTTCCACACGTCCACGCGGGGGTCGTTCATGCCGTGCACCAGCAAAGTACCGGGATAGGCCTTGCCGTCCTGGATGGCGTGGTAGGTGCTCATCTCGACCAGCGCCTTGGCTTCGACGGGGTCTTTCACCGTGCCGAATTCGCTGATGTTGGTGGCGCCGTTGGCGCTTTCTTCGGCCCGCACGGTGTCCAGCGAGCCCACTTCGAGGATGGCCGCTGCAAAGAGCTCGGGTGCTTCGGTGGCGGCGCGGCCCGCGAAGATGCCGCCCGCGCTGCCGCCCATCACGCCCATGGTCTTGGCGCTGCCGTAGCCCTTGGCGATGAGCCAGCGCGCGCAGGCGATGCCGTCCTTCCAGGTGTTGCTTTTGGTGGTCTTGAAGCCCGCGCGATGCCAGGCGTCGCCATACACACCACTGCCGCGCGGGTTGGCAAAGGCCAGCACGCCACCACGTTCGATCCAGGCCATGTTGGTGGTTGAAAAATAGGCCGTCTCTGAAAAGCCATAGGACGCGTAGCCGTTCAACAGCACCGGGTTGTTTCCATTCAGTGCCAGACCTTGGCGGTGCAGCACCGTCATGGGCACCAGCACGCCGTCGTGGCTGGGCACCTGCACCTCGGTGACCACCACCTCAGGCAGGCCAGCAGGCACCTTTCGCTCACCCAGGCTGAAACTCAAGCTGCGGTCGCCGTCCAGTTGATACCAGTTGGTCGGTTCGGTCCAGCCTGTGAAGGCGTAGGCCAGGGCTTCGGTGTGATGGGCCGGTGTCTGGGCCAACCAGGCTGCACCCTTGGCCGGTGCCGGCAGCACACGGCCGACGGTGTCGCCTTCGCTGTAGCGGCGCAACACCACGGTGGTGCCCTGGCGCTGCACAGCCACCACGCTGCTGGGTGTCAGCGCAAAGCCCTCCAGCGCGCCGTCGCTGGGCTCGGCCGCTACCAACTTGGCCTGGGCCAGGCTTGGGGCGCGCAAGTCAACGGCGAGGATCTTGCGCCGTGAGGTCTGCGCCTGCGTCATCACATAGAGCAGGTCGCCTCGCAACTGCACGCCATAGACCTTGTCGCTTTCTTTGGCCAGCGGTTGCCAGGCCGTCTTGGGGCTGCCCAACTGGGCCAACGGGGCCACGAACATCTTGCCTTCAGGCACCGTGGTGTCGGTGGTCCGCGCCACCACCCAAGGGCTGCCAGGGACGGTGATGAGTTCGGCCACGTCCAGGCGGTCCAGACCGAGCTTGGGCGTGACGGTGAAGCCAAACACCGGCCGCAGATGCTTGGGCGTGGCCAGTTTCAGCCACAGCACCCGGCTGTCTTTGTAGGTGTCGGTTTCGGGCGCGCCAGGCGAGAGCTGCGCCAACTGGGTGAAGGTGAGCGATCGGCTGTCAGGCAACCAGTGCAGGGGTGTTTCGTGAACCCGTGGCACGGGCTGACCCAGCAGCTTGCCGCTGGCCACGTCCAGCAGGTACAGCGACGCGTCTTCGGACCCACCCGCCGACATGCCGTAGGCCACGGTCTTGCCGTCCCATGAGGGCTTGAAGTAGTTGATGGCATGGGGCACACCGGTCTTCTTGCTTGGCACCGCCGGGTCGACCAGCACGCGCTCGGCACCGTTCAAGCCCGTTCGCACCACCAGCTTGAACTGGGATTCGCCGCGCGCGCGCTTGAGGTAGTACCAACGGTCGCCGGGCATCTGCAGCACGCTGCCCACGCTGTCGCCCCGGGCCAGGGCCAGTTCTGCCAAACGGGCCTGGAGGGCAGCACGGCCGTCGATGCGGTCCAGCAGCTGACGCGTGGCGTCGCCTTGGGCTTTCATCCAGGCCTGCACCGGTGCGCTCTTCACGTCCTCCATCCAGCGATAGGGGTCGTTGACAACGGTGCCATGCAGAAGCGTGGGCACGTTGCGCACTTCGGCCACGGGTGGCGCAGCTTGAACGGCGCTGGCGCATAGAAGCAGCAGCACTGCCGCAGCGTGATGTGGGTGCATGGCAGGCAGGCTCATGGTTCAGGGATGGGGGCGCTTCAAGCCGTCGGCAACACGTGGTCCTTGAACTGCTCCCGCAACTTGATCTTCTGCATCTTGCCGGTGGCGCCCAAGGGAATGGCGTCGACAAAGACCACGTCGTCGGGCGTCCACCACTTGGCGATCTTGCCGTCGTAAAAGGCGATCAGCTCTTCACGCGTGACGTTGGCACCCGGCTTTTTCACCACCACCAGCAATGGCCGTTCGTCCCACTTGGGGTGCTTGGCCGCGATGCAGGCGGCCATGGCCACCGCGGGGTGGGCCATCGCGATGTTTTCCAGGTCGATGCTGCCGATCCATTCGCCGCCCGACTTGATGACGTCCTTGCTGCGGTCGGTGATGATCATGTAGCCGTCGGCGTCAAACTTGGCCACGTCGCCGGTGGGGAACCAGCCGTCGATCAAGGGGTCGCCACCTTCGTTCTTGAAGTAGCTGCTGATGATCCAGGGGCCGCGCACCAGCACGTCGCCGGCTTCCTTGCCGTCCCAAGGCAACTCGGCTCCGTCTGCGCCGACGATCTTCATGTCCACGCCGTAGACTGCGCGGCCCTGGGTGGACATGACGGCCAGGCGTTCTTCGGGGGTCTGCTTCAAATGGCGCGGCTTGAAGGCACCGGCGGTGCCAATCGGGCTCATCTCGGTCATGCCCCAGGCGTGGATGACACGCACGCCGTAGTCGTCCAGGAACTTCTTGATCATGGCCGGCGGGCAGGCCGACCCGCCAATGGCGCTGCGCCGCATGGTGCTGAACTTCAGGCCGTTGGCTTCCACATAGGCCAGCAGGCCCTGCCAGACCGTGGGCACACCGGCCGACAGCGTGACCCCTTCGCTTTCGAACAGCTCGTACAGCGACTTGCCGTCCAGGCCCGCACCCGGCAACACCAGTTTGGCACCGGTCATCGGGGCCAGATAGACGATGCCCCAGCTGTTGACGTGGAACATCGGCACCACAGGCAAGATGGTGTCGGCCGCGCCAGCGCCCAGGCAGTCAGGCAGGGCGGCTGCCATCGTGTGCAGCAGCGTGCTGCGGTGGCTGTACAGCACGCCCTTGGGGTTGCCCGTGGTGCCGCTGGTGTAGCACAGGCCGCTGGCGGTGTTTTCGTCGAAGGTGGGCCAGCTGTAGTGGTCGTTTTCGGCGGCTATCAGGTCCTCATAGCACAGCAAGTTGGGGATCTTGCTGGCTTGTTCGGCCGCGGGCATGTGCGCGCGGTCTGTCATCGCCACCCAGTACTTGACGGTCTTGGTGCGTCCGGCCACGGCTTGCACCAGCGGCAAAAACGTCATGTCAAAAAACAGCACCTGGTCTTCGGCGTGGTCGGCGATGTACAGGATCTGGTCAGGGTGCAAGCGCGGGTTGATGGTGTGCAGCACTGCGCCCGAGCCGCTGACGCCGTAGTACAGCTCCATGTGGCGGTAACCGTTCCAGGCCAGCGTGGCCACGCGTTGGCCCATCTGCACGCCCAACGTGGCCAGCGCCTTGGCCACTTGGCGTGAACGCGAAGCGATCTCTTTGTAGGTGGTGCGGTGGATGTCGCCTTCCACGCGGCGCGACACCACCTCTTGTTCGGCGTGGTGGCGCTCGGCGTGCACGATCAGGGACGAGATCAGCAGCGGCTGCTGCATCATTTGGCCGTTCATGGTGTTCCTTGTGTGATGGATTTGCCCGCGTGTTCCCTGACCGCGGTGCGCCTGGGCATTCTGCCGTCACCCGCCGCGCCCCACCACGCTGACAACCCCGAGGCCGGGTGCGGGTTCAGACCTCGGAAAGCAGTTCGGTCGACAAGCGCCGGTGGGTCCGCACCAGTGCCTCCAGGTCGAGTGTCTGCAGCCGCCCATCGCGCACCACCACCCGGCCGTTGACCACGTTCAAAGCCACGCGCGGCACCTGGCAAAAGAGCAGGGCCGCCAGCGGGTCGTCGCCGGCGCCGGCCAGGCCGACTTCGTTCAACGGCACGCCCACCAGATCGGCCGCCATGCCGGGTGCCAGGGCGCCGATGTCGTCGCGGCCCAGCACCTGGGCGCCGCCCAGGGTGGCAATCTCCAGCATCTCACGCGCCGGCATGGCAGTGGCGCCGCCGCCCACGCGCTGCAGCAGCAGGGCCAGGCGAGCTTCGGCCAGCAGGTGGCCACTGTCGTTGCTGGCCGAGCCGTCAACCGCCAGGCTCACCGGTACACCGGCGTCACGCATGGCGCGGATGGGTGCGATGCCCGAGCCCAGGCGCATGTTGGACCCGGGGCAGTGGGCCACGCCCGTGCCGGTGGCGGCAAAAAGGCGGATGCCGGCAGCGTCCAGCTTGACGCAGTGCGCATGCCAGACATCGGGCCCCAGCCAGCCCAGTTGCTCGGCGTATTCGGCTGGCGTGCAGCCAAACTTCTCGCGGGTGTACTGGATGTCGTTGTCGTTTTCGGCCAGGTGGGTGTGCAGGTGAACTTGATGTTCACGGGCCAGCAAGGCCGCGTCGCGCATCAACTCGCGGCTGACGCTGAAGGGTGAGCAGGGCGCCACCACGATGCGCTGCATCGCGTAGCGCTGGGGGTCGTGAAAGGTCTCGATCAAACGCTGGGTGTCGCGCAGGATGTCGGCCTCGCGTTCCACCACCTCGTCGGGTGGCAGGCCACCTTGGCTCACACCCACGCTCATCGCACCGCGCGCGGCGTGAAAGCGCATGCCCACCTCGGCGGCAGCGTGCAGGGTGTCGTCCAGCCGGCAGCCGCCTGGAAACAGGTAGAGGTGGTCGCTGCTGGTGGTGCAGCCCGACAGCAGCAGTTCGGCCATCGCGATCTGGGTCGAGACGTGCAGCATCTGTGGCGTCAGCCGGGCCCAGATGGGGTAGAGCGTTTGCAGCCAGCCAAACAGCTCGCAGTCCTGCGCCGGGCGCACGGCGCGGGTCAGCGTTTGGTACATGTGGTGGTGGGTGTTCACCAGGCCCGGCATCAGCACATGGTCGTGGGCTTCGATGACCTCGTCGGCAGTGGGTGGCAGATCCGCCGTGCGTCCCACGGCAACGATGGCCGGGCCTCGGATGAAGACCGCGCCGTCTTCGATCTCGCGGCGTTGGGCGTCCATCGTCACCACGCAACGGGCGTGGCGGATCAGCAGCGTGCGGCTCATCGTGCTGCCCTGCTGCTCAGGGTTTGGGGGTGGGCGGGGCTTTGTCGCTCCACAACACACCCGCAGTGGCCCAGTCTTGACGCTGCACGTCGACGAAGATCACGTCCACCGAATCGGCGGAGCCACCCAGCGTCTTCACGGTGGCGTCGGTCAGGGCTAACGCCAGGGCTCTTTTCTGGTCCAGCGTGCGGCCTGCAAAGAGTTCGACATGGATGGTGGGCATGGGCGGTCCTGTGGGTGGCTGTTGGAAAACGATGTTCGCATGAGCAGCTGCTGTGAAACAGTGCATCCAGGGCAAGCCCCCAGTCAGGGCAAGCCCCGCAGCAGCACCGTCAGGGTGTGACTGGCTTGGCCGCCCGGTGTGAGCACCAGGTGGCTCCGATCGACAACACCAGGCAGCCCCAGGTCACGCCCAGGTAGCTGCCACTCTGATCAAACACGGCGCCAGCCAGATAGGGCCCGGCCAGGTTGCCAAAGGCTGCGCCGGAGTACAGCGTGCCCAGAATCGACGACACCGCGCGCGCACCGAAGAAGTCCATGCACAGGGCTGGCAGCAGCGACACGATGCCGCCGTAACTCAAGCCCATCACCACCGCGAAGACCGCCATGGCCGCATAGCCACTGGCACCGGCCCACAGCAGGAACGACAGGCCCAGCGCAGCCTGCGCCAGCACCAGCGTGCGTGGCCGGCCCAGGCGGTCGGCCAGGGTGCCGATCCCGAAGCGCCCCACCAGGCTGCCGATGCCGATCAAGCCGACCAGGCCGACCGCCCGCGCATCGCTAACCCCCAAGTCGCGCGCGGCGGCCGAAACATGCGCAAACGGTATGAACATGGGCACCGCGCCGAGCAGCGTGGCAACGTACATCCAGCGAAACCGGGGGTGTGCGATGGCTTCACGCAGCGTCAAACCAGGCACCGCCACACCGGCGCGCACGGTGGCCGCCGGCGCGCGTCGCAGCAGCATCGTGGCAGCCAAGCCCAGCACCAGCGTGGCCACCGCCAACAGCTGCAGGGCGCTGCGCCAGTCCATGCTGCTCAATGCCCAGCTCAACAGCAGCGGCACCACCAGGGTGCCCGCGCCAATGCCCGAGCTGGCCACGCCGGCGGCCAGGCCGCGCTGGCGGGTGAACCAGGGTTGCACGCAGGCGATGGCCGGTGTGTAGACCAAGGCGATGCCCGCGCCCACGCCCAGGCCGTAAATCACGGTGACTTGCAGCAACGAGTCCGCCACGCTGACGCCTGCCAGAGCCAATGCGATCAGCACGATGCCCGCGCTGGTGACGGCACGCGGGCCGAAGCGGTCGGCCAGCACGCCCGCCCCGGCGCCCAGCAAGAAGTACAGCAGGCCGCTCACGCCAAACACCAGGGAGACGTCGGCCCGGTTGGCCTTGAAGGCCTGGGACAGGGGCTCGAAGAATGCAGCGAAGGAGTAGGAGACACCAAAGATCACGGCCAGGGCGACAAAGGTGGCGCCCACCACCACCCAGCCATACGGTGCTTCTTGTTCTTCAGCCATGGGCCAAGGATAGGGCCAAGTGTGGACCCTGCACTTCGACAGGTTTGACCGGACCGCCCGTCTCGCGTCGAGAATAGAGCCCAGCCATGCCAAGCACCCGTTGAGCACCAACCCATCCCCCACCATCGGCCCCCGGCTGTTCTTGGCGGTGCGGCCCGCCAGCTGCCAGCTGCCGGGGCAGCCCGCGCGCGAGCTCGCGCCGCGCGACGCCGCCTTGCTGGCCTGGCTGGCCATTGAAGGCCCGACGGCGCGGGCTCGCCTGGCCACGCTGCTCTGGCCCGACAGCGACGCCGAAGCCGCCCGCAACGCCTTGCGCCAGCGCCTGTTCCAGATGAAGCGCCAGTGGGGGCTGGACCTGGCCACCGGCGCCACCACCTTGGCGCTGGCCGAAGGTGTGCAACACGACCTGGCGCAGGCCGACACCGTGCTGGGTGACAGCCGCATCGACGACAGCGAAGAACTGGCGCAGTGGCTGCAAACCGAGCGCCACCAGCGCAGCCTTCGCCAAGCTGGGCGTTGGGCAGCCCTGGCCGACGCCGCTGAACGCGCCCGTGACTACGACGCCGCACTGGCCCTGGCGCAACAGCTGCTGGCCTTGGAGCCCAGCAGCGAAGTGGCGCACCGGCGTGTGATGCGCCTGCACTACCTGCGTGGTGACCGCGCTGCGGCGCTGCTGGCCTTTGATGAGTGCGAGCGGGTGCTCAAGCACGAGGTGGGCACCCGCCCCGACAGCCAGACCATGGCCTTGTTGAGCATGATCGAGTCGGCGGTGGTCGCCGGGCCGCCGGCGCCTTTGCGCAGCCTGCCCCCGGGGGTGTTGAGGCCACCGCGGCTGGTTGCTCGCAGCGACGCCGTTCAACAAGTACTGCTGCCCTTGGCGCAAGGCCAACACGTGCTGTTGATGGCCGAGGCCGGTTTGGGCAAGACGCGCCTGATGGAAGAGTGTGCAGGTGCGCTGACCACCCAAGGCCAGGCGGTGGCCCGTGTGGGCGCCCGGCCTGGCGACGCTGCGCGGCCTTTTTCGTTGTTGTCGCGGGTGCTGCTGGCTTTGGTGCCACAGCCGCAGTTGTTGCCAAGCGAGGACAGGGTGGTGCTGTCCTGGGTGGTGCCCAACTTTGGCCCCACCCCGCCCGGCGCTTTGCAGGCTGGCCCCTTCGAGGCTGCCGTGGCGCGTGTGCTCACAGGCCACGGCGTGCTGTTGATCGACGACCTGCACTTCGCGGACAACGCCAGCATTGAACTGCTGTTGCGTTGCTGCGCCGACCCGGCCTGCCAACGCTGGGTCATGGCCCTGCGCCCGGCCGAGATACCTGCCGCTTTGCAGGCCTGGCGCGGCAATGCCGGGGTGGCCCTGCAGGCCGCCGAAGTCGCGCTGGGCAGCCTGGACGAAACTGGTGTGGCCCAGCTGCTCGACTCCCTGGGGGTGGATGGACTGGACAGCCCGGGGCTGACCACAGCGTTGCTGCGCCACACGGGTGGCAACCCCCAGTTTGTGCTGGAAACCGTCAAAGCCTTGTTGCTCGCCGGAGAAGGCCAAAGCGCGGACCGAGCGCAAGACTTCGCTGTCGGCAACTTGCCGCTGCCGCGCACCGTGGGCCGCCTGATCCACCAACGGCTGCGCCAGCTGAGCCCGGCCGCCTTGAAGCTGGCCCGGCTGGCGGCGGTGGCTGGTCAGGACCTGAGCCCGGCCTTGGCCGCTCATGTGTTGGGCCAAGGGCTGCTGGACCTGGCCGACCCATGGGCCGAACTCGAAGCGGCCGGTGTGCTGCGCGGCAATGCTTTTGCGCACGACCTGGTCAGCGAAGGCACGCTCGACACCATGCCCCAGGTGCTGGCCGCCACGCTGCACGACGCGGTGGCGCAGTGGTTAACTGCGCACCAGGGTGAGCCTGCACGCATTGCAGCCCACCTGCGTGCAGCCAACCGCGACCGCGACGCCGTGCCGTGGCTGATGCAAGCAGCGGCCCACGCCAGCACCCGGATACAGCTGCGTGACGCGGCGCTGTTCTGCGAAGAAGCCGCCGCCATCTGCCAGCGTCTGGGTGACGCTGCAGGCGAGCTGGACGCCTTGGAAGCGGCGGTGGACGCCCTCTTCGACGTTGACTTGGGCGACCGCATGCTGGCCCTGCTGGTGCGCCTGGAAACCTTGCCGCTGCCCGACGCGGCGCGTGCCCGAGCGCTGCGCTCGGTGGCGGCGGTACGCCACTTTCGACTGGAGGACACTGCCGCGATCGAACAAGGCCATCAGGCGCTGCAAATGGCTGTGGCCACCCAGCAGCCGGCGCTGGAATTTCGCATTCGTTATGGCCTGGTGCAGGTGCTCAGCCATCAACGTCGGCTGACCGAATGTGAAGCCCTGATGGCCCCCATCAGGGCCTGGGTGCAGCGTGAGGGTCAGGCGGTGGAACGCCTGCAACTGGCCTGCATGGAAGGCTGGGTCTTGCTGGCTGCCGAACAGTTTGAGCCGGCGCGCGACGCCTGGCTGGCGGTGGAGCGCCAGGCCGCCGACTTGCAGCGCCCACGCGAGCAGGCCATGGCCCTCAACCACCTGCAGGTTTGTCTGAGCCTGATGGGCCGCTTTGCCGACGGCCACCAGGCTGGCCTGGCCGAGCAAGAGATCGTGCAACGGCACCGCCTGGGTGGCACCCGCAACATCTATCTGGATCTCAACCTGTCCATCTCATCGTTGCTGTTGGGGCGCTACCAAGAGTCGATGGCCGCGCTGGATCGAGCGCAGAGCCACGGCGTGTTGGACCATGCCACCCTGCACCTGCGGCGGGCCAGCCTGTACCTGCAAATGGGCCAGCTGGCGCGCTGCTTGGTTGAGCTGCAGCCCCTGCTGGACGGGCAGGTGCCGGCGCAGGCGGCGGTGCGGTTCAACGCCAACCTGCTGCAACTGCGCTGGTTGATGTCGCAAGACGGCGCCTTGACCCAAACGCGGCAGGACGCCCTTGATCACGCGCTGGCGCAAGCTGGTGAGCTGGCGCTGGTCACCCAGAGAACCGACCACCGGGCGCGACTGGCCTTGTTGCAAGGCAGACTGGGCCAGGGTGAGCCCGCGCGCTTGCTGCTGCTGCAGGCCTTGGAAGTAGCGCAAGGCCATGGCATGCGCGGCATTGAAGCTGCTGCACAGGCTTGTCTGGCCCGTGCCCTGGCCGAGCAGGGTGAGCCTGAGGCGGCGCGCCAGGCCATCCACGCCGCGCTGGCACTGCGCGAGGCTGGCCACGTGTTGGACCTGATGCCCGGCGTGGAGTTGGACCTGATCGCCGTCGAATTGCTGGCGCCCACCGACCCCACGCGCTCGGCGACCCTGCTGGCCCAGGCGGTGGCCTGGATCCACCAGACCGCCGCCACCGAAGTGCCAGAGGCGTTTCGCCATGGTTTCTTGCACCAGCATCCGGTGCACCGGCGATTGCTGGCACTGGCGGCAGCGTCGCCAAACGGCCTGGCCTTCGATGTTTCGGCCGACACGGGGGCGGCCTTGCGCCGGCCTGCACCCAGCCCCAAGCCCAAGCCGACGACATGACCACGCGGCGTCAGCAGACCTGCGCTTGGCGGACAATGCGTCCATGCTCAGGCAACGCACGATCAAGACCCTGACCCGCGCCGTTGGCGTGGGGGTTCACAGTGGTCAAAAGGTCGAGCTCACCTTACGGCCTGCGCCAGCCGATACAGGCGTGGTTTTTCGACGCACCGACCTGTCGCCACCGGTGGACATCCCGGTCAGTGCCAACGTGGTCAGCGACACCCGCATGGCCAGCACCATCAGTGCATTGGGCGACCCGGCGGCAGCCAAAGTGCAGACCATTGAACACCTGATGTCGGCCTGCGCTGGGCTGGGCCTGGACAACCTGTATGTGGACATCACGGCCGAAGAAGTGCCCATCCTGGACGGCAGTGCCGCCAGTTTTGTTTTTCTATTGCAAAGCGCGGGCATCGAGCAGCAAGACGCGCCCAAGCGATTTCTGCAGGTCAAGAAAGTGATTGAGGTACGCGAAGGTGAGGGCGCCCAACTGAAGTGGGCACGCCTGGAGCCTTTCCATGGCTACAAGCTCAGCTTCGAGATTGAGTTCAACCATCCGGCCGTGGACGCCACGGGTCGGCGCGTGGAGTTTGACTTTTCGCAGGGCGTTTACAAGCGCGATATTGCCCGCGCCCGCACCTTTGGTTTCACCAAGGACGTGGAGATGATGCGCGCCCGCGGGCTGGGCCTGGGCGGCAACATGGACAACGTGATCGTCATCGACGACTACCGCGTGCTCAACACCGATGGCCTGCGCTACGACGACGAATTCGTCAAACACAAGATCCTGGACGCCATTGGCGACCTGCACATCGCCGGCAAGCCCTTGCTGGCCAGCTATGTGGCCTACAAGAGCGGCCATGCGCTGAACAACAAGTTGCTGCGCAAGTTGCTGGCCGATCAGACCGCCTTTGAGGTGGTTACCTTCGAGCGCGACGCCGACGCCCCGCAGGGCTTCTGCGAACTGGCACCCGCCTGGTAGGAGACCCGCCGGCCATGATGATCTTTCGACTGGTCTTCGGGCTGCTGTTGGTCAGCGGCTTGCTGTGTTTTGCGGCCTATGTGGCCACATCCGACGTGACCTGGCGGCGACGGGGTATCGTCATCGTCAAGTGGACCGTGATCGCCGCGCTTGGCTTCTTTGCGGTGCTGATCTTGGAGCGCCTGGCGCTGGTCCTGTGATGGCGGCGGCGCGGCGGCTCTAAGGCAGAGAAATCTGTCAAGCAGCGCGCTGGCTACAGCCTGAGCGGCTGCGCCAATGCCACCCGTTGCAGATCACCGGCCGCGTTGGCTGGAGGCCTTGCGCTCGCCCACTTTCACCGTCACCCGCACCTGACTGGCCCCACGTTGGGCCACGATGACCGCGCTGCTGCCCGGCTCCAGCGCTGCGACGGCCGCAAACAGGTCACTGATCGCCGCCACGTTGCGCTCGCCCACTTTCACCACCACGTCGCCCGGGCGCAAGCCGCCCTGAGCGGCGGGGCCGTCTTGCAGCACCCCAGTGATCAGCACGCCGCTTTTGACCGGCAGCTGCAGGCTCTCGGCCAGTTCTGCCGTCAGGTCGCGTGGCTCCACGCCGATCCAACCGCGCTTGACGCTGCCGCCCTTGATCAGGGCTTCCATGACCTGCCGCGCTGTGTCCACGGGCACAGCAAAGCCAATGCCCAGGCTGCCACCACTGCGCGAAAAGATGGCGGTGTTGATGCCCACCAGGTGGCCCATGGCGTCCACCAGTGCGCCGCCTGAGTTGCCGGGGTTGATGGCGGCGTCGGTCTGGATGAAATTTTGAAACTGCGACGCGCCGGCCTGGGTGCGGTCCAGCGCACTGACGATGCCGGCGGTAACCGTTTGGCCCACGTTGAACGGGTTGCCAATGGCCAGCACGGCGTCGCCCACCTGCAGGGCCCGCACATCGCCCAGCGTCACCGCAGGCAAGTTGGGCAGGTCGATCTTGAGCACCGCGATGTCGGTTTCGGGGTCGCTGCCCACCACCGTGGCACGGGTGCTGCGGCCGTCGGCCAGTTGCACCTCGATGTCGGTGGCGTCTTCCACCACGTGGTGGTTGGTCAGCAGGTAACCTTCAGGCGAGACGATGACACCCGAGCCCAAGCCGACCTGCGTGGCTCCCGGTGCGCGCTGCTCGTTCTGGCGTTCGCCAAAAAAGAATTTGAAGCGTGGGTCTTCGGCGTGCGGGTTGCGCCGGGCCATCTTGGTGGCGGTGACGCTGACCACCGCCGGTGCGGCGCGCCTTGCGGCCAGCGCAAAGCCGCTTTGGGCCGCGGTGGAAGACGCGCCGCCAGCAGCAGGGGCGACCTGAACAAGGGTGGGTGCGGGCAGCCCTGCTACGCGGCCGTTTCCCGGCAACCACTCGGGTTTGAAGGTCAGCAGCACAAACAGCAAAGCCACGGCCACGGTGACGGTCTGTGAAAAGACAAGCCAGGTTCTGCGCATCGTCGTGGGGAAAAAGGTGCCTGAGAGGCAAAATGGACCCATGGTCCACCGTCAAGAAATTGAGTCCTGCCTGCAAGCCTTGCTCAGACCCGAACTGTTCAAGGATTATGGTCCGAACGGTTTGCAGGTTGAGGGGCGAGCCGAGGTTCGCCGCCTGTGCACAGGGGTTACCGCCAGCCTGGCCTTCATCCAGGCAGCCATCGATGCGGGCGCGGATACGCTGCTGGTTCACCACGGCCTGTTCTGGCGCAGCCAAGACGGCCGCCTGACCGGCTGGCTGGGCGCACGGGTGCGCCTGTTGATGAAGCACGACATCAACCTGTTGGCCTACCACCTGCCTTTGGACGCCCATGCCGAGTTGGGCAACAACGCCCAGCTGGGCCTGCGCTTGGGATTGGTTGCCGACGCTCGCTTTGGCGAGCAAGAGTTGGGCTTCATCGGTTCGTCTGCAGCGGCTACCTCCTTGGACCTGTTGTCTGCCACGGCACGCGGCGCACTGGCGCGCCCCATCACCGTGGTGCCGGGCGACGGGCGGGCGCTGCGGCGCGTGGCCTGGTGCACCGGCGGTGCCCAGGGCTACTTCGAGCCCGCCATTGCCGCTGGCGCCGACGTCTTCATCACCGGCGAGATTTCAGAACCCCAAGCCCACCTGGCGCGCGAAACCGGGGTGGCGTTTCTGGCTTGTGGCCACCACGCCACCGAGCGCTTTGGGGCGCAGGCGGTGGGCCAAGCTGTTGCCGCGCGCTTGGGCCTGGGGCACCTGCACATCGAGATCGAGAACCCGGCATGAGGCCCATTCTGGTGACCATGGGCGACCCGGCCGGCATTGGCCCGGAAATCATCGTCAAGGCCTTTGAGCAAGGCGAGTTGCCGGGTTGTGTGGTGGTGGGGGACGTGGAGATCATGCGCCGGGCTGGCAGCCGATTGACGGCTTGCTTGGACCACCCTCAAGACGTCGCCGACGTGCCAGCGGGCTGCCTGCCCGTGTTGCAAGCTGCGAACTGGAAAGCGCAGTTCAGTCAGCCCTTGCGCGACTTGCCTTGGGGCCGCATCGACGCCCGCAACGGCGCGGCCGCCGCGCGCTGCATTGAAGTCGCTGTGCAGTGGGTGCAGGTGGGGCAGGCTGCGGCCATCGTCACGGCACCCATTCACAAAGAAGCATTGGCCGCTGCAGGCGTGCCCTTTCCAGGCCACACCGAAATGCTGCAGTCCTTGGCTGCACCTGCGGGCGCCACGCCGCTGCCCGTGCGCATGATGCTGGCCAACGAAGAGCTGCGCGTGGTGCTGGTCACCATCCATTTGGCGCTGCGCCAAGCCATCGAGGCCGTCACCTTTGATGCGGTGCTGCAGACCTTGCGCATCGCCCACCAGGCTGCAAAAGCCTGGGGTCAAACCCGTCCCCGAATGGCCGTGGCGGGCTTGAACCCGCATGCCGGGGAGGGCGGTCTCTTTGGCGATGAAGAGCAGCTGATCATCGGGCCCGCCGTTCAGGCTGCACAGGCTGAAGGCATGGACGTGCAAGGTCCTTTTGCCCCCGACACGGTCTTCATGCGCGCCAGGCGCGGTGAATTTGATTTGGTCGTGGCGATGACCCACGACCACGGCCTGATCCCGGTGAAGTACCTGGGGGTAGAGCAAGGCGTCAACGTCACCCTGGGCTTGCCTTTTGTGCGCACCAGCCCTGACCACGGCACCGCTTTTGACATCGCAGGCCGCGGCCAGGCCGACCCGTCGAGCTTGATCGCCGCGCTGCGCATGGCGCAGCGTCTGACGGCCCGCTGAAGTCTCAGCGCGCGCCAGGGCGCGCGGCTGGTGCTGTCGTCAGGGAAGCCAACTGTCGGCGGGCTCGTTCGGTGGCGCGCTCGATCAGTGTGGCGTTTTCAAACGCCCGCAGGCGGCCGGTTTCACACAGGCGAACCAGCATGCGCTGGGTCAGCGACACCGTCTTCTTGTGCCTGGAGCCTTGGGTGAACATGAAAAAATTTCGACCCGGGCTGACGTGTGACAGGCGCACCTTCTGCCAGCTGTCGTCCAGGTGCATCTGGTAGGCAAAACCGATCTGGATGTTGTCGGCCAGCTCTTTGCCCTGCACCGGCTCAGGCGTGTCGGTTAGCGCTGGCAAGCCTGGGGCTGCAGGTTCGGGCTGTGCGGTGACACTCTCGCCGCCGACCAGTTCGATGTCCACCTTGCCGTCCCAGTCGACAGCGGACTCCACCAGCAGGCCCACCCTTTGGGCTTCGGCCGCGGTGAGTTCGGGCTCCACAACCACCTGGTTCAACACCGGCAAGGGTGGCGCGGCTCGGAGCTCGGCTCGTGAAGGCGCGGGTCGATCGAGCGCGCCTTCCACCTGGCGAGCCATCAGGTTCAGGTCCAGCTGACGTGAAGCTGGGCTCTTCAGCGCTTCGGCGTGCGCGGGCATCAGCTGCCCAAAAAACGCCCTTCGCTGGGCTTCGGGCCAACCGATGAGGTTCATGCCCTCGGTCAGGTCCTGCATCAGCTTGGGCAGTTCGGCCAGAAAGGCCTTGCGATGGGCCGGCGACGACTTGGGCTGAACGCTGAGCATCAGTTCGCGGCCTGCCCGGCGCAGACGCTGGGCCATGGCGGAGGCGGCGCCCTCAGGCCCGCCCAGGGCGTCGGCGCGCAACAAGACCTGGCTCCACACACGGCTGACAAAGTCGCGCACAAAGGCAGGCACTGCAACGTCTTTCAGGTCGCCAGCCAGGCGCAGCGCATAGAGATCGCGAAGCCGTTGCTCGTCTTCCTTTTCGCTCAGCAACTCGGCCATCTGGCCCTGGCCTTGAACTTCGGCCTGCGCCTGTTCGGCCACAAAGGCTTCCAGCGCGGCCAGCTTGGCTTCATAGACCTCGATCTGGTCGAAGTCGCCTTCAACCACTTCGTTGATCAGCGCCTTGACCTTGGCCAGGAAGCCTTGCGCGCCAGCTTCGGTGAAATCTTCGAACGTCGCGCCCAAGGATGCAATGCGGTTGACAAAGCGCCGCACCGGGTGCCGCCGCGAGGAAAAGAACTTCGGGTCGCCCAGCGCCGCGCGCAGCACCGGCAGCTGCAGGCGGGCAATCAGGCGCGCCATTTGCGGCGGCACTTTGGGGTCGGACAGGATCTGGTCGAACAGGAAGCCGATGACGTCGATCACCATGTGATCGAGCGCGCCCTTGGAGGCCTGCCGAAGCTCTTCGCGGTGGGCGTGGATCAGGTTGGGCATGGCGCCCAGGTGCTCGCTGCTGCCGGCTTCGCTGTAGCCGGCGTCGGGGCCGGTTGCACTGTAGGGTTGTGTGTAGGCTAGGCGGCGCATCAAGGTCATCAGCGCCGGGTCCACTTGCCCCAAGGGCGTGCCCGACCGTGTGCTGGCAGGCCCCGACCGCGACGATGGCGCAAAGCCTGAGTGGCTGCTGGGCCCACCTCGGCTGTTTCCCGGCCCGTGGCCAGCGCCGCCAGAGAAGCGTGAACCGGAGTGGCTGGTGTGGTGGCGCTCATCGCCTTGCACACTGTCGGGTGTTTCATCGCGCCGGCTGTCTGGTCCCCCTTCGCGGCCACCGCTCAGGCGTTGGCGCACCGTCAATCCCAGGGGCTGGATGCCGGCTTTGCGGAAATCGGCCACGATGGCCGCGTAACTGCCGCGCAGCAGGTTGCCCAAGGAGCGGCTGAGTTCCGAGGAAAGCACCTTGCGAACGTCCGCGCGGTCACAGACGGCTTCCAGGCCACGGATCATGGCGTGGCCCACGATGTCAGGGCGCAGCGGGTTTCTTTCGCGCTCACCGCCGGCCTCGGCCAGTACCGTTCCCACATAGGCGTCGAGTTCGCGCAGCTCCCATTCACAGGCGTGGGCAATCTCCATGCCAAAGCGCTCGGCTGAAATCTGGGCTTCCACCTCGCGGTCTTCGACCAGACTCAGCGCGTCCCAGTTGGTGGCGCCAGGATCGTTGCTGGGCTTGAATGCGCCTTGCCCGGTGACTTCGCCCGCCGCGGTGGGGCCCAGCTCACGAACGATCCGTTCGTCAAAGGCGTCGTTGAAGGTCAGGATGAAAACCGCCGACTTGCGGTTGAGCTCAAACTGCGCGCCCAGCAAACCATCGCGCTGAAAAGCATGGGTGGCGGCCAAAGCAGCCAAGCCCAGGCTCTCGATGGTGCGTTCAACGGCCTCGCGGGCGGCCAGCTTGAGGCGCTGGACGGCCGCTTCCAGGGTGGCAGGCAGGCGGTGAACGGGGTTGGGTTTCATGGTGGCGCTGATGCCCCCAGGGGCAGCCGCCTAGTATGCGGCAAGCCGGTGCAACCCGTTGTGACCAAGGCCCTTCCCAGGGCCTTGGTCGAGCGTGAGAAACCGCTTACTTCTTGAGACTGTCGCGGATTTCGCGCAGCAACAGCACGTCCTCGGCCGGCGGGGCCGGGGGGGCCGGTGGGGCAGCAGGGGCTTCGCGCTTCATCCGGTTCATCTGCTTGACCATCATGAAGATGATGAAGGCCAGGATGATGAAGTTGATCAAGATGGTGATGAAGCTGCCATAGGCAAACACAGCCCCGGCCTTTTTGGCCTCGACCAGCGATGTGGCCGTCTGGCCCGACAGGGCGATGAAGTAGTTGTTGAAGTCCAGGCCGCCGAAAATCTTGCCCACGATGGGCATGATCAGGTCGCCCACCAACGAATCAACAATCTTGCCAAAAGCACCACCGATGATGACGCCAACGGCCAGATCCATCACGTTGCCCTTGAGCGCAAATTCCTTGAACTCGGTTGAAAAACTCATGCAATCACTCCTCGTTTGTTGATGTGGTGCAACCCAAGTGGCACACCAGCGCCGGGCCTTGGACCCGGCCGCGCGGACCATAGGCGTGCCAGGGCACAACGTCAACTGGCTTTGGGACAGGTGACCCCGTCGGGCCAGGCCAGGCGGCTCGGCTAGAATTCGGAGTTGACCCAAAACACATTCAGCTCCCAGATCGACAAGCAGAGGACAGCATGAGCGGCACGATCGACAGCGCAGTCGAACCAGGCATCGACAAAGACAGGCGTACCTGGATCGCCATCACCTGTGGCGCTGGCGCCGTGGGCGGCGCAGCAGTGGCGGTACCTTTTGTCAGCACCTTCGCACCATCCGAGCGTGCTCGCGCAGCGGGCGCCCCCGTTCAGGTGGACATCAGCGCCATCCAGCCTGGCGAAAAACTCACCGTGGAATGGCGTGGCAAGCCCGTTTGGATCTTGCGCCGCACGGCTGCTCAGTTGGAAACGCTGAAAAAGACAGAAGCACAGGTGGCCGACCCCAAGTCCGACCGCAAAACCTATCCTACGCCGGCCTACGCCAAGAACGTCCACCGTTCGATCAAGCCCGAGTACTTCGTGGGCGTGGGCATCTGCTCGCACTTGGGTTGCTCGCCCAGCGACAAGTTCGCCACCGGAGCCCAGCCTTCACTGCCCGACGATTGGGGCGGTGGTTTCCTGTGCCCTTGCCACGGCTCCACGTTTGACGTGGCCGGCCGGGTCTTCAAGAACAAGCCCGCGCCTGACAACCTGGAAGTGCCGCCGCACATGTACCTGTCCGATACCGTGCTGGTGATCGGCGAGGACAAAAAGGCCTGAGCTGCAAGGCTGCACCTGTCAAAACCCCAGCGAAAACTGAGCGAAGTCCGAGGTAAAGATGGCTGAATTCAAGGAAGCGCCTGCCAATGCGTCGATGGGCGTGAAGCTCACGACCTGGGCCGAGAACCGGTTTCCGACCGCGTTTGACGCCTACAGGGTTCACATGTCGGAGTACTACGCTCCGAAGAACTTCAATTTCTGGTATTTCTTTGGTGCGTTGGCGCTGTTGGTGTTGGTGATCCAGATCGTCACCGGCATTTTCCTGGTGATGCACTACAAGCCTGACGCCGCCAAGGCCTTTGAGTCGGTCGAGTACATCATGCGCGACGTGCCTTGGGGCTGGCTGGTGCGCTACATGCACAGCACCGGCGCCAGCGCATTTTTTGTCGTGGTCTACCTGCACATGTTCCGCGGCATGATCTACGGCAGCTACAAGAAGCCACGAGAACTCGTCTGGATTTTCGGCTGTGCCATCTTCCTGTGCCTGATGGCCGAAGCCTTCATGGGCTACCTGTTGCCTTGGGGCCAGATGTCCTACTGGGGTGCCCAGGTCATCATCAACCTGTTTGCCGCTATTCCCTTTGTGGGCGAAGACCTCTCGCTGCTGATCCGCGGCGACTATGTGGTGGGTGATGCCACACTGAACCGCTTCTTCAGCTTCCATGTCATCGCGGTGCCCCTGGTGCTGCTGGGCTTGGTGGTGGCCCACCTGCTGTCTTTGCATGACGTAGGCTCCAACAATCCCGACGGTGTGGAAATCAAGGCCAAGAGGGACCCCGCCACGGGCCGCCCGTTGGACGGCATCCCGTTTCATCCGTACTACACCGTGCACGACGTGATGGGCGTGAGTGTGTTTTTGATGCTCTTCAGCGCGGTGATCTTCTTTGCGCCCGAGATGGGCGGCTACTTCCTGGAGTACAACAATTTCATCCCGGCCGACCCGCTGAAGACGCCGGCGCACATCGCCCCGGTGTGGTACTTCACGCCCTACTACAGCATGCTGCGCGCGGTGACCGATGACATGGTCAATGTGATGGCCGCACTCGTGGGTGTCGCCGGCGTCCTGGCATTTCTGAAGGGTGGCTTCAAGGGCCTTTGGAAGTTTGCGCCGTTGGTGGCCGCGGTGGTGGCGGCGGTTCTGCTCAAGACCTTCGACGCCAAGTTCTGGGGCGTGGTGATCATGGGCCTGGCCGTGATGATCCTGTTCCCCTTGCCCTGGCTGGACCGCAGCCCGGTCAAGTCCATCCGCTACCGTCCGGACTGGAACAAGTGGCTGTATGCCGTCTTTGTCATCAACTTCGTCGTGCTGGGCTACCTGGGCATCAAGCCGCCGTCTGCCATCGGCACGCTGGTGTCGCAAACCGGCACCTTGTTCTACTTTGGCTTCTTCCTCCTGATGCCCTGGTGGAGCCGCATCGGTGAATTCAAGGCGGTGCCTGACCGCGTGACTTTCCAGCCGCACTGAGCGACAGGCGGAGCCAAGACCCATGAAAAAACTCATCCTCTCGCTGTTGGCCTCTTTGGCCCTGGTCGGCCCGGTTGCGGCCTCAAGTGAAGGCGTGGCCTGGGACAAATTCCCGACCAAGCGCGTCACCGACGTGGCCGCGCTGCAAAACGGGGCCAAGCTGTTCGCCAACTACTGCCTGAACTGTCACGCCGCGGCGTTCATGCGCTACAACCGCCTGCGCGACATTGGCTTGACCGAAGAGCAGATCAAGGACAACCTGATCTTCACCGGTGCCAAGGTCGGCGAGACCATGAAAACGTCCTTGGACCCCAAGGACGCCAAAGACTGGTTTGGTGGCGTGCCGCCTGACTTGTCTTTGATCGCACGCTCGCGTGCCGATGGCAGCAAGGGCAGTGGCGCCGACTACATCTACACCTACTTGCGCAGCTACTACCGCGACGAAACCAAGGCCACCGGTTGGAACAACCTGGCGTTCCCGGGTGTGGGCATGCCGCACGTGATGTGGGAAATGCAAGGTCAGCAGCGCGCGGTTTATGCCGATGAAAAAGATCCGCATGACGCTAACAAGACCGTGCACGTCTTCAAGCGCTTTGAGCCACTGACGGCCGGAACGCTGGCTCAGGCCGACTACAACCTGGCCGTGGCCGACCTGGTGGCCTACCTGCAATGGATGGGTGAACCCACCCAAAACAACCGCGTGCGCCTGGGTGTCTGGGTGCTGCTGTTTCTGGCGGGCTTCACCGTCATCGCCTGGCGGCTGAATGCTGCCTTCTGGAAGGACATCAAGTAGTTGTCCTGGTCAGGCCCGTGCTTCACCAAACGTGAACTTGGGTCTGCAGCGCAGTGGGAGCGAACAGCGCCCACTGCGTTTGTCTTTTGTCGGGACGGCGCCTAGGCGCTGTTTCACACGTGCAAGTTGAAGAGAAAACGAAAGGCTCCCCGCCATGATGGTGCTCTACTCCGGAACCACCTGCCCCTATTCGCACCGTTGTCGCTTTGTGCTCTTTGAAAAGGGCATGGACTTCGAGATTCGCGATGTCGACATCTTCGCCAAGCCCGAAGACATCGCGCTGATGAACCCGTACAACGAGGTGCCCATCTTGGTGGAGCGCGACCTCATCCTGTACGAGTCGCACATCATCAACGAATACATCGATGAGCGCTTCCCGCACCCGCAGTTGATGCCGGGCGACCCGGTGGCGCGTGCCCGCGTTCGGCTGTTCCTGTTCAACTTCGAGAAGGAGCTGTTCGCGCATGTGAACATGCTCGAATCGCGCGGCATGAAGGGCACCGACAAGCAGCTCGAGAAGGCGCGATCGCAGATCCGCGACCGTCTCACGCAGCTCGCGCCGATCTTTCTGAAGAACAAGTACATGCTCGGCGACGACTTTTCGATGCTCGACGTGGCCATCGCGCCGCTGCTGTGGCGGCTCGACTACTACGGCATCGACATGTCGAAGAACGCAGTGCCGCTGTTGAAGTACGCCGAGCGCATTTTCTCGCGGCCAGCGTACATCGAAGCGCTGACGCCGTCCGAGAAGGTGATGCGCAAATAAGGCGGGCTCACCTGTGAGCATGCCGCCTATTGCACCCGCCACGTCAGGCACGTCCACCCGGCCATACCTGATCCGGGCGTTGCACGACTGGTGCACCGACAACGGGTTCACGCCTTACCTGGCGGTGTTCGTCGATGCGCACGTGCAGGTGCCGATGGACTACGTGAAGAACAACGAGATCGTGCTGAACGTCGGGTTCGAGGCCACCAGTGCCTTGAAGCTCGGCAACGAGGCGATCGAGTTCAAGGCGCGTTTCGGCGGCAGTTCACGCGAGATCATGGTGCCCATCGATCACGTGATCGCGATCTATGCGCGCGAAAACGGGCAAGGCATGGCCTTCCCAATGCCGAGCGAGGCTGGAGCAGCGGTCGGCACTGCACCCCGCACGGAGCCTGCGCAGGTGCCAGCACCGACTCGCGGGCCGCGCTTGGCGCTCACCGATGCCGCAGGCGCCACACCCAGTCAGCCCGCGTCCTCCGAGGGTGAACCGCCTCCCGAGCCGCCTGCGGGCGGGCGCCCCGCGCTCAAGCGCGTCAAGTAGGCGACGTTTGACGCGTCCGACGCCTTATATACTTTGCTCGACCGACGCTGCATCGTTGGCAACGCGCGAGCCCGCCGGCTTAGCTCAGTTGGTAGAGCACCCGCCTTGTAAGCGGAAGGTCATCAGTTCGATTCCGATAGCCGGCACCATCCCGCGGCAGCGCCTCCTGCATGCAGCGCTGCGTCAGCCCGATTGAACCTTGATCCGGATTGCGCTAACCTGCCAGCCCCGCTCCTTCAGCGTGGCCTCGATCCGCGGCTGAAGCTGGCGCAGCTTGGCAGCCACCGACGCATTGGCAGCGAGCAGCGACCAGCCGAGTTCATCCACCGGCCCCGGCTTCACATGCGGTGCCAGGGAGGCGGGCAGACAGTGGCGGATGGCATCGAAGCGGGCGTGCGAGTCCCGCAGCAATTGACCGAGGCGTGCCAGCGGCTCGCTGCGTTGCAGGGCTTGCGCCAATCGCATCGCATCGGGGGTGACTGGCGGCGGTTTGGGGTTCACCCGAGGGAGTGTAGCGATGCAGATTCTGATCACCCACGGCAGCCTGGCGCGAACGCGCGTGCTGTATTTCAACCGTTGGCAACTCGGGGCCGCGCTGGCTGGCCTGATCATCGTGCTGCTGCTGCTTTCGGGCACCATCTACAACCTCGTGCTGCTCAAGGCG
>JAYTVT010000009.1:0-29451 GCA_043743835.1 Betaproteobacteria bacterium
CCAGCAGCGGGTTGTCCGACGGCGCATGTGCCGCACGCACGGCCTCGAAGCTGGGCAGCGCGAAGGCCGGTGCCGCCGCCAGACACAGCAGCGCGGCGATGCGCTTCAAGGCAGCACCTCCCAGGCGGCGTTGGGGCTTTCGCCAAAGGTGTCGGGCGCGTACATGGCCTCCACACGCGTGGGCGGCAAAGCGAAACGGCCGCTGCTGTTCAGGCGCAGCGTGTACTCCACCGCATGCTTGCCGCGCGGCATCCACTGGTAGTAGCCGCGCCAAACGTCAGCGGCGCGTTCTTCATACGCGGGCCAGGCGCGGCCTTCGCGCCTTTCGCCTTGGGTGGCGATGGCCGAGTCGCGACCCAGGCCACTGCCGAGCAAGGTGGCGCCAGCAGGTATGGGGTCGGCCACCACCACCCAGCTCATGTCGGCCATGGCTTCTACTTCCAGCCGCACCCGCACGGTGTCGCCACGGCTCCAGGCGTTGGGCACTTTGCGCTCGATGGCCGTGATGGTCTTGCTGATGCGGTAGCCGGCCGACAGCGGCGCTTTCAGGGGTACCGCGGCCAGGCTCTGCACCGTCAGCCAGGGCCGCCCGGTACCGGTGTGCTGGGCGGTGAAGGTGCCCGCGCCGGCCAAGGGCAGCGACAACACATCGCCGCCGGGCTTGGCGGCCCAGTCCAACGTGCGCGTGGCGCCGGCCAGTTGCAGCGTGCTGCGCCCGACCACGGCCACGCTTTCAAATTGGGCAGCAAAGCGCTCCAGCGCCAACACGCCCCACAGGTTGGCGGTGGTGGTCAGCCAGGCACCACGCCGCTGCCGCGCCAGGGTGCCGTTCAGCAGCAGCGCCACGTCGTCCTTCCAGGCCGGGGCATCGGTGGCGGCCAGCAGCAGGCGCGCGGCGTTGGCGTCGGGGCCGTCCATCAACCACCACCAGTCGTCATCTTGCTCGGTGGTGAACTTCAGCGTGGTGCCACCGGCCACCAGGCGGCTGCGGATCAGGCGCTGCACCTCGTCCAATCGTGCGGCGCGCTCGGGCAGGTTGTCGACACGGCGGTACAGGCTCCAGGCGTCGAGCAGGGCCGACGTGGGCCAGGCCGCCGGGGTCCAGTTGACGCTGCCCAGCATGCGCGGCTGCACGCGGCCGTGGCGGGCCAGGGCGTCCAGTGCGGCCAGTTTGCGCACGTCCAGGTCGGCGCGAGGCGCGTTGAAGCGGCGTTGGATGCGGCCTTCGACAAATGCAGCCAGGCCCGCGAGCATGGCGTCGCGGGTGGTGTCGGGCCAGTGCTGACCCGCTTCGGCTGCAACGGTGAGCAGGTAGGCGGTGAGCCGGTCGCTGCCGCTGGCGGCACCGCCGGGGCTGGGCGGGAAGTAGTGCGCCAGGCCGTCACTGTCCAGATAGCCTGCGGCTTCTTCACGCAGCCGGGCCCAGCCTGGGCCGTCGCGCAAGGCAATCACACGCGATGTTTTTTGTTCCAGACAGCTGTAGGGGTAGGTTTCGAAGTAGCGGCGCAGGCCGGGCAGGGCGCCCGACAGGCGCGGCTGTAGCGCCACGCTGATGCGCGAGGAGCCGGTCAGCGCATCGGCTGGCGGGGCCATGGGCACGTTGGCGTTGCCGTTCAGTTGCACCAGGCTGGCCTGCATCACGCGCTGCGGCACCGCGCTGGCCACCGCTTGCACGATCTTCACGCGGTCTTTGGCCACCTTGGCGCCGCTGGGGCTGTTCGCGGCTGCGGTTTCTTCGGCTGTGGCTTCCCAGGTGATGCGAGTTGCGCCCTCGGGCACCAGCACCGGCCAGCGCACTTCCAGCGCTGCACCGGCAGCCAGTTGAATGGTCTGCGGTGCGGGCTGTACGGTGGGCAGCGCCGTCGAAGCCATCCCTTCAAGCTGACCTTCGATCTGCCCTTTGAGCGTGGCCTTCACCGTCATCGCGCGATTCGTGGTGTTGCGCAGCGTGAAGCCGGCGTCAAAGCGGTCACCCGCGCGGGCCAAGGGCGACAGGCCGCTGAGCATCTGCAGGTCCTGGGTCACGCGCACGCTGGTGCTGCCGGTGCCAAACAGCGCGGTGCCGGCGTCGGCCACGGCCACCAGCTTGAAGCTGGTCAGCGAGTCGTTCAAGGGCACGTCGATGATGGCCTGGCCCTGCGCGTCCAGCACCACGGTGCCGCGCCACAGCAGCAGCGTGTCAAAGAGCTCGCGCGTGGGGTTGCGGCCACCACCACCACCGGGTGGCAGCGCCTTGCGGCCGTAGTGGCGCCGGCCGATGATTTCGCCCTGCGCGGTGGCGGTTTCCACGCCCCAGGGGCGGGGCCGCATCAGCGCCTCCAGCAGGTCCCACGAGCGGTTGCCTTGCAAGGCCAGCAGGCCTTCGTCCACCGCCGCAAAGGCCACTTCAACCCCGGCCAAGGGCTGCCCGCCGCGGCGCACGCTGACGGTGGCCTTGACGGTCTCGCGCACGCCGTACTGCGTTTGCGGGGTGCTGACCTTGACGTCCAGCCGGTGCTCGGCCAAGCCCACTTTCAGTTCTGCCGCGCCCAGTTTGAAGCTGGGTTTGGACAGATCGACCAGGGCCGTGGGCGCGCGCCACTCCTTGCCTTCGTAACGAAAGGCGCGCCACCACTCGCCGGGCTCCTTCCAGCCCCAGGTGAAGACGCTCCACCACGGCGCTTCACGCAAGCGGCCGCGCAGCACCAGCGCGCTGACGATGACGTTGGGCGCCCAGCTGGCGCCGCCGTTGCTGGCGGACTGGGGGATGGGCACTTCGATGACCGGCTCGCGGCCGCTGAGGGTGAGCACCCGCGCGTCGATCACGCCTTCGCGTTCAACGGTGACCAGCGCGGTGGCCTGCGCAAACGGCATGCGCACCTGCAGCCGCGCGGTCTGGCCGGGTTCGAGCTCGCGCTTTTCGGGCAGCAGGTCGATGCGGTCGTCGTTGTCCTGCGCAAACCACATCTGGTCTTCGCTGCTGAGCCAGGCCGATGTGGTGGCCACGCTGGCCCGCCCTGCGTCATCGCGCGCGGTGGCCCGCAGTTCAACTTCGCCGCTGACGCTGAGCTTGGCGCTGCAGCTCAGGCGCCCTTTTTCGTCGGTGTTGCCGCTGCACAGCAGGCCCAGCGGTTTGGTTTCGCGTTGGTTGTCGTAGCTGTAAAAGCCACCCACGATGCGCTTGCGCGTGCTCAAGGTCTGGTGCTGCAGACCTTGCACCTCCACAGCGCGGCCCCTCAAAGGCTTGCCGTCGGTGCTGAGCACCAGTGCCGTGAACTGCACCTCACCCCGCGCCGCCGCCCAGTTGGGTGCGCGCAGCCCCACCACCACCGCGGCAGGCCACAAGCGCAGACGCTGGCTGACGGTTTGCACCTCGCCATTGGGGTCGGCAAAGGTCAGCTCGCTTTGCAGGTCGGCCGGGCCTGTCAACGCCGGCAGCTTCTTGACCACGATCTGGGCGGCGCCCTGGGCGTTGGTGGTGGCGGCCAGCTTGTCGGCCACCAGCACGCTGCCGTCTGTGCCTTCTTCGCCTTCGGCTGGCGCTTGACCCGGTGGTTCGAAGCTGAAGTCCTCATAGCCGGCAAACTGCACCGAGGCCGGGCGCAACAGGGCCGACAGTTTGAGCGCCTGCGCAGGCATCGGCCCGCCAGCCATGGCGTTGAGCTGGGCCGCGAAGGGCAACTCGGCGGGTGCTACCAACACGCCAGAAGGCCCGCTGAGCCGCGCGTCCACCAGCGGTACGCGAAAGGCCTCCACGCGGAAGCTGCCGCTGCCCAGGCGCTGGTTGCCGCGCTGCAGCGCCACGTCGTACAGGCCCAGCGCCGCGGTTTTGGGTATCAGCCAACGGCTCTCTGTCGACCGTGCCGTGGCCGCGCCGCGCTCTGGCCAAGTCAGCGGCAAGCGCACCACGGCGTCGGACCCCACGTGCGTGAGTACCACTTCGGTGGGCAGCTTGTCAGGCGCTGTCAGCGCCAGGCCGCTGGCCACTTCGTCGCGCACAAAGTGCTTCATCGACACCGTCTCGCCCACCCGCAGCAGCGTGCGGTCAAACACGGTGTGGGCGCGGCGGCTGGCGGCCATGCCGGTCTGGGTGTTGATGTTGAAGCGCCAGGCTTCAATGCCGCGGCTCCAGCGGCTGAAGACAAAACCGACATCGGCGTTGGTGCCCTCACCGGCGCGCGCGCTGACCATCAAGCCGTCGTACTGTGGGCACTGGTTGCTGTTGTTTTCATCGTCTTCAAATCCGCGCTCGATGCGCGCAATGCCGTCGGCTCCGGTGCTGCCGTTCCACAGCGGTTTGCCGTGACAGTTGTTCACCGCCACCCGTGCACCGGCCACCGGGCGGCCTTTGTCGAGCGTGGTCACCCAGACCAGGCTGGACGAGCGCCCGCGTTTGAAGTGCACCCCCAGGTTGGTCACCAGCACACCGGTGCGTGCGTACATGGGTGCTTTCGATTCCAGCAGTGCCTGGCCCAGGATGCGCGACTCGACCTCCACCACGTGGTAGCCGCGCTGCATCAAGGGCACGCCGATGACCTCGGTGGCGCGCGGCTCGGTGGTCTTGAGTTGCGGCAGGTCGGCGCGCTTCACGTCGGCCTCAGCCGACAGCATGGGTTGTTGTCGGGTTTGGTACTGGTCCTGGTTGTCCTTTCTGAGCTTGACCATCCACGCCAGCAGCGCCTCGTCGGTGGTGGTGCTGGGGTCCAGGCGTTTGATGGCTACCTTGCCGCTGGTGCTGGCGCCTTGCAGGTCAGCCTGCACATGGCGCAGGGTCAACGGCAACATGGCGGGTTCACCGGCGGCCATGCCGGCTTCCACAATGCCAAAGGGCGCAGCGGCAAACTTGGCCAGTGGGGGCATGGCGCCCGTGGCCACCTCCAACGGGAAGTTGGCGGCGTTGGCGAGCGAGCGGCCGGTTTCGTCTTGCAGCTGGGCCGGCAGCACGATCTTGAAGCGCGTGTTTTCTGGCAAAGGCGCGCCAAAGCGCACCTCGCTCAAGGTGGAGGCCCGGTCCTGTGGGTCTATTTGTGGTGACAGCGCCGCGCCACCAGCCTGAGCTGGCTGCAGCCGAATGGCCAGCGCTTGGGCGCGTGGCAGGGGCGCGCTGAAGCGCAAGACCATGGGCCGCAAAGGCAGGCAGGCCGCACGAGCGTTTTCACGCTCGCAGTTGAACTCGGCCAGCAGGCGTGAACGCACCTGCCATTGGTAGCGCTGCGTGCGCCGCGAGACCAGCTGGGCTTGGTCAGCGGCAGCGATGCCGGGTCCCCAGATCAGGCGCACTTTGGCGTCCGCGGGCAGTGGGCGCTGGCAGGCCAACAGCACCAGGTGGCCCGGGCCGGTCTCGCGGCGCAGTTGTTTGATCGCTTCGCTGCGTGCCGCGCCTTCCACCAAGCGCACGGGGATGCGTTCGCCCAGCCCTTCCACTTCGCACCAGGCACCGGTTTTCACCGTGGCCAGGTCGGGCGCGCCATTCAGGCGCAGTAAAAAGTGCTGGTCTTCTTCAATGCGCTGGCCCGGCCAAGGCTGGGCCGAGATGACCACCGGCGCACCGGTTGAAAACACAAACTCGGTGGTCCCTGCCAGCGGCCCGCCCAAGGGCGCAAAGCCGGGCGCAAGCTTCAAGGTGCAACGCTGCCCAGCCGCCAAAGGCTGGCGCAAGTCCAGCGCCCATTCGCGTTCGTTTAACCAACGTGCGTCGCCGGGCGGGGCTGTTGCATTGCACAGCACCTGAAACGGAGCCGGCAGACGAGGGTCACCAGCGGCCACCACGGGGCTGTCAAAGCGCACCGTGATCTGGCGCACTTCGGCCACTTCGCCTTGCGGCACCACATTTGATACGCGGGCGCTGGCCTGCGCCAAGGCAGGTAGACCACAGGCCGCCAATGCCAGTGCCGCCGCACGCGCAAGACGAGAAGCACCCCACAACGAAGCCATCTGCATGCACCACCTCCAAGTGGTCCATTCTGGCGCGCCGGGCGGGGCTTCATGTCAGTTAAGCAGGGGGTGGACGAGGTCACAGTCGTCGGCGCTGGCCGACGAGAGCCTCAGCAGCTGAAACCTCAGCTGCGCCCCCAGCCGCTGAGAACGGCCAAAGACGCCGACCCTGCTGACCTCTGTGCGCTGACGCTACTGCAGAGAAGGCTCGTCCGGTTGCCCCTGCCGGCCACCCCGCGGGTCGCGCGCGTCCAGCTGCAGCTGCCGGCGCTGCGCCACCAGCTGGCGCAGCCGAGCGTCGATGACCGAGCCTTCGATGAAGTCTTGCCCGGTGGCGCCCCGCGAGAACTGCTGCGCGCTGCGCAGGCGGTCGATGGCACCCGTCAAGTCACCCAAAACCGCGCGGGCTTCGGCACTGGCGCGCAGGGCCCGCAGGCGCATGCCTTGGCCTTCACTGCCGCCCACCAAGGCCTGGCTGGTGGCAGCCAGCAGTTCCCAGGCGGTGGCGTCCTGGCTGTGGTCGGACACCCAAGTTTGCAGGGCTTCGGTGGTTTGACGCAAAGCGGGCGTCAGGTCTGGCGCGCTGTTGACGTTGGCTTGTTTCTGCATCAGCAGCGCCTGGGCGCGCAGCAGCAGTGGTGGCCGCTCAGTGCTGCTGGGGGGCAGGCGGTCCAGCACGGTCAGTGCGGCTTGGGGGTCGCTGCGGGTCAGGGCCACTTCGGCCTGCAACAGAGCCAGCACCCGTTCGGCAGCGGGTTCGCGTTGCGGGGCCTTGGCGGCTTCTTGCTGAGCTTGGGCCAAGAGGGTCTGTGCGCGGGTGTGGTCCTTCAACAAAGACGCTGCCAACGCCCCTGCCACCAAAGCACCCACGCGGTCGGCCAGCACCGGTGACGAGCTGGCACCACTCAAGCGTTGCAGCGACTGGGCGCTGTCGTCCATCAGCACCCGCGCGCGGGCCTGCATGGTGGCGTGCAACAGGCTGGGTGCTGGCAAGGGTTGGCCAGCCAGCAGCGTGCGGTTGCGCGCTTCGCTGATGCGGTCGACGGTGAGCGGGTGGCTGCGCAGGTAGGGGAAGCTGCCCGAGTCGGTCAAGCGCGAAGCCGAGTCCAGTTTTTCAAACATGGCGGCCATGCCACCTGACGCAAAGCCGGCGGTGGTCAGCACGCTGTAGCCAATGCGATCGGCCTCGCGTTCCACATCGCGTGAGAAATTCAGCTGCGTCTGGATGGCCGCGGCCTGGCCGGTGCTGATGGCGGCGTTGGCCGCGTCGATGCTGTTGCTGCGACTCGCAGCAAAGATGCCCAGCAGCAAGGACGCCAGGGCCACCAGCGAAGCCCGTTGCTGCGGGGCGATGCTGCGCGCAATGTGCCTTTGGGTCACGTGGGTGAGTTCGTGGGCCAGCACCGAGGCCAGCTGGTCGGGCGTGTTGGTCAGCGCCATCAAGCCCAGGTGCACGCCCACGTAGCCGCCTGGCATGGCAAAGGCATTGACACTGCGGTCGCGCACCAAGAAGGCTTCGAAGGCAAACGCGCGTTCGATCTCGGGATTGATGTCGCCCAGTTTTTTTGCGGCGTCGACCAGCGGCACCCACAGTTGCAGCAGATACTCCAGCAGCAGCGGGTCGTCCAGATACTGCGGGTCGCGGCGGCCCTCGCGCATGATCTGTTCGCCCAGACGGCGTTCGGCGCTGACCGATAGATCGTCCGATGCCGACTCGCCCAGCGCAGGCAAGCGAATCTGGGCTGCCGCAGGCAGGTGGGCCGACAAGCCCCCCGTGGCGGTGGCTGCGGCCAGTGTCAAGGCCATCAAGCGGCGCCAGGGCGAAAGCGAAACGTTTTGCATGCGGCAGAGTCTTTGAATGGCAGAGCGGTCAATGAGTGGCTGGCGGCGAAGCTGGAATGGCTGGGCTTGGAGTCGCCCCGTGGCCGCTGCGTTCCCTGGGTGCTGTGGTGAGCTGGCTGGTGGCTATCATGACACTGCCATGTTTCTGACTGTGAACCCATGACTTCGCCCCTGACACACTTTGACCGCGAGGGCCAGGCGCACATGGTCGATGTGGCGGCCAAGGCCGAAACCCACCGGGTGGCGCGGGCCACAGGCCACATCCGCATGCTGCAGTCCACCTTTGACCTGATCGCCAGCGGGCAAGCCAAAAAGGGCGACGTGATTGGCATTGCACGCATCGCGGCCATTCAGGGCGCCAAGCGCACCGCCGAGCTCATCCCCTTGTGTCACCCGCTGCCCATCACCCGGCTTGCAGTGGACTTTGAGCTGGATAGCCAAGCGCTGGAAGTGCGCTGCACCGCGCAGGTGGAGACACTCGGCCGCACCGGCGTGGAGATGGAAGCACTGACCGCCGTACAGATTGGCCTGCTGACCATCTATGACATGTGCAAGGCGGCCGACCGTGGCATGGTGATGGGCGGCATCCGCGTGCTCGAAAAGAGCGGCGGCAAGTCAGGGCACTGGACGGCGGCCTGATCGTTCTTCCGGTGGGCGCAACAGCAGCAAAGGGCTGCGGTGCGGACCCGCACCGGGCTGGTGGGCAAGCCCAACTACTTTTGCTTTGGCAAGAACTCTTGCCATGTCATGGTGCGTGTCGGTAGCTCGCACTGAAACGGCAGACCCGGAGCAGGCGCCACCGCTGCGGTGGGGCAGGGTTCAAACAGCTCCTCAGCGTCCACTTTGTTGAACTCACGCAGGCGTGCGGCGATGTGGCGCGCGGCGTCGAGTTCGCCCCGCTCAGCCAGCGACTTGGCCCAGGCGGTCATCAGGCGCGTGTCCAGCAGGTAGTGGCTGACGCGGTCAAAAGCCCGTGCCGGGTCGGCCTGCGCCACACCTGATGTGACAGCGGCGTAGTCGGCATGGTGGGCAAAGAAGATGCTGCGCTGGCCGCGGGCGATGCGCTCTTCCAGTGGCGGGTCGCCCGGGTTGGCGGTGAAGATGACCGACACACGGCTGTAGTCCCAAATCGAAAACACGGCGCCAGCGGCCACCAAGCAGCCGGCGATGCCCAGGCTGGCTTGGCGCCACCCGGTAGGCTTTGCAACGCTGCTGGGTGGGCTGCTGGATCGAAGCGCAAAACCCAAGGCCCAGGCCGTGGGCAAGAGGAAGTAGGCGTACCAAAGTGGGTACTCCAACAGGCTGTGCAGCCCGATCATCAATACCATCATCCAGGCGCAGCGTTGGGCACAGCCGGCATCACCGTCGGTCTGCCAGGCGCTCACCCCGGCGCGGGCGATGGCCCACAGCATCAAGCCCAGCACCAACGCAGCCAGCGGCAAGCCCAGCTCCACGGCCAGCTGCAAGGGCAGGTTGTGGGTATGGTCGAAAAAGGCGGTGGGCCGACCGGGGAAGGGTGTGAGTGTCCAGGCCAGGTTGAACTCACCAAAACCAACGCCCCACCAGGGGTGGGCCTGGATCAGCGCCCAGGTGTTTTTCCAGATGCCAAAGCGGGAGCCCGAAATGTCGCTTTCGGCCAAGCGCGCGGTGCCGCCAAAGCTGTGGTCGGCCAGCTCGGCCCACTGGGCCATGCCCCACCAACACAGGGCGTAGATCACCGGCGTGCACAGCAACAAGCCGCGGGCATGGCGGCTGAGGCGGCGGTCCAGCAAACCCCACAGACCCAAGAGCGCAACGCTGACAAGCCCGGTCCGCGATGCGGTCAACACCACCGCAAAGACCATGGCGCTGGTTGCAGCGACCGCTTGCCAGCGGTTCAACCGACGCAACTCCAGCAATGCCACGGTGGCGATGCAAGACCACAGCAGCAAGCTGCTGAGGTGGTTGGGCTGCCGCAAGTTGCCGACCGCTCGACCAACGATGCCTGAAACGGCGATCCAGTTGCCGTCTGGCAGATCTGGCGTGAACACTTGAACCGCTGCCACTGCTGTGTTGAGCGCGCCCGCCAAGAGCCAAGCCCAACAGAACATGGCGAAGGTATCGACCGCATCGGGTTGACGACCAACGGCGACGCTGCAGGCCAGCACCACGGCCGTTGCTGCCAACAGGCCCAAGGTCGACAGCGCCAGCGATGAGGGCAAGCCTTGGTTCATCGCCAGCAGCAAGCCAGGTGCGACGAGCAGTGCGAGTGCCAAAAGCAGAGGGCCTGCCTTGCCCGCATGGACCGCAAAGCCCCAGGGGCGACAGAGGGCCACAAACCCGCCCCATAAACCCAGGGCCAGGGCCTGGTTCAAAAAGGTCGGCGAGGGTGCGACGTTGTAGGCCAGCAGCGAGGGGGCCACAGCCGCGGTCAGGCCAGCCACGAGAGCCAGCCTTTTGTTGAAGTCGGAATCCATGGCCGAATTAGAACCGCAAGCGGCTGACGGCCGACCTGCTGGCCTCCGGCTCCAACGCGACTGAAGTTAAGGGACTTCCGGCGCTGAGATGGCCAGCAGCACAGAGTGCTTCTTTTGAAGTGCTATCCAGCCATCACGGCCTTCTTGGCAGCGGGGCTTGGCGTGGATGCGGCAGAGCCGCTTGAGTGTCAGCGCTGCGGTGTCGGCCTGACCGTTCAAGCCAGCGACCAAAGCGTAGCGGAAGAGGGCGGGCGGTGTGGGATAGCGCTCCGCTGTGCGCCGCATGGTCTCCACTTCTTCGTTGCTCATGCCTGCCCTGGCCTCGGTGTGAACAAAGGTCTGGTAGGCCTCCAGCTGATTGAGCAACAGCAAGTGGGGCGGAGGAGTCTCTAAGCCCGAAGCCCCGATCTTGGCCGCCTCCATACGCAGGGTTCGGAACGACTGTTCTGCTTGCAGATAGTCGTAGCCGATGAACCCCAACAAGACGGCCAGCGCCAAGCCCAGCGCCCGCGTCGCATAGGGCTTTACCGTGATCATCCGGGGGTGTTCCTGCAGGCGGTCGACAGCGCCAATGAACAAACCCAGGGGCACCAGGAAGTAGGCGTAGGTGTGTGGGTACTCCAGCATGGCGTGGGCGCCCAACCCAGTGATGGCCAGCATCAGCCAAGCCGCGCTACCTTCCCGCAAGGCGCGCAGGCGGCTCCCATACCAAACGCCTGCCAAAGCCAGCAGAGTCAAGCCCAGTGGAATGCCGTTCCAGATCAGCAGGTCCAGCACCACGTTGTGGGCATGTTCGATCTGCTCGCCAACAAAAGGGTGGCTGTCGGCGACGCGCAGTTGCGCCACGCTGACCTGCTGCCAGCCATAGCCCCACAGGGGTTCGCGGCTGATGGCGTCCAACATGGCCCGCCAGTGAGCAATGCGTGTGCCGCCGCTCATGGTGTCGGCGAGGGGTCTTCCGCCGTCCAGCAAGAGCCAGTTGTTGATGTCGGGCCAGGTCAAAACCGCTGAGGCGAAGGCCAGCGTCAGCACCGTCGTGCCAACGCGATCGATGTTGAGTTTGCAGCGGCTGGCCGCCCAGAACACCAACACCAACAGGCAGGCCATTTGCACCCAACCGGTTCTGGAGCCTGACATGACCATGCCCAAGGCCATCCAGGAGACGGCTACCCAGAATCCGTACCGCCCGATGACTTGGGTCTGCCGCAACAAGCCAGCCGAGCAGATGCCCAGAAAGGCAATCGTGCACAAGTGATTGGGTTGGGCGACGTTGCCGAAGGGGCGTTGCCCGGGTGGAAGCTCCGCTTGCCAGATTCCGAGCGAAGCTGCGCCCGTCCATTGGAGGATAGCAATGGCAACGGAGGCCATCGCAGCCAAAAGAAGGCTCAAACAGAGCAGTTCGAGTGGTCTTGATTTCCCGTTGAGCGAAGTGGTGTTCAGCTGCGAACCCAGTGCCACACTGCCCATGAAAGCCACCACGTACCAGGCTGCCATCCAGCCGTCTCCGGTGAACGCAATCTTCCCGCTCGCGGTCTGCGCAGCAAGGGTCAGCAGCACCAGAGCGCAGAAGATCGTCCATTGAAGAGAGACCCGAGCACGGCCTGCGAAAAGCAGTGCTGACATGCAGCCCAAGGCGATTGCTGCACCATCGGGCCAAGCCGATGGCCAAGGCGGGTAGTGGTTAGGGATCAACCACACCCAGGGAAGCGCGAGTAAGAGCAAAGTCCACAAACGCACTGTTTGCTACCTGGCGAAGAAAGAAGATCCGGAATTGAAAAGAGGCAGCCTAAGCTGCCTCCTGTCTGGAGATGAGAGGCTTACTTGCAAGAACCCGGGCGGAATTTCGCTGGAATGGAGCCTGCACAGGTCCAGCCGGTGATGGCCGTGCCTGCAACCACGGGGTTGGGGGTAGGGGTCAGCGTGATGGTCTGTCCATCAATCGTTCCGTCGTTGAAACCCTGCGCCGTCACGGTGATAACGCCGGTAGCTGCGGTTGCGATGCTCGCGACGTACTTGGATGCGGCCGATGCGGACTCACAACCCCAAGCGCCGGCGGCAGGCAGAGATGCGCCAACTGCGGTCTGAACGGTTTCCGTGATGGTTGTGCGGCAAGCTGACGCGGCCAAGATCAGCTCGGACATTTTGGCCTTCTTGGTGTAGTCCTGATACGCCGGCAGGGCCACAGCGGCCAAGATGCCGATGATGGCCACAACGATCATCAGTTCGATCAGGGTGAAACCTTGTTGAATACGCTTCATGAGCAAAACTCCTGGGTGGGGCGGGTTGAGGGGGGGAAGGTCACCCCCTTAGATGCAGGGGCCGTGCCAGCTTGTTTGCGAGAGTTTTGCGTGTTTTCTTGCACGCCGCCTGACGTTTTTTGTCATTGAAGCTAGCTTGGATGGCTCCCCGTGGCCAGGGGTGACAGGAAGCGTCACTGCCCAAAAAAGTCAGGCTTCCAGTTCCATCCGTTGCCCTGAGGTCATGGCGCGGATGCGATGCGGGCTGTTTTGGGCGCCGATCTCGGACATGACCGCCTCGACCTCACCGGGCTTGATGTGGGTGATGTATACGTCCGTGGGTGTCGAGAGCTTGGCCAGTTCCAGTCGCAGGTCAGCTGGGCAAAGGTGCTTGCTGATGTTCGCGAGTTCGCGTTCATCATCGCCAAAGGCCGTCTCGATCACCAACGCGGTCAATGGCATGGTGGCCAGCCGTGCCCACAGTTCCGGGTTCGGGCCGGTGTCGCCTGTGAACACCCAGGAACCGCGGCTGCCCAAAATGGCATAGCCGACGGCAGGTACTGTGTGGCGGGCGCTGAGGACTTCCACCCGGTGGACGCCCAGCTCCAATACCTGTCCGACCTCGATGGCGTGCAGTTGCAGAACGGGATTGGTCGCGTCGGGCAAACGGGTGAAGTCGGGCCATATGACGCCGTTGAAAATATGCTGGCGCAGGGCCTGCAGCGTTGGTAGCAACGCATGAACTTGAATGGCCGGCCGTTGGGCCGCCCGGCGCCGGCGCGTCACGCTGTCGGCCAGCAGACCGATGGACAACACGTGGTCCAGGTGGGAATGCGTGACCAGGATGTGGTCGATGCAAACCATCTCATCCAGCGTCAAGTCACCGACGCCAGTGCCAGCGTCGATCAGGATCGTCTGGTCCAGCAGAAAAGAGGTGGTCCGGCTGCCAGCGGCAATGGATCCCGAGCAACCCAGAACGCGAATCTGCATGGGGGGTGGTCACAGCGTGAGAGGGCCGCCGTTCATGGCCCGAGACAGGCTTGAATGCGGAAAAGGGGGTTGATGCTGACCCTGGTCAAGACCTAGCGCAAGGTACATGGTCGCAGCGCACGCACCAGTTGGCGACACCGGCAGCTGCAACGTGAACCCCGTCACACCAAATGCCCGAAAAGCCTCAGGCAGTTCTAGCCCGACGAGTTGAGCGGCACGCAGTGACCGCTCGAACGAGGCGAGTTAGACCTGCGCAGGGCAATCCGCAAGGATTGCCTTGTGTCAGGTCTAACGGTAGATGAACTGCATTTGTGTGCCGGCGAGTTCGATCACGTCACCGTTGCGCAGCGGGACGGAGTCGCCGACCAGCGGAATGCCGTTGACGCTGGGCTTGGTGGCCCCTTCAACGTGTGCAAACGCGTAGCCGTTAGGCCGCTTGGTGATGGAGGCTACCTGCACGCCAGGCTTGCCAACGGTGGTGACCACTTTGGTCAAAACCACTTCGCGACCGGCCGCCGCACCATTGAGCACCTTGATGGAGGCCGGTTGAGCTGCCGGCGCTGGTGCGCTGGCGGCACCCAAGGCACCAAAACCTGAGTTCGCCCCCGCGGGGGCACCCATACCCGGCTGGGCGCTGCCGGGCCGCATGATCATGGTCTTTTCGTAGTCGCCGGATTCGTCGACCAGGTACTTGATCTTGTACTTGCCGATCTCGACCGTGTCGTTGTGGGTCAGCAACTGCTTTTTGATGGCTTTGCCGTTGATGTAGGTGCCATTGGTGCTGTTGAGGTCTTCAATGAAGACGTCACCACCCACCATTTGCAACACGGCGTGCTCGCCACTGACGGCGAGGTTGTCGATCACGATGTCGTTGTACGGACGCCGACCCAAGGTCGTTTTGTCCTTGGTGATCTGCACTTCCTTGATCACCACGCCGTCGAGCGAAACCACCAGCTTGCCCATGCCTGCCCTCAATTCATTCCGCCGCCGGCTACAGCGGTCTAGACGCCCCGTGGCGCCGATATTTGTTTGCGGAAGACGAAAATCGCCTCAGCGCCGGAAGGGCCACCACGACCTTGCCGGTGCGCTCGCGCCGCCGGAGGCGCGCCCCAGAATCACAGAGATATTATCCTTTCCGCCAGCATCGTTGGCGGCATCAATCAGCGCACGGGTGCTCGATTCAAGGGAGTCGTGCGCCAGCAACACCTGCGCGATGCCTTCATCGTCGAGCATGTCTGACAAACCGTCCGAGCACAACAGGAACAGATCGCCAGCCTGCACGTCGTGCTGATGGGTTTCCAGCAGCACCGTATCTTCAACGCCCACAGCACGCGTGACCAAGTTCTTGTTGGCCGAAAAAGCGGCTTGTTCGGGGGTGATCAAACCGGCGTCAATCTGTTCTTGCAGCAGGGAATGGTCACGGGTAATTTGCTGCAGCCGGCCTTCACGCAGGCGGTAACAGCGCGAATCGCCTACATGGCCGAGCAAAACGCGGTTCTCACGGAAGACCGCCACCACCAGCGTGGTGCCCATGCCCGCGTACTGCGGGTTGGAGTTGGCCGCGTTGAAGATGGCGCGGTTGGCGTTGTCAACACAAATGTCCATGGCGCGGCGCACTTCGGCGTCGCTGGCCTGGGCGCTGGCTTCGCGCAGCCAGCGGCCCAGCTCGGTGCGGATGAAGCTGGTGGCCATGTTGCTGGCGACTTCGCCGGCGTTGTAGCCACCCATGCCGTCGGCCAGCACGGCCAAGCTCACGCCGGCATCGGTCGCGACCGAGTCTTCGTTGTTGCTGCGTGCCCGGCCGGGGTCCACGGCTGCATGGAGCTCGATCGTCATGGGCTCTGACTAAGTCGGCGACTTGGAATCACAAGAAAGGCGATTGTGCTACGGATCACGGTAGGCTTTTCTGGGCCGCAAGGCGCTTCAACGTGACTTCGCACCGGCTGCCGTCAGGTCCAAGGCAATCTGCTGGAGTTCCCGCGCTAACTGCGATGCGTCAGACGGGCGCTCTGGAGGCGTTTTGGCCAGCAGGCGCGCCAGCAGCTCGGACAACTTTGCCGGCAGATCAGGGCGCAGTGACAGCAGCGTGGGGGGTGTATCAACCGCTACTTGTCGCAACAATTCACCCATGTTGCGCCCTTCATGGGGCAGGCGGCCGCAAAACAACTCGAAGAGCAGGACTCCCAGGGCGTACAGGTCGGATGCCGCGCTGGGCAAAGAGCCGGCCAGTTGCTCTGGGGCCATGTAGCTTGGCGTGCCTAGAACGATTCCGGTACCCGTGCTGCTGGCTCCGGCGACCCGGGCGATACCGAAGTCCGTGAGTTTCACGGTGTCGCTCGGCCAATCCACCAACACATTGGCCGCCTTGACGTCGCGGTGCACCATGCCCTGCTGATGGGCATAGGCCAGTGCCTGCGCCAGCCGCCAGCCCAGCTTCACGATCAGGGTTTCGGGCAGCAGCCGCGGTGTTCGGGTGTAGCGCCCGAGATCGCTGCCCGGCACGGCTTCCATGCTCTGCCAGACCAGGCCGGGCGCGACCCCGGCGTCCTGCACCTGCACGATGCCCGGGTGTTGCAGGGCCATGGCAGCGCGGGCCGAGGCAACAAACAGCTCACCGGCCGCTGCTTGGCCAGGGCCGGGCGCCAAGGGCACCACTTTGATGGCTGCGGTTTGCCCCGTCGCAGCTTTGGTGGCCAGGTAGACCGTGCTGGACGCACCGCGGCCAATCTCGCGCAAGAGCTCCCAACCCGCCAGAATTTGCCCGAGGGCGACGCCCTGCGGCATTTTCAATGCGCTGGTTTGCTGTCGGCTGCCGCCTTCTTTCGCTGGGCCAGCCATTGACCCACCACCACCACGCCAACGGCACCCGCCAACTCAACAATGGTGGTTTGGGCGCCGCCCAGGTGACCAAAGAAGTTTTCGAAGGCGGCATCGTGGATCAGCATTTCCCCTGCCACGAAACCCAGCAGGGCAGCCCCCAGGGTGATGATGATGGGGAACTTCTCCATCACGGTCATCAACAGCTGGCTGCCAGCAATGATCAGGGGAATCGACAGCCCCAAGCCCAGCAAGAGCAGCGCCATGCGGGCGGCAGGGGGCCCACTCTGTGCTGCAGCAGCCACAGCAATGACGTTGTCCAGGCTCATGACCAAGTCGGCGATCAAGATGGTGCGGATCGCCGTCATCAGGTTGGAGGAGGACTTGATGCCATCCTCGTTTTCGTCCTCGGGCAACAAAAGCTGCACGCCAATCCAGAACAGCAAGATAGCGCCAATGATCTTCAGATAGGGATAGCCCAGCAGTTCCACCGCAAAAATGGTCAGCACCACCCGCATCACGATGGCCGCTGCGCTGCCACCGAAGACAGCCTTGCGGCGCTGCGACTCGGGCAGGCTTCGTGCGGCCAGTGCAATCACCACCGCGTTGTCGCCCGACAGCAGGATGTTCACCCAGATGATTTTTCCGAGGGCAACCCAGAAAGCGGTGTCGCTGAAATAGTCCATGCTGGATCCGTGTTGATGGCCCGGCCATCGCCCTCGCGATGGGTGTTGTATCTGTCCAGTTTAGGTGGGGATACGCCGCTTGGGTCTGCGGGAATTACATAGGAAAAAAGGCGGTGGCCGGTTGTCGCCGGCCACCGCCTTGTTCTGTGAAGCAGACGGGCTTAGAGCATGGCTTTGAGCAGCTTGGCCATCTCGGACGGGTTGCGTGTGACCGTGAACCCGCACTCTTCCATGATGGCCAGTTTGGCATCGGCCGTATCGGCGCCGCCGCTGATCAGCGCACCGGCGTGGCCCATGCGCTTGCCGGCTGGCGCGGTGACGCCAGCGATGCAGCCGACGATGGGCTTTTTCATGTTCAGCTGGCACCAGCGCGCGGCTTCGGCTTCATCGGGGCCGCCGATCTCGCCAATCATGATGACGGCGTCGGTGTCCGGGTCGTCGTTGAACAGGCGCATCACATCGATGTGCTTGAGGCCGTTGATGGGGTCGCCACCAATGCCCACGGCACTGCTTTGGCCCAGGCCAATTTCGGTCAGCTGCGCCACCGCTTCATAGGTCAGCGTGCCCGAGCGCGACACCACGCCGATGCGACCCTTGCGGTGGATGTGGCCAGGCATGATGCCGATCTTGATTTCCTCAGGCGTGATCAGACCCGGGCAGTTGGGCCCCAACAGCAAGGTCTTCTTGCCACCGGCGGCTTCCTTCTTCTTCATCTTGTTGCGCACTTCGAGCATGTCCTTGACGGGGATGCCCTCGGTGATGCAGATGGCCAGGTCCAGATCGGCTTCCACCGCTTCCCAGATCGCTGCGGCGGCGCCCGCAGGTGGCACGTAGATGACGCTGACCGTGGCGCCCGTCTGGCCGGCCGCTTCGCGCACGCTGGCGTAGATGGGAATGCCTTCGAAGCTCTCGCCAGCCTTCTTGGGGTTGACGCCGGCCACGAAGCAGTTTTTGCCGTTGGCGTAGCCCTGGCAGCCTTTGGTGTGGAACTGACCGGTCTTGCCCGTGATGCCCTGGGTGATGACCTTGGTGTCTTTGTTGATCAGGATGCTCATGCTGTTCTTGTCCTTACTTGACTGCGGCGACGATCTTGGTCGCGGCTTCGGCCATGGTGTCTGCGCTGATGATGGGCAGGCCGGACTCCTTGAGCAGCTTCTTGCCCAGGTCCTCGTTGGTGCCCTTCATGCGCACCACCAGCGGCACGTTCAGGTTGACCGCCTTGCAGGCGGCGATGACACCTTCAGCAATGGTGTCGCACTTCATGATGCCGCCAAAGATGTTGACCAAAATGCCTTTGACCGACTTGTTGGCCAGCATGATCTTGAAGGCTTCGGTGACCTTTTCAGCGGTGGCACCACCGCCCACGTCCAGGAAGTTGGCGGGCTCGCCGCCAAACAGCTTGATGGTGTCCATGGTGGCCATGGCCAGGCCCGCGCCGTTGACCAGGCAGCCGATGTTGCCGTCCAGGCTGATGTAGCTGAGATCGAACTTGCTGGCCTCAACTTCGGCCGGATCTTCTTCGTCCAGGTCGCGATAGGCCACGATTTCGGGGTGGCGGAACAGCGCGTTGCTGTCGAAATTGAACTTGGCGTCCAGCGCCTTGATGTTGCCGTTGCCCTCCAGGATCAGCGGGTTGATCTCGGCCAGGCTGGCGTCGGTGTCCATGTAGCAGGTGTAGAGCTTTTTCAGCACGTCCACGGCCTGGGCCTGGCTGGCCGCTGGAACGCCAATGCCTGATGCCAATTCCATGGCCTGGGCGTCGGTCATGCCCAGCAAGGGGTCGATGAAGACCTTCAGGATTTTCTCGGGGGTGTTGTGGGCCACCTCTTCGATGTCCATGCCACCTTCGCTGCTGGCCATCATGGCCACCTTTTGGGTCGCGCGGTCGGTCAGCGCTGCAACGTAATACTCCTTGCGGATGTCAGCGCCTTCTTCAACCAGCAGGCGCCGCACCTTTTGGCCTTCGGGGCCGGTTTGGTGGGTCTTGAGCTGCATGCCCAGAATCTGGCTGGCATGCAATTCAACTTCGGCCTGCGACCGGGCCAGTTTCACGCCGCCGCCTTTGCCGCGTCCGCCAGCGTGGATTTGGGCTTTCACCACCCAGACCGCGCCCCCCAGTTTCTGGGCCGCCTCTTGAGCTTCACGGACGTTGAACGCCGGGTAGCCGCGTGGCACGGGCACGCCATGGGCGCGCAGCAGTTCCTTGGCCTGGTACTCATGGATCTTCATCGAATGTCCTCAGCTGCTATGTCAAGTCGGGATGGGTTTACTCGGCGGCGGCGGGAGCCACTGCGCGGTACCAGCGTGGGTAGTACAGCCGCACGGGCTCACCGTCACGGCGCAAAGCGTGGCAACGGTCAATCTGAAAAGGTTGGCTGGCGCCTTCGCTGTCGCCGCGGGTGTCAATGACCTCGCCAACCATGGCTTGAACCACGGCGGTGGGCAGAACCTGGGCCAGTTCGGTGATGTGGGTGCAACCCAAGACCCCACTCAGCCGTTCGCGCAACTGCTTTCGAAAGCCCTGAAGCAGATTCAAGCCGACCAAACGCCCATAGGCATCGCCATGGGCGTCGCAATGACCGGCGTAAGGCATCCAGCGGGTTTCAGAGCCTGCCTCGACCACATCCAATTGCTCGTTGACCACCAGTCGAAGCAGCATGTCGTGGATGGGCGTACCGGCGGGTCGCGGGCCCTGGGCCATGTGCGCAACACGGGTCTTGACGTCGCTGAGGGTTGCGTCCACCTCCCAAAGCCCATTGCCACGGGCAAACACCTGCACGTCGATCTGGCGGCGATGTTTGAGCTGGCGCTGCGGCGCCGCTGTGGGAAGGCTCATCGTGGGTGGGGGTGGCGCTGGGCGCTGAAGCAGCGCGTCAGCGAATTTAGCATGCTGCTGTGCAGCACTTGCTTACGCCATCCGGATGCGCGCCAAGCCGTGCGCGATTTCAGTCGTCTTCGCGCGCCTGCACGACGCGGCGGATGACGTCGCCGTCAAAACCCCGGCCAGCCAAAAAGCGCATTTGTTTGGCTTGGTCTTGGGTGTTTGCAGGGACAGTGCCAAACCGGCGGCCCCAAACTTGGCGGGCTCTTTCGAGCTCGGTTGAACGGGCTTGGTGCAGTGTTTCAGCGACCAAATCGGCCTCCAGCCCCTTGGATTGCAGCACCTGCTTCAGGCGCCGTGAGCCAAAGCGCTGGCCTTGGTGGCGCAGCACCGATTCAGCCGCGCGAGCGTCGCTGAGCAGTCCTGCGGCGGCCAGTTGGTCCAGTGCGGCTTCTATCTGAGCCTGCGCGCTGGCGGCCTCGGTGTCCTGCACGTGGCGCGCCAGTTTGCGTTCCAGCTCATGCCGGGAATGCTCGCGCTGCGCCAGGTAGCGCAAGGCCCGCCCTTTGACCGAAAGCGCCCCAAAGCCCATGCGCCAGCTGACCCGGGGCCTGGTGACTATTCGGCTGCTTGGGCGCCTTGCAGGGGGATGCCCATGGACTCGCGAACCTTGTTCTCGATTTCGCGAGCCACGTCGGCGTTTTCACGCAGGAACTCGCGTGCGTTGTCCTTGCCCTGGCCGATTTTTTCGCCGTTGTAGGCGTACCAAGCGCCGCTCTTGTCCAAGATGCGGGCCTCCACACCCATGTCGATGATTTCGCCTTCGCGGCTGATGCCTTCACCGTAGAGGATGTCGAATTCGGCCGTCTTGAAGGGCGGTGCGACCTTGTTCTTGACGACTTTGACCTTGGTTTCACTGCCGATGACTTCTTCGCCCTTCTTGATATTGCCGGTGCGGCGGATGTCGAGGCGAACCGAGGCGTAGAACTTCAGCGCATTGCCGCCAGTCGTGGTTTCGGGGTTGCCGAACATCACGCCAATCTTCATGCGGATCTGGTTGATGAAGATGACCATGGTGTTGGTCTTCTTGATGGTGCCGGTGAGCTTGCGCAAGGCCTGGCTCATCAGTCGCGCTTGCAGGCCAGGCAGGCTGTCGCCCATCTCACCTTCGAGCTCGGCCTTGGGTGTCAGCGCCGCCACCGAGTCGATCACGATCAGGTCAATGGAGCCTGAGCGCACGAGTGCGTCAACGATTTCCAGGGCCTGCTCGCCGGTGTCGGGCTGGCTGATCAGCAGGTCCTGCAGGTTGACGCCCAGTTTTTGGGCGTATTGGATGTCCAGCGCGTGCTCGGCGTCGATGAAGGCTGCCGTGCCGCCGACCTTTTGCATCTCGGCAATGACTTGCAGCGTCAGCGTGGTTTTGCCCGAGGACTCGGGGCCGTAGATCTCGACCACCCGGCCGCGCGGAAGGCCGCCCACGCCCAGTGCGATGTCCAAACCCAGCGAGCCGGTGGAAACCACCTGGATGTCTTCGATGACCTCGCCCTCGCCCAGGCGCATGATCGAGCCCTTGCCAAACTGCTTTTCAATCTGCTGCAGTGCGGCCTGCAAGGCCTTGGCTTTTTCGGTGTTCAGTGCTTTGACGGGTGCGTCCATGGGTTGGCTCCTGGGTGTGTCTGTTATGCCATTATGAAGCACAAGCTGGATATTCGTACAGTCCTTTTGGGGTAACCCTGTGGTCTGCACCCCATCGGGGGAGCTTTTGCGGGAAATCAAGGCTGGTGTCAGGGTGCTGCCTAGAATGAACCAAAACAAGTAGACGACCGCCCGATATGAGGCGGTCTGGCCCGTCCACACCGACAGGAGACAAGATCATGCGCGTACTCATCGCCGAAGATGACCAGGTCATCGCTGATGGTCTCTTGCGTTCGCTGCGCTCAGCGGGTTATGCGGTGGACCATGTTGCCAGCGGCAGCGAAGCCGACGCGGCCCTGGCGGCGCATGAATTTGACATGGTGATCCTTGACTTGGGCTTGCCCCGACTGCACGGTTTTGAAGTGCTGCGCAAGTTGCGGGCCCGTGGCAGCGCGGTACCGGTACTGATCCTCACCGCCGGTGACAGCGTTGAGCAACGGGTCAAGGGCTTGGATCTGGGCGCCGATGACTACATGGCCAAGCCCTTTTCCTTGCAGGAGCTGGAAGCGCGGGTGCGCGCGCTGACCCGCCGTGGCCTGGGCACTGCCTCCAGCCTGCTCAAGCACGGGCCTCTGACCTTCGACGCCACCGGCCGGGTGGCTTACCTCAACGACCAGATGGTGGAGTTGTCGGCGCGCGAACTCAGCTTGCTGGAGGTGTTGTTGCAGCGGGCCGGTCGCTTGGTCAGCAAAGACCAGTTGGTCGAACGCCTGTGTGAATGGGGCGAAGAGGTCAGCAACAACGCCATTGAGGTCTACATCCACCGTTTGCGCAAGAAGATCGAGCAGGGCCCGGTGCGGATTGCCACGGTGCGCGGCCTGGGCTACTGTTTGGAAAAGATTGCCGCCTGACTTTCCCCTGCAGGGCCGGTTTGGCGGCGGCGCGGGGCGATGTCACGGCGCATCGCCATTCATGATGTCCACCTGATGTTTCGCCGCCAGCAAAACGAACAGCGGTCACTCTTTGGCGAGATCCTGGACTGGATGCTCGCTCCATTGCTGCTGTTGTGGCCCATGAGCCTGGGCCTGACCTGGGTGGTTGCGCAGGCCATTGCCAACCACCCTTTTGATCGCGAGTTGGCCGATGTGGTGCTGGCATTGGCCCGCCAGTCCACCGCGCAGCTGGCTGAAGGCGTGCACCCAGCCGTGGCGCGCCGACGAGAGCTCGAGCGAACGGCGGCCGCCTTCATCCGCAGCGATGATGGCGACGACGACCGCATCTACTTTCAGGTTTTGGGTTCCCGAGGCGAATTGATTGCAGGCGATCCGCGCTTGACGGTGCCCGAGCACGAACCACGGGTCTCTGGCGGCGTGCAGTTTCGCGACGACGTGATGCTGGACGACCCGGTGCGCGTTGCCTTCTTGCTGCTTCCGGGCGTGGACGGCCACGGCGAAGCCCTGGTGCAGGTCGCCGAGACGCTGGACCGACGGTCGCAGCTGGCCACCGAAATCATCAAGGGCGTGCTCTTGCCCCAGTTTGTGATCTTGCCGCTGGCTGTGCTGCTGGTCTGGTTTGCCTTGGCGCGAGGCGTGCGCCCCTTGGCTGAACTGCAGCAGCGCATTCGCCGGCGCACGAGCACGGACCTCAGCGCCATACCGGTGTCTGGCGTGCCAGACGAGGTGGCGCCCTTGGTGGAGGCCATCAACGACCTGCTCAAGCGTCTGGACCAGACCATCGCCACCCAACGCCACTTTCTGGCCGACGCGGCGCACCAGCTCAAGACGCCCTTGGCCGGCTTGCGCATGCAAGCCGAACTGGCCACGCGCGAGATTGACAGCGGCCGTGGTGACCCCGAGTCGATGAAACACAGCCTGAGCCAGATTGCCCTGTCCAGCCAGCGCGCGGCCCACATGGTCAATCAGCTTTTGGCCATGGCACGGGCTGAGGACACCGGTCAGGTGATGCGTCGAGTTGAGGTTGATTTGGCCGAGATCACCCGCGCCGTGGTGCGAGACTTTGTGCCCAAGGCCATGGACCGGCGCATCGACCTGGGCTACGAGGGCCCAGCATCCGACGAGCCCGTGCTCATGCAGGGTGAACCGGTGCTCTTGGGAGAAATGGTGCGCAACCTGGTGGACAACGCACTTCAGTACACACCCAGCGGCGGATCGGTGACAGCGCGTGTCGTCACCGACCCCTTTGGTCAGGTGGCCGTGGTGCAGGTGGAAGACACCGGCCCGGGTGTGCCGATGGGTGAGCGTGAAGCCATTTTCAGGCCCTTCTATCGCTCGCTGGGCACCTTGGTCGACGGCAGTGGCCTGGGCTTGGCCATCGTGCAGGAGATCGCGCAGCACCACGATGGCGAAGTGACCGTGGCCGAAGCGCGCGCCAGATCCCCCGCTGCCAGTGGCACGCCGGGTGCGCTGTTCACGGTCCGGTTGCGATTGGGCGCTGGTCGAAGGGCCGAAGCGGGGTCGACTCCACTGGCCGCCGCTGCTACAACGCCAGATTAGCTTTGCATCAGCCTGCGGCTGCGGGCCACCGACATCAGGATGCCCAGCCCCAGGCCCAAGGTCACCATGGCCGTGCCCCCGTAGCTGATGAAAGGCAGCGGCACGCCCACCACCGGCAGGATCCCGCTGACCATGCCCATGTTGACAAAGGCATAGGTGAAGAAGCTGAGCGTCACCGCGCCGGCCAACAAGCGCGTGAAAACGGTGGGTGCTTCGGCCGCAATCATCAAGCCGCGAAAGATCAGGAACGTGAAACTGCCCAGCAACAGCAGCACGCCGGCCAGACCGAATTCTTCAGAGAAGGCGGCGAATATGAAGTCGGTGGTGCGCTCGGGAATGAACTCCAGGTGGGTCTGGGTGCCCTGCATGAAGCCCCTGCCGCCCAGGCCTCCGGAGCCGATGGCGATCATGCCCTGCAGAATGTGAAAGCCCTTGCCCAAAGGGTCCTTGGTGGGGTCCAGCAGCGTGCATACCCGGGTCTGCTGGTAGTCACGCAAGAACGGCCATTTCACGCCCGGCTCGCAGATGGCATCAGCCGTGATGACCAGCACCAGCGCGCCCAAAGCACCCAGCGCGAGCACCGGGATCACCAGCCGCCAAGACAGCCCGGCAAAGAACATCACGTAGACACCACTGGCCAGGATCAGCAGGGCCGTACCCAGATCGGGTTGCTTGATGACCAAGCCCACGGGAATGAGCAGCAGCGTGCCGGCGACAAAAAAGTCCATCAGCCGCAATTGACCTTCGCGCTTCTGGAACCACCAAGCCAGCATCAAGGGCATCGCGATCTTCAAAATCTCGCTGGGCTGAATCACCATCGGCCCCACCCCTAACCAGCGCGTGGCGCCTTTGCGGGTGATGCCAAAGAGCGCGGTTGCCAACAGCAAGGCCACGCCGGCCAGGTAGAGCGGCACTGCCAGCTGCAACAACTTCTGGGGTGGCACCTGGGCCACGAAAAACATCACCACCACGGCGATGATCATGTTGCGGCCGTGGTCGACAAAGCGCGTGCCATGGTCGTGCCCGGCTGAATACATGGTGACCAGCCCAATGGCCGCCAGCATCAGGATGGCCATCAGCAAAGGGCCGTCAAAGCCGGCAAACACCTGGCGCGCCCGCAGCCAAGGGCGCTCAAAGACTGCACTCACGGGCTGGGCCTGGCCGCGGCCAGCTGCTGTACGTTGGGCGCGCGCGCGGCAGCCGCGGTGGCCAGACGCGTCGGGTTGGACGGGGGTGACGATGCCGCAGCGGCGGGTGCCACCACTGAAGGCTGACCCGGCAAGGGCATGTCCGCCGCCCGGCGCGGCACGCCGGTGGGCGCGCTGGACTTGCCCTGCCGGGTCAGCACGAGGTCTTCTTCACTGGGGTACTGACCTTGCAGCACGTAGTCGAAAACGCGGCGCGCGATGGGTGCCGCCGCTTCGGAACCAAAGCCCGCATTTTCCACCACCACGGCCAGTACCACGGAAGGGGCGTCGATGGGTGCTGCGGCGATGTACAGCGAGTGATCGCGCTTGTGTTCTTCGAGCTTGGAAGCGTTGTACTTTTCGTTCTGCTTGATGCCCACCGCCTGCGCCGTACCGGTTTTGCCACCGCTGGCATAGGGCGCGCCCACAAACACGCGGGTGGAAGTGCCTTGCTGCGTCACACCATAAAGCGCCTTGCGGATCAACTCGGCGTGCTCGGGCTTGATGGGCAAGGGCTCCATGGCGTCACTGGCCACCCGCTTGCGCTGAGCGGTGATGACGTCTTCGATTTCGCGCACCAGGCGTGGCTTGAAGCGTTGCCCACCCGAGACCAGTGTTGCCGTGGCACTGGCCAGTTGCAGCATGGTGAAGTTGTTGTAGCCCTGGCCGATGCCCAGTGAGATGGTCTCGCCGGCGTACCAGCGCTGCTGTTCCGGCTTCTTGTAGTAGCGCTTCTTCCAATCGGTGGACGGCAACACACCGGTGACCTCGCCTTCAACGTCGATGCCGGTCTTGACGCCAAAGCTGAAGGGCGTCAGCTGCTCGTGGATGAGGTCAACGCCCATCTCATTGGCCAAAGAGTAGTAGTAGACGTTGCTGCTGGCCACGATAGAGCGCGTCATGTCCACCGCCCCCAGGCCCTTGTCGCCATGGCTGCGGAAGGTGTGGTTGCCAAACTGGAAGGTGCCGCCATCGTTGATGACGGTGCTGGCGCTTCGCTTGCCGGTGTTCAGCGCGGCGATGGCCATGAACGGTTTGAAGGTCGACCCCGGTGGATACGTGCCACGCAGCGCGCGATTGAGCAGCGGCTTGTCGATGCTTTCATTGAGCTCGCGCCAGCTGTCGGCGTCGATGCCATCCACAAACAGGTTGGGGTCGAAGCTGGGCTTGCTGACAAAAGCCAAGACCTCGCCCGTGCGCGGGTCCAGGGCCACCAAGGCACCCCGGCGGTCCCCGAACATGTCCTCCACCAGGGCCTGCAAGCGAATGTCGATCGACAACACCAGTTTGTCGCCCGGCGTGGGGGCATGGCTGCGCAGCCGACGCACGGCGCGACCGCCGGCGCTGGTCTCCACCTCTTCGAAGCCGGCCGCGCCATGCAGCTGGCGCTCGTAGCTTTGCTCCAGCCCCAGCTTGCCGATGTACTCGGTGCCCTTGTAGTTGCCCTGGTCTGCTTCTTCCCAGTCTTCCATGGCCTTTTTCTCGGCTGGGTTGATGCGGCCGATGTAGCCCAGCAAGTGGCCGCCGGTTTCGCCCAACGGGTAGTTTCGAAACAGGCGGGCCTTGACCTCGACGCCTGGGAAGCGAAAGCGTTGGGCCGTGAATCGGGCCACTTCTTCGTCGCTGAGGCGAGTCCGTATGGGCAAGGACTCGGCACCTTTCATCTCTTCTTGCAAGCGCTTGAAGCGGCGGCGGTCGCGCGCAGAGATCTCGACAACGGCCGAGAGCTGGTCCACCAGGGCCTCGAGTTCGCCAGCGCCGTCCTTGCCGCCGAAGCGGCCACGGCGAGGGGAAATCTCCAAGGTGTAGGCCGAATAGTTGGTGGCCAGCACCACGCCATTGCGGTCGACGATGATGCCGCGGTTGGGCACGATCGGCACCACTGCAATGCGGTTGGCTTCCGCTTGGGTGGCCAGTTCTTCGTGCCGAAAGACCTGCAGGTAGATCAAACGGCTGGCCAACAGCAAGAACGCCAGCAGCACAAAAACGCCCGCAGCCAGCACCCGGCCGCGAAAGCGGTCGACCTCCTGCTCAACGTCGCGCAGAACGCTCAGGCTCATAGCGGTCGATTCTGATCTGGGTCTGGGGCGCGGCGCTGCGGTGCCAGCAACAGCAAGGTCACCACGGGCCACAGCAGGGCCTCGAAGGCTGGGGCCAGAAAGTACCACCAGCCCGGAAACATGTCGCCCGCCATCAAGCGAACCACCAGGGTCAGGAGGTGCGCGGCGTAGAACACCGGCACGATCTGTACGGCCTGTTCAACCACCCCAAACCAGAGCAGCCGACGGTGAATGGTGATGGCCACAAAGCTGAGCACGGTGTAGGCCAAGGCGTGCTGACCCAGCAGGGCGCCGGCGTGCACGTCCATCAGCAAGCCAAACACGAAGGCCACTCCCACGCCCACGCGGCGCGGCTGGTGCACGTTCCAAAACACCAGCACCAAGGCCAAGAAGTCGGGTATCGCCGGTTGCCGCCCCAGGGGCAACAGGTTCAGGGCAAAGGCCACCAGCAAGGTCAGGCCGATGAAAAACGGATTGGCCGGCAGCAACAGCTGGTTGGCCCCACGCGGCATGATCATGGCCGCGCCACCACACGCTCTGAGGTCATGAGCGCGATCTTCATGGTGCAGAGCCTGCGCGTCGTGGGGTGGTCAGCTTGCGTTCAACCTTGCCGGTGTCTGGCGCCGCCACGGGGGCTGGGCGCGCGGGCAACTGCACCGACATGGGCTCTAGAACGAGGACATGTCGCACACCATCGGCGTTGGCTGCCGGCGTCAAGGCGATGCGGGCGAAGCCCGACTCCACCCGCCGCTCAACCGCCACGACCCGGGCAATGGGCAGACCGGGTGGATAGACACCGTCCAGCCCGTTGGTGTGCAACAGGTCGCCGACCTGGACGTCGGCATTGCCCGACATGAAGCGCAGTTCCATGCCGTGGGTGCCGCCCACGCCAAAAGCCGCGCTGCGCTGCTGGGTGCGGGTGTTGATGACGGGAATGGCGGCGTCCTTGTCGGACAGCAAGGTGACTTCGGAAGTCAAAGGGTAGGCGTGGGTCACCTGGCCCAACACCCCTGCTTCATTGATGACCGGTGCGCCCGGCAACACGCCATGTTGGCTGCCGCGGTCGATGAAGACTTTGCGCGAAAACGGATCGGCTGCTTCAAACATGAGCTCGGCAGGCGTCGAGCGCACGTTGATGGCGGGTTGCAGGTCCAGCAAGGCACGAAGCCGGGCGTTTTCCTGAGCCAGCTGGTCAGTGCGCGCGGCACGCTCGGCCACCACCGCCATGCGCGCTCGCGCTTCGCGTTCTGCGGCCTGGGCCCGGTTCAGGCCACGCAGGTAGTCACCGCCGCCATGCCAAGCTTCGACGGGCACCGCCAAAGCGTGTTGGACGGGCAGCAAGGCCACCGCGGCGGCCTGGCGCAAGGGTTCGACCAGCTTGAAGCGAACGTCGGCCACCATCAAGAACAGCGCCAACGCCGAAAAAAAGATCAGCTTGCTCAGAGCCGATGGCCCCTGGCGAAAGAACGGGGGCGGCGTGCGGTCGAGGGTGCCCAGTGGCATGACGGCGGGGTGGCTTGGGGGCGGGCGTCAGATGGACTGCGGCTCGTGGGACCGCAGACAAAAGCCCGTGGCGCGTGGTGAGCACAGCAAGGCCATGGGGTGCTGCGAGCTCGCCACAGGCATCTCAGGCCTTGGTCATTCCGAGGTGAAGATCGATCCCAGCCGTTCCATGCGTTCCAAAGCCATGCCGCAACCGCGCACCACGCAGGTCAGCGGGTCTTCAGCAACCAGCACCGGCAGGCCGGTTTCTTCGGCCAAAAGGCGGTCCAGGTCGCGCAGAAGTGCACCCCCGCCCGTGAGCATCATGCCGCGCTCGGCGATGTCGGCGCCCAGCTCGGGCGGTGTCTGTTCGAGCGCATTCTTGACCGCGCTGACCATCTGGTTGAGCGGGTCGGTCAGGGCTTCGAGGATTTCGTTGCTGCTGATGGTGAAGCTGCGCGGCACGCCCTCGCTGAGGTTGCGGCCCTTGACTTCCATTTCCTTGACCTCGCTGCCCGGGAAGGCGCTGCCGATGGTCTTCTTGATGGATTCGGCTGTCGGCTCGCCGATCAGCATGCCGTAGTTGCGGCGGATGTAGTTGATGATGGCCTCGTCAAACTTATCGCCACCGACGCGGATGCTGCCCTTGTAGACCATGCCACCCAGGCTGATGACCCCGACTTCCGTCGTGCCGCCGCCGATGTCTACGACCATGGAACCGGAGGCTTCACTCACCGGCAACCCGGCGCCGATGGCCGCAGCCATGGGCTCTTCGATCAGGTACACGTCCGAGGCACCGGCGCCCAGTGCCG
>JAYTVT010000010.1:0-29414 GCA_043743835.1 Betaproteobacteria bacterium
TGGGAGGGAGTGTTTGAGTGGCACGAACGTAGTGAGTGCAACGAGTTGCCCGACCAGCCCGGGCGAACGAGCATCGGAGGGCAGTCGACGCGCAGCGGCGACCGGCGCAGTGGCGCGCACCGGCACACCCGGACAGCCCTTTGCCGCGCCAAAGCAGGCACGTCATCGAACGACCGCAATGCGCCGCAAGCCGCCCCCAACTGTCCATGCAATCGCACGCGGAATGATCCGAAACGACCGGTATCTCAGTTGATCGCCAGTGGCAGTTGCCATCGGCCACCGGCCATCTCTTCAGTCTGGTGCCAGACCGATGTAGATGTCGGTGTCCGGCAAACAGCGCCTGAGCGTGTCAAAGGCAACAGCAGCCACCGCGCGGCCTACGGGGCCTTGGCCAAAAGCGATGCCCAAGTGTGCTTCGCCTGCCTCCAGTACCAATTCACCCAACCAGCCTTCTGGAACACGGCCCATGGCCTGGCCCAAATCGGCTGCCAGCGCGGCCTGCAGTTGCTGCAGCTGCGTGGCAGGGCCGCTCAGGCGCGGGCTGTTGCCGGCGCGCCGCGCGGTGTGAATCGGCACGATGGGAATGACGCGATGGGGCATTCGCGGTGTCGACTTTCAGCCTTTGAGGGCGGGACCTGGCGTAGCGCGCCGGGCGGGCACCCGCAGCGCCCACAGCACCCCGGCCACCAAAAACGCCAGTCCCAGGGCGGTGAGCACTTCAGGCCAGTGGCCGCGCCACAGGTAGGCATAGGCCAGCGCCGCCAAGGTTTCAAACACGATCAGTTGCCCCACCAAGGTGGTGGGCAGGCGCTGGCTGGCTTCGTTCCAGCACAAGGTGCCCAGCCAGGATGCCAACAAGCCGATGGCCAGCATCAGCCCCAGGAAGGCGGCCGGGCGCGGCCCCCAGGGCATCGCAAAGCTGCTGTCGCTGGTGTGGTTCCAGGCCCAGAAAGCGGCGTAGCCGATCAAGGCCATGGGCAAGGTGGCCACGCCTTGCGCGGTGGCCCAGGCGGTGGGCGAGCGGTCGGCGTGGGCGCGCAGCCAGTCGGCGTTGCGCAGCGGGTACCAGGTCCAGCACACCACCGCGCCCAGGGCCAGCAAGGCGCCCCAGGCATAGCGCACCGGGTCGGCGGCGGGGTTGGCCTGCAGGGCCGCCATTTCCACGTGGTTGACCAGTGCCAGGCCCGCAGCAATCAGGGCCAGCGAGGGCAGCATGCCGCGCCATGACACCCGGCCGTCGCGGGCGTGGTCGCGCAGGTTGGACGTGATGGCAATCACCACCGGCAGCGTGCCGATGATCATGGTGGGCAGCGGCCCGCCCGAGTACTGGATGGCGCTGGCCAGGCACAGGTAGTACAGCAGGTTGCCCACCGCCGAGAGCTTCAGCGCTTCAAGCCAGTCGGCGCGGGTGAAGGCCGCCAGCTGCTGGCGGCTGAACCAGGCCAGCGGCAGGGCGATCAGGCCGAAGGCCAGGTAGCGGCCCATGGACAGCAGCACCGGGGGGTACTCGGCCAGCATGGTGGGCGCCACGAACACCAGGCCCCACATCAAACCAGCGGCCAAGGCATAGAGGGTGCCGGTGAGCAGGTTTCGCCTAGTGCCGGGCATGGGGCCTGGACGAGGACGGTTGGATGGCTGGGTGAGGGCCCGCTGTGGGCGAAAGAATCGGCGAACAAACGGGCGCGGTGCCCAGGGGAAGACCTTGCATGAAGCGATCATCGCACCGTTCAGAATGGGCACGCCCTGAACCCGTTGAGCTGCAAGGAGACCGCTATGCCCACACCTGAGTTTTTGTTGGCTTTGGACCAAGGCACGTCCAGCTCGCGGGCGATTGTTTTTCACCGCAGCGGGCGCATCCAGGCCATGGCCCAGCGGGAATTCACGCAAATTTTCCCCAAGCCCGGCTGGGTGGAACACAACCCGCTGGAGATTTGGGAGTCGCAGCTGGCGGTGGCTACAGAGGCCCTGGCCCGTGCCGGCCTGGCGGCTAGTGACATCGCCGGCATTGGCATCACCAACCAGCGTGAAACCACCGTGGTCTGGAACCGCCGCACCGGCGTGCCCATCCACAACGCCATCGTCTGGCAAGACCGCCGCACCGAGCCCTTGTGCGCGCAATTGCGTGCCCAGGGCCTGACGGAGCAGATTCGTGGGTCCACCGGGTTGGTGGTCGACCCCTACTTCAGCGGCACCAAGGTGCGCTGGTTGCTGGACCATGTGGAAGGTGCACACCTGGCTGCGGCGCAAGGCGAGCTGGCTTTCGGCACGGTGGACAGCTGGTTGTTGTGGAAACTGACCGAGGGCCGGGTGCACGCCACCGACGTCAGCAATGCCTCGCGAACGATGCTTTTTGACATTCGCCACAACGTCTGGGATCACGAACTGCTGAAAGCACTGCACGTACCCGACAGCGTGTTGCCCCAGGTGTTTGCGTCCAGCCATGTGTTTGGGCACACGTCGCTGTTGGGCGGCAACATTCCCATCGCGGGCATGGCGGGCGACCAACAGTCGGCGCTGTTTGGGCAGGCTTGTTTCCAGCCGGGCCTGGCGAAGAACACCTACGGCACAGGCTGTTTCATGCTGACCCACACCGGTGCTCAATTCCAGCGTTCAAGTCATGGCCTGATCACCACGGCGGCGGCTCAGCCCAACGTGCAAGCGCAGTTTGCGTTGGAGGGCAGCGTGTTCATTGGCGGTGCCGTGGTGCAGTGGCTTCGTGATGGCCTGAAAGCCATCAAGAGCAGTGGCGATGTTCAAGCCCTTGCCAACAGCGTGCCCGACAGCGGCGGCGTGGTCTTTGTGCCGGCCTTCACCGGCTTGGGTGCGCCTTACTGGAACGCCGATGCGCGGGGCGCCATCCTGGGCCTGAGCCGCGGCACCACGATGGCGCACATTGCGCGCGCGGCGGTGGAGAGCATTGCTTTCCAAAGCGCCGCCCTGCTGCAAGCCATGAACCAGGACCTGGCGGCGGGCGGCGTGCCGGTGAAGGAATTGCGAGTGGACGGTGGCGCTTGCGTCAACGACCACTTGATGCAGTTTCAAGCCGACTTGCTGGGTATCGCAGTGGTGCGGCCGCGGGTCACCGAAACCACGGCCTTGGGCGCGGCCTATCTGGCGGGTTTGGCTACCGGTGTGTATGCAAGCCTGGACGAGCTTTCCGGCCAGTGGCAAGCAGAGCGCCGGTTCGAGCCCGCCATCAGCCGTGAACGGGCCGCTGAGCTCACCTTGGCATGGGACCGCGCGGTGCGTCAGACGCTGGCGACCTGAGCCCCAAGCCGTGCAGGCAGGCTAAGGCGGGGCGGGCGCGCCAGTGATGGCCGCCGTCAGCCCCTGGGAATCTGCAGCCTGACTACTTGACGGCGAAGTCCGACAGCTGCTTGCCGGAAGCCAAAGCGTCACGCAGCCACGTGGGGCGCTTGCCAATGCCGCCCCAGTTGCCGCCCATGCCATTGGTGTACTTCACCACGGCCGGTGCCTTGGCGGCGGCGTTCTTGCGCTTCTTGCGCTTGCCAGGGAAAACCGATCTGTCGGCGCTGGCTTTGGGCTTGAGTGCCAGGCCCAAGTCGGCCGCGCTCAGGTTGTAAAAGCTGATGGCCTCTCGAATGCGTGCAATGACGCCATCTATTTCGCCGCGGCGCAGTTTTTCTGCTTCTTGTTTCAGAGCTTCAATTTGCTTGACAACTTGGGCGTAGGTTTTGGTCATGGTCTTCGGTTGGTTGAAAGGAATCCGACGTGGCATCCTGAAACACCGGTGATGGATGCTCTGGCGGGTGGCGAACATAACACGACTTGTTGCGCCATTCATTAACCAACCGTAATGTCAGTTCCTTTGTCAGCCGATGCCGCCCCTAATGATTCAGCGCTGCAGCGTGGCTGTGGTGCCCTGCCAAGACAGGGGATCAACACCGTAAAGGCCGCGAAACTGGGCGTAAAGCGCGGGGTGTTGTTGCGCCAACTCCAGCGGTTTCTCGAAATACAACTCGCTGAGCACGGCAAAGAATTCGGCCGGGTTGGTGGCGGCATAAGCTTCGATCAGGCCCGGTTCGTTGCTGGCCAAACGCTGTTGCAAAGCCTGGAACTCGGCAGCCATCACCCGGGCCCAATGTTCGCGGCGCTGGGCGCCAGGTAACCAAGGTGCGCCATTGGCTTGGCCGTGGGCTTGGTCCAATTGATGGGCAAACTCGTGCAGCACCACGTTTTGGCCGTCGCCGGGATTGGCTGCGCCGCGCAGCACGTCTTCCCAAGACAGGATCACCTGCCCCTGTTGCCAAGATTCACCCACCAGGGCGTGGCGTTCCTCAAGCACCAAACCCGCGGCATCGGCGCTGCTGCGCTGCACCGCAAAGGCGCCGGGGTAGATCAGCACCTGGCGCAGGTTTTCGAAGTGGCTGGCGCCAGGGCGCAGCAACAGTGCGGCCTGCACCGACACCAGCACCCGCATCTCGTCGGTGACTTGCAGCCCGGCGCAACCGATGAAAGGCGTTTCGGCCATCAGCACCTGGGCGTTTTTTTTCAGGCGCCATTGCACGTCGGCGGGCAGCAAGGCAAAGGCCGGCATGCGCCGGCGCAGAACCTCGCGCCAGTGGGGTGCAAACGCTTGGGCACGAACGTGGCGGCGGCGCAAGCCACGCCAGGCTGCGGGGCCCCATAACCAGGCGGCCACGCTCACCGCCAGCAGGCTCAATACAAAGACGGCGGTGACGGTGGGTTCAGAAAGCACCCAGGCCATCTGGGCCCATGCCGGGCTGTTTCAAGGCGAGTGGCCGCGCCACCCTTGCCGCGCCCCTTCAGTTCGGGGGGAGATCACGGGGTTCGCAACGCACCTCGGTCTTCACCGAGTTGGCGATGTAGCAGGCTTCGTGGGCCTGGTGGTGCAAGGCCAGCACCTGATCAGCCAGTGGCAGCTTGGCTCCCCCAAAAGCGGCGAATGTGACCTTGGGCCGCAGCGTGACCACCGTCATCGCCATGCGCCGCTGCGCGTCACGGGCCATCACGCCCTCGGCTGCGTCGTCGTAGTGGTCAACACAAAAGCCCTGCAGCGCCGCCAAGTTCAAGAACCACAGCATGTGGCAACTGGCCAGCGCGGAGACAAAGGCTTCTTCGGGGTCGACCGCACTCGCGTCGCTCAGGGGCAAGGGCACCACCAGCGGCGACGAAGAGCCTGCCACCTCGGCACCGCCGTCAAAGCGCAGCAGGTGGCGGCGGCTGTAGCGGTTGTCGGTGAAGGGCTCGTTGGGCTGGCGTTGCCAGAGCACCTGGGCTTGGTAGGTGTGCATGGGTGTGGACGGGCGATGGATGCGCGTGGACGACGTGGATGGAGGGCCGGCGCGCCCGAATCGGGGCGCCTGGCGTGGGAAGATGCCGGCATGATCACACTGCACTACTTTCCCGGCAACGCCAGTTTTGCGCCCCACGTGGTCTTGCACGAACTGGGGGTGCCTTTTGAGTTGAGCTTGGTCGACCGCACCGTGCAAGCACACAAGTCGGCCAGCTACTTGCAACTCAACCCCAATGGCTTGATTCCGGTGCTGGTGGACGGCGACCTGGTGCTCTACGAAACCGCGGCCATCTGCCTGCACCTGGCCGACACCCACCCGCAAGCCCAATTGGCGCCGCCGCTGGGCACCGCAGAACGGGCGCACTTCTACAAGTGGCTGATGTGGCTGACCAACACAGTGCAGGCCAACCTGATCCACTACTTCTATGGCGACCGTCTGGTCGACGCCGGCAATGCGCAAGGCGCGGCGCAGATCAAGGCCCATGCGCAGGCCAAGGTGGTGCAGTGCCTGGAGCAGATCGACGCCCACCTGGCCAGCCACGGTGGCCCCTGGATGATGGGTTCGCACTACACGGTGCTGGACGCCTACACCTGGATGCTGTGCCGATGGACGCGTGGCTTCTCAACCCAGCCAGCGCGCAGCTTCCCGCACATCGCCACCTTTATGCAGTGCATGCTGGAGCGGCCGGCGTTGCAGCGCGCCATGGCCACGGAGAAACTCCCTCCTCCGGTGTACTGACACTGCGCCGGTGGTGGCTTTGGGGTGCCGGATGGTGCAGCACCCCGCGCCGCTGTCTTGGGTCGTCAGGCGCGCCTGAGTGCTGCAACGGCGTGCTTCTACAGCGTGCCGCTGCCGCGCAGCTTTTCCAGGCGCAGCGCGAGTTGCTGGCGCATGCTGGACAGTCGCTGGCGTGCTGCCAGCGCGGTGGTTTCGTCGGTGATCGACTCCAGTTCCAGGCGGGCCGTCTCGATCTGTTGCATCAATTCCACCTCGGGCGGCACCACCCCAGCGTCCTTCAAGATCTTCATGCCCATGCGCAGTTCCTCGGGCGTCTCGTCGTAGCCGTCGCCCAGGTTCAACGGCTTGCCATAGCTGGGGGCTGCGCGCAGTTCGCCGCTGGCGTGGCTTTGCTCCAGCTTGCGGCCGATCTCGTCTTCCAGCAGGCGCAGGCGCTTGTCGCGCTTTTGCTCTTCAGCGTTGTTCATGCGCGGGCCTCCGTGGGTGACGACAGGCGTTCGATCCAGTGGCGCGTGAGCGGCGTGATGGGCTTGGCCATCGTGCGTTCATTGAGCAGGCCACGGCCCAGGCTGAAGCGCCCACCCTGGGCGGCTGCAGCCAGCAAGGTTTGGTCAATCAGGTCGCGTTGGGCGTGGCTGCCGCCCAGGCGTGCGGCCTGCGCGCGCACCGGGGCCATCAGGTCCACCGCGCCGTCGGCGTCGCCGTGCTGCAGCGCCACCAGGCCGCGCATCAGCGGCAGGCCCACTTCGCGCGACATCAGGTGGTTGCTCTTGCCGGCATCGGTGGGTTGCAGCGCGCGTTCGGCGCAGCGCGCCAGCCAGGTTTCGGCGCGGTGGACTTCGCCCGCGCCCAGCAGGGCGATCACCACATGCACATCATTGAAGGCGTAGTGGCCGGCGTATTCATGGGGCAGGGCCCAAGTCTTGAGCACCTGCGCGAACTGCGCCGCCACGTCTTCGCCCAAGAGTTGCATGCGCCACAGCATGGACACCGCGTCCACACGGTTCAGGGTGACCTGCAGCGCGTCACCGCTGAGGTGGCTGTCCACCAGGCGCAGCGCGCCCACGGTGTCCATGGCCTCCAGGCGAAACAGGGTCTTGTGCCACCACAGGTGGCAGGCAAAACCGTTGCCCTCGGCCCAGTGCGGTTGCTGTTGGCGCAGCCAGGCGGCACCGTCTTCGAAGCGGCCCTGCATTTCCATCACGTGGGCCGCTGCATGCACGGCCCAGGGCACACGGGCGTTGATCGCCAGCGCGCGGCGCGCAGCTTCTTCGGCTTGCGGGTACAGGTTGCTCTCTTCCAGGCCAAAGGCGTAGAGCGCCAGCGCATAGGGGAACAGCGGGTCGGTCTCGTTCCACTCGGGCAACGCGCGGGCCGGGCGTTGGCGCAGGCCGTGGGCGTCGCCGCGGTAGAAGTCCCACAGGTGGGACCACTGCAGCGCCAAAGCGTCGCGCGGGTGCTCCAACAGCACGGCGTCCCAGATGCGGCAGGCTTGTTGCCAGCGGCCGTCCAGCACCGCTTGCACGGCTTCCAGGTGGGCCTTTTCGCGTGGCGTGGCGTGGTTCAGCAGGGCCTGCGCGCGCTGCAGGTGGGCTTGCGCTTCGGCCACCAATGAGGGCTCGGTCAGGCTCAGCAAGAAGCCCGCTTTCATCACATGCGGCAGCATCCAGCCAGGGTCGGCTTGGGCAGCGGCGTCCAGGTCGGCCAGCGGGGTGTCGTAGAAGGACATCATGCGCCACAGCGCCTGCTCGGCAGCGTCGCGCGCGGCGGCGTGCTGGCTGCTACAGGGATTGCCGCGGATGTCCGGGTGGGCCATGGTGGGGCACTGTAGCGTGGCGGGGTGACAGCGGGTGAAGGCGGGCGATGGCCTGGGGTGGCAGCGTCAGGTGCACCGTCAGTGGCCTGGTCAAGCCGGGGGTGCGGGCCAAGGCAGCAGCGGTGCTCGCAACTGCTCAAAAGCACGGGCCAAGCGCAGCACGCCGATGTCGTCAAAACGGTGCCCGCTGATTTGCAAACCAATGGGCAGACCCGAAGCGGTGTGCGCACAGGGCACGCTGATGGCGGGCTGCTCGCTCATGTTGAAGGGCAGCGTGAAGGCGATGTGTTCCATGGCCCGCTGCGGGTCGTTGGTGGGCATGGCCCATTCGGCCGCAAAGGCACACACCGGTGCCACCGGTGAGATGACAAAGTCAAAGGCGTGGCAGGCCGCCACCGCGGCGTCGCGCAGGGCTGCAAACTGGCTGTAGCCGTGGAACAGTTGGGCGCTGCTGCAGCCTTCGGCGGCGGCCACCCACAGGCGAATGAAGGGCAGCACGCGTTCGCGGCGCTCGGGTGGCAGTGCCAGGATGTCCAGGTAGGAACGGTTGCGCCAGAACAGGTTGATGCCGTCGGCCATCTCGCGGGTGGAGAAGGCGGGCATGGTTTGCACGGTGGCGCCGGCTTGTTCCAGTCGGTGGGCGGCGCCTTCAATGGCCGCGCGGATGTCGGCATCCACCGGCAAGCCCCAGCCGGCGTCCAGCAGCAGGCCAATGCGCTTGCCGCGCACGGCATCCTGGGGCTCCAGGTCCAGCCAAGGCAGGTCTTGAAAGGGCAGCCGGGTGGCGTCGCGATCATCGGGCAGGCTCAGCACCGACATCAACAGCGCCGCGTCGGCCACCGTGCGTGTCATGGGCCCGGCCACGCGGCCCAGGTAGGGCGGCTTGATGGGCACGCGGCCGGCGCTGGGCTTCAAACCCACCACACCGCACCACGACGCCGGCAGGCGGATGCTGCCACCAATGTCGGTGCCCAGGTGCAGCGGGCCGTAGCCAGCGGCTGCCGCTGCGCCGGCCCCGGCGCTGCTGCCGCCGGGGTTCTTGTCCAGCGCCCAGGGGTTGCGAGCCAGCGCGTGAAAGCTCGACAGGCCCGAGGACAACATGCCGTAGTCGGGCATGGTGGTCTTGCAGACAAACACCGCACCGGCTTCGCGCAAGCGGGCCGCGGGTGGTGCGTCTTCGGCGGCGGCCACCAGCTCGGTGGCTGCGGTGCCCATGGGCAGGGCCACACCGCGGGTGGCGATGTTTTCCTTGATGGTGACAGGCACGCCGTCCAGCCGGCCCAGCGGCTGGCCCTGTAGCCAACGCGCTTCAGACTCGCGCGCCATGGCCAGCGTGCTTTGGCTGTCCAGTGCCCAGGCCGCATGCAGGTGCGGCTCCCAGCGCTCGATGTGCTGCAGCACACTGTGCGCCACTTCCATTGGCGACAACTCACGCTTGGCGTAGGCGCTGTGCAGTGCCGCAGCGTCCAGGTCGTGCAGTGCGGTCATCGTTTCAGGCCTTGCCGAGAAAACGCTTCAGGTTGGCGGCCGCGGTGGCGCGCACCTTGTTGCGCAGGAAAGGGCTCCAGCCCAGCAGCCAGCCGGGGGCACCCAAAGCCTGCCGCGACCAGGCCCAGAAGTCAAAACGGTCACGGTGCCGGGTGATCAGGCCCTTGGCGTCAAACTCAAACTCGGCGTCGATCTTGTTGTGCACCAGGCGCCCGGTGGCGCTGAACAGGTAGTGCGCTTCCCAGTGTGCCGAGCGCGCCGTGATCTGGCTGCTCTCCAGCCTCCAGTGCGCCATGCCCTTGGCCTGGGTGGCCTCGCACAACATGCGCCACATGCCACCGATCTGCTGTGGCCCTTGCAGCGAAAAGGCCTCGTCGTCGAACTGCGCGCCTGGCGCGTAGCAGGCCTGCATGGTGGCCGCGTCCAGCTTGGCAAAGGCCGCGTAAAAGCGCTCGATGGTGGCTTGGCTCATGGCCTGGTGGCGCCGTGCTGTGCTGGGCTGTCGGCCTGCGCTCAGCTGGCCGGTGCCCAGCTGACAGCAGCCATGTCATTGGCAAAGATCGGGCTGCTGTTCCACAAACCGCGCAGGCCTTTCTTGAACACCGCCACCTGGGCCGGGTTCCAGACATAGGCGTTCACCGCATCGTCGGCCAACTGGCGCTGGATGTCGCGCCACAACTTGCCCTTTTCTTTCTGGTCGCTGGTGGCGGCCAGGGTGGCCACCAGGCCGCGGAACTTGGCGCTGTCGTAGCCGTAGTAGTAGTTGGGGTCGGCGTAGGCAGTGGCGTAATCCAGCGGCTCGACGTGGTTGATGATGGTCAAGTCAAAGTTGCCCTTGAAGGGGCCACTGAGCCACTGTGCCCATTCGACGTTTTCAATCTTGGCAATGATGCCCACCTTGGCCAGCTGCGCCGCAATGATCTCGCCGCCCTTGCGGGCGTACTGCGGCGGTGGCAGTGTCAGCGTCAGGTTCAGTGGGGTGGTGATGCCGGCTTCTTTCAGCAGCGCTTTGGCCTTTTCGGGGTCGTAGGCGCTTTGTTTGGTCAGGTCCAGGTAGCCCAGGTCGGTGGGCGCAAAGTGGCTGCCAATGGCTTTGCCCAGGCCTTCTTGGGCGCCGTCGATGAAGGCTTTGCGGTCGATGGCGTGGCCAATGGCGCGGCGCACGCGCAGGTCGTTGAGCGGTGCCTTGCGGTTGTTGATGGCCACGATGCCTTTGCCCGACGTGCTGCCGATTTCCACCACAAAGCGCTTGTCGGCCTGGAACTGCTTGAGCGACTGCAGCGCGCCAAAACGTGGGATGCCGTCGATGTCACCTGCCAGCAGCGCGGCCACTTGCGCGGCCGGGTCGTTGATGAAGCGGAACGTTACTTTTTTGATGCGCACCTTGGCCGCATCGCGGTGGCCGTCCCACTTGACCAGGGAAATGGATGAGCCTTTGTTCCAGGTGTCGAGCTTGTACGGCCCGGTACCGACCGGCTTGGTGGCGGCGCTGGCGGCGCTGTTGGGATGGAGGATGACGGCCGGGTTCTCGCCCAGGCGGAAAGGGAGCAGCGCTTCGGCGTTGTTCAGCACCAGGATCACCGTGTGGGCGTCTTGCACCACCACGCTGGAGATGTTGTCGAACACCGCCTTCTTGGCCTTGTTGGTGCTGCCGGCGGCGCGGGCGCGGTCAAAGCTGAACTTCACCGCGTTGGCGTCAAAGGCCGCGCCGTCGGAGAACTTCACGCCCTTTCGCAACGTGAAGGTGTAGGTCTTGCCATCGGGTGTGTGGTACCAGTTGTCGGCCAGCAGCGGCGTCACGGCACCGTCAACGCTGATCTTGGTCAGGCCTTCGAGCACGTTGTAGTGAACGATCTCGCCGATGGCTGCGGCAGCTGCGGTGGTCGGGTCCAGGGTGGTGGGTTCGAGCACCATGCCCAGCACCACGCTGTCCTTCTTGGACTGGGCTTGGGCCAAGGGCAGGGCCGCTGCCAGGGGCGCGCCGGCGAGCAGGCTGTTGATTTGGCGACGGGACAGCGTCATGGACGGGCTCCAGCAAAAAGTGAACGGGGGAGGGTGTGCATTCTGCGCCAAGCCCCTTCGGGCTGGAATCGGCCTGGATTCGGCCTGAAACCAAGCGGGGTTCAGGCCATCGCAGGTGGTTTCAGCCCGGGTACGGCGGCCAACAAGCGCCGCGTGTAAGGGTGCTGCGGGTCGGTGAAGAGTTGGTCCGGGCTGCCTTGTTCGACGATGACGCCTTGGTGCAGCACGATGACCTCGTCGCACACCAGGTCCACCACCGCCAGGTCGTGGCTGATGAACAGGTAGGTCACGCCAAACTGGTCTTGCAGGTCTTGCATCAGGTTGAGCACCTGGGCTTGCACGCTGACGTCCAGCGCACTGACCGGTTCGTCGGCCACGATGAGCTGGGGCCGGGTGATCAGAGCCCGCGCGATCGCGATGCGCTGGCGTTGGCCGCCGCTGAATTCATGCGGGTACTTGCCCAGGTCGCCGCTGCCCAGGCCAACGGCTGCCAATGCTTCTGTGGCGCGTTCGCGCTGTTCGGCCTTGGTGGCGCCATGCAAGACCGCCAACGGTTCGGCCACGGTTTGCAGCACCGTGCGGCGCGGGTCCAGGCTGCCGTAGGGGTCTTGAAACACCATCTGCAGCCGGGCGCGCTGCTGGCGCAGCGCAGCTGCGTCCAGCTGGTGCAGGTCCACGCCGCCCAGCAGAACGCGGCCGCTGCTGGGCGCTTCCAGCGCCATCACCAGGCGGGCCAAGGTGCTTTTGCCCGAGCCCGATTCACCCACCACACCCAGGCTCTTGCCGGCCTGCAAGGTGAAGCTCACACCGCCCAGCGCCTGCACTTGTGGCGCAGCCGACAGCAGGCTGTGGCGCGGCAAGGTGTAGCGCTTGGTGAGCTGTTCAACCTGAAGCAAGGGCGTTGACATGGGTGGCTGTATAGCGCTTGGGCGTGCAGGTTCAGGCCGGCTGGATGTGCAGGCAGCGCGCTTCGTGCTGTGGCCCCACCGACACCGGCATTGGCAACGCTTGCCGACAGTCGTCGGCAGCCCTGTCGCAGCGCTGCGCAAAGGGACAGCCCGCTGGCATGTCGGCCAGGGCCGGTACCCGCCCCGGGATGGTGGCCAGCCGCGTGCCACGGGCCAGCCCCAGGCGTGGCCGTGCTGCAAACAGGCCGCGTGAATAAGGGTGGGCCAGGCGTTGAAAAACCGCCGCGGTGGGGCCGCTTTCCACCACGGTGCCGCCGTACATCACCAGCATGCGCTGCACCGTGTCGGCCATCACCCCCAGGTCGTGGCTGATGAGCAGCAAGGCCATGCCGCTGTTGCCCTCTTCGCGCACCAGTTCTTGAATGAGGTCCAGCACCTCGCGCTGGATGGTGACGTCCAGCGCGGTGGTGGGCTCGTCGGCAATCAAAAGGTCGGGCCCGCAGGCCAAGGCGATGGCGATCACCACCCGTTGGCGCTGCCCACCGGAAAGCTGGTGCGGGTAGGCGTCAAGCCGCTGCGCGGCTTGCGGCAGCTGCACCCGCTGCAGCAGGCGCAGCGCCTCGGCGCGCGCCGCACTGCCGGAGAGACCTTTGTGCAAACGCAGCGGCTCGGCAATCTGGTGGCCGACGGTGTGCAGGGGGTTCAACGCCGTCATCGGCTCTTGAAACACCATGCCCATGCGGTGGCCGCGCAACCGGCACAGGCTGGCTTCGCTCAGCTGCGTGAGCTCTTGCCCGCCCAAGCGGATGCTGCCGCTGACGCGTGCGCCTTCGGGCAGCAGGCCCATCAAGGCCAAGGCGGTGATGCTCTTGCCACAGCCCGACTCGCCGATCAGGCCCAGGGTCTGCCCATGATCCAAGGCAAAGGAAACGCCGCGCAGCGCTTCCAGTGCGCCACGCGAGGTTTGCAGGGTGACCCGGAGGTCTTGAACTTCGAGCAGGGCCAAGGGCGATGATCACCAGCGTCACGAGGTGAGCGCGACGATAGCGTATCGGTCATGTTCCCTTGGCTTCTCGCCTCGGGGGTTGCGTGCTGACGCCTTCGCCCTCAAGAAGTGCGCTGGAGCACCACGACCCCGGCCGCCAGCATCCACACCGACAGCAAAGAAACCGCAGCAGCCACGGGCACACGCACGGCCAGCCCAAAGGCGGGCAAAGACAAGCCGGCCAGCAGCAGCGCACTGAGCAGACCCAGCCCGGCCAGCCACGTGGGCAGCCCACCGTGACGCAGTGCCGCCACGCACAGCGTGCCCACCGACGCGGCCATGAACAGGCTCACGCCCAGCACCTCACCGATGCCACCGCCATAGGTGGTCAGGGCCGTGAACAGCAGCTCGATCTGGGCCCGGGCGGTCGGGTCGGCAATGGCGTGTGCGCTGGCCAGCGCGGGCATCACCGTCAGCCAGCGCAGGATGCCGATGGACCGGGCCAATGCCGACAGCGCTGCGAAGGCCGCCACGCTGGCGCCAGCAGGCGAGGCCAGCCCGCCGGGCAGGCGCGACGCCAGGCCGATCATCACTGGTGCCACCAGGATGGAGTACAGCAGGTACAGGCCGTAGCCGGCCATCACCGCGCCCGGCGCGGCGGCGATGGCGCCCAGCTGCTGGGCCGCCGGGTTGCCCAAGGAAGCCGGCCAACCGATGGTCGGAGCCATGATGGCCACCGGTGCAAACGACAGCAGTGCGTCGACGATGAGCAAGGTGCCGAGCGTGCGGCTGTGTTGGCCTGGTTGTGAGCTTGGTTGTGCGGCCGCATGGGCGGTTTTGGCCGCGTTATCAGTGGCCTTGTCAGCAGAGGCTGCAGGCAGCGGGCTCGTGCGGGCGGTCAGTGTGTTCATGTGAAGCTCCGAGTCAGGTGGGTGGGTTGGGACAAAGGAGATCTGGGCTGCACGCCGTGGCCCAGGTCGGCCAGCGCGGTGCGCAGAGCTTGCTGCACAGGTGTACTGGGCAGCAGGCCGACGGCGCGTGCCAAGGCTGAGCCGTCCAGTGCGTGCGGCACTCGCCAGAGGTAGCTCATGCGTGCCAGTTCGCGCCACAAGGGATAGATCAGGCCCACCGCGCGAATCACGCCCCAGGGCATGCCGCCGGTTTTGAAGCCGGCGGCCGGGCCTAGGCCTTGGGCCTGCGCGGCTTCTTGCAACGCGGCCAGGAATTCACGGCCGGTGAGTGTGTGGCCGGCAAAGTTCAAGGACTGGAAGCCGTCCTGTACGGGTGCCGCGGCCACCGCCACAAAAGCCCGTGCCAGGTCGGGCAGGTAGGCCCAGGCGTGAGCGGCATCAAGCGGGCCGGGGTAGACCAATTTGCCTCGGGCGATTTCCTTGGCGATGGCCTGGTCCAACCATGAGCCCGTGCCGCAGCCGTAGAAGTCACCGGCGCGGATGACCACGCTGTTCAGGCCCCGTGCGGCTTGCCCTTGCATGGCCGCTTCCATCGCCACGCGGATGCGGCCTTTGCTGTTGCTGGGGTTCTGCGCTGTGGTCGGTGTCAGCAGCGCTGGCATCTGCTGGCCATGGTTGTAGACGTTGCCTGGCAGCATGAACAGCGCGCCCAGGGCTTGCGCCACTTTCAGGCCCTTGCGCAGCGCCGGCATGGCCTCGGCGTCCCAGCGCGTGTAGACGGGGTTGACCGCGTGCACCACCACGCTGGCGCCAGCGGCTTGCGCGACCAGGCCGGCAGTGTCGTCCAGGTCACTCTGCAAAGGGGTGGCGTCTGCGGACAGCGTCAAAACGGGAGCTCGGCGCACTTGTGCCAGCACACGCCAGCCGGCCGCAGCAAAGGCCTGCGTAGCGGCCTGACCGAAGCGGCCGTTGGCGCCGAGGATAAGAACGGTTTTCATGGCGGAGGGTGGTGTGGGTGGTTGCGATGAAGTCAGTGTCCTGCGCGCCGACCTATTCGACAATTGGCGATCTTGGAAAGCAAGCTATACATTTGTGCATGGCCAGCCTCAAACCCAAATCCCAGCCCCTGACCGCTTTCGACTGGGCCCTGGTACGCAGCTTTCTGGCCGTGCTGGACGCCGGCAGCCTGATGGGCGCAGCGCGCAAGCTGGGTGCGCAGCAGCCCACGCTGAGCCGCCATGTGGCCGAGCTGGAAGCGCAACTGGGGGCACCCTTGTTCGAGCGCACCGGCCGCGGCGTGTTGCCCACGGCTGCGGCACTGGCCATTGCCGACGCCGCCCGGCAGATGGAGGCGGGGGCCGACACGCTGGCCCGCACCCTCACCCGACAACGTGAAACCACCAGCGGCACGGTACGCATCACCACCAGCGAAGTGGCAGCCAGCTACTTGCTGCCACCGGTGCTGGCGCAGCTGCAGCAGGCCGAGCCGGGCATTCAGATTGAACTGGTGGGGTCCAACCAGATCACCAACCTCTTGCGCCGCGAGGCCGACATTGCCGTGCGCATGGTGCGCCCGGCGCAGAGTTCACTGGTGGCGCGCAAGCTGGCTGACATTCCGATCGTTGCCTGTGCGCACAGCAGTTACCTGCAGCGCGCCGGCATGCTGCGCCTGCCCGCCGACCTGCTGCAGCACCGCCTGATTGGCTATGACCGCGACGAGACCATCGAACGTGGTTTTGCCCGAATGGGGTTTGCACTGCCACGCCAGAACTTTGTGCTGCGCACCGACAACCAGCTGGCCTACGGGCGGCTGGTGGTGGCGGGTGCGGGCGTGGGTTTTGTGGCGGCCTACAACGTGCCGCATTGGCCGGGTGTTCAGACCCTGTTGCCGATGCTGGCCATCCCGCCCTTGCCGTGTTGGTTGGCGGTGCACCGTGAGATCCGTGGCAGTGCGCTGGTGCGGCGGGTCTACGACTTTCTGGCGCAGGCGATACCGCAGCAGCTGGCCGAGGCCTGACTAAGTGCGCTTGGCCAACAAGTCCAGGTAGGAGGCCGCCAGGCGCGGTGCCGAGGCCAGACCGAGTTGCTGCATCAAAGCCTCAGCGGTGGCCTGCCCTTGCTGGTCGGTTTGCCCAGCTTTCAGGACCACCTCCAGTTCCATGTAGTCGCCCAGTCCATCCACACGGTCAAGGTGAATGCGGGTGCTGAAAGTGCCGTCGTCCACGATCAACAGCCAGCGCTGCTTTTGCACACGGCCCAGCGAACCGCAGCCGCGCTGCAAAGCTTCACGCATGGCCGCTGCGTCCGGCACCGGCACCCGTACGTAGTCGCTGGCCTTGGCCTGTGCGGTGTCGGCCCGGTGGTAGTGGATGAGCTCGGCGCTGCCGTCGGCAAACTCGCGCAGCTTCAGGCGGCCATGGGGCACGAGGAAAAAGGTGTCGTCCTGTGGGATGACCTGGGCGTCGCTACCGGCCAGTGTGCGGGCCCGGGGCAGCACGACTTCGACGCTGCTGATGCGGGCTTTGACCTCGATGTTGCGCGGCACGGTGGGGGTTTCTTGGGTAGCTTCTCAGGCCGATTCTTTGGCAATCTGGCGCAGCGCCTGCTCAAACACATCGGGTGGTTGGCCGCCTGAAATCAGGTGGCGCTGGTTGATGACGATGGCGGGCACCGAGTTGATGCCAGCTTGTTGCCATTCCTGTTCAGCAGCACGCACCACTTCGGTGTAGCGGCCATCCGCCAACACCGCAGCGGCTTCCGGTGCATCCAGACCAACCTGCCGCGCCAGATCCAGCAGCACGTCGTGTGCGCCGGGGTTGCGACCTTCGCCGTGATAGGCGGTGAGCAGGGCGTGCTTGAGTGCGCGCTGTTTGCCGCTGGGCTGTTGCGAGGCCTGAGCCTGCTGATCTTGCAGGCCGGCCCAGTGCAGCAAGCGATGCGCATCGAAGGTGTTCCACACCCGCGCCCGCTGGCTAAAGGTGAAGCCTACCAAGGCGCCGCGCTCATGGATGACGTTGCGGTTTTGCGCCAGTTGGGCGTCGCTCATGCCGTACTTGGCCTTCAGGTAGTCGGCCGCGTCGGCACCCTCTGCGGCCATCGTGGGGTTGAGCTCAAAGGGTTGAAAGTGCAACTCGACGGGGATGTCAGGGCCGATCTTTTCCAGCGCGCGTTCCAACGCGTTCAATCCCACGGCGCACCAGGGGCAGGCCACGTCGGAAACAAAGTCGATGCGCATTCAGGTCACTCCTTCAGTGGATTGGGTTGGTGCCATTGGCGGGCTGGTTGAGTTGCAAGCATGGGCCCGCGGTCAACGCTGCCGCGCCAGCTTGGGGTCCATCAGGTCACGCAGCCCGTCGCCCATCAGGTTCAGGCCCAGCACGCTCAGCACGATGGCCACACCGGGGTAGACCGCCAGCAGTGGCGCCTGGAACATCAGGCTCTGCGCTTCATTGAGCATGCGCCCCCAGCTGGGCTGCGGTGGCTGCGTGCCCAGGCCCAGGTAAGACAGCGCGGCCTCGGCCAGGATGGCGGTGGCAAAGCTGATCGTGGCCTGCACGATGAGCTGGCTGGCGATGTTGGGCAGCACGTGGTCCAGCGTGATGGCCAGCGGGCCTTTGCCGGCGGCGCGGGCGGCGGTGATGTAGTCGCGTGTCCACACCGCGTTGGCTGCACCACGGGTGATGCGTGCAAACACGGGGATGTTGAAGATGCCGATGGCCACGATGCTCATCACCAGGCCAGGCCCGTAGATGGCCGTGAGCATGATGGCGCTGAGCAGGGCCGGGAAGGCGAAGGTGAAATCGCTGGCGCGCATGATCAGCTCTTCCACCCAGCCGCGGCCGGCCGCCCGTGAAGCCGAGGCCACGCAGCCCAGGCCCACGCCCACGGCCAGGCCAATGCCCACCGCGATCAGCCCCACCACGATGCTGTTTTGCGCGCCCACGAGCAGCTGCGAGACGATGTCGCGGCCCAGGCTGTCGGTGCCCAGCCAGTGCCCGGCGCTGGGCGGCTGCAGCTTGGCGGGGATGTCGATTTCGGCCACCGGGTAAGGCGTCCACACCAACGACAACAGCGCGGCCAAGGCCAGCGCCATCGTCAGGGCGGCGCCCACCACGAAGCTCTTGTGGTGCCAGGCGCGCCGCAGCAGGTGGTCGTTCATGGGCTCGAGGTGCCGAGGTCATGCATGACGAAGACGCGGGTCAATCACCGCATAGAGCACGTCGACCACAAAATTCACCGCCACCACCACCGCGGCCAGCAGCATCACCACGTCGCGCACCACGATCAAATCGCGGTTGCTGATGGCCTGGAAAATCAACCGCCCGATGCCGGGCAGCACAAAGACGTTTTCCACCACGATGGTGCCGGTGATGAGGTTGGCAAACTGCAGCCCCGCCACCGTCAGCACCGGGATCATGGCGTTGCGCAGCACGTGGCGCCACAACGCCTGGCGCCGGCTCAGGCCCTTGGCGCGTGCGGTGCGCACAAAGTCTTCGCGCATCACGTCGAGCACCGCTGAACGGGTCACGCGGGTCAGGATGGCTGCCTGCACCAGCGCCAGCGCCAACGCAGGCAGTATCAAAGCCTGCAGGCCTGCCCACAAACTGCCGCCATCGTCTTCGGTCCAACCCGGGAAACCACCCGCGCTGACCCACTGCAGCTGCACGGCAAAGAACATGATCAGCAAAATCGCAAACCAGAAATTGGGAATGGCGATGCCCACCTGGCTGGCCGCCATCACGCCCACGTCACCCATGCGGTTGTGGCGTGAAGCCGCGTAGATGCCCATGCTCAAGGCCAAGACAATGGTCAGACTCATGGCCATCAAGGCCAGCGGCACGGTGACCCGCAGGCGCTCGCTGATCAGTTCGGAGGTGGGCGTGTCGTAGCTGATGCTCTGCGCCGTCTGGCCCTGCAAGAGCCCCATCACCCAGGTGGCATAGCGGGTGGTGGCGGGGCGGTCGAGGCCCAGCTTGGCGTTCAGCGCGGCCAGCGACTCGGGGGTGGCGGTGTCGCCCAGGATGATCTCGGCGGCGTTGCCCGGCAAGAGCTCCAGCACCACAAACACCACCACCGAGGCCACGGCCAGGGTGGCCAAGAAGGTGGCAAAGCGCTTCAGCAAAAAGGGGCCCATGAGGGAAATATGATGCCTCAAGCCAGCAGGAGCACCGCCGTGAACCCTTCCATCCCTTTTGACACCACCCAGGTTTGCATTGCGGGCCACTGGCGCGCAGGCCAATCCGGGCAGACGCTGCCGCTGCTGAACCCGTCGGACGGCAGCGTGCTCGCCCAGATCGCCAGGGGTACTGCCGCCGATGTCGACGCCGCCGTGCAGGCTGCCCAAACGGCGCTGGACGGCGAATGGGGCGCGCTGACGGCGACCGAACGCGGTCGGGTCTTGATGAAGATGAGCGCGGCCGTGCTGGCGCAAGTGGATGAGCTGGCTCGGCTGGAGGCGCTGGACGTCGGCAAGCCGCTCAAACAAGGCCGCGCCGATGCGGTGGCCTTGGCGCGCTACCTGGAGTTTTACGGCGGCGCCGCCGACAAAGTGCTGGGCGAGACCATCCCCTTCATCAACGGCTACACCGCACTCACACTGCGCGAACCGCATGGCGTGACAGCGCACATCGTGCCCTGGAACTACCCCATGCAGATCATCGGCCGCAGCGTGGGCGCGGCGCTGGCCATGGGCAACGCCTGTGTGCTCAAACCGGCTGAAGAGGCCTGCCTGACGGCGCTGGCCTTTGCGCGCATCGCCACCGATTGCGGCCTGCCGGCCGGCGCACTGAACGTGGTGCCCGGTCTGGGTGAAGAGGCCGGCGCGGCGCTGTCGGGACACCCCGGTGTGCGGCACATCTCGTTCACCGGTTCGGTGATGGTGGGCGGGCTGATCCAGGCCGCAGCCGCGAAGAACGCGGTGCCGGTGACGCTGGAGCTGGGGGGAAAAAGCCCACAGCTGGTCTTTGACGACGCCGACCTGGATGCCGCCTTGCCCTTCCTGGTCAACGCCGGCATTCAAAACGCCGGCCAGACCTGCTCGGCGGCGTCACGCATCCTGGTGCAGCGCGGTGTGTTCGATGCCGTCGTGCAGCGCATGGCCGAGCGCTACCGTGCCTTGCGGGTTGGCCCGGCGCTGGACGATCTGGATGTGGGGCCCGTCATCAGCAAGCGCCAGCAAGAGATCGTCAACGGCTATCTGGCGTTGGTCAGGGACAGTGGCCTGCACATTGCAGCCCAGGCACCCCTGCCGGCCAACTTGCCAGCTGGCGGCTGTTATGTGCCGCCCACGCTGGTGGCCGATGTGAACCCGCAGCACCGCCTGGCACAAGAAGAGGTCTTCGGCCCGGTGCAGGCGGTGATCCCGTTTGACACCGAAGCGCAAGCGCTGGCCATTGCCAACGGCACCAACTTCGGCCTGGTGGCGGGTGTCTGGACCCGCGACGGCAGCCGCGCCTTGCGCCTGGCGCGCAAGCTGCAATGTGGCCAGGTCTTCATCAACAACTACGGCGCGGGTGGTGGCATCGAGTTGCCTTTTGGTGGCGTCAAACACTCAGGCCACGGGCGCGAAAAGGGTTTCGAAGCCTTGTACGGTTTTTCAACGTTGAAGACCGTGGCCATCAAGCACGACTGATCGCTGCAACTTCAAGCACCCAAGCCCCAACAACATCACTCAAACCCCGCAGGAGACACCATGACAACAACACCACAACGCGCAGGCCGGCTTGACGGCAAAGTCGCCATCGTCACCGGCGGCGGCTCGGGTTTTGGCGCCGGTATTTGCGCCAAGTTTGTGACTGAGGGCGCGCGGGTGCTGGTGGCCGACATCAACCAGCAAGCCGCGCAAGACGTGGCCGCCGCCTTGGGCGAACAGGCGCACGGCCTGCGGGTGGACGTGGCCCGCGCCGCCGACGTGCGCCTGATGCTGGACACGGCCGAGCAGCGCTGGGGCCGCATCGACATCCTGGTCAACAACGCCGGTGTCACCCACCTGCCGCAGGCTTTGGAGGACGTGAGCGAAGAAGACTTCGACCGCATCGTGGCCATCAACATGAAGGCCATCTACCTGGCCATGCGCGACGTGGTGCCGCGCATGAAGGCCAACACACCAAACCGCACGGGCACCCGCGGCGTGGTGCTGAACATGGCCAGCACCGCTGGTGTCAGCCCGCGTCCGCGCCTGGGTTGGTACAACGCCAGCAAGGGCTGGGTCATCACCGCCACCCGCGCCAATGCGGTGGAACTGGCGCCCAGCGGCATTCGCGTGGTGGCGCTCAACCCGGTGGCTGGCGAGACGCCGCTGCTGAAAAGCTTCATGGGGCAGGACACACCCGAGGTGCGCGCCAAGTTCCTGTCCACCATCCCCATCGGCCGATTTTCAACGCCAGAAGACTTGGGTAACGCGGCCTGCTTCCTGTGCAGCGACGAGGCCAGCATGATCACCGGCGTGTGTATGGAAGTGGACGGTGGGCGCTGCATTTGACAGCGTTGGACAGGGCCTGTTGTTCCCTCTGGCGCGGGCGCAAAGGCTGCCGGACTCCGAGGCCTGGGCGCACTTCACCTGGAACAGCCTGAGCGCCCAGGTGACCTGAGCCTCGGCGGCAGCGGCCTCAGTTGGCCACCGTGAAGCGCTGGCGCGGGTGCCTAGGTGTCTCCACCTCGTCCACCACCGCTACCGCGAAGTCCTGCACCGAGATGCCGGCCGGTTGCTCGCCATTCATCAGCAGCTGATCCTGGCCCAGGCGATAGGCGCCGGTGCGCTGGCCGGCTTGCAGCATGGCCGGCGGCGAGACGAAGGTCCAGTTCAGGGTGGTCTCATTGCGCAGCTCGTTCAGCACGTCACGTGCAGCCCGCGCGCCGGGCACGATGTTGGGCGGCACATGGTCCAAGAAGGCGGGCGTGTCCACCAGTTGCACGCCCGGGGCGACATACAGGCTGCCAGCGCCACCGATCATCACCAGCCGCCCGACACGCGCGCGCTGCACGCCGGCCACGATGGCGCGGCTGCCGGCCATGAAGTGCGCGTACAGCTGCGCATCGGTCCAGCCCGGGTTGAAGGCGCTCAGAACCAGGTCTTGGTCCTCCACGGCCTGCGCCACCTGCGGCGCCTGGTAGACGTCTGCCGCCACCACCGTGAGGCCGCTGCGGTTGGCCAACTTGGCCGGCTCGCGCGCCAACGCGGTCACCAGGTGGCCACGTTGCAGCAGTTCTTCCAGCAGGGCCGAGCCGACAAATCCGGTGGCGCCAATCAGTGCGATCTTCATCTTGGATCTCCATCAAAAGTTGATGGAAGAATGATCTGCGCTTCACAATCGTCACACTAGACCACCGGAATCGCTATGTCTTTGAAGCCTGACTTCAAGATGGACGATCTGCAAGCCATGGCCGTGTTTGCCGCGGTGGTGCAGCAAGGCTCCATGAGCGGCGCTGCTCGCCAGTTGGCCATGACGCCTTCGGCCGTCAGCCAGCGGGTGCGCGCACTGGAGGCCGCACACGGTGTGACGTTGCTGCACCGCTCCACCCGCAAGCTCACCCTCACCGAGGTGGGTGCCCGCGTGCATGCCCACTGCGTGGCGGTGGTGCAGTCGGCAGAGGCCGCCCGCGACCAGATGCAGCGTTCGCGCGATACCTTGGATGGCGAGTTGCGCCTGTCCGCGCCGGTCGGCTTCGCACGCTATGTGGCGCCTGCTCTGGCGCCGCTGCTGGCCGAGCATCCGGCGCTGCGCCTTCGGCTGCTGGTGGACGACCGCATGATCGATCTGATCGACGCTCGCGTCGACATGGCGCTGCGGGCCGGCAAGCTGCTTGATTCCACCTGGGTGGCGCGTCCTCTTTGCCACTTTCACCTGGCCGTGTGTGCGGCGCCGGCCTATCTGGCCCGCAAGGGCACGCCGCTTCAGCCGGCCGACCTGCTGAATCACGAATGGATCGCCCATGAAGCCGGTGCCGCTGGGCTGGCCATCGCGCTGACCAGGCCAGACGGCCAAGCAGAGCGGCTGCGCGTCGAGCCGCGCATCGTCAGCAACAACCAGTTCACGATCGGCCAGATGTGCGCGGCGGGCCTCGGTCTGGCACTGCTGGTGCGGCCCGATGCCGAAGACGACCTGCGCAGCGGGCGGGTGCTGCCGCTGCTGACCGATTGGCAGCTGCCGGCGATGCCGGTCTGGGGTGTCACGCCGCAACGCGAAAGCCAGCCGGCGAAGGTGCGGCATGCGCTGGTTGCCCTGCAGTCTGCGTTTCGGCAATTGCCTGGCACCAGCGCGTGAGAGCGGCGGCCCACGCCCGGGCCGGCTTGACGGCAGGGTGGCCATCGCTACCGGTTGTGGCTCCGCTTGTGGCACGGTCATCTGCGCCACCGGCGCGTCGCAGGCAGTGCCCAGGTGGCCACAACTGGCCAGTCTTCAGCGGGGCCACGCGGCCACTTGGATCGAAGCCCTTGCACGGGACAGCGCGCGGCAGGTAGCACGCGGCGAGGTGGTGGGTCTCGCCCGGTGCTACTTGCGCGCCTGCCAGCCAGGCCCGCCATGGCGGCTGCTAGAGTGGCCCAATGGACATGCAGTCAGGGCCCCGGTGATCATGACCCTCATCGCCATCGGCATCGGCCTGGTGCTTGGCGGCGCCTGGGGCGGAACCTTCGGTGCCGTCAGCGGTGCGTTGATGGCTTGGCTGGTCGTTCGCTCGTTTCGGCAGGAGCGCGAGATCGTGGCGCTGCGCGAGGCCATGGGCCAGCACGTGGCGGCGGGCGGGCCTGAGGCCGTGGGCGCGGCAAGGCCGCTCCAGGGTGAGGTGACGCCGCCAGCCACGCCCGTCACAGCGAATCCCTCGGAGGCCGCGGCGGCCAGTGGGCATGAGGTACCGCCTGCTGCAACTGGATCTGCACGCTTGGCTCCCACGGACGTGCAAGCTGCGGAAACACTGACGGCGATGGCGGCATCGGTCGCGGCGCCGGCCTTGTCAGGTGCTGTATCCGCAGCGGCATCCGTGCCAGTGGCTGGTCCATCAGACTCGCTGCCGGCCGCTCCAGGCCTGCTGGCCATGGCCCGAGCCTGGATGCTGGGTGGCAACACCATTGTCAAGGCTGGTGTCGGCATCCTGTTCATCGGCCTGGCTTTCCTCGCCAAGTTCGCCACCGAGCATGTGCAGGTGCCCATTGAAATGCGCCTGGTGGGCATCGCCGGCGTGGCCATGCTGTTGCTGGGGCTGGGTTGGCGGCTGCGCTTGGCGCGGCCGGGTTATGCGCAGGTGCTGCAAGGCGGCGCGGTGGCGGTGCTTTACCTCACGCTGTTCGCCGCCTTCCGCCTCTACGGCGTGCTCGCAGCCGGACCGGTGTTCGCCTTGATGGCATTGGTGGCTGCGCTGGCTGCGGCGCTGGCGGTGCTGCAGGACGCCCGGCCGCTGGCGGTGATCGGCGCGCTGGGCGGGTTTGCGGCACCGCTGCTGGTCTCCACCGGCAGCGGCAACCAGGTGGCGCTGTTCAGCTATTACCTGGTGCTGGACCTGGGCATCGCCGCCGTCGCCTGGCACAAGACCTGGCGGGCCCTGAACCTGATCGGCTTCCTGGGCACCTTCATCGTCGGCACGGCCTGGGGCGTGATGCGTTACCAGCCCGAACACTATGCCAGCAGCCAGGCCTTTCTCATCGCCTACTTCCTGCTGTTCAGCGCCATCCTGATGATGCCCGCGCGTCGCCTGCAAAACAGTGCGGCGGGCGCCACCCCGCGCAGCGACACCTGGGTGCAGGGCTTCCTGCTGTTCGGCCTGCCCACCATCACCTTCGTGTTGCAGCACGGCCTGGTGCGGCACACCGAGTACGGCACCGCGCTCTCGGCGCTGGTGCTGGCGGCCTTTTATGTCGCCCTGGCGCGGGCGATGCGCTCGCGCACACGCCTGGCCGTCACCTTCGACGCCAGCCTGGCCATTGCCATCGTCTTCCTCACGCTGGTGATCCCGTTTGCGCTTGACGCACGCAGCACCGCCGGCGCCTGGGCGCTGGAAGGCGCCGGGCTGGTCTGGTTGGGCCTGCGGCAGGCGCGGCTGCTGCCGCGGCTGTTCGGCTACGCGCTGCTGCTGCTCGCCGGCGTGGCGATGCTCTGGGGCCACGACCACCACGGCCCGCCCACGACTTTGTTCAACGCTTATCTGTTCAACGCCGCGATGGCCGCCGTGGCCAGCCTCGTGGCGGCGTACTTCGTGCATCGCGCGGCGCAAGCGGCCGATGGCGGCGCCGGTGTACTGGCCCAACACGAGGCCGCCGCGCAGCCGCTGCTGATTGCATGGGCCACGCTGTGGGCGGTGGTGGGCGTGGGGGTGCAGATCGCAGCGTTTGTGCCCATCGAGCTCTCGGACTCGGCCTGGCTGGCCAGCGCCGGCGGCATTGCACTCGTGTTCACGCTGCTGTGCACCCGCCTGCAGTGGCCGCTGGCCGCCGCACCCGCGATGCTGCACTCACCCTTGCTCGCCCTGGGCACGCTGGGGCTGTGGGTTAACCAGCTCGCCCCCACTTCAAATGGCGGCTGGTGGGCCTGGCCCTTGGCCTTGGCCGCGCACCTGGCGGTGTTGCGGTGGGCGGCGCCGAGCTGGCCACGGATGGCGCAGACCTCGCTGCATGCGCTGGGCGCCCTGGTGCTGGCCGCGCTGGGCGCACTGCAGGGGCGCGCGGTCACCGCCACCTGGGGCGACGAGCTCAGCGCTTGGGGCTGGCTCGGCTGGCTGGTGGTGCCGGCCGTGATGCTGATGCTGCTGCCGCGGCCGGCAATGGCCCGGCGCTGGCCTTTGCGTGCGCTGCCGTGGGCGTATCAGGGCGCAGCAGCTGGCGTGATCACCATCGGGCTGCTGCTGTGGACCCTGCTGGCCAACGTGGCCTCAAACGGCGCCGCCCGACCACTGCCCTATGTGCCGCTGTTGAACCCGCTGGACATCGGCATCGGTGTGGCCATGCTGGCCTGTTGGCTGTGGCTGCAAAGTGCGGCAGCGCGCGACACCATCGCCCTGCGCCCGAAGCTGCCTGCCGCGTTGTTAGGCGCGGTAGGCTTCGTCTGGCTCAACGCCATGCTGGTGCGTGGCTTCCATCACTTTGGTGACGTGCCCTTCCGCGTTGATGCCTGGGTGCACTCGCTGGCCGTGCAGACCGGCATCACGTTGCTGTGGGCGGGCACCGCGCTGGTGTTGATGTGGGTTTCGGCGCGCCGCACGATGCGCATGCCCTGGATGGTGGGCGCGGCCTTGCTGGCCGCGGTAGTCTTCAAGCTGCTGTTGGTCGATCTCTCGGGCACCGGCACGGTGACGCGCATCGTTTCGTTCATCGGTGTGGGGGTGCTGATGCTGGTGATCGGCTACGTGGCGCCGCTGCCGACGCAGACGGCAGGCAAGGGTGATGGCCGTGCGACATCTTGAACAGCGCGTGATTGGCCTGTTGGCGGCAGTCATCTCTTTCGCACTTGCCCGACCCGGCGCTGCGCAGGAGCCCGCACTGCGCCACAGCGCCCCCATCACCGTGGTGCAGACCGCGCCGTTCGTGCAGTTGGCCTTGCCCGCCAGCGCTTACGCCCGCAGCCAGGGTGACGCGCTGCAGGATCTGCGTGTGGTCGATGCCCGAGGCGAACGGGTGCCCTTCGCGCTGCTGGCGCCACGACCGAGCGAGTCGCAAGACCTGACGCAGCAGCGGCCTGCCACGCTGTATGCCCTGCCGCGTAAACCTGCTGCAGGCCAGCCCTGGGCCTCGCCGGTCGAGGTGGTGGTGCTGGGCGAGCGCATCAGCGTGCGTCGGCTCGGGCCTGGCACCACGGCTGGCGCGGCGGTGGCTGCCATGCCCGGCTCCGCCGGCTGGCTGATTGACATGGGCGAACGCAGCCGCGAAGAGCCCGCGCCGCAATCACTGCTGGTGGCCTGGTCGGGCCCCGCCGAGTTCAGCGCTGCCTACGACCTGGAGACCAGCGAGGACCTGCGCAGCTGGCGCGCTGGTGGCAGCGGGCAGCTGATGGCATTGGCCGCTGCCGCAGGGCCGCTGACGCAGCCCAGTGTCATGCTGCCCGCTGCTGCGGGCCGCTTCGTGCGCCTGGTGTGGCGCGACCCAGCCACCGCGCCCGCAGTGAGCGGCGCGATGCGCGTGAGCGTGCAGCCGCGCAGCGTGGTGCTCGATGCGCCAACACAATGGCAGGTGGCCTCGAGCCCCGAACCCGCGGGCAAAGTGGCGCCGGACCTGCTGGCGCCACGGGCGCTGCACTTCGATCTGGGCGGCACGGTGCCGGTGGTGCAGATCGAGCTGCAATGGTCCTCGGGCACCCGCGTGGCGCCAGTGCGCGTGCAGGGGCGCAACAGCGCCGACGAGCCCTGGCGCGATGTGGCCCAGGGCGTGTTCTACCGCCTCGAACGTGGCGACACGGTGAGCCGGTCGCCGTCCTTGGCCCTGAACGCACGGCTGCGCTACCTGCGCTTCGTGCCCGACGAGCGCGCCGCCGCCCTGCCCGCCGAGCAGACGAAGCTGTTGGTTCAGGCTCAGCTGGCGCGCCTGGTGTTTGCCGCGCAAGGCCAAGCGCCCTATGCGCTGCAGGCCGGTGCAGCCAACGCCAAGGCTGGTGCGCTGCCGGTGGGCACGCTGGTGCCGGCGCTGGATGAGGAGCGCGCTCGCTTTGGCCGGGCCACGCTGGGTGAATGGGCCGAAGCGCCCGAAGCCGCGCGCCAGGCTGCCGCCACCGAACGCATGGCGCGGTTGCGGCCGTGGCTGCTTTGGGCCGTGCTCGTCGCCGGTGTGGCCGGGCTGGGATTCATGGTGTGGCGGCTGGCACGAGCAAGGCCTGCGGTGTGACGCTGGTCGACCTGCCGTCCCAAGGGAAACTGGCAACGGTGCAAGCGTTTTCGGGTCCACCACAGCGGCCTGCGTGCATCACCGTTGCGCCAGGGCAGCGCGACCGGCCGATGCGCACTACCGTTTGATGTCCGCAGCAGGCGGGGCTCGGCGCAGCGCATAGCCCGAAGCCGCAAAAGTCTCGTTGCCCACCAGCTTGCCGTCGGTTCGGTGCAGCACCACAAAGCCTTCGCTCAGGTACAGCGCCAATGCGCCGTCATTGCCCACCAGCACTTCGGTTTCGACCGGGCCAGGGCAGGCCTGGATCACGTGCTGGATGAAGGCCTTTCCAACGCCCTTTCGTTGATGGGTGGGGTCGACATACAGCCAGGTCAACTCGCCGTCATCAAAGGCCGCAAAACCCAGGACCAGGCCGTCGGCCTCAGCAACGATCAGGTCAGCCGCAAACAGGCCTTCGTTTTCAGCGGTTTGTTCCAAAGTCAGGAAGGCCTCCAGCAGGCCGGCGCCGCGCAGTTCGATCAGGCGGGCTTGGTCGTGGATCTCACACAGGCGGGGCCAGTCGGTGGGGGCGTAGGGTCTGATGTGCATGGATGAATCCGATCATCTAAGCAGCGGGCTCGTGGTCCTAGCCGTAGACGCAGCACTTCGAAGCATGAAGTGCCAATATGGCCGTCTCAACGGGCCCGCCGCGCTTCACGAGATTTTGTAGGTCTGCAGATGAATGCTGGTTTCGGTGGCGCCAATGCCCTTGATCAGCCGCACCCGCTCCAGCACCTCGGCCAGCTCTCCCAGGTGGCTGGCGCGCACTTCGGCCAGCAGGTCCCAGCGGCCGTTGGTGTCGTGCAGCGCTGCCACGCCGGGCTCGCCCAGCAAGGTGCTGATCACCGCACGGGTCTGGTTGCCTTCCACCGCAATGCTCATCCAGGCGGTGATGCGTTGGGTTTGTGTGTCGGGGCGCAGCAGCACGGTGTAGCCCACCAGGGTGCCGTCGTCTTCGAGTTTGCGGATGCGGTTGCTGACCGTGCCGCGGGACACGCCCAGCTTCTTGGCCAGTTGCGCCACGTTGGCGCGTGCGTTCTGGCGCAGCAGGCCGATGAGCTTGACGTCGGTGTCGTCCATGCCCGATTTTGACACTTTGGCAATCGAGCTTGCCATTTCGCTAGAAACCTGCCAATCACGCAGCAGGATTGCCACTTTTCATTGCCACGGCCGCCCCGAAGAATGCCGGGGAACGACTGGAGACATTGCATGACCACCCTGCTGACCACCCATGACATCGCGCGCATCGTGGCTGCCCACGGCCTGCCGCAGGTGCTGCGCCGCCTGGAAAGCGCCATCACCGCTGACTTCCGCCGCTGGGCCGACTTCGACAAGGTGGCCCGTGTGGCCAGCCACTCGAGCAGCGGCGTGATCGAACTGATGCCCGTGGCCGACGCGGCCGATTACAGCTTCAAATACGTCAACGG
>JAYTVT010000011.1:0-27836 GCA_043743835.1 Betaproteobacteria bacterium
ATGTTGACGATGTCGGACACCGCCCCCATGGTGCAAAAGTGGGTGCGCTGGGCAATGGCGCCAAAGACAAGAGACAGCGCAAAAGCCGCCCACAGCACCTGGGCTACCAGCCCGGGAAGATCAGATTCCTGCATGCCTGGATTGTGCCGCCAGCGAGCCTGGTCAACCCGGCTGCCAACGAACGGACGGACGCCGCCGCGGCAGCGCCTTCGCTTACTTGATCGACGCCAGTCTGTCCTTGCCGGCTTGCGCGGCTTCCGACTGAGGGTAAGCCTTCATCAGCTCCTCAATCGTCTTGCGCGCCCCCTTCGGGTCCTTCATCTCGGCCTGGCTGTTGGCCACGGCCAGCAGCGCTTCAGCAGCACGGGGGTGCTCCGGGGCGTTGTTCACAAAGGTGCGAAAGATCGTGATGGCTTCTTTGTAGTCGCGCCGACCGTACTGCGAATTGCCCAACCAGAAACGCGCTGCGTCCTGGTAGCCGCTGCCAGGGTAACGGCGCTGGAAGTTGGAGAAGAGCGCCACGGAGCGATCGAAGTCACCACCGCGGATGGCGGCAAAGGCGTCTTCGAAGGATCGTTTTTCTTCGGGTTCGGCCATGAAATCGCGCCCGTCCAACGCCACCTTGACCGGTTCGATCTTGCGCAGCCGGTCGTCCAACCCTTGCGCCACATCGCGTTGGCGGCGCTGCACTTCGGCAATCTCTCGCAAGGTTTGTTCATCGTTGCCACGCAGCTTGGCCAGTTCGCCGCGAATGCTTTCCAGCTGGTTGTTCAGGTCCAGCAGGCTGCGCCGCATGGCCACCAGCTGTTCGGTCAGCTGTGCGTTTTGGGCGCTGGCGGCGGACAACTCAGAAGCCCGGGACTTGGCCTGGTCTTCCATGACCACCACACGCCCACGCAGTTCAACGATGGCCTTGCGCGCCTCTTCATCGTTCAAGAAGGCCAGGGCCGGACTGCTGGCAAGCAGCAAGGCTGGCAACCAGGCCGACACCCAGACTGCGCGCAACTTCATGTCAGCGGTCCTTCAGTTCAGCGCGGCGATTGCGTGCCCAGGCGGCTTCATCGCCACCCGTGGCCGCGGGCCGCTCTTCACCAAAGCTCACCGCTTCAAGCTGGCCTTCGGGCACACCCAACAGAGCCAAGGACTTGACCACCGCTTCGGCGCGTTTTTGCCCCAACGCCAGGTTGTATTCGCGGCCACCCCGCTCGTCGGTGTGCCCTTCAATGACCATGCGCTTGCCGCTGGTGCGCGCCAGCACCTTGGCGTGGCCGTCCAGCAAGCTCTGGAATTCGTCTTTGATGACAAAGCTGTCGAAGTCAAAGTACACCACACGTTGGCTCGGCGCTACCAGGGCAGCTGCACCTGCAACCGCCCCCGCAGTGCCCGAACGCGGTGTGGCCAGGTTGACTGTAGACACACCGGACTGCGCTGTACCGCTGGCGGTGGCCGCCGTGGCGGCCGCGCCGGCTGTTGCTGCACCGGCATTGGCTACGGGAGAACGTGTTTCCACTGGCGCCAGAGCTGCATTGGAGATCTTGCTGGGCGACTCGCACCCCGCCAGAAGCGCCATGGCTGCTGCGAGGGCCCAAATGCAGGAAGTGAGGTGCTTCATGGTTGTCTCCGATGCTGTGGGAAAAAAAGCTGGCTGGCATTCATGGGGCAAGGCCGCCATGTGGTGAGTCTGTCTTTCCGTCATGAGCGGCCAACTTCAACGGCCGTAAGGGCCCCAAGCAGGTTCACGCATATCCGCCCCGCTGCTGAGCAGCCGCGTTTTGATCTTGCCATCAAGCGTGGTGGTCATCAACACGTCGTTGCCTTGGGTGCGGGTGGCGTAAACGATCAGCCGGCCATTGGGCGCAAAGCTGGGGCTTTCGTCGTCACGGGTGTCGGTCAGAGCGGTGGCCTGGGCACTGCCCAGTTCCAGCAGCATCAGGCGGAAAGCCCCTCCTTGCCGCGAAATGTAGGCCAGGTGTTTGCCGTCGGGGCTGATGCTGGGGCTGATGTTGTAATCACCCGCAAAGGTGATGCGCTCTGCCGCACCACCTTCAGTAGGCACGCGGTAAACCTGCGGGCCACCCCCGCGGTCGCTGACAAAGTACACCTGGCGGCCGTCAGGGCTGTAGACGGCCTCGGTGTCGATCGCATTGCTGCTGGTCAAGCGCCGGGGCGTGCCACCCGCCGCGGGCACCACGTAAAGCTGGGCGGGGCCGGCCAGCGACAAGGTGAGCACCAGGTTTTGCCCGTCGGGCGACCAAGCTGGCGCGCTGTTGCTGCCCTTGAAGTTGGCCACCATGCGGCGCTCGCCGGTGCTCAGGTCCTGCACCCACACGGCCGCCTTTTGCGTCTCGAACGACACATAGGCCAGGCGTTTGCCGTCGGGCGCCCAGGCCGGTGAAATGATCGACTCAGGGCTGGCCAAAGCGATCTGGCCACCTTCGCCGTCGGGATCGGTGATGTGCAGCGTGAAGCGCTTGCCGGCGCGCAGCACATAGGCAATGCGGGTGGCAAAAACGCCGCGCTCGCCAGTCAGCCTTTCGTGGATCTCGTCGGCCACCCGGTGGGCGGCCAAGCGCAGGTCGGCGGGCAAGACCACCTTGCTCTGGCCTTGCAACTGCTCGCCCTTGACCGTGTCCCACAGCTTGTAGCGAACGTCAAAGCGGCCGTCGGCCAGACGCAGCACCGAGCCGCCCACCAGCGCGTCGGCTCCGCGCCCACGCCAAGCGGCCAGGTCGACCGTGCTGCGCTCGTCCAGGCCACGCTCACCATCGATCACGCGGAACGACCCGCTGCGCTCCAGGTCGGCCTTGATCACCGCCGACAGCGCAACGCCCGCACCGGCTTCGTCACGAAACGGCGCTAACGCCACCGGGATCTGCGTCGTACCGACACCGCTGATGTCCACCCGAACCTGGGCCCACGCGGGCAGCCCGGTTGCAAGTGCGCTGGCGGCGGCAACGGTCAGGAGGCGACGGCGGGGCAGCAGTTGGGCGTCTTGGAAGGGTTCAGGCACGTCGTCAGGGGCGCTGGAGTAACCCGTGTTGGGCTCGATCCCGGCATTGTAGGCAGCGCCGTTCGACCCACCTTCGCGCTGCAAGGTTCCCTCTTTTGCTGCATTGGATTGGCGCCGGCTGGCGCCATTTGGGTGGCGCCGCGCCCGACTCATAATGTTGCCGATCCTGCCCCTGCCCCAGGCGCAGGCAAGCCAGCAACCCATGCCAACTCTCCTGCAGCGCTTTGCGCGGCTCACGCCTTACATCCGCAGCAGCCGCGCCGGTTTGGTAGCCGCCACGCTGGGGGCACTGGTCACGGCACTCACCGAGCCGATGATTCCGGCCCTGATGAACAAGCTGCTGGACCAAGGCTTCACGCGTGGTCAATTGCCCTTGTGGATGGTGCCAGCGGCCATCATCGGCTTGTTTGCCGTGCGCAGCGCCTCGGGCTTTGTCGCCCAGTACGGCCTGGCCTGGACGGCCAACCGCGCGGTGTTGAACCTGCGCGAAGGCATGTTCGCCCGTTTGCTGGCCAGTGAAAGTGCCCTGTTCAGCCGCCAAACGGCCAGTGGCATGACCAACACGCTGGTCTACGAAGCGCAGGCCGGCGTGACCATCTTGGTCAACTGCCTGCTGACCTTGGTGCGCGACACGCTCACCTTGGTCGCGCTGCTGGCCTATCTGCTCTGGCTGAACTGGCAACTGACCCTGGTGGTGGCCTTGCTCTTCCCGGCGGTGGGCCTGGTGATGAGGGCTTTGGGCAAGCGGCTGCACCGGCTGACCGTGGAAGGCCAAAAGGCCACCGACGAGTTGGCCTATGTGGTGGAAGAAAACATGTTGGCCTGGCGAACCGTGCGCCTGCATGGCGCGCAGCAGCACCAGGCCCAGCGCTTCGGCTCCAGTGCAGACCGTGTGCGCCGCTTGATGCTGAAGGCCGTGGTGGCGGGCGCCACCATGACACCCGTCACCCAGATGCTGGCCGCCTGCGCACTCTCTGGCGTCATCACCGTGGCGCTGTGGCAAAGCAGTGCTGGCGGCGCCACGGTGGGCAGTTTTGTCGGCTTTGTGATGGCCATGCTGCAGCTGATTGCGCCAGTCAAACACCTGTCGGATGTGATGGCGCCGCTCACCCGCGGACTGGCCGCGGTAGAGCGGGGCCTGGACCTGATCGAACACAGCCCGGTGGAAAAGGGTGGCCAGTACACCGGCTTGCCACCCAGCTTGAACGGCGCCAGCGGCCAGCCCGTGGGCCGCGCCAAAGGCGACATCCGCTTTGAAGCCGTCAGCCTGCGCTACCGCGAAGACAGCCCGGCGGCGGTGGAACAACTCACCCTGCATGTGCGTTCGGGCGAAACCGTCGCGCTGGTGGGGCCGTCTGGCGCTGGCAAGACCACCTTGGTCAACCTGTTGCCGCGTTTCATCGACCCCACAGCCGGCCGAATTCTGCTGGACGGGGTGCCTTTGCCCGAATGGGACACCCATGCCCTGCGCCGCCAGTTTGCGCTGGTCAGTCAAGACGTGGTGTTGTTCAACGACACCGTGGCGGCCAACGTCAGCTTGGGTGCGCCCATGACGCTTGATGCTGTTCGCTCGGCGCTTCAGGCAGCCCACCTGCTGGAGTTTGCCGACGGCTTGCCGCAAGGCTTGGACACCCCCATTGGCCACAACGGCAACCAGCTGTCGGGCGGCCAACGCCAGCGCCTGGCCATTGCGCGGGCCATTGCCAAAGACGCCCCCGTGTTGATCCTGGACGAAGCCACCTCAGCGCTTGACAACGAAAGCGAGCGCGCCGTGCAAGACGCGCTCGATGGGCTGATGAAGGGCCGCACGACCATCGTCATTGCCCACCGCCTGTCGACCATCGAAAACGCCGACCGCGTGCTGACCATGGACGGCGGCCGGCTGGTAGAACAAGGTACCCACGCCGAGCTGTTGGCGGCGGGGGGGCTCTACGCTCGGCTGCATGACATGCAGTTCCGGGCTTCCTGATGCAACCGGCTGCCTGCAATGCAGCTCCATGCCTCGTGATGCGCAGCGCTGCCCGAAAAAAAACTTTTGCGCTGAGCCACGTTTCAATCTGAAGGACCTCACATGACCACCATCTCCCGCTACCCCGTGCCCGAGTTGCAGAACCTGCCCGACGACATGCGTCAACGCATCTTGGACGTCCAGCAAAAGGCAGGCTTTGTGCCCAACGTTTTCCTGGCCCTGGCCCACCGCCCCGCTGAATGGCGCGCGTTCATGGCCTACCACGACGCCTTGCTGCTCAAGGACACCGGCGGCCTGAGCAAGGGCGACCGCGAGATGATCATCGTTGCCACCTCGGCGATCAACCAGTGTCTGTACTGCGTGGTGGCACACGGCGCCATCTTGCGCATCTATGAAAAGAAGCCGCTGTTGGCCGATCAAGTGGCGGTCAATTACCGCAAGGCCGACATCAGCCCACGACAGCGGGCCATGCTGGACTTTGCTACGAAGGTCTGCTTGGAGTCGCACGCCCTGGAAGAAGCCGATTTCGAAACCTTGCGTGCCCACGGTTTCAGCGACGAAGACGCCTGGGATATTGGCGCCATCACCGCGTTCTTTGGGCTGAGCAACCGCATGGCCAACCTCAGTGGCATGCGCCCCAACGACGAGTTCTACCTGATGGGCCGCGTGCCCAAGAACAAGTCCTGAGCCACCCGCGCGGATGCTGAAGCCCCAAGCAACAGCAGCCGGCGCAGACCCCGCACAACACCAACGACCAGGAGACCCACCGTGAACCGATTCTTGTTGCTGACCACCGGCGCCGCAGCCGTGACCCTGCTGGCATCCTGCGCCAGCACGCCCGCCGGGCCCGAGCTCAAAGCCGTGACCATCCAGCGCACCGCCAACGGCGTTCCCCACATCAGCGCACCCGACATGCACACCTTGGCCTACGGCGTGGCCTATGCCCATGCCCAGGACAACGTTTGCCAGACCGCGCAGCAGCTGGTCACCGTGCGCGGGGAAAGAGCGCGCACCTTTGGCGCCAGCGGCACCGCGCTGCTGGGGCGGCGCAACTTCCCCAATGAGCAGATCGACCTGTTCATCGCCGCCCACATGGACGACGCCGTACTGGAGCGCGCCTGGTCACAAGCCAGCCCCGATGCGCAGGCCATGCTGCGCGGCTATGTCGCCGGCTACAACCGTTTTGTGGCCGACAACGCCAGCACGCTGCCGGTGGCTTGCAAGGGCCAGGCCTGGGTCAAGCCCATGACCTTGGCTGACATCCGGCGCCTGGCTGAAATCAGCAGCGTGCAAGCCGGCATGGCGGCCCTGGCCGACGCCCTGCTGGCCGCCCAGCCGCCCGCCAAGAAGGCGGCCCAGGCCGCCCCTGTGAACCTGGCCGACGCCGAGCAGTATGCCCGCGACACCGGCTTGCTGGACCCGCCCTTGGGCTCCAACGCCTGGGCCTTTGGCAAAGACGCCACCGGCACGGGCCGGGGCCTGCTGGTGGGCAATCCGCACTTCCCTTGGGCGGGTGTCAACCGCTTCTGGCAAATGCACCTGACCATTCCTGGGCGCTTTGACGTGATGGGCGCGTCCACCGGCCACAGCGCCGTGGTCCACATCGGCTTCAACAAAGACGTGGCGTGGTCGCACACCGTGTCCACCGGTAAACGGTTCACGGTGCACGAGTTGACGCTGGTGCCGGGCGATGCCACCAGCTACCTGGTGGACGGCCAGCCCGAGAAGATGACGTCACGCACCGTGTCCGCGATGAGCCGGGGCGACGATGGCCTGTTTGCAATGAAGTCTCAAACCATCTGGTCCACACGTTGGGGCCCGGTCATTTCGGCCCCGCGCTTGGGCCTGGGCTGGACCGAAACCCGCGCCTATGCCTTGCAAGACGCCAACGCCGGCAATGCACGCAGCTCGGACAGCTGGCTGGCTTTTGCCAGCGCCACCACCGTGCAGGAACTGCACGCGGCGCACCGCAACCTGGGCGTGCCCTGGGTCAACACCATCGCTGCCGACCGCCATGGCAACGCCATGTACACCGACGTGAGCGTGGTGCCCGACGTTGACGCCGCACAGCTGGCGGCCTGCAAACCCAGCCCGCAGGCCGCCGGCCTGCTGGGGCCCACCGGCATCGTGGTGCTGGACGGCAGCAAGAGCGCCTGCAACTGGAAGCGTGACGCCAGTTCACCTGTGCCGGGCCTGACCCCGATCAAACGCATGCCGCTGGCCATCCGCACCGACTGGGTTCACAACAGCAACGATGGCTTTTTCTACACCCACCCAGAACAACGGTTTGAAGGTATCTCGCCGATGGTGGGCGACGACGTGCTGCGGCGCCCGCGCACCCGTTCGGGCTTGATCGAAGTGCCCGAGCTGGTGGCGCGTGGCCCCGTCACCATGCAGGCCGCACAAGCCCAGTTGTTTGCCAACCGCAACTTGCTGGCCCGCCTGGTGCTGCCCGACCTGCTGGCCGCCTGCGCCACTGGCGACGGCGCGCCCAGCAGCGAAGCCAAAGACGGCTGCGCCGCCCTGCGTGGCTGGGACCGCAACAACAACGCCGAGTCCCGTGGCGCCCACCTGTTCCGCGAGTTCTGGCAGGCCGCCAGTGTGGTGCCCGGTGTCTACCGCCTGCCCTATGACAAGACCCAGCCTGTCACCACCCCCATGGGGCTGAAGATGGACGACGCTGCGGTGTCGGCCAAGGTCTGGGGCGCACTGACCGATGCCGTCAAGAAGGTTCGTGCAGCCGGCTTTGCGCTGGACGCCCCTCTGGGCAGCGTTCAGCGGCCCTTGATCACCGAGCAAGCCATTGGACTGCACGGGGGCACCGAGATGGAAGGCGTGCTCAACAACCTGGGCAACCAGTTCGTGCAGGGCATCAGCGCCCAAGGGCTGCGCATCGACTACGGCAGCAGCTACATCCAGACCGTCACCTTCGACGCGCGCGGCCCGCTGGCCCAGGCCATCCTGGCCTACGGCCAAAGCACCGACCCCGCTTCGCCGCACGCCACCGACCAGATGCGGCTGTTTGCCGCCAAACAGTGGCCGCAACTGCCTTTCCACGCTGAGGATGTGGCACGCCAGCGTGTGGGGGAAATCCTGCGTTTGCTGGTTCGGCCTTGATCGTTGGCGCCAACAAAAGGGCCCCAGCCGTTGCGGCTGGGGCCTCTTTTCTTCTGTCGCCCTGAGGCTGTCAGGCTGACTGCTGCAGCGCGCGGATGCGGTCTTCGATGGGCGGGTGGCTCGACATCAAGGCCATCATGCCGCTGGGCTTGCCGCTGATGCCCATGGCCGCCATGCTTTGGGGCAATTGACCCGGGTCCAGCCCACCCAGGCGGGCCAGCGCGTTGATCATGGGCTGCTTGCGCCCCATCAGCGCCGCAGCGCCAGCATCTGCGCGGTACTCGCGCTGGCGCGAGAACCAGGCCACGACCACGGCCGCCAAGACGCCCAACACGATGTCCAGCACGATGGTGGTGACGTAGTAGCCGATGCCCACGCCGTCGCGGTCGTTCTTCAGGATGACCTTGTCGACGAAATAACCGATGACGCGCGACAGGAACACCACAAAGGTGTTCATCACACCTTGGATCAGCGACATGGTGACCATGTCGCCATTGGCCACGTGCGCCACTTCGTGGGCGATGACGGCTTCCACCTCTTCGCGGCTCATGCTGTGCAAAAGCCCGGTGGACACCGCCACCAGCGCGGAGTTCTTGAAGGCGCCAGTGGCAAAGGCGTTGGGCTCACCGTCGTAGATGGCCACGTCGGGCATGCCGATGTTGGACTTCTTGGCAAAGCCTTCCACAGCACCCACGATCCAGCGGTGGGTGGGGTCGGCGCTGTCATTGATGATCTGCGCACCGGTGGTCCACTTGGCCATGGGCTTGCTGATCAGCAGCGAGATGATCGCGCCGCCAAAACCCATTACCGCCGCAAAGCCCAGCAACATGCCCAGGTTCAGGCCGTTGGAGGTGAGGAAGCGGTTCACGCCCAGCAGGCTCGCGGCAATGCCCAGCACCAGCATGACGGCCAGGTTGGTGACAACAAACAGCAGGATGCGTTTCATGGCGTTGGCGGCCTCCGGTGCCGCAATGAATTCCAGACAAGGGCAGATGTTAGGGCTGTGCAGCCACTTTCAAGCAAGCCCATTCGCCCTAGGGGTTTCACGAAGTGGCCAGACACCGGCCACGCCAAACTTCGGCCTGCGTTCAGCGGTGCAGGCGAACCTGCGTCGGTTTGTTGGCCGGCAAAAGTTCGAATTGATCGCTGAGCTGGGCAAAGAGCTTCAAAGACGAGCTGTTCTTGCCCAGAAGCTGCGCCTCACGCAAGCGTTGCACCGCCACGTTCAGGGCCAGGCTCTTGCCGGTGGCCAGTTCGGGCAGGCAAGCCAGCACGGCTTGCACAGAAGTGCCCACATTGCTGAGGGCTGCTGGCGAGGAAGCCCGCGAAACTGCGCGGTCTGCGGCGGCTACCACGGCCTTGTCTTTGGGAGCGGCCGCTTTTCGGGCGGTGGTCTTGCGGGCGGTGAGCTTGGCCGCCGGCTGACCAACTTCAGGCAAAAGGGCTTCGGTGACGGGTTCCTGCATCGGCAGCACGGTGGCCTGCGCCCGGGCGGCTGACTTGCGGGCTGCGGGCGGCTTCTTGACCGGCTCCACTGGCTCGGTGGTCAGTGTCCGCACGGCGGCCTTGCGAACGGCCTTGCGCGCTGGCTTGCGCGCAAGCGCCTCGCCGGGGCCAGACTTGTGGTGCTCAAGCACGGTGTAGTCGTCGTAGACCTCCTGCGTCTCGTCCCCGGTCTTGCCCTTTTGGCCGATACCGCGCACCACGCAGCCTTTTTCACGCAGGCGGTGCACCAGAGGCGCAAAGTCCGAGTCAGACGACGCGATGACCACCACGTCGGGCCGTTCGGCCAGCACCAGGTCGATGGCGTCCACCGCCAGTGCAATGTCGGTGCTGTTCTTGCCTGCCGCCAGGTTGACCATGGGCTTGATGCCCAGGCGCTTGAAGGCGGCCTGATTGCTGACCGCACTTTCGGCCGTGCAGTAGGCCCGCCGCACATGCAGGCCACCATGCTGATTGAGCAGCAGGCGCACGGCCTGTTCCATCACATCCACTGAGATGTTGTCGGCGTCGATCAGCAGCATCACTCGGTCTTGGCTCATAGGGGGGCTTGGCTTTCTTGGGTGATGAAATTGCGCATCAAGGCCAGGGCGCGTTCAGGCGCATCGGCCAGCACGCCGTGGCCGGCGTTGGCAAACTCTTCATAGCGCAGCAGGTGCGCGGGCAACAGCGCGGCGATCTCGCGCTGGTTTTCAATCGGCAGCATGGGGTCCAAGGCGCCGCCCATCAGCAAGGTGGGGCAGCGCACACCGGCCAGGTCGGCGCGCAAATCAAAGGTGCTGCCCTCGCCGTCAGCGCGGCTGAACCAGCGGGTGGCCTCGGCGTTGCGCACCTGGCGCTGCATGGCCTGAGGGTCGGCCGGTGCCTGCGTGTAGAGCGGCAAGGCCAGGCGCAGCCAGTCGTCCAGCACCTGCGGGCTGGTGTCGCCTTGGATCAACCGGCGGCGTGCCAAGTCGCCAACTTCTGCACCGCCCAGCGCCTCAAACAGCGCCACCCGACGCTCGGTGAAAGCACCACCGCGCGCGGCTGTGCTGATCAGGATCAACTTGCCCGGGTGTTCGGGGTGCCGGGTGGCATAGGCCTGCGCCACGATGCCGCCAAAACTGGCCCCCAGAACCACGGGCTTGACGATGCCCAGGGTGTCGCAAAAAGCACGCACATCGTCGGCCCACTGCGCCAACGTCCACAGCGCCTGCGGAGCATGTTCGCTGCGGCCATTGCCACGGTGGTCCAGAAAAACCAGCTGGGCCACATCGCCCAGCGCGGACCACTCGGGTCGGAAGTGGGAATGGTCGGCGCCAGGGCCACCGTGCAGGAACAGCACCGTTGGTCGGCGTCGCATCTGCGGCCCGTCGGGCACCAGTTCCGGCCCCTCGACGTCAAAGAAGAGTCGAACGCCGTTGACGGTGATGTGCATGCGCGGCCCTAGGCCAGCCGCCAGTTCAAGGTTTCGCCGGCGCGCAGCGGCTTGATGGTGGCGTCGCCAAAGGGCAGCGACTCGGGCAGGGTCCAGGGCTCGCGGCGCAGGGTCACCGTGCCCGTGTTCAGCGGCAAACCATAAAAGGCCGGGCCGTGCAGGCTGGCAAAGCCTTCAAGCTGGTGCAGCGCGCCAGCGGCTTCAAAGGCTTCGGCATACAGCTCCAGCGCAGCCGGTGCGGTGTAGCAGCCGGCACCACAAACGCTTTGCTCCTTCAGGGTGGCGGCGTGCGGTGCGCTGTCGGTACCCAAGAAGAACTTGCCGCTGCCCGACGTGGCCGCTTGCACCAGGGCCAAGCGGTGTTGTTCTTTTTTAAGCACCGGCAAGCAGTAGTAGTGCGGACGCAAACCGCCGATGAACAAGGCGTTGCGGTTGTAAAGCAGGTGGTGCGCGGTGATGGTGGCCGCGGTGAAGGCGCTGCTGGCCTGCACATAGGCGGCGGCGTCGGCGGTGGTGATGTGCTCAAACACCACCTTCAGCTCGGGCATGTCACGGCGCAGCGGTTGCATCACGCGGTCGATGAAAACAGCTTCGCGGTCGAAGATGTCGATGTCAGAGTCGGTGACCTCGCCGTGCACCAGCAGCAGCAGGCCTTCGCGCTGCATGGCTTCCAACGTGGCGTAGGTCTTGCGTACGTCGGTGACGCCAGCGTCGCTGTTGGTGGTGGCGCCAGCCGGATAGAGCTTCAAGGCCACCACGCCTGCGTCACGGGCCCGACGAATTTCATCGGGTGGTGTGTTGTCGGTGAGGTAGAGCGTCATCAGCGGTTGAAAGTCGCTGCCTTCGCCGGCTTTGGGCAGTGCCGCCAGGATGCGCTGGCGATAGGCCAAGGCAGCTGCTGCCGTCGTCACGGGTGGTCGCAGGTTGGGCATCACGATGGCCCGGGCGAACTGTCGGGCTGTGGCGGGCGCAACGGCTGCCAAGGCGGCGCCGTCGCGCAAGTGAAGGTGCCAGTCGTCGGGGCGGCGGATGGTGAGGGTGCTGCTGCTCATGCTCCACATTGTCGCTTGCGCCGCATCGACTGCACGGGTTCAGGCCGGCCAGGTCCCGCGCGTTGACAACGCTGCCTTTCAGAGCGGCCGGTCACCGGGCACCAGCCGACAGCCGCTGGCCGCTGCTTGAGTCCAGGCCCTTATCAGTGCGCCAGGATCTTGGACAAAAAGTCCCGCGCCCGCGGTGAGCGGGCCTCGGGGCTGCCGAAGAAGTCTTCCTTCTTGCAGTCTTCAACGATCTTGCCGGCGTCCATGAAGATCACGCGGTGGCTGACCTTGCGTGCAAAGCCCATCTCGTGCGTGACCACCATCATGGTCATGCCTTCTTGCGCCAGCTGCACCATCACGTCCAGCACCTCGCCCACCATCTCGGGGTCCAGCGCCGAGGTGGGTTCGTCAAACAGCATCACGATCGGGTCCATGCTGAGCGCACGGGCAATCGCCACACGCTGCTGCTGGCCACCCGAGAGCTGACCGGGGAACTTGTCCTTGTGCGCCATCAGGCCCACGCGGTCGAGCATCTTCATGCCGCGCGTCATCGCGTCGGCCTGGTTGCGGCCCAGCACCTTGATCTGCGCCAGCGTGAGGTTTTCGGTGACGCTGAGGTGGGGAAACAGCTCGAAGTGCTGAAACACCATGCCGACGCGGCTGCGCAGCTTGGGCAGGTCGGTCTTGGGGTCAGAGATGCTGATGCCGTCAACCGTGATGTCACCTTTTTGAAAGGGCTCCAGCGCATTGACGGTTTTGATCAGCGTGCTCTTGCCGCTGCCCGAAGGCCCGCAGACCACCACCACCTCACCCTTCTTGATGGTGGTGCTGCAGTCGGTCAGCACCTGGAAGCTGCCGTACCACTTGCTGACGTTCTTGATCTCGATCATGGGGCGTCCTAACGAATGATGGCGATCTTGTTCTGCAAGCGGCGAACCAGCATGCTGAGCGAGAAGCAGATGATGAAATAAACGACGGCGGCCACCAAGTAGGTTTCCACCGGCCGGTTGAAGTTCTTGCCCGCGATCTCAAAGCCCTTGAGCAGATCGTAGGCACCGATGGCATAGACCAACGACGTGTCCTGGAACAAGATGATGGTCTGCGTCAGCAGCACCGGCAGCATGTTGCGGAAGGCCTGCGGCAGGATGATCAACTGCATGGTCTGCGAGTAGTTCATGCCCACTGCATAGCCGGCGTGGACCTGCCCCTTGGGCACGCTTTGGATGCCCGCGCGCATGATCTCGCTGTAGTAGGCCGCCTCGAACAGCGTGAAGGTGATCATGGCCGAGACTTCCGCGCCCAGGGGTCGCCCTGTGAGCAAGGGAATCAGCAGGAAGAACCACAGGATCACCATCACCAGCGGAATGCTGCGCATGGTGTTGACATAGGCCGCCGCCGGGTTGACCAGCCAGGGCTTGCCGGAGAGGCGCATCAAGGCCAATGCCGTGCCCAACACGATGCCGCCAATCATGGCGATCAAGGTCAGCTGAACACTGAAGATCAGGCCCTTGAGCACAAAGCTGGAGACCACGCCCCAGTTCAGGAAGGTGAAATCGAGGTTCATATCACTTGGCCCCGATCATGCCGGGCACGCGGACCCGGTTTTCGACCACCAGCGCCAAGCGGTTGATGGTGAAGGCCGAGATGAAATACAGACCCGTCACCGCCAGGTACATCTCGACGTTGCGTGAGGTTTCTTCACCCGCCTGCATCGCAAACATGGTCAGCTCGGCGATGCTCACGGCAAAGGCCACCGACGAGTTCTTGATGATGTTCATGCTCTCGCTGGTGAGCGGCGGGATGACGATGCGAAAGGCCATCGGCAACAACACATAGCGGTAGGTCTGGGGCAGCGTCAGACCCACCGCCAAACCGGCATAACGCTGACCTTTGGGCAAGGCCTGGATACCGGCCTTGACCTGTTCGGAAATGCGCGCACTGGTGAAAAAACCCAACGCAAACACCACCAGGATGAAACTGGGAAAGGCCTGCAGCGGCTTGAAGATGGCCGGCAGCACGTGGTACCAAAGAAAGATCTGCACCAGCAGCGGGATGTTGCGAAACAACTCGGTCCACGAGTTGCCCAAGGCCACCAGCCAGCGGTTGGGCGCGGTACGGAAAATGCCCATCATCGAGCCCACCGCCATCGCCACCACCAGGGCCATCAGGCCCACGCTCAGCGTCCAGCCCCATGCGGAGAGCAGCCAGTTCAAGTAGGTGATGTCACCACCGCTGCCAAAGCAGCTTTTGACCACATCACCCGATGTGGTCTCTTTGCAGAAGACCTGCCAATCCCATGTGGCCACGAGGCCCTCCTGTCTGCCCAACGCGATACAAGCGGGGCCTGCTGAACCAGCAGGCCCCGTTGGCGTCCTTTACTTCTTGGCGTAGTCCTCAACCGGCTTGTCGTTGGGGTTGGCCCAGGCCGCCTTGGTGGCGTCGCTGGCGGGCAAACCCACGCGGGTGTTGCTTGGCGGGATGGGCTGCACAAACCACTTGTCGTAGGCCTTGGCCATGTCGCCCGACTTGACCATGGCCACAATGCTCTCGTCGACCAGCTTCTTGAAGGCCGGGTCGTCCTTGCGCATCATGATCGCGATGGGTTCAACCGACAGCACTTCGCCCACGATGCGGTAGTCGGCCGGGCTCTTGCTCTTGGCGATGTTGCCGGCCAGGATCTGGCCGTCCATCACAAAGGCGTCGGCGCGGCCGGTTTCCAGCAGCAGAAAGCTGTCAGCGTGGTCCTTGCCGAAGACTTCCTTGAAGTCAACACCGGTGGCACGCTCGTGCTTGCGCAGCAACTGCACCGACGTGGTGCCGGTGGTGGTAGCCACGTTGCGGCCGTTGAGCTGGGCAATGGTCGTGATGCCCGAGTTGGCCTTTACCGCGATGCGCACTTCTTCAACAAAGGTGGTGACCGCAAACGTCACGTCCTTCTGACGCGTGGCGTTGTTGGTGGTGGAGCCGCACTCGATGTCCACGGTGCCGTTTTGCACCAAGGGGATGCGGTTTTGCGACGTCACGGGCTGGTACTTGATGTCCAGCTTGGCCAAGCCCAGCTTCTTTTGCACATCGGCCAGCACGCGGGTGCAAACCTCGACGTGAAAGCCTGCGTACTTGCCGTCGCCCAGGGTGTAGCTGAGCGCACCAGAAGACTCGCGCACGCCCATGGTGGCGGCCTGCGCTTCCTTGATCTTGCTCAGCGTGTCTGCCTGGGCAACACCGCCAGCCAACAGGGCCACAGCGGCCAGGGTCATCACCGACTTGTTCATCAAAAAACTCCTGAATTTCAAACTGGAAAGGCGTGCCACGCCAAAAATTCGCACAGTGCGGGCATGGGCGCGGACTCTAATGGTCCAGCACGCTTCGTGCCAATGCCGATAAACGCAGGGGTCATGTGCGACCCGCATTCCGTCCTAGGGTTGACCCTGAGAACCGAGGTAGTCCCAGAGGGCTTGCACACCGGGCTTGGTGTGGCGCGCCACCTCGGGGCGCTCACGGTAGATGCGCACCTCCATGGTCAGCTCCAGCGAAGGGCTGGCGCAGGCCGAGACCAAGCGCCGCGCTTTCAACTCCTTGCGCACGCTGCTGTGTGGCAAGAAAGCCAAGCCGTGGCCTTCCAGCGCCATGGCCTTCAGGCCCTCGGCCATGTCGGTCTCGTAAATGGGCTCCAGGTGCAAAGGCTCGCCGGCCTGCTTGAGGATGACCTCGACCAGGCGCGCCATGTAGGCGCCCGAGGCGTAGCCCAGGAAAGGCACCCGCTCATTGGGCCGCCCGGGCAGGCGAAACAAGGGCTGCCCGTCGGGCCCGGCTTTGGCATAGGGCGCCAGGGACTCGCTCGATACCAGCAGCATTTCGTAGCGGTCGGCCGCCAAGGGCAGAGGCTGACTGGGGTGGTGGTAGGCGATCAAGAGGTCACAGCCACCTTCGGTCAGCCGCATCACGGCGTCATGCACGTTCAGCGCCGTTAGGCGGCTCTTCACGGCACCGAAGTTCTGCCGCAGGTCCATCAACCAGTGGGGGAAGAAAGTGAAGGCCAGGGTGTGCGGCACCGCGAACTCGACCATGTCCTGGCCTGCTGCCTGGTGGCTGCGCATCATGTTGCGGGTGGCTTGCAACGCATCCAGCATTTCCAGGGCTTGGGCGTGCAGCGTTTCACCCGCAGCGGTCAAGCGGGTGGGATAGGAAGACCGGTCCACCAGGTCGATGCCCGCCCAGGCCTCCAGCGCCTGGATGCGGCGCGAAAAAGCAGGCTGTGTGACGTGGCGCAGCTGGGCCGAGCGCGAAAAACTGCGGGTCTCGGCCAGGCTCACAAAGTCTTCCAGCCATTTGGTTTCCATGGCTGGGCAGTGTATCGGCGCGGGGTGCTCGGCCGCCCTGGGGGTGGCCCTGGGATCGGCCAGCACCCTGGGCGGCTTCCTGTCGTTACACCAGGTCCCCAATGCAGACTAGCATTGACCCCGTCTCATCCCATGGAGCCCCTATGAGCCACCTGCAAAAACTCGTCTTGTCCATGTTCGTTCTGGCTGCCGCAGCCAACCCTGCCTGGGCTGCCAGCTCTGCCTCGTCAGCGTCGTCGGAATCGGTGGGCAGTTCTTCAACGTCCATCGAGAAGTCCAGCAAGAGTTCGTCCAAGGACGACAAGGTCGCCGAAGGTGACTACCGCGTGATCGAGATGGCGGCCGCCGATACCCAGGCCGGACGGGTGCGCGTCAAGCTGCAGGCCGTCAATGGCACCGACGGCGAGTTTTTCCTGGTGTTGCCGCAAGAAGCCGCGCAACAAGGCCGCCTGACCCAGGGCGCTGTGGTGACAGCGCGCCAGCATGCCTACGGCATCCAGTTTGCGGCCGGCGCCCCACGTGAGGCCTTCTTCCTGGTGCTGCGCGACGAGTGGTACCAAGAGTTGCAAACCCGGGTGGTGACGCTGTAATTGCCGTGGCGCGCGGCTGGCCCGCCGCGCCGTTTTGGCGGCGAGCAGCTGCAGCCTGCAGCCTGGCGCTGTGCCTGGGCCCAGCCCAGGCCGGCACGCTGCGCTACTGCGACGGCGGCAACAAGCTCCAGGCTGCGCAGCAAGACCGACTGCTGCGCCTGAGCGGCCTGATCAAGGACGAACTGGAGAGGTCAGGCGCCCAGGTGGCGTTGATTGCCCGCTCGGGCCTGAACCTGCGCTGGTTTGACATGCGCTACTCGCACGCCGGCTTGAGCCTGAAGGCCAGCCCTGGCGGGCGCTGGTCGGTGCGCCAGCTGTATTTTTCTTGTGACGAGCAACAGAGCAGGCTGTTTGACCAAGGCCTGTCGGCTTTTTTGCTAGGCACCGAAGACCCTGCCCTGGGCTTCATTTCGGTGCTGACTCTGCCGCCACAACAGTCACGCGAGGTCGAAGCCACGGCGCTCGACAACCGCCAGGCCCTGGCGCTGCTGGGCGGGACCTACAGCGCCAACGCCTATGCTTTCAGCACGCAGTACCAGAACTGCAACCAGTGGCTGATCGAACTCTTGGCCACGGCATGGGCCAGTGGCGCCAAGGCCGAGACCCCCAGCCCGCGAGAAGCCGCACAACAGTGGCTGCGGGCCCAAGGCTTCGAGCCCGCGGTGTTCTCACTGGGCTGGAGCCCCTTGACCTGGGCCACAGCGTTCAGCCCGTGGCTGAACCGCGATGACCACCCGGCTCAAAACCTGGCGCAGGCCCAGTTCCACGTCAGCATGCCGGCGTCGATCGAGTCTTTGCTGCGCCAACGGGTGGCCGGAGTGGAACGCATCGAGTTTTGCCACACCGACCGGCATGTGCTCATTCGTCGCGGCTGGGCACCTTTGGCTGAAGGCTGCGTGGCCGCTGAAGGCGACACGGTGGTCGCGCTGGATTGAGAGTGACTGGCTGACGTGCTCAGACGTCCTGCCCACTTTGCTGCAACCGCCACATCTGCGCATAGCGCCCATCCAGGGCCATCAATTCAGCATGCGGCCCCCGCTCAACCACGCGGCCGGCTTCCAGCACCACGATCTCGTGCGCGTCCACCACCGTGCTCAGGCGGTGGGCAATGACCAGAGCCGTTTTGCCCTGGGACACCGCACGCAATTCAGCCTGAATGGCGCGCTCGTTGGCGCTGTCCAGCGCTGACGTGGCCTCGTCAAAGATCAGCACCGGCGGGTTCTTCAGCAGCGTGCGGGCAATCGCCACGCGCTGCTTCTCACCGCCGCTGAGCTTCAGGCCGCGCTCGCCCACCATGGTGTCGTAGCCCTTGGGCGTGTTGCTGATGAAGTTGTGGATGTGGGCGGCCTTGGCGGCACCCTGCACGTCGTCCAGCGTGGCGCCGGGCCGGCCGTAGGCGATGTTGTATTGCACCGTGTCGTTGAACAGCACGGTGTCCTGCGGCACGATGCCAATGGCCTGGCGCACGCTGCTTTGCGTCACCTGGCGGATGTCCTGCCCGTCGATGGTGATGCGGCCCGAACCCACGTCGTAAAAGCGGTAGAGCAGCCGGGCCAGCGTGCTCTTCCCCGCACCGGATGGGCCCACCACCGCCACCGTCTTGCCGGCCGGGATCTCAAAGCTCAGGTCATGCAGGATGGGCCGCGCCGGGTCGTAGGCAAAGTTCACGTGCTCAAAGCGCAGCACGCCTTCGGTCACTTGCAGCGCCTGCGCACCAGGCACGTCGTCGACTTCGCGGTGCTTCTCCATCAGCACAAACATCTTGTCCAGGTCGGTCAGCGACTGCTTGATCTCGCGGTACATCACGCCCAAGAAGTTCAGCGGGATGTAGAGCTGGATCATGAAGGCGTTGACCATCACCAGGTCGCCCAGCGTCAGGCGGCCATCGACCACGCCTTGTGTGGCGCGCCACAGCATGGCGATCAGCGCAGCGGCAATGATCAGCTGCTGCCCGGTGTTGAGCAGGCTCAGCGTGCTCTGGCTTTTCAGCGCGGCGCGGCGCAGCTTTTCCAGGTTTTCGTCGTAGCGCTTGGCCTCGAAGTCTTCGTTGTTGAAGTACTTGACGGTCTCAAAGTTCAGCAGCGAATCAACGGCGCGGGTGTGCGCGGTGGAGTCCAGTTCGTTCATCTGCTTGCGAAACTGCGTTCGCCACTCCGTCACCGTGATGGTGAAGGTGATGTACAGCACCAAGGCCGCCAGCGTGATCCAGGCAAAGGCGGCGTCAAACTTCCAGGCCAGCAGGCTCAGCACCATGGCCACTTCCACCAGCGTGGGGAAGATGCTGTAGAGCGAATAGCTGATCAGCGAATGCACAGCACGGGTGCCGCGTTCGATGTCGCGTGTCATGCCGCCGGTCTGGCGTTCCAGGTGAAAGCGCAGACTCAGGGCATGCAGGTGCCGAAACACCTGCAGGCTGATGCTGCGCGCGGTGCCCTCGGTGGCTTTGGCAAAGACCAGTTCACGCAGCTCGGTGAAGAGCGATGTGCTCAGGCGCAGCAGCCCATAAGCCACCAACAGACCCACCGGCACCACCAGCAGCGCCGCGGGGGAGCCTGGCTTGATGGACAGGCTGTCGATCAGCTCTTTGAGCAGCAGCGGCACCGACACATTGGCCGCCTTGGCCGCCAGCAAAAAGCTCAGCGCAATGCCCACCCGCCAGCGGTAGCGCCACAGGTAGGGCAGCAGTTTGGCCAGGGTGCCCCAGTCGGATCGTTGGTGGGAAGAGTCCGCGGCAATGGGGGCGGGGGCAGATACAGTGTGGGCAGGGGGCATGCCCGATTGTCGCGCTGCCCTGCCCAACCTGCTGCTGGAGCCCCGCATGACCGACCTGGACCACGGCCACATGATGGCACCCCCGGCCTTGAGCGACGGCTCGCAGCTGGTGCTGCGGGTCATGCCCTTGCCCGCCGACGTCAATGCCAACGGCGACATCTTTGGCGGCTGGATCATGGCGCAGGTGGACTTGGCCGGTGCGGTGCTGCCTTCGCGCATTGCGCGCGGACGCATCGCCACGGTGGCGGTCAACCAGTTCATCTTCAAACAGCCGGTGAGCATGGGCGACCTGCTGAGCTTTTATGCCCGCGTCACGCGGATTGGCAAAACCAGCATCAGCGTGCATGTGGAGGTTTACGCCGAACGCAACCCGGCCAACCTGCAGGTGGTGAAGGTGACGGAGGCCGACCTGACCTATGTGGCCATCGACGGGCAGGGTAAGCCCCGCGAGCTGCAGGCCTGAACACCGGCGCGCTTGGGGCACGAGCGTTTCATCCGGGTCACCACCCTGGACACCGGTGACAGGTCTGCCTAAGCTGCTTGCAGGCAAGCCATAGCCTCCAACCAGAACAACAGCCGAGCGAGACAGCCCCTCATGGATCCCAAACTGCAAAACATCCTGATCGTTTGCATCATGCTGGGCTACGCCTGCATGGAGTTCGTCACCCGGCGCTACAAGGACACCGTCAACGCCACATCCAACGACACCAAGTTGGAACTGCTGATGTTTTTGAGCCTGCTGGCCATTGCCCAGCCCCTGGCGTTGCTGGTGACCGGCCACCTCAGCAACTGGCTGATGCCCGAACAGCGCAACGCCTGGGCCGAGCTGCCCTGGTGGGGCATGGTCGCGATACTGCTGGTGGCAGACGACTTCACACAGTACCTGTGGCATCGCGCTTCGCATTCACCGCTGCTGTGGCCCTTGCACCGCGCCCACCACACGGCGCAGTACATGAGCATCCGCATCACCTACCGCAACAACTTCTTCTACTACCTGATGATGCCGGGCCTGTGGTTGGCCGGCGTGCTGATCTTCCTGGGCTTTGGCAAGGTGTATGCGGTCTACATCGTGGTCAAGCTGCTGGTCATTTTGGGCGCCCACTGCGCCTGGCGCTGGGACGAGCCGCTCTACCGCATTCCTACGCTGCGGCCGCTGATGTGGGTGGTGGAAAGAACCATCTCGACACCGGCCACCCATTGGGCCCACCACGCGCTGACCAACGCCGATGGCGTGGGCCACTACAGGGGCAACTTCGGCAACCTGCTGTTTGTGTGGGACATGCTCTTGGGCACCGCCCACATCACGCGCCGCTACCCGGCGCAGGTGGGGCTGCAAGACGACTTGGTCTATGGCCAGGAGCGTTGGTACCACCAGATGTTCTATCCGTTGCTGCAGTCCAAGCGCGAGCACTCGGCGCTGCGCATGGGCGGGCGGGTGTTTGCCGAAGCCGAGACCACTTCAGACGCCAAGCGCGCCGCAGGCCCGGTGGCGGGCGCTGACTGACAACCCAGGCTGGGTTGGCCTGAGCCAGGCTCAGTGGCGAAGGCGATTCAGGTTCAAGCCCGGCCACACCTGCACGGCGATGTGCTGGGCCATGGCATGGGCGCAGTAGCGGTAGACCGCTTCACCCGGGTGAAATCCGTCGCCGGCCATCACGCCGCGGTTGATCGGCATTTCCATGTCCACGCAGCTGACGTCGGTGCGCGACTGAACCCATTCGCGCAGGGCCCCGTTGTGCCGCCGCGCGTCGCTGCCGGCCACCCAGCGCAGGGGCTGCGGCAGGCCGGGAAAGTGGTGCACCGGCGGCAGCGGCGCAAACACCACGTGCTGCACACCGTGGCCGTTGCGCAGCCAGTTGGCCAAGGACTCGCGAGCCAACAAAGCCCGCCTGGAAGAGACCTGATCAACCACGTCGTTGACGCCCGTGACCACCACCGCCACATCGGCAGGCCCTGTATCGCTTTCGCGAAGCATGTCCAAAGCCTGCGCGCTGGTCAGACCCGAGCGCGCCAACAGTTGCCAGCTCACGCGGGCACCGACCGCTTGAGCCAGGCTGGCAGCCAAACGTTGGGCCAAGGCGTCGCGCTGTTGGGCCACGCCCACGCCCGCGGCTGATGAGTCACCGCAGACCAGCAAGCTCAGCGGCGTTCCCCGGCCCACCACCCCTTGGCGCTTGCCTTCGGGCTCGGGCAGACGCGGCAGGCGCAGCCGCGTGCCTATGGCTTGCGCCACCAGCAGTGGGCTGAGCACCAGTTTGGCAGTCAAGGACATGGGCGATCTTTCCGCGGGTGGCGACTTCAGAACTTGCTGAAGTCGGGTTTGCGCTTTTGGAAGAAGGCCTGGAAGGCTTCCATCGCTTCGGGGCTCTTCAACCTCTTAGCGAACAAGGCGCCTTCGGTGGCGATGACCTTCAACATGGCCTCGTTTTGCGGTGCGCGCATCAACTGCTTGGACTCGCGGACAGCACCCGGTGGCAGCGCATTAAAACGCTCGGCCACACGGCGGGCATGGTTGACCACCTCACCCGCTGGCAGCACCGCGTTGGCAATGCCGCACTCCACGGCCTGCTCGGGCGTGAAGGGGTCGCCCAGCAGCAGCTTTTCTGCGGCGCGGCGGTGGCCCATCAGCTGCGGCACCACCAGGCTGGAGCCGAACTCGGGCACCAGGCCCAGTGCCACAAAAGGCATGGCCAGGCGGGCTTCGTCCGACACATAAACAAAGTCGCAGTGCAGCAGCATCGTGGTGCCAATGCCAATGGCCGCGCCGGTGACAGCGGCCACCACGGGTTTGTCGCATTCGAGCAGCGCGCGCATGAACTGAAACACCGGCGAATCCATGGCGTCGCTGCCCTGGCCGGGCGCGCGGGTCATGAAGTCCTCGATGTCGTTGCCACTGGTGAAGACACCCGGTTGCCCGGTGATCAGCACCGCGCGCACCGCAGCGTCGGCCGTGGCGGCCTTCAGCGCGTCGGTCATGGCCTGGTACATGGCCACGGTCAGCGCGTTCTTTTTCTCAGGCCGGGCGATCTCGATGGTGGCTACGCCGTTGAGCGTGGCAGTTTTGATGGACATGGTGTGTTCTCGCTCAGACCCGTTCAATGATGCCGGCCGCACCTTGGCCCATGCCCACGCACATCGTGACCATGCCGTACTTCAACTGCTGGCGGTGCAAGGCATGCACCACCGTGGCTGCGCGGATCGCACCGGTGGCACCCAGCGGATGGCCCAAAGCGATGGCGCCGCCCATCGGGTTCACGCGCTCGGGGTTCAGGCCCACGGTACGAATGACGGCCAGCGCTTGAGCGGCAAAGGCTTCGTTCAGTTCAATCCAACCGATGTCGTCCAGGTTCAGGCCGGCGTACTTCAGCGCTGCTGGGATCGCTTCGATCGGGCCGATGCCCATGATCTCGGGCGCGACACCGCGCGCGGCGTAGCTGACAAAGCGGGCCAAAGGCTTCAGGCCAAACTGCTTGATCGCTTTTTCGCTGGCCAGGATCAACGCACCAGCGCCGTCGCTGGTTTGCGAGCTGTTGCCGGCGGTGACGCTACCCTTGGCGGCGAACACCGGGCGCAGCTTGGCCAGGCCTTCCAGGGACGTATCAGGCCGCGCACCTTCGTCGAGTTTGACGGTGCGGGTCTTGACGCTGACGCCGCCGGTGGCCAGGTCGGGGTAGCGGTCGACCACGTTCACGAGGGTCATCTCAGCATCAAAGTGCCCGGCAGCCATCGCCGCCAGTGCCTTCTGGTGTGATGCCAGCGCAAACGCGTCCTGGTCTTCGCGGCTGACCTTCCACTGGCTGGCCACCTTCTCGGCGGTCAGGCCCATGCCATAGGCGATGCCCACGTTTTCGTCGCGTGCAAAGACCTCGGGGTTGAAGGACGGCTTGCCGCCGCCCATGGGCACCATGCTCATGCTCTCGGCACCCCCGGCGATCATCACGTCGGCTTCACCCACGCGGATGCGGTCGGCGGCCATCTGCAGCGCCGTCACGCCACTGGCGCAAAAGCGGTTGACGGTGACACCGCCCACGCTGTGCGGCAAACCGGCCAGCACCATGGCCGCACGGGCCATGTTCATGCCCTGCTCACCTTCCGGGAAGCTGCAGCCGATGATGGCGTCTTCAATGGCCTTGGGGTCCAGGCTGGGCACCTGGGCCAAGGCGTTGCGAACGGCGGCCACCAGCAAGTCATCGGGCCGCGTGTTGCGGAAGAAGCCGCGGCCACTGCGGCCGATGGGCGTGCGCGTGGCGGCAACGATGTAAGCGTCTTGTACTTGTTTCATGTTCAGTTCCTGACGGGTTTGCCGGTCTGCAGCATGCCCATGATGCGTTCCTGGCTCTTGGGGTGTTCCAACAGGGAGCAAAAGCGGTCGCGCTCCAGCGTCATCAGGTATTCCTCGCTGACCAGCGAGCCCTGGTCCACATCACCGCCACACACCACTTCGGCAATCAGCTTGCTGATGTGGAAATCATGTGCGCTGATGAAACCACCGTCACGCATGTTGGCCAGCTGGCCCATGATGGTGGCAACCGCGTTGCGGCCGGCCACCGGAAACAGGGTCTTGGCCGGTGCGCGGTAGCCGCTGTCGGCCATGGCCTTGGCCTGGGTGATGGCGACAAACAGCAGCTCGTCCTTGTGCGGCACGATGATGTCGCTCCACAGCAGGTAGCCCAGCTTGCGCGACTCCATCGCGCTGGTGCCCACCTTGGCCATCGCGGCGTTGGTGAAACCGTCGATCAGAAACTTCATGATGTCGGCGTTGGCGTTGCCAGCGGCTGCCATCTCAGACGCACGGCGCGCAATGTAGGCCAGGCCACCGGCACCGGGCACCAGACCCACGCCCACTTCCACCAGGCCCATGTAGCTTTCCATGGTGGCCACGCGGCGCGCGCAATAGGCCGCCAGTTCACAACCACCACCCAACGCCAAGCCGCGCACGGCAGCCACCACCGGCACCTGGGCATACCGCAAGCGGATCATGAAGTCCTGGAACTTCTTCATCTCGGGGTTGATGCCCTTGGCGCCCGACTTCATGAACACCGGCATCAAGGCTTCCAGGTTGGCACCGGCCGAGAACACGTCGTCGGGTGACCAGATGACCATGCCCTTGTAGCCCGCCTCGGCAATCTCCAGCGCCTTTTGCAGGCCCTCGGCCACCGTGGGGCTGATCAGGTGCAGCTTGGCGGTGATGCTGGCGATGACCACCTCGCCGTCCAGCGTCCAGACCCGGATTTCTTCGTTCTTGAAGAGCTCGGTGCCCGACTGCAGCGCCGGTTTGGCGGCCGAGCCGATGACGGCTTCGGGGAAGTGCTGGCGGCCGTAGACCGGCAGCGTGCTGCGCGGCACATAGGCCTGGCGCGACGGGCTCCACGAGCCTTCAGCGGTGTGCACACCCGTGCGGCCGTCAAACACCCAGGCCGGCAGCGGTGCCTTGCTGAGCGCCTTGCCAGCGTCGATGTCTTCCTTCACCCAGGTGGCCACCTGCTGCCAGCCGGCTTCTTGCCACAGCTCAAACGGGCCTTGTTTGACGCCAAAACCCCAGCGCATGGCGAAGTCGATGTCGCGTGCGTTGTCGGCAATGTCTTGCAGGTGCACGGCCGCGTAGTGAAAGCTGTCGCGCAGGATGGCCCAGACAAACTGAGCCTGCGGGTTGCTGCTTTCGCGCAGCAGCTTCAGGCGCTCGGCAGCCGGCTTCTTGAGCATGCGTTCGACGATGGTGTCGGCCTTGCCACCCGCCGCCACATAGTCGGCCTTGGCGGGGTCCAGGCGCAGGATGTCCTTGCCGACCTTCTTGTAGAAGCCCGCACCGGTTTTCTGCCCCAGGGCGCCCTTTGCAATCAGCGCAGCCAGCACCGGCGGCGTGGCGTAGCTGGGGAAGAAAGGGTCGTCGGCCAGGTTGTCTTGCAACGTCTTGATGACGTGGGCCATGGTGTCCAGGCCCACCACGTCGGCGGTGCGGAAGGTACCGCTGCTGGCCCGGCCCATCTTCTTGCCGGTGAGGTCGTCCACCACGTCGTAAGACAGGCCAAAGTTGGCCGCTTCTTGAATGGTGGCCAGCATGCCAGCAATGCCAACCCGGTTGGCGATGAAGTTGGGCGTGTCCTTGGCCCGCACCACGCTCTTGCCCAAAGCGCTGGTGACAAAGGCTTCCAACTGGTCCAGCACGTCGGGCTGGGTGGTGGGGGTGTTGATCAACTCCACCAGCGCCATGTAGCGCGGTGGGTTGAAGAAGTGGATGCCGCAAAAGCGCGGCTTGATCGACTCAGGCAGAGCTGCGCTGAGCTTGGTGATCGACAGACCCGAGGTGTTGCTGGCCACGATGGCATGGGCGGCCAAAGCCGGCGCGATGCGGGTGTAGAGGTCCAGCTTCCAGTCCATGCGCTCGGCAATGGCTTCGATCACCAGGTCGCATTCGCCCAAGAGCGCCAAATGCTCTTCGTAGTTGGCTTGCTGGATCAGCGCCGCGTCTTCAGCAACACCCAGCGGCGAAGGCTTGAGTTTTTTCAAGCCCTCAACCGCCTTGGTGACGATGCCGTTTTTGGGGCCATCTTTGGCGGCCAAGTCAAACAGCACCACGCTGACTTTGCAGTTGACCAGATGGGCGGCAATTTGCGCGCCCATCACGCCGGCGCCTAGAACGGCCACCTTGCGCACGGGGAATCGGGTCATGAAACTTCCTTATTCAACACGGATCCAGGTTTGTGTTCGGCCCATCATCGGCATGCCGACGTAGCCCCGAACTTCGAGTTTTTTGCCGCCGTCGGCGGTTTGCAGGCGCACCTTGTAAACCTTGCCTTCGGCAGCGTCGAGGATGGTGCCGCCGTCCCAGGTGTTGTCGCTGTCACTGCGCTTGACGCCGCGCATGATTTCCATGCCCACGATGGGCTTGTCCTTGCGGTCGTCGCTGCACTTGTCGCACACCGAGTCGGGCTTGGCATCGGCGGCCAACAGTTTTTCAATCTTGGCGCTGTACACACCGCCGGCCTCGGTGATGCGGATCTGGGCCTTTTCAGTCTTGGTCTTGTCGTCGATGGTCTTCCACACGCCAACGGGCGTGCCTTGAGCCGAAACGCTGCCCACGGCGGCTAGCAAAGCGATGGCGATCCAGGTCTTCATGGGGGTGTCTCCGATGGTGGTTGGAAGCGCGAACTCTAGAACAGAGCTTCGTCCATCGCCATCAGCGGAGCTACCCCCGTGCGGGCGGTGCGGATCAGACCCGCCGTCTCCGGCAGCAGCTTGGCGAAGTAAAAGCGCGCGGTGTGCAGCTTGGCCACGTAGAAGGTGTCACCACTGCCCTGTTTGGCCAACGCCACTTTGGCCATGCGAGCCCACAGGTAGGCGAAAACCAGGTGGCCGGCCACACGCAGGTAATCCACCGAAGCACCGCCCACTTCGTCGGCGTTGCCAAAGGCCTTCATGCCCAGCTCGGTGGTCAGCTTGGTCAGCTTGTCGCCCAGGTCGGCCAGCGGGTTGACAAACTCCTGCATGGCCTCGTTCGTGCCCTCTTCTTCCACGAAGTCCTGCACCAGCTTGCCAAACTTCTTCAGCTTGGCGCCGTTGTCGCCCAGGATCTTGCGGCCCAGCAGGTCCAGGCTCTGAACCGTGTTGGTGCCTTCGTAGATCATGTTGATGCGGGCGTCGCGCACGTACTGCTCCATGCCCCATTCCTTGATGTAGCCGTGGCCGCCAAAAACCTGCATGCAATGGCTGGTGGCCAGCCAGGCGTTGTCGGTGAGGAAGGCCTTGACGATGGGCGTCAACAGCGCCACTTGGTCGGCGCATTCCTTGCGCTCGTCGTCGTCTTCGGTGCCCAGCTCTTTGTCGATCAGCAGCGCGATGTAGATGCCCAGCGCCCGGCCGCCTTCGGCATAGGCGCGCGCGGTGAGCAGCATCTTGCGCACGTCGGGGTGCACGATGATGTTGTCGGCCGGCTGGTCGGGCCGCTTGGGGCCCGAGAGGCTGCGCATCTGGATGCGGTCCTTGGCGTAGGCCGCCGCATTTTGGTAGGCCACTTCGGTCAGGCCCACGGCCTGGTTGCCCACGCCCAGGCGCGCCGCGTTCATCATCACGAACATCGCGTT
>JAYTVT010000012.1:0-27305 GCA_043743835.1 Betaproteobacteria bacterium
GCCATGAGAAAATCCACCGTCACGCCGCCGTAGTTCAATGGATAGAACGGGGACCTCCTAAGTCTCAGATGCAGGTTCGATTCCTGCCGGGGGCGCCACCTTGGCGTGGATCAGCTCAATCCCGTGATGCGCACCAGGCGATCCCACAAAGGCTCGGCCGAGTCTTCGGTGCGGTGGTGTTCGTGGAATTCGCGCAGCCGTTGCAGTTCACGCACCACGCCGGGCGGAAAGCCCTTGCGGCCACCGCGGCGGTCTTGCAGCAAGTCTCTCAAAACGGCTGCGCTGACCTCGGGGTCGCGCCAGCACCAAGCCAGCCGGTTGGCCACCCAGGGGAAGGACTCGCACAGCCGAATCGGCCTGCGCCGCGCTGGCAGGTGGCGCAACCAAAGCCGCGTGGTGCCGGTCAGGGCCAGGTCGCTGTCACGCGCTGGACGCCGCACTTTTCCCCAGGGCATTTGGGCTGGCGGCAAAACGCCTGGCCCCAGCCGTGACTTTCCAAAATCGAACATGGACTGAGCCTTCCCGCTGCTTTTCGGCGGCCCGCTGACGCGGCGACCGTGATGACGGTCTTTCGGCCAGCCCATGCGGCAGTGAAGGGCAATCCTGGTTCCCAGGCTAGGCGGCGGGCGCACGCATGGCACGGCTGAGCAGGATTACCGGAATCAGCCCCACCAGCACGATCGCCAAGGACGGCAAGGCGGCTTCGGCCAAACGCTCATCACGCGCCAGGTTGTAGGCCACCACCGCCAAGGTGTCGCTGCCAAATGGGCGCAACACCAGGGTGGCCGGCAGTTCCTTCATCACGTCCACAAACACCAGCAGCCCAGCCGCTGCCGCCGAGCGCCGCAGCAACGGCAGGTGCAGTTGCACAAAAGTGCGGCTGCCGCTGCTGCCCAGCATGCGGGCGGTTTCGTCGATCGACACTGGCACTCGGGCGTAGCCTGCCTCCACCGACTGCAAAGCCACTGCCGAAAAGCGCACCAGGTAGGCATACAGCAAGCCCATCACCGTGCCGGTGACCCACGTGGCCACGCTGGCCTGGGGCCACTGCGCCTGTACCCAACCCACCGGCAGCAGGATGCCCACCGCAATCACCGCACCGGGCACCGCGTAACCCAGAGACAAAACGCGTGCGGCTGGCTGCAACAGGCGGCCTTGGCGCTGTCGCAGCACAAAGGCCAGCACCAAGGCCAGCACGGTGGCCAGCGCTGCTGCCCACGCCGCCAGGTGAAAGCTGGACCACGCCCAGTGCGCAAACCGCAGCAGGGGCAAACCCAACTCAGCAGTCTGCGACTCTCGCCAGAGCAATGCACCCAGCCACAGGACAGGCAGCACAAAACCCAGCAAAACGGGCACCGCGCAAGCGCTCGCAACCGCAACCGCCAGGGCCCCTGTCAGAGGATGCGGGCGGGCCTCGGCCGACACAGCCGCGTTCTGGCTGGAGGCAAAGCGCATGCGCCGCTGCGCGGCCCGCTCGGCCATCAACAAGCCCGCCACCACCACCAGCAGCACAGCGGCCAGTTGGGCGGCGGCAGTACGGTCGTTCATCACCAGCCAGGCCTTGTAGATGCCGGTGCTGAAGGTGGTCAGGCCGAAGTAAGAGCCCACGCCGTAGTCAGCCAGCGTCTCCATCAGCGCCAACGCAGCACCGGCGGCAATCGCCGGCCGGGCCATGGGCAGGGCCACTTCCAGCACACGGCGACGCATAGGCGCACCCAAGAGACGGGCCGCTTCCATCATGCGCACGGCGCGCTCGCCCAGTGCGGCCCGGGTCAACAGGTAGACATAGGGGTAAAGGCACAGCACGAACAGCAGCACCGCAAAGGGCAGGCTGCGCACGTCGGGCCACAGCGCGCCCTTGGCGCCCAGCAAGCTGCGCAGGCCCGTCTGCAAAGGCCCGCTGAACTGAAGCGCGTCGGTCCAGGCATACGCCAGAACATAGGCGGGCATGGCCAGAGGGAGCAGGAGAGCCCATTCAAGGGCCTTGCGCCCGGGAAACTCGAACAGCGTGACGGCCGCTGCCGTGAACGCGCCCACCAGCACCACCCCCAGGCCAACGCCCAGCGCCAACAGGGTCGACTGCAACGCGTATTCCGGCATGACCGTAGCCCATTGGTGTCGCATCACCGCCCAGGCGCCGGCGTCCAAGGCCACCCAAGCCCCCAGCACGCCCAGCACTGGCAAGGCGAGCAAAAGGCAGAGCAGTGTCAAGAGATGGCGCATCACAGCGGTGAAGTTTGGGGCTTCCTGAATGCGAACGATGCTCATTCAGTTCATGAGATTATGATGGTCCCATGTTTCTCAGCCTGGACGCGGTCACCGTTCGCTACCCCCGCTCGTCGGCCAGCCGCGCGGCGGTGGAAGGCGTTTCGCTGGGTTTGCAGGCTGGGCAGATCGGTGTGCTGATCGGCCCTTCGGGTTGTGGCAAAACCTCGCTGCTGCGTGCGGTGGCTGGCCTGGAGCGCTGTGCTCAGGGCCGCGTTAGCATCGCCGACCAGACCCTTTCAGACGCCGCGACGGGCGTACATCTGCCCCCCGAGACGCGGCAAATCGGCATGGTGTTTCAGGACTACGCGCTGTTTCCCCACCTGAGCGTGGCCGACAACGTGGCTTTTGGTGTGGCCCAGCTGGGCCGAGCCGCCCGCACGCAGCGGGTGCAAAAGATGCTGGACCTGGTAGGGCTGGCCCACGCCGCCAAACGCTCACCGCACCAACTCTCGGGCGGCCAGCAGCAGCGCGTGGCCTTGGCCCGCGCCTTGGCGCCAGGCCCGCGGTTGCTGCTCTTGGACGAGCCCTTCTCCAGCCTGGACGTGGACCTGCGCGAACGCCTGGCGCAGGAGGTGCGTGTCATCCTCAAGGAAAGCGGCACCACCGCCTTGTTGGTCACCCACGATCAGCTGGAGGCCTTCGCGGTGGGCGACGTGATCGGCGTGATGGACAAAGGCCGCCTGGAGCAGTGGGACGACGCCTACACCCTGTACCACCGCCCGGCCAGCCGCTTTGTTGCCCAATTCATTGGCCATGGCGTTTTTGCGCCGGCGCAAATCGTGGCCTGCGCACACGGCCCTTGTGTTCACACCCCTGTGGGCGAGCTTGACGATGTGGCCGGCTGCCCTTTGCCGGATGCCTACCCAGGCGGTCATTGCGATGTTTTGTTGAGGGCAGACGACATCGTTCATGACGATGCCAGCCCCGTGCGGGCGTTGATCGAGCGCAAGGCTTTTCGCGGGTCTGAATTCCTGCTGACCTTGCGCCTGGACAGTGGCGAACGGGTCATGGCCCACGTGCCCTCGCACCACGACCACCAGGTGGGCGAGTGGATCGGCATCCGCGCCCAGGTTGACCATGTGGTGACGTTTCCGCGCTTGGCCCACCCTGCTGGCGACTGAATCCGCTGCTCGGTGTCCTGCTTCTTGTAACCATAAGTGCAAGGCCCAACTGCCAACTTGAACCGACATGCCCCTGCTCACGGGGTGCAACTTTCCCGCGGTCGGCGACTCATAGCACGGCGCTACACCTATACTGGTTGTGCGTGCGAAGCTGCCAGAAAGGCGCGTTGAATCATGGGCTCCAAGATCAAATTTGCAGGTGTTCTCGCCGTCGGCCTCGTCGCTGGCGCGCTCACCACCATGCAGTTGCAGGCCGTGGCCCGCAACGCACTGGGGCCATTGCCGCTAGAAGAAGTGCAGCAACTCGCCGCTGTTTTCGACCGCGTCAAAGCCGAGTACGTGGAGCCGGTGGATGAGAAAAAACTCATCTCGGACGCCATTGCCGGCATGGTTGCGGGCCTGGACCCGCACTCGCAGTACCTGGACAAGAAGACCTTCAAGGAATTCCGCGAAAACACGGGCGGCAAGTTCATCGGCATCGGCATTGAAATGGGCATGGAAGACGGGCTGGTCAAAGTCGTCTCGCCCATCGAAGGCTCACCCGCCTTTCGCGCCGGGCTCAAGCCAGGCGACCTGATCACCCGCATCGACGACACCCCGGTCAAGGGTCTCACCGTCGACCAGGCCGTCAAGCGCATGCGCGGCGAACCCAACACCAAGGTGGTGCTGACGGTCTTTCGCAAGCTGGAAAGCCGCAGCTTCCCCGTCACCATCATCCGCGAAGAAATCCGCATGCAAAGCGTGCGCTCGAAGATGATCGAGCCCGGCTACGGCTGGCTGCGGGTCAGCCAGTTCCAGGACCGCACGGTGGACGACTTCGTGCGCAAGATCGAAGACCTCTACAAGCAGGACCCCAACCTCAAGGGTCTGGTGCTGGACCTGCGCAACGACCCGGGTGGTTTGCTGGACGCTTCGGTGGCGCTCAGCGCCGCTTTCCTGGCGCAAGACCTGGTGGTGGTCAGCACCAACGGCCAGATGACCGAGTCGCGCCAAACCTTCAAGGCCACGCCCGCCGACTATGCTCGTCGCAGCAACAACGACCCGCTCAAGCGCCTGCCCGCTGCACTGAAGAAAATTCCTTTGGTCGTGTTGGTCAACGAAGGCTCGGCATCGGCCAGCGAAATCGTCGCTGGCGCGTTGCAAGACCACAAACGCGCCACCATCATGGGCGCGCAGACCTTTGGCAAGGGCTCAGTGCAGACCATTCGCCCGCTGCCGGGTGACACCGCGCTGAAGATCACCACCGCGCGTTACTACACGCCCAGTGGTCGCAGCATCCAGGCCAAGGGCATCGTTCCGGATGTCTTCCTCGACGAAACCGCCGAGGGCAATGTCTTTGCCGCTCTGCGCATGCGCGAAGCCGATCTGGACAAGCACCTGCAGGGCGCCGACGAAAAGAAGGACGCTGCACGTGAAAAGGCCCGCGAAGAAGCGCGCAAGAAGCTCGAAGAGCAAATCGCCAAGACCAAGGAACCGGTCAAGCCTCTGCCTGAGTTTGGCTCGGCCGAAGACTTTCCGCTGCAACAGGCGCTCAACCAGCTGCGCGGTCTGCCGGTGATGGCCAGCAAAACGTCCGCCGAACAGCGTGCCGAAGCGGCCGCTACGCCTGCCAAGTAAGGCCGTTGATGCCCACAAGCTGACGGGCGCCTCGGCGCCCGTTTGTTTGCCCGCCTCAAACGCGACACCCCGCACACCTTCTGCACCTCGTAGCGCTCAAGAGGCTGCTGATTCGGCATTAAGCTCAGGCCAGATGGATACCCCCAAGCACCCGGGCCTGAAAGCACGCAACTTTCCCAGCGCCCAAGAAGAAGCCGCTGCAGCACCCCAAGGCACGCTCTACGGCGGCCCCGAAAGCGCCTACCGACTGGCCTTCACCGACAGCGCATTCTTGCTGCGCGAAGAGCTGCGGCCCGTGCGAATGCAGCTTGAATTGCTCAAGCCCGAACTGGTGCAGCGCGAGCAAGGGGTGGAGTCCACCATCGTGATCTTCGGCAGTGCCCGCATCAAGCCACCCGAAGAGGCAGCCCAGGCCCTGAGCGCCGCCCGCCGCGGCCGCGACACCCAAGCCATTGCCCGCGCCGAATCAGCAGTGGCCATGAGCCACTACTACGACGAGGCGCGCCGTTTTGCCGCCCTGGCCACACGCCGCTCGCGCGACCACGCCACACCGCTGTTTGTGGTCACCGGTGGTGGCCCCGGGATCATGGAAGCGGGCAACCGCGGTGCGCATGACGTGGGCGGCAAGAGCATTGGGCTGAACATCGTGCTGCCCCACGAACAAGCACCCAACCCCTACATCACGCCCGAGCTGTGCTTTCAGTTCCATTACTTCGCGCTGCGCAAGATGCACTTCCTGATGCGCAGCATCGCACTGGTGTGCTTCCCCGGCGGTTTTGGCACCCTCGACGAACTGTTCGAGACCATGACACTGGTGCAAAACGGCAAGAGCCGCAAACGCCCCATCCTGCTGTTCGGGCGCGAGTTCTGGCAAAAGCTGATCAACTTCGACTACCTGGTCGAGACCGGCATGATCAGTGCAGCTGACCTACAGCTGTTTCGCTACGTGGAGACGGCCGAAGAGGCTTGGGACATCTTGGCCGCGCACTACGGCTTTGACGAACCGCCAACGCAAAGCGGCGAATTTGCCGAAGACATTTAAGGCAGTGCTGAAGCCGTCGCTCGCCGCGAGGACCTGTGCAGCGCTCCCTCAGGCCGCCAGGGCGGCCATCACCCGTTGCATGAAGCCCTCGGTGGCTGCGCCGTCGAGCCATCGCACCACCACAACCGCATCGTGCGCAGGCTCGACCCAGGTGATGTGGCCGCCGGCCCCCATCATGAAGCTGCTGCTGGCCGATGCCGACGGAAATGACAGGCCCTGCGGGTTGAGCCACATCAGCCAGCCGTAAAACGGTGCGATGGCGCAGGGTTGCCGCATGGCCTGCACCCAGCTGCGGGGCAACAGGCTTTGGCCCAGATGCTGGCCTTGCGCCAGCAGCAACTGACCCAGCCGCGCCTGGTCGCGCGCGCCCACCGAGACCCCACCACCCCAGTGCGTGCCACCGGGCACCGAAGGCAAAGAACGGCCCTGGACGGTGACCCAGGCATCGTCATACGGCCGCCAAGCCCACGGGCTGCTGGCCCCCAAGGGCTGCATCAAGGCTTGTCCAAAAACGTCGGGCAGCGGCTGCTCAAACAGATGCAGCAGCGCCAGCGACAGCTGGTTGATGCGCACGTCGTTGTATTCCCAGTAGCTGCCCGGCGTCTGCAAGGGCCGGGCACCGCCTTTGGGGCCGCCCGCCGGACGCGGGTCATGCGAGACCTTGCGCCAGCGGTCTACGGTATCGGGCAGACCCAGGCAGACGCCCTCCCATTCGCTGGTTTGCTCCAGCAGGTGGCGCCAGGTCACCAAGCGGTTGGCACCTTGGTCAAACCCGATACCGGGCACACGGACCACCACCGCTTCATCCACATCGGGCAGCAGGCCCCGCCCCTGCGCCACACCGGCCAACAGGCACAAATAGGTCTTGGCCACGCTGAAGGTCAGGTCGGCGCGCTCGGGCTCGCCCCAGGCCGCCACCTCGCGGCCACCCTGGAAAACCACGCCTGACACCCCGCCTCGGGCATGCACAGGCCCCCGCAGGCGGTTGAAGGGTGGCGGGTCTTCGTGGTGAACGCCCCAGCGCAGCGGATCCGCGGCCGGGTCGCGTGGCCAGCCCACCTCATGAGCTTGCGCAAAGGCTGCGACTTCTTGCCAAGCGGCATGTGCAGGGGGGACCATGGCGGGCTTCTGAACGGTGTCGGTCAACGACGGAGCGCCCCACTCTACGCACCTTTTGTTCGGCCGGAAGGCTGCAAAAGCGCAATTCCTTCTGCCCACGCATCGGCACAATCCCAGGCCATGAACCGTCAAATCAGCCTCATCGGCGCGCCCACCGACATTGGTGCCGGCGCACGCGGCGCCAGCATGGGCCCCGAAGCCCTGCGTGTGGCCGCCCTCAAGACCACGCTGGAGAGCCACGGCCTGCAGGTGCTGGACCGCGGCAACGTGGCCGGCCCGGCCAACCCTTGGTTGCCCCCCGTCGAGGGCTACCGCCACCTGCACGAGGTGGTGGCCTGGAACCAGGCTGTGCACGAGGCCATGTATGCCGAACTGCAGTTGGGCCGTCTGCCTATCCTGCTGGGCGGCGACCACTGCCTGGGCATTGGCAGCATCAGCGCGGTGGCTCGGCACTGCCGCGACACCGGCAAGAAGCTGCGCGTGCTGTGGCTGGACGCCCATGCCGACTTCAACACCAGCGTGCTCACCCCCAGCGGCAACATCCATGGCATGCCGGTGGCCTGCTTGTGCGGCCATGGGCCGCAGCAACTGATCGAGATTGGCGGCACGGTGCCGGCCATCAACCCCAAGAGCGTGCGACAAATTGGCATCCGCAGCGTGGACGCTGGCGAAAAACGCTTGGTTCACCAGGTTGGGCTGGAAGTGTTTGACATGCGCTACATCGACGAAATGGGCATGCGCCACACCATGGAACTGGCCCTGGCCACGCTGGACGACAAGACCCACCTGCACGTCAGCTTTGACGTCGACTTCCTCGACCCGGCCATCGCACCCGGTGTGGGCACCACCGTTCCCGGCGGGCCTACTTACCGTGAAGCACAACTGTGCATGGAAATGATCGCCGACACCGGCCGCCTGGCCAGCCTGGACGTGATGGAACTCAACCCGGCGCTGGACTTGCGCAACCAGACCGCCTTGTTGGCGGTGGACCTCATCGAGAGCCTGTTTGGCAAAAGCACCTTGATGCGCACTTGAGCCCGTTGCGTTGCGGGCCACGGTGGTGGCCTTGCGTGAGCGCTGTTTTCACGATCGATGTGACAGGTCGTTTCGATCGCACAGGCGACTAAGATGCGTCTCATGCCCTTCCCCCTCCTCGCGCGGCAACGCTGTCATCCCCGCGCGCACGGCCGTCACTCACTTGCGAAGTTTGCCCAAACGACCTGGCGGGTGTGGGTAAGAACGTTTTTGGGCATGGTGTGGGTGTGTGGTGCCGCAGTCGCAGCCTCTCCGCGCCCTGGCGCGTCGTCCGCACCACCCGCATCGGCCAGCGCAGCCGCGTCCGTCGTCGCACCGGTTCCTGCGCCGGACGCTGCGCCAAAGGCCGCTGCTTCCGAGCCCCAGCTGACTGGCACGGGCCAACGCATCTATGAGCGCATGCGCCCCCGCCTTCTGCAGGTTCGCACGCTGCTGCAAACCCAGGACAGTCAGACCTCGGTCGGCTCGGGCTTCCTGATCGACGACCAGGGCCACCTGATCACCAACTACCACGTGATCAGCCAGTACGCGCTGCAACCCAGTCGCCACCGCTTGGTTTACGCCACCGTTGACGGCCAACAAGGTGCTTTGGAGCTCTTGGCCTTTGACGTGGTGCATGACCTGGCGCTGCTCAGGCCCAAAGACCCCCAACCGCTGGCCAACCGCGGCTTTGTTGAGCTGCGGCCACCCGCTGATGTGTTGGCGCGCGGCGCACGCATCTTCAGCATGGGCAACCCGCTGGACGTGGGTTTTGCGGTGGCCGAAGGCAGCTACAACGGACCTGTTGAACGCAGCTTCCTGACCACCCTGTTTTTTGGCGGCTCGCTCAGCGGCGGCATGAGTGGTGGCCCGGCGCTGGACGAACAAGGCCGACTGATCGGCGTCAACGTGGCGGCCCGGCGCGACGGGGAACAGGTCAGCTTCCTGGTGCCTGCCGAGCCCGTGCGCGCGCTCATCAACCGCGGCCGCGGTGGGGCCCCCATCACCACGCCGGCCTGGTCAGAAATCACCCGCCAACTGATGCAGCATGAAGCGCGCTTGACCGAGCGCTTCATCGCCCAGCCCTGGCGCCACGCCAGCCACCCGGTCTACACCATCCCGGTGCCGCAGGAAACGTGGATGCGCTGTTGGGGCCGGGGTGCGCCCCAGGCCACACGTGGCCTGCAGTTTGAGCGTTCGGACTGCGAGATGGACAGCCGCATCTTTGTCAGCGGCCCTCTTCTCACCGGCTTCATCACGGTTCGCCACGAGGCCTACGACGGCAGCAAGATCGGCGCCCTGCGCTTCAACCAACGCTACTCGGCCAGTTTTGGCAATGAGTTTGTGGGCCAGGACGACCGCTTTCGCACCGCCGGCCAATGTGTCGAACGCAGTCTGGCGGTGGCCCCCAAAGTCAAGCCCAGCAGCGCCGACGCCACGCCCTTGAAGCTGAAGGCCGTGATCTGCCTGAGGGCCTACAAAAGGCTGGAAGGCTTGCACGACATGATGGTGCTGGTGGCCACGCTGGACGGCAGCGTGCGCGGTGTGCAAGGCCGCCTGGACGCCAACGGCATCAGCCTGGCCAGCGCACAACGGCTGGCACAGCACTATTTGGACGGCTTCGCATGGAACCCGACGACAACAGCGCCCCCCGCCAAGACCGACTCGCGCTGATCGAGCTGCTGGGCAGTGACGGTCGCGTGGCCCAGACGTTCAGCGTGCGCCGCTGGCCGGTGACCTTGGGGCGGGGCTTGAGCAACCACGTCGTGCTGGACGATCCGCACGTGGCCGTCCACCATGCAACGCTGAACAACTTGGAGACTGGTCAGGTGGCGTTGACGGTGGGAGACAGCGTCAATGGTGTCACCCACGCCGGCCAACACCATGGCGCCGGCGCCGAAGTGGTGTTGCCGAAAGGGGCAGCCGCGCTGCAGTTGGGCGGCCTGCAGCTGAGGCTTCGTCTGGCCGGCGAAACGCTGGCCGCCGAGCGGCCCTTGCCAAGGTTGAGAGCGACATCGGCCAGCGGCCCATGGGCGGCGGGCCTGGGGTTCATGCTGCTGGCCTTGTTCAACCACTGGGTGTCGCTCGACCCTGGTGCCGAGGCCTCGGCCTGGATGCCACTGGTGGTGGGCATACCTGTGGCGCTGGCGGGCTGGAGCGGCCTGTGGGCCCTGGCATCCAAACTGTTTCAGCATCGCTTTGACTTCGTGGGCCATTTGCGCATCGTGTTGCCCTGGCTGCTGGGCATCGAATTGATGGACCTGGCTCTGAACATCGTGGCTTCGTCCTTCGGATGGGCTTGGTTGTGGCGCTGGGTTGGCCCACTGCAGGTGCTGCTGGGTGTGCTATTGCTCAGGGCCCACCTCGTGCACATGCTGCCCCTGGCGCAACGCGCCGTAGGTTTGAGCTTGACCGCCATGACCTTGGTAGGCGCGGGCATCCACCTGACGACGGTCCAGCGGGCGACCGATCGCTTCAGTCGCCCCGCTTACATGAGTTCTTTGCCCCTGCCCTGGCTGCACCGGGCCACCACGGGTTCATCGCAAGAACTCATCCAGGGACTGGCCCCGTTAGCGCAGCAGCTGGCTGGGCGAGCGCAAAAGGCACGCCAAGACGAGCCAGCCGACGGGGAAGACCCCATCGAGTAATTGGCGAATTGCCCCCCGAGATCGGTGGGCATTCCCACGGTAATCGTTCACAAAACGTCCACCCTTCCCCGCGCTTCGGGGAGTGCTGGTTTACCCCGGTTCACCGACACTGCTTTCATACGACTGGTTACAAGTCGTCGTCACTGAATTCACATCGTTGGGAACAAGAATGAAATCGATCCATGCCCTCGCGGCAGCACTGGTCTTGGCTGCCCCGCTGGCTTCACACGCCAGCATCCTGGTCAACGGCAGCTTTGAGCAACCCGGAATCAGCTCGGGCTGGACCATCCTGTCGGGCATGCCCGGCTGGCAAGCCAGCGCAGCCGGTGTCGAGATCCGTCGCAATGCTGTGGGCACGGCGCAAGACGGGTTCATCTTTGTCGAACTCGACACCACCGCCAACAGCGCCATCTGGCAAGAGGTCAGCACCCAAGGCGGCCACGACTACGTGCTCAGCGGTTACTACTCTCCCCGCGTGGGCGTGGCCCTGGCGTCCAACGACGTTGAGGTACTGTGGAACGGCAGCCGCCTGACCACGCTGACCGGCTCAGGTGTGGGCCTGAGCGACCACGCCTGGCGCCAGTTCAGCTTCACCGTGCGCGGCACTGGCAGCGACCAGTTGCGCTTTGCCGCGGCGGGGGTCTCTGACAGCCTGGGTGGTTCGCTGGACAACGTCACGCTAAACGCTGTTCCTGAACCTGGCTCGCTGGCCCTGGTGCTGGCCGCTTTGGGCGCGGTGGGTTTTGCAGCCCGCCGTCAAAAACCCTGAAGTAGCACCACAGCCAGCACACAGAATCTGCCTGGCCAAACGCTGAGCCTGACCCTCGAGGCTGCCAGTCGCGCCAGAGTCGGCCCGAGCGGTGCTTCCTGCTGCAGAACCGGATGACCGCAAAGCACACCCCGCGTTCGGCGCTGCTTCGTCACCCGGTTCCCAGGGGAAGTATCTGGAATGTGCATCCCGTAGAGTTCGCCTCCAAGCATCCCTGGAGCGCCGATGAAACGCGACGAGCCCGCCAACCCACAGCCGCCCGCCGATCAGGTGGAGCTGATGCTGGCTCGCATCGAACAGAGCGACGCCTTCCGGGCCTCGCCTCGACACCGCGCACTGCTGCGTCATCTGGTGTACCGCAGCCTGGCTAACGACACGGCGGCACTGAAAGAAAACGTGATCGCGGTCGAAGTCTTCGGACGGCCAGCAAGCCGCTTCGACCCCAAGCTCGACAGCATCGTGCGCGTGGAAGCACGCCGTCTGCGCGCGCGGCTGGCCAGCTATTTTTCCGGCGAAGGTCACGAGGCACCCTTGCGCATCGAGCTGCCGGTAGGCAGTTACGTGCCTTTCATCGCGCAACGCCAGCCGGCCCTGCAAGCCCAGGCAGCCAGCCGGCGCGGGCGCGACCTGGTCGAGCGTGGCGAGCACTACTTGCGCCAGGCACTGTCTCGCAACTCGCTTGAACTGGCGATATCGCGCTTTGACGCCGCTTTGCGCGAGTCGCCCGGTATCGCCCAGGCCTACGTCGGCCTGGGGCGGGCCTGGCTCAACATGGCGACCGGCTGGTACACCGAGCCCGCCGTGGCCTGCGAACACGCCGCCGAGGCGCTGCGCGCCGCGCTGGCACTTCAACCCAACGACGCCACGGCCCATGCGCTGCTGGGCGCGATTCAGCACCAGTTCGAAAACGATTGGCCCGCCGCGCGGCGCAGTTTCGAGTGTGCGTTGGCGCTGGCACCCGAGCGTGCCTTCGTGCATTCGGCCTACGGCTACCACCTGTTCATCCACAGCGCACATGACGAGGCCGAACGAGAGCTGACCGTGGCGCGCCAGCTCGACCCTCAGTACGTGAACACACGCATCCACATGGTCAATCTGCGCATCGCACAGGGCCGGCTCGACGATGCCACGGCCGAAATCGAGGCTCTGCGCGACATCGCGCCCAGCGCCATCTCTGCGCTGGGCTTAGGCGCGCTGATCGCGCTGTTGCGCGGCGACAGCAACTCGGCCGTGGCGCTCTACACCCAGGCTTGCGAAGCACTGCCCGACTACCCCGGCTGCTTCATCTCGCTGGCCGGTGCTCAAGCACTGGCCGGGCGCCACGACGAAGCCGATGCGCTGATGGCGCAGACGATGACGCGTTTCGACAGCAAGCTCATCTCGCCCTACGTGCTGGCCATCTACGCCACCCGGCGCGGCCGCAGCGACGAGGCGTTCCGCTTGCTCGAGCGTGCACTGGGCGAGCGCGACCCGAACGCGATGCAGATCGCTGTTGATCCTTGCTTCCATTCCCTGCACGCAGACCCGCGCTGGCACGCGCTCAAGGCGTCGCTGCGCCAGCCACGCCCAAGGTAATGGCCAACACGCCGCGCTGGTGCTGGGTGGCGGCCGCAGCGGCCTTGCCTGTGGCCTGGGGACTGGTTTGGCTGGGCCACGGCATGACCATCACCCAGCCGTGGTCAGACCTGACATGGCTGGTGTTGCTGGCCGTGGCCGAGGAAGCAGTCTTCCGCGCCGGCCTGCAGGCAACGCTGGCCCAGCACGCCACGCTCTCAACCCGGCGCTGCGGCTTGAGCGCAGCCAACCTGCTGGCCAGCCTGGCCTTCAGCGCCGCGCACCTGTGGGCACACCCGCCGCTGCTGGCGGTGGGCGTGTTTCCGGTGTCGCTGCTGCTCGGCGCAAGTTACGAGCAATGCGGTCGACTGCGTGTTCCGATCGCCCTGCACCTGTGGTTCAACCTGGCGCTCTACGCTGCGAGCGCGTGGCAGGCGGCGCGCTGAGCCGACGCCGACGCTGATGCAGCAGCACCAGCGCGGCAAGTGCCAGCAGCACCACCGAGGCATCACGCTGACCGGGCCCGCCGAGGGTGCAGCCGCCGCCACCACCACCACTGACAGCTGCCGGGTCGCCCACCGTGACGCTGGCTTCTGCCGTCGACTTGGCGGCCTCGGTATTGCCGGCGCCGTCGGTGGCCAAAACGTAAAAGCCGTAGGTGTGGCCCGCCGTGCCTGCCCAGACTCCCGAGGTGACGCTGACGCTGGTCTGCCAGGCCGTGTAAGGGCCACCGTTGTCGGACACGTAGACCGTGTAGCTGCGTGCGCCCGAGCCGGTGTCGGTCGCCGACCAGGTCACGTCGACATCGGTGCCGCCACTGCGCTGTGAAGCCGAGGCCACGCGGCCCACCGGCGCCGTGGTGTCGAGCGTGTTGAGCCAAGTCGGCGTGAGAATGGGTGCGTTGGTGTCGAAGACGATGGCAGCGGAGTTCTGCCATCTGGTGCCATCAGGCAGACCGGCCTTCGGGCTGATCGTGAAGTTCACGTAGCCCTGGCCCTGGGTGCCGTTCTTGTTCGGCGGCAGGAAACCCAGCGTCGGGTCGCTCGGCGGCAAGTGTGTGGCGGGATCGAGCGTGGTGAAGGTCCACTTCAGCACGCCAGTGGCCGGATTCAGGCTTCCGGCCACCCGGACCGACATCGTGCTGTCGATGTTGAACACCTGCGCATAGCTGCTCAGACCCGCAGGCACTTCGATGCGGTAGGGGCCCCACGTGACGCTGCCGAGCGCCAGCGTGGACGGATCGAACTTCGACAGGTCGAGTTGATCTGTGACCACCACCTCGGCGGCCGGAAGCGCGGCAGTGGCGATGTTCTCGAACGCAATCTGGTAAGGCATGGCGTTGCGGCGCCCGATGAAGCGTGCCGCAGAACCGTCCCCGGCCAGGCCGAACTTGTCGTTCGGGTCGAGCGAACCGCCACTGGTCCCGCCGCTGCAGCCAGGCCCTGTCGAACCGTTCTTGCAGGGGTCGGGCGTCTGGCACTTGACCTGGTCGGAGTACGTGTATTTGCCGTGGGTGCAGGTGAAGGTCACGTAGAGCGTCTGGGTCCCGCCCTGGCACTGACCCAGGTCAGCCTTGACGCCCGGCGGAACCGATCCCCCGAGCCCCCAGAGGTAGCACAGGTCCTTGTAGCGCAGAAAGTTGCCCAGCTGCGCCAGCTGGCCGACGACCTGGATGCCATTGATGACCCCACCAATGCCGTCGGTTATGCCCTTGAAGATGGGCTTGGAGCCCAGCCCACCGGGCGTCGCGGTGGGCGATGGGGTCGGGGTCGGGGTCGGGGTCGGGGTCGGAGTCGGAGCCGGAGTCGGGGTTGGGGTTGGCGTCGGCGCAGGCGTCGGCGTGGGGGTCGGCGAGCTCTGCGGTGGCGTCAGGCTCACCGGTTTGCCATTCGGGCCCAGGATCGTCACTGTGCCGGGGGATGTTCCGCTCAGGGCTTGCCCGTTCGGTCCCAGCAGGCCGGTACCGCCGACGGTGCTGCCGAGCGGGCGCTCACTGCTGCCCGGCGCGGCCAGCGCGCGCCGCGCGTTCTGCCCTGACGGCTGCGCCGGTTGAGACGACCCGGCCTCCAGCAGCGACTGCTCCAGCGTGGCCGCGTGCGCCCGGTGCAATGCTGCCGTCATGGCTACCGGATCGATCTGCAGCGCGTTCTGCAGCGCGAACTGCTGCAGGCCGCCGTTGACCGTCTTGGCGTAACGCTCGGACCAGAATCCCAGGCAGTTGGAGAGATAGCTCTTCGTCGGGTTCGCGACGCAGCCCGTTGGCGGAGGCAAGCCCGCGGCCACGGCCGACAGGGTCGCGCGCGCTTCGTCGAAGGAATCGAACCAGGGCGGCTCGACGTAGGCAGACAGCACCCAACTGCTGTCGGCCCGCGGATCGGTGAGCCGGAATGCCAGCGAATCGCTGGTGCCCGCACGCAGCAAGGGCACGATGAAGACCATCTTGCGCTCGCCGTCAGGTCCGGCTTGCCAGATGGTCTCGTTGTCGAAGCTGGTGCTCGTGTTGAAGCTGTCGCGCAGGCGGGAGGCCAGTTCGGGGGTCGCGAATCCGGCGGGCACGCTCACCCAGACAGCCGTGAAGTAGGCGTCGACGTTGCCGGCGTTGCCGTAGACGACGCGGAACTCGGCCGGCCGACCCGAGCGGATCTTGGGCCGGCCGATGACGCTGGCCCAGACCTGCGGCCGGCCCCCGGACTCGACCGTGAAGGCGGCTGGCTTGCGCAGGACCGACCCATCCGGATTGCGCACCACGACGTCGTAGACACCGGGGGGCACGCCGTCGAGTTTGAAGGTCGCGCGCATGGCGGCACCGCTCGATCCGGTGTCAGTGGCCGATGCAGTGATGGTGCGCCCTCCGCCTACGAGATCGGCGCCTGCGCCCGACTGAATGCCCGCGCCGCCGACCGCGAGGGTGACATCGCCGCCGTTGCCGCCGACCGACGGACGCACATTGCCGATGGCGCCGCTGCCCAGCACCCGGAAGAACCAGTCGCTGCCGTCAAAGGCATTCGCGGTATAGGCGGCCTGGAACGCATTGGCGGTCACCACGAGATCGCGCGAATCGGTATGGCCTGCGATGTAGGCATTGCCGCCGTTGTCCAGCGCCAGCGCCAGCGCATCGTCGTTGCCGGCGCCACCCATGAAACTGCCGTACTTCAAGGCCCCGGTCGTGGCGTCGAGCTGGTGGATGGCAGCGTCGGAGCTGCCGCCGCCAAACTGGCGCTGCAGCCCATCTGCCGACAGCGGGAAGTTGCTGCCGCCGCCCGTCGTGCCATGCACCCAGACCGCGTTCGAGCCGCTGTCGGCCGCAATGCCACCAAAGAACATGTTGCCGCCGTTGCCGCCCAGGTAGGTGCTCCAGGCCAGCGTGCGGCCGTCGGGCGTGAGCTTGAGCACAAAGCCGGCATAGCCTGTGAAGCCCGCGTTGGCCGGCGACGTGGCCTGCAACGCCCCCGGCGTGGTCGGAAAGGTGAGCGACGAGGTGCTGCCCGCCACGTACACGTTGCCAGCGCCATCCAGCGTGATGCCGCGGCCGAACTCCGCGCAGGTGGCCTGGCCACCGGTGCGGCCCGTGAGGTAGCTGGCGTACTGCAAAGTCTTCAAGTCGGCACTGAGCTTGGCGACGTAGGCGGCCGAGTTCAAGGCCACCATTCCCGATTGACAGTTGGCGGTCAAGGTCGGCGGTGCAGCGATCACGGCGTCGGAAGTAACCGGCAAGCTGCGCGTGAAGGCCTGGCCAGTGAGCCACGATGCGCCATTGACATCGAGCGTGAAGCTGTAACTGTAGTTATCGTTGTTCTGCCCGGCGGGCCGCGGCGCGGCGCCGTAGTAGCTGGCCGCCGCCAGCTGCGCCGCGCCGGCGAGTGCGAGGTCGAACTTGGCGACGAAGGCGGCCTTGCCGCCTGACAGCGTGCTCTGATAGGCGCCAGCCGTGGTCGGCAACCCGGGGCCAGCCGAGCCGGCGATCACCACGCGACCGGCCGGGTCGATCTTCAGTCCGGTGGCGTCGCTGTCTCCCGCGCCGCCGTACAGGCTGGCGTACTCCAGCGCCGAGCCATCGGGCGACAGCACGGCCACAAAGGCGCTGGCGCTGCCCTGCAGTTGGCGCTGGAACGCGTTTGCCGTGGTCGGGAAATCGCGCGACAAGGTCTGGCCAGCGATGACCACGCGGCCCCGGGCATCCAACCCGATGCCGCGCCCGTAATCGTTGACGCTGCCGCCCAGAAAAGTGGACCAGATCAGGGTGCCCGCCGAGTCGAACTTGGTCACCACCACGTTGCGCACGTAGACACCCAGGTTCTTGCGCCGGGTCTGCACAGCGTTGCCGGACACGGGCCAGTCTTCCGACCCTGAATGCCCGACGACATAGGCGTTGCCGTTGGCGTCCAGCACCATGCCGCCGACCACGTCGTCGTGCACGCCACCCAAATAGGTGGAATACAGCAGCTTGAAGACCGGGTCGATGATGAGTGGGTAGCGCTTGTCGTAAGCCGGCAGATCGAACCGCACCGCACCGCGTTCGCCCAACACCCAACGGGCGTCGAGCGTGATGCGCTGGCCTTCGATGTTCTGTTGCAGCACCGGGCGGTGCACGCGCAGCACGCCGCCTTCGCCGTCGAGCAACAGATGACCGTCCCGGTCGATGAAGGGGGCCTTCGCGCCGCTGGTCTGCAGGCGAATCTGTCCGGGGTCGGCACCGGGCTTCACGACCAGGTCGAACTCGAGTTCACCGTCGCGGCTGTAGTAGACGAGGTCAATGCCACGGTAGATCTCGGCATAGCGCAGCTGCCGCATCTGTTGCACGCCACGGACCCATCGCGCCGGGTCGGCGCCGTGCAGGAAGTGGGTGCGCGCCTCGACGGGTTCGCGTTCTTCAAAGGAACCACCTCGCTGCGCATTCACGAAACGAAGTCGGGCGGTCGACTGCGCACCATCAGCGGCCAGCGCCGACAAGGCCATCCCGTCATCAAAGACACTCAGCTGATGGCGCTGGCCGCGCGAAAGGTAGCGCACGTCCCGTGGTGCCTGGCCCTGGTTGCGTTCGAAGCGCAGCTGTCGCGATTGAATGGCCCGCATGACCGAGCTGCCCAGTGCCGACTCTGTTGCGGTCAAGGGCATCCCGGTGGCCGGCATTCGCACGGGAGGGACCGGCAGCTGCGTGACCCCGAAGGCCGCAAGCAAGACGCCAACGAGCAGCGCCGCAGCGCCACCGGTGGCCCCCATGTGAACCCGACCGATAGGCGTCATCTCGTATCTCCAGAACTGGCTTCGGGCGATGTTGGGCCGTGTAGCAGGCCAGCGGCAAGCGCGAGGGGGTGACATGGGGGTGACATGGGCAGGGAAGACATCGACAGTCACGCGGGATGCCGGCGCAGGTGTGGCGGGTGGGTCCAAGGTTCGGCGGAACGACTGAACTTGCTCCCAATCCATGCTGAACCTGTGCCGAAGTCGCACAAGTCGCCATCCGCCAACATTGCCCAAGGACAGCCCATGGCTCATCATCTCGGGCCTATGAAAAGACCCTTGCTGATCGGCCTGTCGGCCCGCATCTACACCCCCGGCTCAACCGGCGTTGAGCTGCCCGGGGTCTTCACCAAGACGCTGCATTACCTGGAGCAGTCGGTTGCCCACTGGGTGCTGTCCGGTGGCGCCATGGCCGTGATGGTGCCGGCGGTGGACAGCAACTCGGTGGTCGTGCGCAGCGACATCGACCTGAACCACTACGCCCAAGCCCTGGACGGGCTGGTTTTGCAGGGTGGCAACGACGTGGCACCGCTGCACTACGGCGAGCAGCCCTTGCATGCGGACTGGCAGGGCGACCGCGTGCGTGACCTCTACGAGATGGAGTTGATCCGCGCCTTTGTGGCCGCCGGCAAGCCCGTTTTTGGCATTTGCCGCGGTTTGCAGTTGCTCAACGTCACTTTTGGCGGCAGTCTGCTGCAGGACATCGGCACGCAGCTGCCCGATGCCTTGGACCACCGCATGCTGGGTCGCTACGAGCAGCACTTTCACAGCATCGAGTTTGTCGCGGGCACCCACCTGGCGTCGCTTTACCCTGGCCTGAAACGCGCCACCACCAACAGCATCCACCACCAAGGCATCAAGCAGTTGGCCGAGGGTTTTGTGGTGGAAGCCCGTTGCCCCGACGACGGCATGATCGAAGCCATTCGCCGCCCGGGCCCGGGCTTTGTCGCCGGCGTGCAATGGCACCCCGAGTTCCACCGCGCCGACGACCCCTTGACGCTGGACGACTCACCCATCTTGCAAGACTTCCTGCAAGCCGCACGGGCGGCACAGGTCGAAAACCTGCGCTAGCGCCTGCTGGCCCCTAGGGCCATTGCTTACTGGTTTGCCTGAGCCCAAGCGGGGCCCGCAGGCAGGGATAGTTAAGGCCTTGAACTTGACTGCTGATGTCCCTGCACCATGCCTTTTGTGAGCTTTGCTGTTCCCCGCTTCTTGACACCTGGCATGAGCCGGCTGGCAACGGTTCTGTGCGTGGCGCTGGCCTGCTGGTTCGGCCAACCGGCCAGCGCCCAAGCACCGGCAGCGGATGCCGCCAACCGAGCGGCACTGCGCATCGCCACGGCTTTTGATCCGCAAACGATGGACCCGCACGCCATTGCGCTGCTGTACCACTCGCGCGTTGTGTTTCAGATCTATGAATCGCTGGTGGGCCGGGACGAACGCTTCAAGGCCGAGCCAGCATTGGCTTTGTCGTGGCAGATGGTGTCGCCCACGGCCTGGCGGTTTCGCCTGCGGCCCGGTGTGACTTTTCACGACGGCTCAGCGTTCACCGCCGACGACGCCGTGTTTTCGCTGGAGCGAGCCCTCACCGCACCGTCACAGCGCGCCTTTCAGCTCAAGGGCGTGAGCGCGGTACGCAAGATCGACGCCATGCACATCGAGATCCAGCTCGAGGCGCCTGACGCGGTGTTGCCCGAGAAGCTGCAGTTCGTTTCCATCATGAGCAAGGCGTGGAGCGAAAAGCACGGCGTGGTCAAGCCGCAGGACTTCAATGGCAAACAAGAAACCTTTGCCGTGCGCAACGCCAACGGCACCGGGCCCCTGAAACTGGACCGCTACGAGCCCGACGTGCGCACCGTGCTCAAGCGCCACACGCCCTGGTGGGGCTGGGCCGACAAGCGCCACGGCAACCTGGAGCAGGTGAGCTGGGTCACCATCAAGTCCGACGCCACCCGGTTGGCGGCGCTGGCCAGCGGCGAAGTCGACCTGGTGCTGGACCCTCCCTACCAGGACATTGCCCGCCTGAAAGCTGACCCACGCCTGAGCCTGCTGCAAACCGCTGACATCGGCCAGCAGTATTTGACTTTTGATCAGGCGCGCGACGAGCTGCAAGACAGCGACGTCAAGGGCCGCAACCCCTTCAAGGACCTGCGCGTGCGCAAGGCGGTGTATCACGCCATCAACGTGCCGCTGATCATCGACAAGGTACTGCGGGGTCAGGCCGTGCCCACCGGCGCCTTCCTCAGCCCTTTGGTGGACGGCTCGCCCGTCGATCTGGACCGCCGCTTGCCCTTTGACCCTGCCCGTGCACGCCAACTGTTGGGCGAGGCGGGCTACCCCAACGGCTTCAGCATCACGCTGGACTGCGTGAATGTGTCCTGGCGCGAAAACGTCTGCCAGGCCGTGGCAGCCATGCTCACGCAAGTGGGTGTGCGCACCACCTTGCGCAGCAGCCCGAGCAACCAGTTTTTTCCCAAGCTCACCCAGGGCACGGCCAGCTTCATCGAATACGGCTGGACGGCCAGCCCAGACGCCTGGAACTCGCTCAACGGCCTCTTTCACACCTTTGACAAGGCCGGCCTGGGCACCTTCAATGCTGGGCGCTACAGCAACCCCAAGCTGGACGTGTTGATCGACGGCATCCGCACTGAACCCGACATCACACGCCGCCGCGCGCTGGTCACCACGGTGCTGCGCATGGTGGGCGACGAACTGCCCTATGTGCCGCTGTACCGCCGCACACTGACCTGGGCCATGGCCAAGAAGGTGGGCGCCGTGCAGTGGCCCAACGACACCTTGGAACTGCGCTGGGTGCGCGTCAAGTAAAGGCGCCGCGAAGCTTCACTTTTTCTTGGGTGTCGCTGCTGCGGGCGCGGGCGCTTCGGCGGCCGCCGAAGCCACGGGGCAACGGCCGTGCAGCCGCACAAATTCCTTGGGCAACACCGCGCCTGGCGTTGCGTGCAGACCGCGGGTCAAAGCCCGCGCCATCTTTTCCTGTTTGACCAGCGGCCCTTGGTCCCAGCGGGTGCGCACGCTCCAGGCGTGGCCGTTTTCCACTTGAAATCGGCTGACGTTCAGGTCGTCCAACAGCAGGTTGCCCACCGTTCGGCCCTGCGCGTCGCGCCCGCTGGCTTGCAGGGTGGCCACCTTGTTCAGGGCCAGGGTGGACAAGGCTGCGCGGGCCTCCACACCCCAAGGTTGGCAGGGCTCTGGCGCGTCGATGTCGCGCAGCCGCACGCTGATCTGTTTTTGGTCGGCCAGCGTCAGCGTCACGGTGTCGCCACTGGAAACGGCCGTGACCATGCCCTGCACGGGTGATGCCGGCGCCGCGCGACCCAACCCTGGCCAGGCGATGGACAGCAGGCCAAGTCCCAGGATCAGCCTATGGGTTCCCAACATGTGTGTCTCCTCTCCAGAGTGCCATCATGCCCCACGGGGCATCAAGGTGGCGATGCAGTGGTGATCCAGCCTTCGACGCCATCAACCCGCGCGGGCTGCCCCCAACGCGGCTGCTGCTGCGCCCAGGCCGCCTGGGCCAGGCACAGCACGGCGTCGAGCCGGTCGCCGCTGCTGTCGGCCACCAACTCGCCAGCCTGCGCCGGTGTCAGCTTCAGGCGCAGGCCCAAACGTGTGCGGCCCTGCTCCAAGGCCTCCAGCATGTCCTTGCGGGCCAGCAAGCGCTCGTTGCTGTCGTCGTTCTTGTAGGAACGCCGGCCGATCAGCTCATGGGCCAGCAAGCCCGGGTAGCCTTCCAGGGCCACCCGCGCCGTGTCGCCTGCAAGCAGACCTGGCAGGTGCACACCCGCGTCCACCAGGCGAGAAAAACCCTCGTAGTACATGAAGCCGACCGGCACGTAGCGCGTCTGCAAAGGACTGGTGGAACTGACGCCCTGACAGGCCCTGTCGGTTGCCCGGTGCAGCAGGCGCTGGCCTGCGGGTTGGGTGTTGCCCCAGGCATCCACCAACGCGCGAAAGTCCATCCGCGCGGGACATCGTTGGCGCAGGTTGGCGACGACCTGCTGCGCGGTGTCACCCAAGTTCAAGGCCTGCACAAACGGCCGCGGCAAGCCGAAAGGGAAGTCGAAAGCGCCCAGCCAGGGGCCGCCGCGCTGAATCCACGCTTCAAAATCCGCCATGCGTGGCAAGCTGACCACGCCTTGCAAACGCAACACGGCGCCCAGGCGCACACCCTGGGCCACCACGATGGGCTTGCGCGCCGTGGGCGCACTGCTGAAGTCCACACCCCAGAGTTGCACGCTCATCAACCCCAGGCCAGCGCCATCACGCCGCCAGCCATGCACAGGGCCCCCAGCAAACGCAGGCCGCGGTCGGTCTCACCCAGCAAGCGCCCGCCGAGCAGCGCCGCCACCAGCATACTGAGCTCGCGCGCAGGCGCTACATGCGACAAGGGTGCCATCGTCAACGCGTACAGCACCAGGATGTAGGCCAAGGGTCCCAGCGTGGACACCACCAGGGCATGGCGCCACTGTTGGCGCCATGCCTGCATCAGGGCCGGCCGCTCCTTCAACAAGGTGGGCAGCTGCAGCGGCAGGCGCAGCACATTGCAGGCGTAGTCAAACAGCACCGGGCCGATCGCCAGCACCTTGATGGCGTAGCCGTCCACCACCGAATAGCCGGCAATCATGGCGCCGGTGATCAAGCCCCAGCGCACACCGGCATGGGTGCGGGCCCGCTGCGCCGGGTCATGGCCGTGGCGCCACAGCGCGGGGCCTCCGGCAATCAAGAAGATGCCACCGCAAACGGCCAGCACACCCAGCAGGCCCAGGGCGCTCAGCGTTTCACCCAGCAGCAGCACGGCTGCGGCAGCGGTCAGCAAAGGCCCGCTGCCGCGCGCCAGGGGATAGACCACGGTGAGATCGGACACGCGGTAACCGGTGAGCAGGGAATTGAAGTACAGCAGGTGCAGCAGCGCGCTCAGGCTGACCACAGCCCACTCGGTCCAACCCCAGCGCGGCACCTCGGACCAGCCAAAGTACAGGCCGGCGGGCAGCCACAGCAGGCTGGTCAACAAACTGGTGAGCAGCGTGAAGCGGTGGTCACCGCCGGCATGCTTGGCTGCGATGTTCCAGGTCGCGTGCAGCACAGCGGCCAGCAGCACCAGGGCCAAGGCAGTCAAAGGCATGCGCTGATTCTGCCTTGCCGGGCAGCCGCGCTACAGTCTGGCCATGACAAACAACCCTGCCCTGGTGCACGCGCTGCGCGGCGGCATCATCGAGTCCAGCCACCGCGGTGCCGTGGCGGTCGTGGACGCGGACGGCGCTGTTCATACCCAGTGGGGCGACATCGAGCGCCCCATTTTTCCGCGCAGCGCAGTGAAGGTCTTGCAAGCCCTACCCCTGGTGGCCAGCGGCGCCGCCGACCGCTGGCAGCTGAGCAACGAAGAGCTGGCCCTGGCCTGCGCCAGCCACGGCGGCGAAGCGCTTCATGCGGCCACCGCCGCCAGCATGCTGGCCAAGGCCGGCGTGGACGCTGGAGCCCTGGAGTGCGGTGCGCACTGGCCCTACCACGACGGCAGCATCAAAGCGCTGGCGGCTGCCGGCGCCCAGCCCACCGCACTGAACAACAACTGCTCGGGCAAACACTCGGGCTTTGTCTGCCTGGGCTGCCTGATGGCCGAAGACAAAGACAAGCGAGCCTTTCTCAGTGGCTACGTCTTGCCTGACCACCCCGTGATGCGCGAAGTCACCGCCGCGCTGCAAGCCAGCACCGGCTACGACCTGAGCCGGGCGCCGGTGGGTGTCGACGGGTGCAGCATTCCCACCTTTGCCGTGCCCTTGCGCCACTTGGCTCACGCGTTCGCCCGCGTGGCCACCGGCGTCGGCCTGTCTACTGAGCATCAACGAGCTGCCAAACGCCTGCGTGCCGCGGTGGCTGCAGCCCCCTACATGGTGGCCGGCACGGGCCGCTTTGACACCCGGCTGATGGAAAGGCTGGGCGAGCGCGTCTTTTGCAAGGTGGGCGCCGAAGGTGTGTATTGCGCCGCCTTGCCCGAAGTGGGGCTGGGGGTGGCCATCAAGATGGACGACGGCAACACCTCGCGGGCCTGTGAAGTGGCCATGGCGGCCCTGATCGAGCGCTTGTTGCCACTGGGTGAGGCCGATGCAGCGTTTGTGCATGGCTTCAGCGATGTGAGGCTCAGCAACTGGAACGGCCTGGAAGTGGGCCAGCTGCGCGCCAGCAGCGAATTGCGCGCCGGTTGAGACAGCCCGCCTGGCACCCGACCATCAAGCCGCGGCCAACCAGCGGTAAACCACCCATGAGCCGGCCTCAAGGACAGCGCCAAGGCAGCCGATAACAGCGGCAGGCGCCCTGGTTGTGGGTGCCCGCACTTCCTTCCCGCCGCTGACCTGGATTGTTTGCCGTGACGTATCCACCCACCGAACTGCTGTCCAAAGCCAAGGGTCTGCCGTCTAACGGTGCAAGCGCACCGGCTGGGGCCAGCCCTGCAGACTGGGACCACTCCACCCTGCGCCTGAACAAGGCCGATTTGACGCTGTTTCAGGCTTTGGGCGACACCGCACAGCGTCGGCCCTGCCTGATCTTGTACAGCGGCGACAGCACCGGCACACGCTACCCCTTGCAAGGCCCGCGCATGACCCTGGGCCGCTCACCCGAATGTGATGTCTGTCTGGAAAGCCTGGGCATCAGCCGCCGCCACGCTGAGCTGCGCGAAGTGGGCGACACGGTGACGCTGTACGACCTGGGCTCCAGCAACGGCACCCACCTGAACGAACAGCGCATCCAGGCTCCAGTCGACCTCAAAGACGGCGACGTGGTGCGCCTGGGCTCAGCGGTGCTGAAGTTTTATGAGCGCCAAAGCCTGGACGCCTTGCTGCACGACCGTATCTATCGCTTGGCCACCGTGGACAGTGGCACCGACGTCTACACCAAGAAGTACCTGCTCGAAGCGCTGGAGCGCGAGGTCAAGCTGGCTCGACGCACCGGGCGTCCCTTGAGCGTGATGTGCCTGGACCTGGATAACTTCAAAGCGGTCAACGACCGCTTTGGCCACAACGCGGGCGACCTGGTCTTGCGCAGCACCGCAGCGGCCGCACAGGAGCGCCTGCGGGGCAGCGACATCCTGGGACGCATGGGCGGCGAAGAATTTGCCGTGGTTCTGCCCGACACCGAGCTGCAGGCCGCCATTGAACTGGCCGAGAAAGTCCGCTCAGCGGTGTCAGCTCGCACCTTTGAGTTGACCGCCCCCACGGCAGGTCCAGCGGGTCCGCCGGCTGGCCCCGTCAAACACAAACAAACCGTGTCGATCGGTGTGACGCAGCTGACCCAGCACACACTGGACGTGCGCGACCTTTTGGGCGCTGCTGACGCCATGCTCTACGCCGCCAAACGCAACGGGCGCAACCGCGTCAGTGCCTGACCCCGCAGCGCTTCTCTTGGCCTCGACAGGACCGCTCAGGCCAGCGCTGCAAGAGCCCTCAGCCGATCAATTGATCATGTGAACTTCGACCCGTCGGGCCTCTTCAGGCTTGCCACCCGCTTGGGTGGTCTCGGGTTTGCGCAGCACCACACGGGGGGCGTCCAGGCCCGCGGCCAAAAACGCCGCCCTCAGCGCCATGGCGCGCTGCTTGGCCAACTCGGCGTTCTTCGCCGGGTCACCCGTGGCATCGTGAAAACCCGACAGCACCAGCCTGGCCGAGGCTGGCGCCTGGCCCAGCGCCACGCCGGCAACGGCCACCGCATTGGCGGCGTCGCCTGGCAAGACAGCCGAGCCCGTTTCGAAATAGACCTTGGTCAGCAAGTCGCCACGGACGGGGGCGTCCAGCACCTCGGCGGGCAGCTCGCCGCGCACCTTCGCGGCCATGTCGGCCATCTGGGCAGGCGTGGCCATGGGCTGAGCTGCCGCGGGCTTGACCGGCGCTTTGTCCGCGCCCTTGTTCATCTGGCGTATGGCCAAGCCACCGATCAAACCAAACAACAGCAGCGTGATCACGCCCACTGTCACCCATACGCCTACACGTGCGCCGTCGTCGCCTTCGTCCATCATGGTCGTCTACTCCGAAAAAAGTCTGGGGAAATCTTGAGAATGCCTTGCGCTGCTGCCGGTGCCGCTCAGGCGCCAGCCGCTGGTTCGGCCTCGGGCGGGGTCAACATCGCCACCGTGGCGCCCTGGCTGCCGCCCAGCAAGCCCGCACGCGAATACACACCCAACTTGCTGCGGGTGTCTTCAATGTCCAGGTTGCGCATGGTCAGCTGGCCGATGCGGTCGGCCGGGGTGAAGGCGCCAGCGCCCTTTTCCATCGTCAGCCGCTCGGGGTGGTAGGTGAGGTTGGGGCTTTCGGTGTTGAGCAGGCTGTAGTCGTTGCCACGGCGCAGTTCCAGTGTGACTTCACCGGTGATGGCACGGGCCACCCAGCGCTGGGCGGTCTCACGCAACATCATGCACTGCGGGTCAAACCAGCGGCCCTGGTACAAGAAACGGCCCAGCTTGCGCCCGTTCATGCGGTACTGCTCGATGGTGTCTTCGTTGTGGATGCCGGTTACCAGGCGTTCGTAGGCGATGTGCAGCAGCGCCATGCCGGGGGCTTCGTAGATGCCGCGGCTCTTGGCTTCGATGATGCGGTTTTCGATCTGGTCGCACATGCCCAGGCCGTGACGCCCGCCGATGCGGTTGGCCTCTTCAAACAGCGCCACGCTGTCGGCAAACGTCATGCCGTTCAGGGCCACCGGCATGCCTTCTTCAAAGCGCACCGTCACCGTTTCAGCCTTGACCGCCACGCTGTCTTTCCAGAACGCCACGCCCATGATGGGCTGCACGATGTGCATGCCGCTGTTCAGAAACTCCAGGTCCTTGGCTTCGTGGGTGGCACCCAGCATGTTGCTGTCGGTGCTGTAGGCCTTCTCCACGCTCATCTTGTAGTCGAAGCCGGCCG
>JAYTVT010000013.1:0-27034 GCA_043743835.1 Betaproteobacteria bacterium
AGGCCAACGGGTACCGGGCTCCGCTCATGTCCCCCGGGCCCGGCTTCGCCGGTCCCTCCTCCTAATACTTCGCTGCGCCCGGTACCCATTGCCCTCGTCTATCCACCATGGAGGCGGGCCAAGAAACGGCACACCACCATTGGTGCCTGAGCGGGCGATTGGGGTGCCCTGCGGAGCGAAGTGTTAGGAGGAGCGGCGGGCGCAGCCCAACGCGGGGGACATGAGCGCAGCAGGGCACCCCAAGCGCACGCGATCGCCACAGAGCGAAAGTCTGCAATGCGCCGCAAGCTGAAGTGACTTACCAACCCGGACGGCCCAGCAAGTGGTCGGGTGACGGGTGAGTCTGAGCAGACTCACTCAGGACCGTAGGTCAGCCGTTCAGGCCCGCAAGGCCAGGCGCACTCGGCTGCGGCCCTGCGACGCACTGACCTGCAGCATGGTCAGCATCCAGCGCTTCAAGGCGGGCCAGGGTTCGTGTGGCCAATCGGGGTGCTTGAGTCCTTTGACGATGCCGTCAACAATGCTGGCGGCGTCCAGCAGGTGCGCCACCTGATGGCTTGCCATCAAGGGCAAGACCCGTTCAAAGAGCTTTTCCTTCACGCCCCAGACCCGCGCGTCTTTCAGCGCCAGCGGAATGGGTTTGCCCGCTTCCAGTGCAGCGTGGGCTCGGGCCAGCGCGCGGATGTCTTCGGCCAGTGTCCAGTGCACCATCACGGCGGGCTCGCCTTCGGCCTGTAGGCCGTCCAACACCCGAAGAGCGCGCGCGGTTTGGCCAGTCCAGACGGCTTCGGCCAGCTTGCTGGTGTCGTAGCGGGCGACGTTGAGCACGGCGGACTGCACCTGCTCAAAGCTCAGCACGCCGGCCGGGTGCAGCAGCGCCAGTTTTTGCAATTCCTGGTGGGCGGCCAAGAGGTTGCCTTCGATGCGGTCGGCAAAAAAGGCCAGCGTGCGTTGCCCCTCTTCGCCAGGTGCCACCTGCTGCTGCTGGCGCGACAGACGCTGCGCCAGCCAGGCCGGCAGCGAATGGCGAGCCAGCGTCTCCACACGAACGGTCAGCCCTGCAGCGTCGAGTGCGCCAAACCAGGCGGCCTTGCTTTGCTGGAAGTCGAGCTTGGGCAAGGTGACCAAGGTCAGCACGTCTTCGGGCAGGCGTTCGCAGTAGCGCTGCAGGGCCTCTGAGCCGTCCTTGCCGGGCTTGCCGCTGGGGATGCGGATCTCGATCAACTGGCGGTCGGCAAACAGGCTCATGGCTTGTGCCGCACCCAGCACACCGCTCCAGTCGAAGTGGGCGCCGCTGACGGTGAAGACCTGGCGCTCGCTGTAGCCCGCAGCACGCGCAGCGGCGCGGATGGCGTCGCCGGCTTCTTGCGCCAACAAGGGCTCGTCGCCATGGATGGTGTAGACCGGCTTGAGCCCCCGGCTGAGCGCGACTTCGAGCTGTTCAGGACGGATCTGCATGCGCGGTGTCCTTGGGTAAGCCGTTCGTGGGTGTTGGCGTTTGCGGGCCGAAACTTTGCACGCTCAAACGGTGACGGCCGCCAGCCGACGCAGGACCTGCGCCACCACATCGGTCTGCATCTCGCGGAACAGTTCGGACTCTTCCGCTTCCTTGGCCAGCGCCGCGGTTTCGCTGTAGCTCAGGTCGCGCTTGGCCAGCAATTCGACGCGGGGAATCAGTTCGCGGCCGCCGGGTGCGCGGGCGCGAAAGTTGAATTTCAAGCGAAGCTGCAGTTCGCGCACTTGAGCGGCTGCGGTGGAGGCCACCACGCTTTTTTCGCGGCTGTCGTCCAGCACCTCAAGTACCACGTCGGCTTTGTCGGGGGCGTCCAGCACCTGAACCTGCAAAGCCAGTTGGCGGCGCAGTTCGTCGCCCAGCGCGGAGCGGCGGCCAAAGCCTGTTAACGCGATGGAGGCAAAAGACAGCCGGGCGGGTTGGCGCAGTTTGAAGCCGCAGCCACTCAGCAGCATCACGCCCAGTGCAGCAAGCGGCGTCGCGCAAAGCCAGCGCCGCCGGTTGGATTGCAGGCGATGGCGCATCAAACCAGCCTGGCTGGCCAGACGATCGTGCAGGCCCGCCCGACCCATGCCGCTGGTAGTTTCATCAGACCACCACGTTGACCAAGCGACCCGGCACCACCACCACCTTCTTGGCCGCTTTGCCCTCGCTGAAGCGGGCGAATTCCGGTGACGCGAGTGCGGCGGCTTCGATGCTGGCGCGGTCGGCGCCGCTGGCCACGCGGATCGAGCCGCGCAGCTTGCCGCTGACCTGCAGCACCAGTTCGATTTCGTCCTGCACCAGTGCGGCCTCGTCCACCGCGGGCCAGGGCGCGGTGCTGATGTCACCGTGCTGGGCGTGGAGACCCAGGTCCACCCACAGCCCGTGCGTGATGTGCGGCGCCGCAGGGTAGAGCGAGCGCAGCACGATGCCCAGCGCTTCGGCCACCGCAGCGGCGTCGGCCGGGGTGTTGCTGACCTTGGCGTCGTCAATCGCGTTGAGCATCTTCATCGAGCCCGAGATGACCGTGTTGTATTGCATGCGGTCATAGTCGTGGCTGATCTGGCGCAGCAGCAGGTGCATGTCGCGGCGCAAGGCCGCCGCCGCGGGCGACAAACCTTCAAACGAACCTGCAGCGGCCGCCAGACGAGGTTGCAAGCGCACGGCGCTGGACCACAGGCGGCGCAAGAAGCGGAAACTGCCCTCGGCGCCGGAGTCGGACCAGGCTGCGCTTTGGTCGGGTGGGCCGGCGAACATCGTGAACACGCGCGCGGTGTCAGCGCCAAACTTGGCGATGATGTCCTTGGGCTCGACCACGTTGTTCTTGCTCTTGGACATCTTCTCGATGCCACCCAATTGCACCGGCAGACCGTCGGCTTTGCACGTGGCCCCAGTGGGGTGGCCCTTGTCGTCGTACGAGACGTCCACTTCGCTGGGGTAGAACCAGCGCGCTTTGCCACTGGCTTCTTCGCGGTAGTAGCTTTCGTTGAGCAGCATGCCCTGCGTAAAGAGCTTGGTGAAGGGCTCGCTGAATTTGACCAAGCCGAGGTCGCGCATGGCCTTGGTCCAGAAGCGTGCGTACAGCAGGTGCAGCACCGCGTGCTCGATGCCACCGATGTACTGGTCCATCGGCATCCAGTAGTCGTTGCGCGCGTCGACCATGCTGTCGTTGTTGCCTGGGCAGCAGTAGCGCATGTAGTACCAGGCGCTGTCGACAAAGGTGTCCATGGTGTCGGTCTCGCGCCGCGCGGGTTTGCCACACTGCGGGCAGGCCACGTTCAGGAACGATGCGCACTTGTTCAACGGGTTGCCGCTGCCGTCAGGCACCAGGTCAGGCGGCAGGATCACCGGCAGGTCTTTTTCCGGCACCGGCACCGAACCACAGCTGTCGCAATGGATGATGGGGATGGGCGTGCCCCAGTAGCGCTGCCGGCTGATGCCCCAGTCGCGCAGACGCCAGGTGGTCTTCTTGCCGCCCAGGCCCTTGCTGTGCAGCGCGGCGGCAATGGCGTCGACCGCGGGTTTGTGGTGCAGGCCGCTGTAGACGCCACTGTTGATGGTGATGCCGCGCAACTTGTCGCCGTACCAGTCTTGCCAGTGGTCGTAGCTGAAGTGCTCGCCGTCGATGTGGATGACCTGCAGAACGGCGATACCGTATTTTTTGGCAAAGACAAAGTCGCGTTCGTCGTGGGCAGGTACGCCCATGACAGCACCATCGCCGTAGCTCATCAGCACATAGTTGCCGACCCAGACAGGGATTTTTTCGTTGGTGAGGGGGTGCTGCACGAACAACCCCGTGGGCAGGCCTTCCTTCTCCTTCAGTGCCAGCTCGGCTTCGGTGGTGCCACCTTTTTTGCACTGCTCGATGAAGGCCGCCAGGGCCGGGTTGTTGGCGGCGGCATGGGTGGCCAGCGGGTGCTCGGGCGCCACGGCACAAAAGGTCACGCCCTTGATGGTGTCGGCGCGCGTGGTGAAGACAAACATGCGTCCGTCTTGGATCAGCTGGCCGTCCGCGCTGCGAATGTCGTGCGTGAAGGCAAAGCGCACGCCTTCGCTCTTGCCGATCCAGTGCTCTTGCATCAGGCGCACGCGTTCGGGCCAGCCCTCCAGGTAGTGCGGGTGGGTGGTGTCGTTGACGCCGGCCAGCAGCTCGTCGGCGTACTGCGTGATGGCCAGGTAGTAGCCGGGGATCTCGCGCTTTTCAACAATGGCATTGCTGCGCCAACCGCGGCCGTCCACCACCTGTTCGTTGGCCAGCACCGTCTGGTCCACCGGGTCCCAGTTGACGATTTGAGTCTTCTTGTAGGCGATGCCCTTTTCCAGCATCTTCAAGAAGAACCATTGGTTCCACTTGTAATACTCGGGGTCGCAGGTGGCCAGTTCACGGCTCCAGTCGAAAGCCAGGCCCAGCGGCTTCATCTGGCTTTTCATGTCGGCGATGTTGGCGCGCGTCCACTTTTCGGGTGGCACGTTGTTGTCCATGGCCGCGTTTTCGGCTGGCAGGCCAAAGGCGTCCCAGCCCATGGGCATCAAGACGTTGAGCCCCTTCATGCGCAGGTAGCGCGCCATCATGTCGTTGATGGTGTAGTTGCGCACGTGGCCCATGTGCAGCTTGCCGCTGGGGTAGGGCAGCATGCTGCAGGCGTAGAACTTAGGCGCTGATGCGTCTTCGGTGACGCGATGGGCGTCGGTGGACTGCCAGTGCGCCTGGGCGGAAGACTCAACTTCGGCGGGGACGTATTTCTCGTTCATCCGCCGATTGTAGGGACGCCTTTATCGCTGGGCGGGCGCTGCGGCGGCCTCTGTCACAAGGCCTATGCGGTTCAGCCCGGCGTCTTGCACCCAGCCAATCAACTCGGCCACCCGGCCATAGGGCACCAGCTTGTCGGCGCGCAGCTGCACCTCGGTGCCAGGGTCGCGACGCGCGGCTTCGCGCACGCGGGCGCTGACCAGCTCACGGGCTTTGTCGGGCGCCAGCTCCTGGTCGCCCAGAAACAGGCGGCCTTCGGCGTCCAGCGCCAGCGCCACAAAGGCGGTGGCGTCGCTGCTGCTGGCGGCTTCGGTCTTGGGCAGGTCCAGGCGCAGGCTGCTGGTCATCAGGGGTGCGGTGATGATGAAAATCACCAGCAGCACCAGCATCACGTCAATCAGCGGCGTCATGTTGATGTCGCTCATGGGCTGCGAAGCCGGGTTGCGTTCCAGGCGGCCAAAGGCCATGGTCAGCGGCCCAGCACCAGTTCGCGCAGGTCGTGGGCGAAGCCTTCGAGTTCGGCTTCGCTGGCTGCGATCATCTTGCCAAAGGCGTTGTAGGCCAGCACCGCGGGCACGGCCACGGCGATGCCGGCGGCGGTCATGATCAGGGCTTCGCCAATGGGGCCGCTGACCTTGTCGATGGTGATGCCACCAGCCGCTGCCATGCCAGCCAAGGCGTGGTAGATGCCCCAGACGGTGCCGAACAGGCCTACGAATGGCGCCGTGCTGCCGATGCTGGCCAGCACCACCTGGCCGTACTGCAGGTGTTGCAGGCCGCGGTGCAAGGCGTCGCGCAGCCGCCGGGTGAGTTGGGATTCAGCCTTGCCCGAGGCCTCCAGGGTCTGGGCTGCAGGCTGTGCTCGAGCCGCACTCAAGAGCGGCAGCAACACGTTTTCGCGGTCCATCGCAGCCAGGCGAGCTGCACCGTCGTCCAGTTGGGGCGCGTCCCAGAAGGCGGGCACTGCACGAGAGATGTCGGCTGCTGCCCGACGAAGCACCCAGCCCTTCCACAAAATGAGCACCCAGGCGCCCACGGACATGGCCAGCAAGATCAAGGCCACGGCGCGGCCGACGCCGTCGGTGCTGGTCCAGAACTGCTGCAGGCCGCCCATGTGTTTTGTCAGAGCGGCGCCAAGCCGAGCACGTCGGCCATGCTGTACAGACCCGGGCCTTTGCTGGCCACGAAGTGCGCGGCGCGCAGGCTGCCGTCGGCGTAGTTGGCGCGGCTGCTGCTCTTGTGCGAGATCTCGATGCGTTCGCCAGCACCGGCAAACATCACCATGTGTTCACCCACGATGTCGCCGCCGCGGATGGTTGCAAAGCCAATGGCGCCGGGTGGGCGTTCACCGGTCTGGCCGTGGCGGTCAAACACGCCCTGGGTTGCCAGATCCACGCCGCGTGCGTGTGCGACGGCTTCGCCCAGGGCCAGCGCGGTGCCGCTGGGGGCGTCAATCTTGTGCTTGTGGTGCGATTCGATGACCTCGACGTCGTAGCCTTCACCCAGCGAGCGCGTGGCCAGGTCCAGCAGCCGAAGCATCACATTGACACCCACGCTCATGTTGGGTGCCCAAACGATGCCGATGTGTTGGCCGTAGGCGGCCAGCGCGGCCTTTTGCTCGGGGCTGAAGCCGGTGGTACCGATGACGGCGCGCACGCCCAGTTCTCGGCAAACGGCCAGGTGGGCCAGGGTGCCTTCGGGGCGGGTGAAGTCGATCAACACGTCAGCGCCTTGCAGACCCAGGCGCAGGTCCGTCGTGATCCGGACGCCACTGGCGCGCCCCCAAGCGGCGGTTGCGTCATGGCCCAACGCGGGGCTGCCCGGGACGTCCAGCGCGCCACTCAGGCGGGTGCCGGGGTCGGCCAACACAGCTTCGAGCAGCATGCGACCCATGCGGCCGGAGCTGCCGGCGATGGCAACGTTGAGCATTGCCTGATCTGCCTCAGCTCTTGTCCAGTGGCGGGTATTCGCGCACCGGGCCCACGGGCTCGGCCGGCGGTGCTGCGCGGCGTACGGGCGGTGGCAGGGCCCTGCGCTCGTCTTCGGTCAGTTCCAACTTGGCGGCGCGGGGGTCTTTGAAGCGGCTGATGGACGCCACAAACTCACGCTCCGATGGCAGGTCTGGCGCGGTCACGCTTTTGACCACATCACCCTCAAACGTGACCACCACACTGCGGCGCTGCGCGTCGGTGCCGGGCCGGCGCAGCGTGAAGATGTAGTCCCAGCGGTTGGCATGGAAGGGGTCGGCCACCAAGGGTGTGCCCAGGATGTCGCGCACCTGCAGTTTGCTCAGGCCCGGCTTGACCTGCTCGGCCTGCTCTTTGGTGACCGCATTGCCCTGCACGATGTCGATGCGGTAGGGGGTGATCACACCAAACAGGCTGTCGGTGCGCTGCAGCGACTCGCAGCCCGCCAACAGCGCGCCGGCCACTAAGGTGCAGGTGATGAACAAAATTCGGGGCATGGGGCGGCAGAGTAAGGTGCCCTTCAAGGCCGGGCACGGTTAAGGCGGCGGGGAGCGCTTCAGGGAACACGGCGGAACCTGGCCCCGCTGGCTATGATCGCCGAATTCTAGCGGGCCGCCTTTTTCAGGCCCAAAGGCCGCACACTGGGGTACGCGACATGGGCAGGAGGGCTGGTTGAAGCACGCCGACGAAATCAAGAGCAGCGGCCTCAAGGCCACCTTGCCGCGCATCAAGATCCTGGAAGTCTTTCAGCAGACCTCAAGGCGCCACATGACGGCCGAAGACGTCTACAAAGCGCTGCTGACCGACAACGCCGACATCGGCTTGGCCACCGTTTACCGCGTGCTGATGCAATTTGAGCAAGCCGGCTTGCTGACGCGCAGCAACTTTGAAAGCGGCAAAGCGGTTTTTGAGCTCAACGAAGGCCAGCACCACGACCATCTGGTGTGTCTGGACTGCGGGCGGGTGGAAGAGTTCTTTGACCCGCAGATTGAACAACGCCAGCGGGAGGTGACGATCGCGCGTGGCTTTGAGCTGCAAGAGCACTCTTTGGCGCTGTATGCACGCTGCACCAAAACGCAGTGCGAGCACCGGCAGAAGTAGCAGCAACGATTGCCGCCCAGGGCATCAGTCGTCGCTGCCCTGGCCTTCCATCGCGGCCTGGTGCCGTTTGATGAACTCTTGATAGGTGTCGATGCCGCGCAGCTGCAAAACGGTGTTGCGCACCGCTGCTTCCACCAGCACGGCCAGGTTGCGGCCGGCGTCCACCGCGATCACCACCTTGCGCACTGGCAGGCCCAGGATTTCCTCGAACAGCGGTTCGTAGGGCAGCCTCTCAAAGTCACGTTCCATGGTTTCTTTGCGAACCAGGTGCACGATGAGCTTGACGCGCATCTTGCGGCGCACCGCGGTTTCGCCAAAGATGGCCTTGATGTCCAGCAGGCCAATGCCGCGCACCTCGAGCAGGTTTTTCAGCAATTCGGGACAACGCCCTTCGAGCGACGTTTGCGAGGTGCGGTAGATGTCTACCGCGTCATCGGCCACCAGGCCGTGGCCGCGTGACACCAATTCCAGCCCCAGTTCGCTCTTGCCCAGGCCGGATTCACCGGTGAGCAGCACGCCCAGGCCAAGGATGTCCATGAACACCCCATGGCGCGTGGTGCGCTCGGCAAAGTGCTGGCCCAGGTAGCTTCGCACCAGGTCGATCACGTGGCCGGCAGAGTCTTGGGTGACAAACAGCGGAATGTCAGCGCGGTCGCACATGGCCACCAGCCTGGGCGGGGCGGCCTGCCCGTCGGCCACGATGATCACCGGTGGCTCCAGGGTGACGATGCGTGAGATGCGGCGCTCCTGGTCTTCTGCGGTGGACCGCGTCAGGTAGGCCACTTCGCGGCGACCCACGATCTGCACCCGATAGGGATGGATGTAGTTGAGGTAGCCGACCAAGTCGGCGGCGGAGCGAGCGTCACGCACCGCCTCGTCATCAAATCGGCGTTCGGGGTGGGCGTGCCCTGCTACCCACTCCCAGTGGAGGGCTTCTCGGTGTGCCTCGAACAGAGACTCCGCGCTGATGGATGTTGGTTTCATGCGCCTGACCCTTTGAAGGCCATGACCTCAGTTGGCTCGTGTGCCAGCGCCGGCCATGGGCCCAATGGCGCCTGGCTTGGGTCCCGAAGCGGCCTCACGCGGTCAGGCAACCGACTTGAGCGGTTCCCAGTCGGCAATCAGCTTGTGCACGCCGGCCGCATCGGCTTCGGTCTTGAGACGCTCGCGCAGGTCGCGGTCGGACAGCATTTCGGCTATCTCGGACAGGATTTCCAGGTGGCGTTGGGTGGCTGCTTCGGGCACCAGCAAGAAAATCAGCAGGGCCACGGGTTCGTCGTCAGGAGCGTCGAACGGTATCGCTTGGGTCACACGCAACACCGCGGCCAGCGGGTTTTTCAGGCCTTTGACGCGTCCGTGCGGAATGGCCACCGCGTGACCCAGGCCAGTCGACCCCAGACGTTCACGCGCAAAGAGGTTGTCGGTGACGATGCCGCGCGCAATCGCGTGCTGATTTTCGAACAGCAAGCCCGCCTGCTCAAAGACGCGCTTTTTGCTGGTCGCGTCAACATTCACCAGCACGTTGCTGGCAGGCAGGATGGCGGCAAGTCGGTTCATGGGACCATTCCTTGTCGCGTCATCACCGAAGGGCGAGAGCGCGAGTGAAGGTGTTTTTTCAGCCGGTGATGATAGCAACCGGCTGGGCGACCGATGCCCAGACCAAAGCCCCGAAACAGGTGGTTTTGTGGATTCATGCGGCGCTGCAACAACACCCGTTGATGAATGGGGCCAGCCATGCAAAACGGCCCCCTTGGGGCCGTTGCACGGGAAGGTGCGGTTTACAGCGTACTGGCCGCGGCGCGCTTGGGCGAGGTGTGGTGATGGTCTTGCAGCCTGTCCTTGTGGCGCACAACCTGGCGGTCCAGCTTGTCCATCAACTGGTCAATGGCTGCATAGAGGTCTTCTGCAGATTGCTCGACGAAGATGTCGCGGCCCTTCACATGCAGCGTCACTTCGGCCTTCTGCCGTCGTTCCTTCTCTTTCATTTTTTCCACCGTCAAGAGCACGGTGACGTCGACCACCTGATCAAAGTGCCTGGTCACGCGGTCCAGCTTGGTGAGCACGTACTCTCTCAAGGCCGGGGTAACTTCCAGGTGATGGCCGCTGATCGTCAAGTTCATCAGAACCTCCTTTGCGAGGGGAAAGAACGGCTGGCCGTGAAGTGGCCAACCACGGGGGGAAGCGGTGAGGAATGGGGGGGAAGGGGGATGATTGGCAGAACGCCGAAGGCAGGGTCGTTGAACCCAGTGTGCTCCCGTTTTTGCGCACTGACAAGCGGCTGACCGCAAGACTTACAGGGATCCTTCGTGACGCAATGCAAGGGCTGTGTGCTACAGGTCTGGCGAGCAAGGCCGAGCCCCCAGGAACAGCCTGGACTTATGCTGCAAGCCCGCCCACGGACCTGACACCATGCCCGCAGATCTGCTCATTCGCCATGCCACCTTGCCCGATGGCCGCACGGGCGTGGACTTGCTGGCCCTCAACGGCCGTATCGCGGCGCTGGGCCCCATGCTGGCGGCCCCGCCCGGCGTACCGGAAGTGGATGCCGCCGGGGCGCTGCTCTGCCCGCCTTTTGTGGACGCTCATTTCCACATGGACGCCACCCTTAGCCATGGCTTACCCAGGGTCAATGCCAGCGGCACTTTGCTGGAGGGTATTGCCCTGTGGGGCGAACTCAAGCCCCTGCTGACCGAAGAGGCCATTGCGCAGCGCGCATTGCAGTATTGCGACTGGGCGGTGGCGCGGGGCCTGTTGGCCATCCGCTCGCATGTGGACGTTTGTGACGAGCGATTGCTGGCGGTGCGCGCGCTGCTGGAGGTCAAACGCCAGGTGGCGCCTTACCTGGACCTTCAATTGGTGGCCTTCCCACAAGACGGCCTGCTTCGCACGCCAGGTGCGATGCAGACTTTGAAGCAGGCGCTGGACCTGGGCGTGGAGGTGGTGGGCGGCATTCCGCACTTTGAGCGAACCATGGCCGAAGGCGCAGAAAGTGTGCGCCTGCTCTGCGAATTGGCGTCAGAACGTGGTCTCATGGTTGATATGCACTGCGACGAGAGCGACGATCCCTGGTCGCGCCATATCGAAACCCTGGCTTTTCACACGCAGCGCTTGGGGCTGCACGGCCGGGTGACCGGCTCGCACCTGACGTCCATGCACTCGATGGACAACTACTACGTCAGCAAACTGCTGCCCTTGATTCGCGAAAGTCAGGTGCATGTGGTGGCCAACCCTTTGATCAACATCACGCTGCAGGGCCGCCACGACAGCTACCCCAAGCGGCGCGGCATGACCCGGGTGCCCGAGCTGATGGCCGCCGGGATCAACGTGGCCTTTGGCCACGACTGCGTGATGGACCCCTGGTACGCGCTGGGCTCGGGCGACATGCTCGAGGTAGCAGCGATGGGCCTGCATGTGGCGCAGATGACGTCGGTGCAAGGGCAACGCCAGTGTTTTGATGCCGTCACCGTCAACGCTGCCAAGGTGATGGGCTTGACGGGCTACGGGCTGGAGCCGGGCTGCCGCGCCGACTTTGTGCTGCTGCAAGCCACCTCCCCCGAAGAGGCCATTCGGCTGCGCGCCACGCGGCTGCTGGTGGTGCGCGGCGGGCAGGTCTTGTCACGCATGGCCCCCCAGGTGGCCGAACTCACCCTTGCCGGCCGGCCCAGCCGCGTGGATTTCACGCGACAGGGCCCGCCGATGCGCAGCAGCCCCCATCGCTAGAATGGGTCGCACACAGGGAAAGAGCTCGGCTCACAAAAAATGAAACTGCTCGGATCACTCACCAGCCCCTACGTGCGCAAAGTGCGCATCGTGATGGCCGAGAAAAAGCTCGACTGCCAGCTGGAACTGGAAGACGTTTGGGGGCAAGACCACATCCTCAAGAGCAACCCACTGGGCAAGGTGCCGTGCCTGGTGATGGAAGGCGGTGAGGCGGTTTTTGACTCGCGGGTCATCGTTGAGTACCTGGACACGCTGTCACCCGTGGGCAAGCTGATCCCGCCCAGCGGCCGCGAACGCATTGAAGTGCGCACCTGGGAAGCCCTTGCTGATGGTCTGCTGGATGCCAGCATCCTGGCCCGCCTGGAGGCGACCTGGGCCGGGCGTACCGCGCAACAGCGCTCGCAGATCTGGATCGACCGCCAGATGAGCCGTGTGCACGCCGCGCTGCAAAGCATGAGCCAGGGGCTGGGCGAAAAACCCTGGTGCCACGGTAACGCCTTCACACTGGCTGACGTGGCGGTGGGCAGCGCGCTCGGCTACCTGGACTTTCGCTTTGCGCACATCGACTGGCGCACGTCCTACCCCAACCTGCACAAGCTCTACGACAAGCTGGCCGCGCGGCCGAGCTTTGTCGACACAGCGCCGCCCCTCGCCTGAGGCTCCAGGGCTGACGAACAGCTTGAGATCAAGCTGGCGACTGGGCCGGGGCTCAGCCTGACGATCAGGCCACCAGGGCCTGGAAGCTGCGGCTTTGGGCCAGCGGCCAGTACAACTTGAAGACGTTGTGCGGCCATTCGCCACGTCCTTCCATGGCCGCCAGCAGCGCCCCCGGCTTGACGAAAGACAGCTGGTTGGCCAGTAGCCGCACGTCGTTGTCGGCCAGGCGCCGGACGATGTGGGCGGCGGTGATCTGGTTGGGATGGTCCAGGCCAGCCGCCTGCACCAGTTCTTTCAGTGCTTCCAGCGTGTTTTGGTGGAAGCGCCAGACGCGTTCGGTCTTGGTTGGCACCACCAGGGCCTGTTGGCGTATGGGGTCTTGGGTGGTCACGCCGGTAGGACAACTGCCGGTGTGGCAAGCCTGGGCCTGAATGCAGCCCAATGCAAACATGAACCCACGCGCCGAGTTGCACCAGTCGGCCCCCAAGGCCATGTTGCGCGCGATGTCGAAGGCGCTGACCACTTTGCCCGCGCAGCCAATCCTGATACGCGAACGCAGGTTCAGGCCCATCAGCGTGTTGTGCACCAGCAGCAGGCCTTCCTGCAGCGGCGCGCCGACATGGTCGGTGAACTCCAGCGGCGCTGCTCCGGTACCGCCTTCGGCGCCGTCGACCACGATGAAGTCGGGCAGGATGCCGGTGTCGAGCATGGCCTTGCAGATCGCAAACCACTCCCAGGGGTGACCGATGCACAGCTTGAAGCCGGTGGGCTTGCCGCCCGACAATCGGCGCAGGCGGTCAATGAATTGCATCATCTCCACGGGCGTCTTGAAGGCGCCGTGGCTGGCCGGGCTGACGCAATCCACCCCCACCGGCACACCACGCGCGGCGGCGATTTCAGGCGTTACCTTGGGGCCGGGCAGCACGCCGCCGTGGCCCGGCTTGGCACCTTGGCTGAGCTTGAGCTCGATCATCTTCACCTGAGGGTCCAGGGCGTTGGTGGTGAAGTGTTCTTCGCTGAAGCTGCCGTCGTCATTGCGGCAGCCAAAGTAGCCGGAGCCAATTTCCCAGATCAGGTCGCCGCCATGCACCCGGTGGTGCTGGCTGATCGAGCCCTCGCCCGTGTCGTGGGCAAAATTGCCGCGCTTGGCGCCACCGTTGAGCGCCAGGATCGCATTGGCACTGAGTGCACCAAAGCTCATGGCGGAGATGTTGAACACGCTGGCGCTGTAGGGTTGTGTGCACGAGGTGCCGCCAGCGCCAATCATCAAGCGAAAGTCGTGGCCCTGCACGCGTGTGGGCGCCATCGAGTGGTTGATCCATTCGTAGCCGATCGCGTTGACGTCCAGTTGGGTGCCAAACGGGCGCTTGTCGGCGTCGCCCTTGGCACGCTGGTAAACCAAGCTGCGCTGTTGGCGGGAGAAGGGTGCGGCCTCATGGTCGCTTTCAATGAAGTACTGGCGAATCTCGGGCCGAATGAACTCCAGCAAAAAACGCAGGTGCCCGATGACCGGGTAGTTGCGCAGCACGGAGTGACGGCGCTGGTGCGTGTCGCGCCAACCCAGGCCCACCAGAAACAGGCAGACCAGGCCAGCGGGTCCACCCACGCCAAAAGCGATGTAGGTGAAGGCAAACAGCAAAGTGCCCACGCCACTGAGCAACCAAACGGTGTGCCTGACCGGAAAGTACTGGTCAATTCTGTGCAGCCACTCGTGCATGGGTGGTTCCCTCTGGGCTCTGGTGGGACCGCGATCGTAGTCTCGGCGCGGTTCAACACAGGCTGCGAGTTACCCCAGGAAATGCTGCCAGTTCAAGTGCTGAAGAAGGTCAGCAGCTGGCGAGCCGTTTCCTGGGGCAGTTCTTCGGCCAGGTAGTGGCCGGCGGGCATGGCCAGCCCACTGACCCGGGCCGAGCACTGCGCACGCCACAAGGCCAGGGGATCGAACAAGGCGTGGATGACACCTCGGGTGCCCCACAGCACATGCAGGTCACAGGCCACCCGGTGACCGTCCAGCCGCGACGTGCGGTCGTGCTCCAGGTCGATGGTCGCGCTGGCCCGGTAGTCCTCGCAAGCCCCGTGGATGGCCTCGGGCCGGCTGAAGCAGCGCAGGTACTCGTCCAGCGCCTCGGGTTCGTAGAACCTGTGGCCCAGCGAACCCCATCCGCCCAGCTTCCAACGAGCATAACTTTCGGGGTCGGCGCCAATCATCCGCTCCGGGTGCGGCGCGGGCTGGATCAAGAAAAACCAGTGGTAGTAGGCGCTGGCAAAACGCATGTCCGAGGCGTTGTACATGTCCAAGGTGGGCACGATGTCGATCAGGGCCAGGCGCCGCACGGCTTGCGGTTGGTCCAGGGCCAGGCGATGCACGACCCGCGCTCCCCGGTCATGGCCGGCGACGAAGTAGGTTTCATGACCCAGGCTGCACATCAGTTGATGGAGGTCGGCCGCCATGCAGCGTTTGCTGTAGTTGGCGTGGTCCGGGGCCCCGGCCGGTTTGTCGGACTCACCGTAGCCGCGCAGATCGGGCAGCACCAGCGCAAAGTGCGGCGCCAGTTGCAATGCCACCCGGTGCCACATCGCGCTGGTTTGCGGAAAACCGTGCACCAGCAGCAGTGGCGGGCCTGACGGATTGCCGCCTGTGCGAGCGCGCAAGGTGATCCCGCCTACGGCATGGCGTTGGTCCATGAAACCGTCAAACCAGCTCATCGCATGCTCCTGCCGACCCACGGCCAGATCTCCATGATGCCTGCTGTGTATACTTTTTCTCCAACAGCGCTGATTTGCTCCGGCTTGCGGGCGCTTAACAAATGCCGCTAAACAGGTGCCACCTTTCAGCGGTGGCGGCTTGCAGCGGCGCCGAGGTTTTGCACGTTTGCACATGGCACCGATCGGACGCGTCACCCCCCAGCAGATGCACTTCAGCGAGCCTTTGGCGCTGAAGAGCGGTGCCGTGCTGACCGACTACCAGTTGACCTACGAGACCTATGGCAAGCTCAATGCCGAGCGCAGCAATGCTGTGCTGGTGTGCCACGCGCTGAACGCCAGCCACCACGTGGCTGGCACCCACGAAGACGGCAGCGTGGGCTGGTGGGACAACCTGGTGGGCCCTGGCAAACCGCTGGACACGGACCGTTTTTTTGTCATCGGGGTCAACAACCCCGGCTCGTGCTTTGGTTCTACCGGGCCGACCCACATCCACCCCGGCACTGGCCAGATTTATGGTGCGGACTTTCCTGTGGTGACGGTGGAAGACTGGGTCGACGCACAGGTTCGGCTGGTGCAGCGCTTAGGCATCGAGCAACTGGCTGCTGTGCTGGGCGGCAGCCTGGGTGGCATGCAAGCCCTGGACTGGACCTTGCGCCACCCGCAGCGGCTGCGCCACTGCGTGGCGGTGGCCACGGCGCCCAGCTTGAGCGCGCAGAACATTGCTTTCAACGAAGTGGCCCGGCGCGCCATCGTCACCGACCCCGACTTCCATGGCGGCCATTACCTGGCGCACCACACGCTGCCCAAGCGTGGCCTGCGGGTGGCGCGCATGATCGGCCACATCACCTATCTCAGCGACGACGCGATGGAGGCCAAGTTTGGCCGCGAGCTGCGCAGCGGCCCGGATGGGGTCTTGGGCTACACCACCCAAGACATCGAGTTTCAGATCGAGAGCTATTTGCGGCATCAGGGCGACAAATTCAGCGAGTACTTCGACGCCAACACCTACCTGCTGATCACCCGTGCGCTGGACTACTTCGACCCCGCCAAAGCCCACGGCGGCAGCTTGACCCGCGCTTTTGCGGCCGCGCGCGACAAGCGCTTCTTGCTGGTCAGCTTCACCACCGACTGGCGTTTTTCGCCCGCCCGCAGCCGCGAGATCGTCAAGGCCCTGGTCGACAACGACATCCACGTCAGCTACGCCGAGATCGATGCGCCGCACGGTCACGACGCTTTCTTGCTGGACGATCCGCGTTACCACGCGGTGATGCGAGCCTATTTCGACCGGGTGGCAGCCACCTTGAAGCCAGCATGAGCGAGCGCAAAGACCTGGAGCTGATTGCCGACCTGGTGCCGGCCGGCAGCCGCGTGCTGGACCTGGGCTGTGGCAACGGCGAATTGTTGGCCTGGCTGCAGCAGAACAAGGGCTGTAGCGGCTACGGCATCGAGATAGACGACGCCAATGTGCACGCTTGTGTGCAGCGCGGCGTCAATGTGATCCAACTCAACCTGGAAGAAGGGCTGGCGCTGTTTGACGACGCCAGCTTTGACGTGGTGCTGCAGGTCGACACGCTGCAACACCTGCGCAACACCGAGCGCATGCTCAAAGAGACGGCGCGGGTGGGGCGCATCGGCATCGTCGCCTTTCCCAACTTTGCCCATTGGCCCAACCGGCTGCATGTGCTGACGGGGCGCATGCCGGTGACGCGCGCGCTGCCCTACCAGTGGTACGACACCCCCAACATCCGCGTTGGTACCTTTGCCGACTTCGAGGTGCTGGCTGCCACTTGCGGTCTGACCGTCAGCGACGCCTTTGGCCTTCAAGCGGGTCGGGTGAAGCGCCGCTGGCCCAACCTCTTGGCCAGCGTGGCGGTTTTCAAGTTTGAACGCAGGTGAGTTTGGTGGCTGCTGCGGGTGCGCAGGCCCTCTGGGATCAAGCAACAGGCAGTAGCACCGTGAAGGTGCTGCCTACCCCAGGCTTGCTTTGCACCTCGATGTGCCCGCCCATGGCCAGCACCAGCTGACGGGTCAGCGCCAGGCCCAGGCCGATGCCGGCCACCGGGCCGCGTTCCGCGCCCAGGCGGTCAAAGGGGTTGAACAGACGTTGCAGCTGATCAGCGTCCATGCCGCACCCACTGTCGCTCACCTGCAGTGCCAGTTCAGCTCCGCTGCGCACACAGGACAGACGTATCCAGCCCTCGGCTTGGTTGTACTTGATGGCATTGGACAGCAGGTTGTTCACCACCTGCTGGAGCCGTTTGGGGTCGGCGCGGACGAGGTCTGCAACATCGCCCACGATGTCGTTGTGCAGCGTCAGGCGTTGCGACTGTGCCGGTGCCGCCAGCATCGTCCAGGCGGCCTCGACCACGCAACGCAGGGCTACCGATTCCAGGCTGATGGCGAGCTGACCGGTTTCGATGCTGCTCAGGTCCAGAATGTCTTCCACCAAGGACAGCAGATGACGCCCGCTGGCCAGCACGTGGCGGTTCCAGTTCTGCTGCCGCTCGCCGGCGCCGGGCTCCAGTTCCAGCAGTTGGGCAAACCCCAAGATGGCGTTCAGCGGGGTGCGCAGCTCGTGGCTGACGCGGGACAGAAACTGCGACTTGGCCAGGTCGGCGGCTTCTGCCCGGTCGCGCTGCTGGCGCAAGGCCTGAGCCTCTTTGTCATGGGTGATGTCGGTGTGGGTGCCGATCATGCGCAGCGGCTTGCCTTGCGCGTCGCGGCTGATCACGATGCCGCGCGACAGCACCCATTTCCATTGGCCGTCCTTGCAACGCACGCGGTGTTCGTTGACGTAGGTGGGCGTGCGCCCCGCGAAGTGGGCATCCCGGTCTGCCTGCATGCGCTGCAGGTCGTCGGGGTGGGTACGGCTGTCCAGCGCATCGGGCCGGTCGGGCATTTCCTGCTCGCTGTAGCCGTAGAGTGCCCGGCATTGCGGGCTGTAGATTTCCACGCCCGCTTGCACGTGCCAGTCCCAAACGCCGTCGCCCGCGCTTTCCAGTGCACGCTTCCACAGCTCGCTGTTGTCTCTCAAAGCCTGTTCGGCCACTTTGCGAGGCGTGATGTCGAAGGCCATGCCCACCCGCACGCGGTGCTCATCCTCGGGCGGCGCCGCTGCACTGACCACGTGGACCCACTTCTCGCGGCCACTGGCCAGCACCACGCGGTACTCGAGTTGCAGCGGCCGGTCGTCTAGGGCGGCGGCCGTGGTGGCGGCCTCGATGGCGGGGCGATCATCGACGTGGCGCAGGCGGTGCATCAGCTTGCCGTCGCGCAAAACGTCTTCGGGTTCGATCTCAAACAGCTCGCGCACGCCAGCGCTGACAAAACTGGCACGGCGTTCACCGTTGGGCAGGATGATGACGCGGTAGACCATGCCCGGCACCAGATCGACGATCTGTCGCAGCTCTTCCCGGCTGCGTGCCAGTGCCTGCCGCGCCTTGACGCGATCGGTGATCTCTTCCACCGTGCCTTCGTAGTAGCGCACCGCGCCGCCGGGGTCGCGCACGACGTGGGCGTTTTCGCTGATCCAGATGCGTTCGCGGCTGCGGTAGCGGAAAACCTCGGACTCAAAGCCTCGCACGTGGTCGTCGCGCTGCAGCAGTTTCTGAAATTCGGCGCGGCGGCCCGGGTGTACGTACCAGTCGACACCAAAGTCGTCGACCATGGCGCGCTGCTCGGCCTCGGAGCTGAAGCCGTTGAGGCGAACCAACGCGGGGTTGGCGCGCAGCTGCTTTCCGTCGGGCGACGAGCGGTAAGCCCCGATGGGGAGGAACTCGAAGAGCGAGGAAAAATCGTCTGCTGTAGCGGGTGATGGCTTCACGTCGAGGCCCGGCGGGAGTCAAGCACCGGCTCAATCCAGAGTAACTTCGGTGCGCACGGTGCCGGCACGGTCGGCGGTGGCGGTCAGCGCGATGGCCGTGCCTCGGGAGCCGCGCACCACCCATTCGGCCACGGCGCGGTCGCCGGTGATGTCGCGGTTGGGCAAAAAAGCCTGCAGGCTGGCTTTGGGGGCGTGGCCTTCAAGGTGAGCAGCCTCCACGCGTTCTTTGCCCGTCACCAAGGTCGTGCCCGGGGCCAAATGGATGTTGAACACCGTACCGCGCGCCGTCTTGCGCTCAATCGCGCGTTTGGTGACATAAGCCGGCAGGTAGCCGCTGTTGGCCACTGCAAAACGAATGCGCCAGGTGTCTTCGCCCAGCGAGCGCACCTCGGCGCGCAAGACCTCCAGCTTGGGCAGGCTCAGTCCGATCTGCATCAACCAGGCCGGGAAGCGCGCCGCTTCGCGTTCACGCAGCTGCGGCGGTGGGTTGCGCCAGTAGTTCATGCGGTCCCAGCCACCAAACTCCACCATGCCCAGCTGCGGGTGGCGGTAGGGGTACCAGTCCACATGGGCCTTGCCGGCGCACTGTTCGTCGCTCCACTTGAGCAGCTTGAGGTCGTCTTCGATGGGGTGGTCGCGGTACCACTCGATCCATTTGTATTCGGTGATGCCGGCCTCTTTGTTGGGGGCCCAGATCTCCACCGTCCAGAACAGCGCGCCCAGGTGTTCGTAGAGCCAGTCCTGGGTGCCGGTGATCAGCTCTTTGGGGTGGTACTTGAAGTCGTGCCAGATGCTGATGGCGGGGTAGCCGGTGAGCTTGGCGCCGATGTCGGACAGGCGCTTGATCATCCACAGGTCTTCGGGTGTCATGTCGTCGTCGCTCTGCGACCCCATGGGCCGCAGGATGACGCCGCTGTGGGTGTGGAAGCTGACGGCAGCGCCAATGTTGGGGTGCTGCGTCACAAAGTCCACCATGGCCCGCACTTCGGGCTCGCTGGCGGGGTAGGGGCCAGCGCCTTGCTGTTGGTACTCCTGGCGCCAGTTGGACGGGAAGTTGCGGTTCAGGTCCAGCCCTTCGCGGTCGCGGTTGGCGGTGATCTTGAAGCCGTCAAAGTGGGTCAGCGTGCCCTCGGGGATGATGCGGTAGTAGTCGCCGCCAAACTCGCCAGGTTCGCGCGCCACCATCAGGCGCGGCTCTTGCGGATGCTTTTTGTAGGGGCCGTGCGGATCGGGGATGCGCATGCTCAGCATCCGGCCATCGCCGTCCACGTCTTCGATGGTCAAGCCCTCGACAGGCTCCTCGTCGAAGGGGTAGGGCCGGGTGGATGAACGGATGTGGCGCGGCTTGTCAGCCAGTGCCAGTTCAGCGCCGTCGGGGTTCAAGCGTGGCGCCATGTAGACCACGCGCGTGTCAAGCAGCTGCATGGCCTGTGCGTCGCCCGCCAGATAGCCACTCACCAACTGGTGCAGCCAGTACAGGCAGGCGGTGCTGGCGGTGAGTTCGGCCGCGTGGATGTTGCCGTCGACCCAGAACGCGGGTTTGTCGGTGTCGGCGCCCGAGTTGCTGTTGGTCAGTACCAGCAGCCAGATGTCGCGCCCCTCATAGCTTTTGCCGATGCTGCGCAATTGCACCAGCTGGGGTGCTGCAGCGGCATAGTCTTGCAGCAGGCGGGTGAGTTCGGGGTAACGGTAGAACTGATCGAATCGGGGGACGGGGGTCGCGGGCATGGCTAGACGATGGTCTGGGGGTGGTCGATCCTACCCGCGCGGCAGCACCCGGCGCTTAGCTACTGACCCTTGAAAAGACCCTGAAAGTGCCTTGAAACGGGCAAGGTTTCGGGCCGACCGCGCAGGGTCAGGTGCATGTGACCTTCGTCCACCCGCACCGCGGCAGCCACATGGTGGTGGTTGACGATGACCGAGCGGTGCACCTGCCAAAAGAGCTGCTCGTCCAGCTGGGTCAGCAGTTCTTTCAACGGCGTTCGGATCAAGGCATCACCGGCGGTGGTCCCGGCGCCGTGAACGATGCGGGTGTAGCGGCTGTCGCTCTCGAAGTAGATGACATCCGCGGTTCGAATCATGCGCACCTCGCGCCCCACCGCGGCCTGCAGCACTGCCAAGGGCGGTGGCCGACGCACTTGGGCGGTCAATTGCTGCAGCAGCGTTTGCAGTTCTGGAACAACCCCAGGCAGGGGCTGAACCAGCCGGCTCTGCAGACGCGCCACGGTTTGCGCCAGTCGCTCAATCTCTACAGGCTTGAGCAGGTAGTCGACAGCGCCGGCCTCAAAGGCCGCCAGGGCGTGGTCGTCAAAGGCGGTGACAAACACTACTTGAGCCTGGCCGCCAATGCGGCGTGCCACGTCGATGCCGCTCAAGCCCGGCATGCGGATGTCCAGAAAGCAGACCTCCGGCTCGAACTCCAGAAAGCTGTCCCAGGCGTCCACGCCGTTGACCGCGCTGGCCACCACCTGCGCCGCGGGCCAGGCACGCTTCAGGGCGGCCAGCAGTTGCTCGCGCGGGGCTTCTTCGTCGTCGGCGATCAGTATGCGGGTCATGTTCGGGCCTTGGGCCAAGGAAGTTCAAGGTGAGCCCACACGCCGCGCGGCGGCGCCGAGCGAAGTTCCAGCTTGGCGCTGTCGCCGCAGGCCAGAGCCAGGCGTTGGCGGATGTTGCTGAGCCCGACGCCGTCTGCCGCCTGGTCGTCCAGGCCGCAGCCGTTGTCCACGACGTCGAGGTGTGCTTGATTGCCGCGGACCTGCGCGCTCAGGCGCACTTCTCCGCCCGCCAGCAGCGGTTCCAGTCCATGCAGGATGGCGTTTTCCACCAAGGTCAGCAGCACGCCAGGGGGCAGGGCCAAGTCGCGCAGTTCGGGCGCGGCGTCGATCTGCCAGGTCAGTCGCTTTCCCATTCGGGCTTGCATGACCTGCAGGTAGCGCTCCACCGCCAGCAGCTCTTCATGCAGCGCCAGGGTTGGGCGCTTGAACATCGGCAGCGTGGCGCGCAGGTAGCCGGTCAGCGCGGTCAGCAAGGAAGAGGCGCGGTCATCTTGGGTGTCCACCCAGTGTTGCAAGGAAGCCAGGGTGTTGAACAGGAAGTGCGGCTCCATCTGGGCCGCGGCCAGTCGGCGGGCCATTTCGACGGCTTTTTCGCGCTCGGCCTGTTCGCGCAGACGGGCCTCGATCTGGTGGGAGCGCCAGACCACCAAGAACCACAGCAGCACGGGGGTCACCGCGCTCCAGGTGACCAACAAGATGGACATCCAGGTGCGCTCTGCCCGGTCGGGCAGGCGCCAGCGCAGCCCCACCACCAGCAGCACCGTTGCCACCAGACACGCCAGCGTGACCAGCATCAAGGGTTTGCGCCAAGGGTGCCACCACAACCAGCGCGCAGAGAACAGCGCCGCCATGATCAGCGGCACCATCAGGCCCAGCAGCCGAGCGGTCTCCTGGGCGGGAGCCATTTCCAGAAACAAGAAGGCGATGAGGGCCAGGTTGATGGCCAGCATGGTCAGCAGCGTGGGGCCGGGGCCGTCACCGCCGGCGGCGGCCATTTCCGATGCCGTGAAAGCGCGTTTGGGGCCGGGGTACCAGAGCTGGCTCCAGTCGATGCGCTTGCTGAACATGGCTTGCAGTCTAGGCGCGGTGGCCTGCTCGATGCCTGGGTGAGCGGCGAGCGCGCGCATTGGGCGTATCAAGGGTCGAGTTGGCGCATGGGCAGCGGCCCGCGGCGGTGCAGCGGCGCGCGCCTGGACCCTGGGTGACGGGGGCCAAGCGCATCGCGCAGGCACCTGCGTTCAAGCCACGCAAGGCCCTGCAGCCACGGTGGTTCCGTTGACCAGCACCCGCATTTCGCCAGGGACCAGAGCCTGCCAGGCTTCGCCCTGGGTCAGCGGCGTGGTGGCCACGATGGCGACCCGGTCGTGCGCGGTGGTGTGGGCGGCAAAGTCCACCCGCAAGTCTTCATCGGCCAGTTGGGCGGCCCCAAAGGGGTGGGCACGTTCCAGCACGTGCAGATGGGTGGAACAGTGCGCCCACAGGGCCTGCCCGTTGCTGAGCAGCAAGTTGAAGGTGCCATGGCGGGCCGGCTGCGGCAACAGCTCACGCAGGGTGCAGCTGAGTTCTTCAACGCTGGGCACGCTGGCATGGGCCTTGGCCAGTTCCTGCATCAGCCAGCAAAAGGCCAGCTCGCTGTCGGTGTTGCCCACCGGGCGAAAGGCGCCGTGCAGGCGTGGCGCAAAGCCTTTGAGGTCGCCGTTGTGGGCAAACACCCAATAGCGCCCCCACAACTCGCGCACAAAAGGGTGGGTGTTTTCCAGCGCCACCACGCCTTGCGTGGCCTTGCGGATGTGGGCGATGACGTTGTCGCTCTTGATCGGGTAACGCTTGACCAGTTCGGCCACCGGGCTGCTGCGCGCGCCGTGGTGATCGATGAAATGACGCAGGCCCCGGTCTTCAAAGAAGGCGATGCCAAAGCCGTCCTTGTGTTCGTCGGCTCGGGTGGCCAGCCCGGCAAAGCTGAACATCACGTCCGTGGGGACGTTGGCGTTCATGCCCAGCAGCTGGCACATGGGCCGAATGTCAGCGCGTTTGCGCAGCGCCCGTGATCACCAGGTTGGGCACCGGCAGGCACTCGCCCGTGAAGACCAGGCCCGGCGCGGCCACGCAAGGTGCCGCCACCATCTGGTTGATGAATGCCGCACTGGCGCTGACCGTGCCAAACACCGCGTAGCCGCGCGCGCCGTTGGTGCGGTCGAGGATGGTGCTGTTGTTGACCAGGTTGATGAAAAATTGCGAGTTGGCGGTGTCGGCTGACGTCCCCCGCGCCATGGCCACCGACCACTGCAGGTTGGACAGACCCGCGTTGTCTTCCAGCACGATGTTGGCATTGGGGGTTTTGACCGCAGGGTAGGTCAAGCCCGGCGCCAGGCCCGACACATAACCGCCACCTTGCAGCACAAAGCCCGGTGAATAGCGGTGGAAGACAACCCCGTTGTACCAACCGGTCTTGACGTAGTTGAGAAAATTGTCCACCGTGACGGGCGCTTGCCCCGGCTTGAGTTGCACGACAAAGCTGCCACTGACCCCTGCGCCATTGCTCACATTGAAGGTGGCTTCGGGCTCGTTGACACTGAAGGGCACGGTTGCCACCGTGGTGCTGTAAGCCGTGACGGTGACCGATTGGCTGCCCACGCCAGAGACTGTGCAGGTGTAGTAGGCGGTGGTGGCTGTGCTGACGTTGGGCGCCGCGGTGCCACGCGTAAAGCTCCTGCAGCCCGCTGATGCCAGCGTCATGGGCTGGTCCAGGTTGCTGCCGTTGAGGGTGATCAGCATGCTCTCGCTGTACTTGACACCCGGTGTGACGCCTGAAGAGGTCACCACCGGCAGCGGTCCGCCCGCGTCGCCGCCACCGCCGCCGCAGGCCACCAAGCTCAAGGTGGTTGCGACCAGCAGGCTGCACAGTTGGAAGCGAGTCATGTTGATCATGTCCTGTGTGTTTTCATTCAAACAGCAATTTACTGAAGCCACGCCAGGTGAACAGCCGGCCCGGGTTCTGCGTTTCTTCCAGCATGCCCGACATGCGGCGCAAGATGCGCGGGCTCTTGCGCGCCCGCCACACCACCAGGTTGGCCAACCAAGGGTGGTGGTTGACGTGGCTGGCCGTCTCGTACATGTCAAAGCGTGGTTTCAGCGCCGCCAGTGACGATTCATAGCGCTGGCGCACGTCGGCATCGCTGGCGTGGCGGTTCTGCACGATGGCGTCGGCAGCCAGCATGCCGGTTTCCATGGCCTTGCCGATGCCTTCACCGGTGAAGGCATAGGTGCTGCCCACCACCTCGCCGGTGCCCAGCAGGCCCGGCCGCGACCAGCGGGCGCCCACCAAAGAGCAACGCAGCGGTGCGCCTTTGATGTCGCCTTGCAAAGTGCCCGTGGCCATCAGCTTGGCCGCCGGTTCATAGACCTCGCAAAAGGCATCAAACATCTCGCGCAGGTTGACGCTTTGCATGCGGCCTTTGCCGTTGCCTTGCTTCAGATGGCTGCCGGTCAGGCCCGCGCCGATGTTGAAGACACCGCCTGGCGTTGGAAAGATCCAACCGTAGCCACCGCGCAGGCGCGGGTGCCACATCATCTGCAACTGCGTGATGTGCGGCACCATGCTGTCGTTCTTGACGTAGCCGCGCAGGGCCACGCCGCTGGGGGTGTGGCGATCACACAGGCCTGCTGCCGTGCTGGCCTGCGGCACCGCGCCGGTGGCCAGCACCACCCAAGTTGCGTGTACCTCGTGCTGCCCAGTGGGGGTCTTGAAGCGCGCGCCCACCACTTGCTCGCCGTCCAGCAGCGTCGCCTCAAAGCGCCACGGCGTGAACAGCCGTGCACCGGCGCGCTGCGCGGCACGCACCAGTACATGGTCCAGCACTTTGCGCGGCAGCACCGATAGAGAACCCGGCACGTCCACGAAGCCGCCGCGCGGGCCGACGCAGCGCACGTACTGAACCGGGGTGGCCAGCGCTGCGACTTCGTCGTAGACACCCAATCGGCGAAAGGCGGCGTGGCTGTCTGGGATGAGCCCATCGCCACACACCTTGTCGCGTGGGAAGTCGTGCTGGTCGGCCAAGACCACGTCCAAGCCGGCCTGAGCCAAGGTCTGGGCGCAGGCGCTGCCTGCTGGGCCGGCGCCAATCACCAAAACGTCGCAACGGGTGGGCAAAGGGGGTTGTGCGCTCATGAGGGGCTGGATTGTAGGCAGCACGGTGTTCTGGACCGTCTGTTCTTGACCGTGCTGGTGTGACCATGCTTGACCGTGCTCAAGGTCTGCTCCCAAGCAAAAGCGCAGCATGGAGTCAACCCAGGAGAAGACCATGAACCACCTGACCGCCGGACAACGCGCGCTGCTGCAGACTGAACTTCAATCGCGGCAGAAGCAGTTGGACATGCGCTTGGCTGCCCACCACGGCGGCGTGAGCCGAGCCGAGCATGCCCACGAACTGCTGGAACAAGACGGAGACGACGCGCCACAACGTGACAACGCCCGCGAACTGGACTTGGCTTTGTCAGACCTGGAGACCCAGGAGCTGGGGGCCGTCAGCCAGGCTTTGCTGCGCCTGCAGGACGGCCAGTACGGCAGCTGTGTGGGTTGCGACGGCGACATCGCTTTTGACCGCCTCAGGGCACAGCCCTGGGCCCTGCGCTGCGTGGCTTGTCAGGCCGCGCATGAAAGCCTGGCGGGTGTGCCTGCTGGCTGAGGCCCGCCGCCCCAAACACCCTTTCCACCACCCACCCCCGAAGGAGTTTGCCCATGAACCTTAACCACGCCGTGCTCTGGATCGACCACCAGACCGCCCAGTTGCTTCAATTTGACGAAGAGCATGTAAGGGCCAGCAAGGTCAAGGCGCACCACCACTTCACCCACCAGCATGGCAGCGAGGTGCGCACTCAGCACGAGTTTTTTGCCCACGTTTGCGACGCCCTGGCCGAAGTGCCCCAGCTGCTGGTGGTGGGGCCGCGCACGGGGCTGTCAGACTTTGAGCACTACGCCAAGAAGCACCGCCCGCAAACGGCGGCGCGCGTGGCCGCCTACCAGGTGCAGGACCACCCCACGCAAAATCAGCTGGTGGCCCTGGCGCGGCAGTACTTTCTGAAGGCCGATCGCATGGCGGGCATACCGACACCCACCTGACGGGTGCTCAGCGGGCCTTGACCCGCAAGCGCCAGGCGTGCAGCAGCGGCTCGGTGTAGCCGCTGGGCTGCTCTTTGCCTTTGAACACCAGGTCCTGTGCGGCCGAGAAGGCCGCGCCATCCCAGTTGCCGACCATGTTGGTGTAGACCGGGTCGCCCCGGTTCTGCCCGTCGACCACCGCCGCCATGCGGCGGAAACTCTCCAGGACCTGGGCTTCGGTGATCACGCCGTGGTGCAGCCAGTTGGCGATGTGCTGGCTGCTAATGCGCAGCGTGGCGCGGTCTTCCATCAAACCCACCCCATTAATGTCGGGCACTTTGGAGCAGCCCACGCCTGCATCGACCCAGCGCACCACGTAGCCTAGGATGCCTTGGGCGTTGTTGTCGAGTTCTTTTTGTTTGTCCTCGGCTGACCAATCGGCTTTTTCAACGACGGGGAATTGCAGCAGTTTGTCTAGTGTGTCTTGGCGCAGTTTTTTCGCGTCTTGTTTGAACACTGCTTTTTCCATTTGCTTTTGCAGCGCGGGCACGTTGACTTGGTGGTAATGGATGGCGTGCAGCGTCGCGCCGGTGGGGCTGGGCACCCAAGCGGTGTTGGCACCCGAGAGCGGCTGCGCAACTTTTTGCTGGAGCATGGCGGCC
>JAYTVT010000014.1:0-26949 GCA_043743835.1 Betaproteobacteria bacterium
CGCCAGATCCGATAGCAGGAATGCTGCAACGTTGCCCACATCATCGATGGTCACGTTGCGGCGAATGGGCGATGCCGCAGAGGCCTTGAGCATTTTGCCAAAGTCCTTGATGCCGCTGGCCGCCAGCGTCTTGATGGGTCCGGCGCTAATGCCGTTCACCCGCGTGCCCGCAGCCCCCATGCATTCGGCCAGATAGCGCACTGAGGCCTCCAGCGACGCCTTGGCCAGGCCCATGGTGTTGTAGTTGGGCACCGCGCGCAGGGCGCCCAGGTAGCTCATGGTCAGCAGGGCGGCCTTGGGCCGCAGGTAAGGCAGGGCGGCCTTGGCCAGCGCCGGAAAGCTGTAGGCCGAGATGTCGTGGGCGATGCGAAAGTTCTCGCGCGTCAGGCCTTCCATGAAGTCACCAGCGATAGCCTCGCGCGGGGCAAAGCCGATCGAGTGCACAAAGCCGTCAAACTGGGGCCACACCTGGGACAGGTCCTTGAAGATGGCCTCGATGTGCTGGTCGTTGGAAACGTCGCACTCGTAAACCAGCTTGGAATCAAAGTGCCCGGCGTATTCGGTCACCCGGTCCTTGAAGCGTTCGCCAACATAGCTGAAGGCCAGTTCAGCGCCCTGGGCATGGCAGGCCCGCGCCACGCCATAGGCGATGGAGCGGTTGGACAGCACGCCCGTGATCAAAAAACGCTTGCCGGTCAGAAAGCCCATGGTGTCACTCCACTTGTTGGATTTAGATGGTTCAGTCAAATCGGCCGCGATTCTGGCACGCAGACCAGCAGCTTGGCCTGTCTGCAACGCCCGACTATTGCCCGTGCTGCATTGCACAGCTATAATCCGCTCTTTCCGGGTAGTGCAGATGTACTGGCGCTGAGGTATTGGCAACGCCGCGAAGTAGTTTTGGCAGAAGGGGCTGAATTTTCCAGCCCATTTTTTTTGCTCGATCGACTCTCAACGCCACCGGCTGAGTGCAACAACTGGGCATCAACGCCCACTGATGCGCAGGGCCGCGAATACCAGATGCGGTGATGCTTCAGTCACGCGCCCGGCGGCAGGGCGCGAGCCGGGTTCGCGTGCATCGGCGCCTTGGGCGCCGTGCTGACAGGTCAAGGGTAGACGAGTTTGAGCGACAGCGGCTTCGATCGCAAGACACCAAGTGCAGACAGTGCCGGGCAAGTGCCTGCGGCGGTGGGCGTGCGCCTGGGTTGGCAAGAAGCGATCAACGCCACGGTCACTGGCCTGGGTTACGAGCTGGTGGATGTGGAACGCGCTCAGCGCGGCTTGCTGCGCATCACCATCGATCGCATTCCCGGCCGCAGCTACACCGTGGGGCGTGGTGCCAACGCGGTGGTGGACGCTGGCGAGGCGGTCACCGTCGACGACTGCGAAGCGGTCACCCGGCAGCTGCAATACGCACTGGAAGTCGAAGGCCTGGAATATGCCCGCCTGGAGGTCTCGTCCCCAGGTCTGGACCGGCCGCTCAAGCGCGAAGCCGACTACCAGCGCTTTGTAGGCCAGCTGGTGCAAATCAACCTGAAGCAGGCCTTCGAGAACCGCAAGTCCTGGCAGGGTGTCCTGGCTGCGGGCGAGGCCGGTGCCTGGAGCCTGATCTTCAAGGTGGGCAAGACCGAGCAGGTGTTGGGTTTCACGCTGCAAGAGGTGCGTGAAGCGCGGCTGGTGCCGGTGGTGGATTTCAAGGGCCGCAAGTCCAAGGGTACTTTGGACGGCGGTGCAGACGTGGCGACGGCAAAAGCCGCGCCAGTTACAGACAGGGCAGCGGCATCAACCGCGCCCGATGTTGACGGAGGCTTGTGAAGCGATGAACCGCGAAATGCTGATGCTGGTGGATGCCATCTCGCGAGAGAAAACGGTGGAGCGTGACGTCGTCTTTGGCGCCGTTGAAGCAGCGCTGGCTTCGGCCAGCAAAAAACTGCACGGTGGCGAAGTTGACATGCGCGTCTCGGTGGACCGGGACACGGGCAACTACGAAACCTTCCGCCGTTGGTTGGTGGTGCCCGACTCTGCTGGCCTGCAAAACCCCGACGCTGAAGAGCTGCTGTCGGATGCGCTGGACCGCATCCCCGACATCGAAGAAGGCGACTACATCGAAGAAGCTGTCGAGTCGGTCACCATCGGCCGCATCGGCGCGCAAGCCGCCAAGCAGGTCATCCTGCAGAAGATCCGCGACGCCGAGCGCGAGCAGCTGCTGAACGATTTCCTGGCCCGTGGCGAGAAGATCTTTGTCGGTACCGTCAAGCGCCTGGACAAGGGCGACATCATCGTTGAGAGCGGCCGCGTCGAAGGGCGCCTGAAGCGCAGCGAGATGATCCCCAAGGAAAACCTGCGCAGCGGCGACCGCGTGCGGGCTGTTCTGCAGGGCATCGACCCCACCCAGCGCGGCCCGCAGATCATGTTGTCGCGCAGCGCCCCGGCCTTCATGGTCGAGTTGTTTGCGCAAGAAGTGCCCGAGATCGAGCAGCGCCTGCTCGAGATCAAGAGCTGCGCCCGCGATGCCGGCAGCCGCGCCAAGATCGCCGTCATTTCGCACGACCGCCGGGTTGACCCGATTGGCACCTGCGTGGGTGTGCGCGGTTCGCGTGTCAACGCTGTCACCAACGAACTGGCCGGCGAGCGTGTGGACATCGTGCTGTGGTCCGAAGACCCGGCGCAGTTTGTGATCGGCGCGCTGGCCCCGGCCAACGTGCAAAGCATCATGGTTGACGAAGAGCGTCACGCCATGGACGTGGTGGTGGACGAAGAAAACCTGGCCATCGCGATCGGCCGTGGCGGTCAAAACGTGCGCCTGGCGGCCGAGCTGACCGGCTGGCGCATCAACATCATGACCGCCGAAGAGTCGCAGGCCAAGCAGGCCACCGAGAGCGACTCGGTGCGCGCCCTGTTTGTTGACAAGCTCGACGTCGACGCTGAAGTGGCCGACATCCTGATCGCTGAAGGATTCTCCAGCCTGGAAGAGGTGGCCTACGTGCCGCTGAGCGAAATGCTGGAAATCGAATCCTTCGACGAAGACACCGTCAACGAGCTGCGCACCCGCGCCAAAGACGCTTTGCTGACGATGGAAATTGAAAAAGAAGAACAAGTCGAAGAGGTGTCGCAGCACCTGCGCGATCTGGAAGGTTTGACGCCCGAACTCATTGCGCAATTGGCGCAAGGTGGCGTTCACACCCGTGACGACCTGGCCGACCTGGCGGTGGACGAACTCACCGACATGACCGGCATCGAAGAAGAGCGCGCCAAGACGCTGATCATGAAGGCCCGCGAACACTGGTTCACCGCCTGAGCCACCCGCTCGCCCACCGCCTTCAGCACAAGAAACACCCGAGGAAACCGAACCCATGGCCGTGATGACCGTCGCCCTGTTTGCCGCGCAACTTGGTCGCCCGACCACGGCGCTGCTTGAGCAGCTGCAATCGGCCGGTGTGACCAAGCAGTCGCCCGACGACGCGCTGACCGAATCCGACAAGGAGCGCTTGCTGGACTACCTGCGCACCGCCCACGGCACTGCGCCGGTTGCCGAGCGCAAGAAGATCACTTTGACCAAGAAGACGTCAACCGAGATCAAGCAAGCCGACTCCAGCGGCCGCGCCCGCACCATCCAGGTCGAGGTGCGCAAAAAGCGTGTGTTCGTCAAGCGCGATGGTGCGCCAGCCGGCGAAGAGGCGGCTGTCACCAGCGCCGAAGAACTGGATTTGCAGCGCCGCGAAGAAGAGGCCCAGGCCCAGGCTGCGGCCATTCGCTTGCAGGAAGAGGAACTGGCAGAGTCGCGCCGCCAACGCGAAGAGCAAGAACGCGCAGCCCGCGAAGCCGCTGAGGCGGCAGCCGCGGCTGCGGCCGAAGTGGCTGCCAAGGCGGCCGCTGAAGTGGCAGCTGCTGCAGCTGCCCAAGCCGCGGCCGCATCTGCTGCGGCCGAGACCGCTGCTGCCCTGAACAAGGCCAGCAAACGTGCGCCCGGAAAAGCCGCAGCCGCAGCTGCTGCCGCCGCACCGGCACCAGCGCCCGCCCCGGTAGCCGAAGTTGCGCCACCACCAGCACCTGTGGTTGAAGAGCCGCCCAAGCCGGCAGAGCCCGTCAAGCCCGTGCTGCGGGTGGTCAAGGCCGCCGACAAGGCTGCTGAAGAAGCCGCCAAGTCCGACGACCTGGCCCGCCGCCGCAAGGCTGCCGAAGCTGAAGCCGCCGCCATCCGCGCGATGATGAACGCGCCGAAAAAGGTCATGCTGGCCAAGAAGCCGGAAGAGCCGAAGCCGGCCGAGCCCGCCAAGGAAGCCATCAAGGGCACCATCCACAAGCCCAAGGCTGTGCCAGGTGCGCCGGGTGCCACCACGGTGGCCAAGCCCGGCGAGAAAAAGCAGGTCAAGTCGGAAAAGCTGTCCTCCAGCTGGGCCGACGACGCCGCCAAGAAGCGTGCAGCCGTCAAGGGCCGCACCGACAGCGGCGCGGGCCGTCCGGGCTGGCGTGCCCCGCGTGGCGGTGGTCGCCGCGGTGAGCGTGGTGACGAAGGCTCCAGCAACTTTGCCCAACCCGCCGAGCAGGTGGTGCAAGAAGTGCACGTGCCAGAGACCATCTCGGTGGCCGACCTGGCGCACAAGATGAGCGTCAAGGCATCCGAAGTCATCAAGCAGTTGATGAAGCTGGGCCAGATGGTCAGCATCAACCAGCAGCTGGACCAGGAAACAGCCATGATCGTGGTCGAGGAAATGGGCCACAAGGCGCTGGCCGCCAAGCTGGACGACCCGGAAGCCTTCACCGAAGAAGAAAACGCGCACCTCGACGCCGAGCAGTTGCCGCGCGCCCCCGTGGTCACCGTCATGGGTCACGTCGACCACGGCAAGACCTCGCTGCTGGACCACATCCGCCGTGCCCGTGTGGCGGCGGGCGAACACGGCGGCATCACCCAGCACATTGGCGCCTACCACGTGGAAACCCCGCGCGGCATGATCACCTTCCTGGACACCCCGGGTCACGCAGCCTTCACGGCCATGCGTGCACGTGGCGCCAAGGCCACCGACATCGTCATCCTGGTGGTGGCGGCGGACGACGGCGTGATGCCGCAGACCAAAGAAGCCATCGCGCACGCCAAGGCTGCTGGGGTGCCCATCGTGGTGGCCATGAACAAGATCGACAAGCCCGACGCCAACATTGAGCGCGTGAAGAGCGAGCTCGTGGCCGAAGGCGTGATTCCAGAAGACTTTGGTGGTGATGCTCCGTTTGTGGGTGTCTCGGCCAAGGTGGGTACGGGCATCGACACGCTGCTGGAGCAAGTCTTGCTGCAGGCTGAAGTGCTGGAGTTGCGGGCCCCAACGGCCGCAGCCGCCAAGGGCCTGGTCATCGAAGCCCGCCTGGACAAGGGCCGCGGCCCAGTGGCCACGGTGCTGGTGCAAACCGGCACGCTGCGCAAGGGTGATGTGGTGCTGGCCGGTAGCAGCTATGGCCGTGTACGGGCCATGCTCGACGAAGACGGCAAGGCAACCGACGAGGCCGGCCCTTCCATCCCGGTTGAAATCCAGGGACTCACCGAAGTGCCGCAAGCCGGTGACGAGTTCATGGTCTTGGCCGACGAGCGCCGGGCGCGCGAAATCGCAACTTTCCGTCAAGGCAAGTACCGCGAGGTCACGCTCAACAGGCGCCAAGCCGCCAAGCTTGAGGGCATGTTCGAGAACATGGGTGAAGGTCAGGCACAAACGCTGTCACTGATCGTCAAGTCCGACGTGCAGGGTTCGCAAGAAGCACTGGCACAGAGCTTGACCAAGCTCAGCACGCCCGAAGTGCGCGTGCAGATCGTGCACGCCGCGGTGGGTGGCATCAGCGAGAGCGACGTCAACCTGGCCATTGCCAGCAAGGCCGTCATCATCGGCTTCAACGTGCGCGCCGACATGGGTGCACGCAAGCTGGCCGAGGGCAACGGCGTGGATCTGAAGTACTACAACATCATTTATGACGCTGTGGACGAGATCAAGGCGGCCATGGGTGGCATGCTGGCACCCGAGCAGCGCGAAGAGGTCATCGGCACGGCCGAGATCCGCACGGTCTTTGTGGCCAGCAAGATCGGCACGGTGGCCGGTTGCATGGTCACCGCCGGTCAGGTCATCCGCAACGCCCGCTTCCGCCTGCTGCGCGAGAACACCGTCATCTACACCGGCGAAGTTGAATCGGTGAAGCGCCTGAAAGACGACGTTCGCGAAGTCAAGGAAGGCTTCGAGTGCGGTATCAAGCTGAAGAACTACAACGACATCAAGGAAGGCGATCAGTTGGAGTTCTTCGAGGTCAAGGAAGTTGCACGCACGCTGTAAGGCGGGCCAGACGCTACCCAGCGATCAGCCCCGCCCAACCGGCGGGGCTGATTCATTTGGAGCACACCGCGCATGAGACACAAAAAAGCCGTCCCCAACCGCAGCTTCCGCGTTGCTGACCAGATTCAGCGCGATGTGGCCCAGCTCATCCGTGACCTGGCCGACCCGCGCGTGGGCATGGTCACCATCAACAGCGTGGACGTGACGCCCGACTACGCCCACGCGCAGATTTATTTCTCGGTGCTGCTCAATGACCCGGAAGAAAGCGCCAAGGCCTTGAACGAGGCCGCGGGTTTCATCCGCAATGGCTTGTTCAAGCGCCTGGCCATCCACACGGTGCCCACGCTGCACTTTCATTACGACAAGACGACCGAGCGTGCTGCAGACATCAGCGCGCTCATTGCCAAGGCCAATTCGGTTCGGGCCAAGGAAGACTGAGTGAGCACGCCGCGCGCCCGCATTGTCCGCCGCACCCTGCACGGGGTGCTGCTGCTCGACAAGCCCCTGGGCTGGACGAGCAACGACGCCTTGCAAAAGGCCAAAGGCATCCTGCGCGCCGAAAAAGGTGGCCACACTGGCACCCTGGACCCACTGGCCACAGGCTTGCTGCCGCTGTGCTTTGGCGCCGCCACCAAGTTCAGTCAAGCTAGCCTGGATGCGGACAAGCGCTACACAGCCACGCTGAAGCTGGGCCAACGCACGAGCACCGGTGACGGTGAAGGCGACGTGGTGCAAGAGCGCGCAGTGCAGGTGACCCGCGATGCCGTCGAAGCTGCCTGCGCCCGCTTCACGGGCACCATCGACCAGTTGCCTCCCATGCATTCGGCGCTCAAGCACGAGGGCAGGGCGCTGTACGACTACGCTCGCCAGGGCATCGAGGTTGACCGACCCACGCGCCGCGTGACACTTCACCAAATCGACATTGTCCATTGGGAAGATGCGGTGCTGGTGCTCGACGTTCGCTGCAGCAAAGGCACCTACATCCGCACACTGGCTGAAGACATTGGCGAAGCGCTGGGCTGTGGCGCCCATCTGAGCGCGCTGCGGCGCACCGGCAGTGGCGCGCTCAACCTGACCCAGGCGGTGACCCTCGACGCCCTTCAAGCCCTGACCGAACCCGAGCGTGATGCCTTGCTCTTGCCGCCCGACGTGCTGGTGTCTGCCTGGCCCGAGGTGCACCTGCCCGACGACGAGGCAGGACGATTTTTATGCGGCTTGCGCCGCCGCGTGGCTATGGCCGACGCACCCGCCGTTCGCGTCTACGGCACCCAACCCGCTGCCTTTCTTGGCACCGCCCACATCACCGCAGGCGAACTCATCGCAGACCGCCTGCTCAGCCCTTTAGAAGTTCAGGACCGACCATGACCCACGCAGCCATCCGCAACATCGCCATCATTGCCCACGTCGACCACGGCAAAACCACGCTGGTGGACCAACTGCTGCGCCAAAGCGGCACCTTTCGTGAAAACGAAAAAGTGGCCGAACGGGTGATGGACAGTAACGACATCGAACGTGAACGTGGCATCACCATCCTGGCCAAGAACTGCGCCGTGGAATGGAAAGGCACCCATGTCAACATCGTCGACACCCCCGGGCACGCCGATTTTGGTGGTGAGGTCGAGCGCGCGCTGTCCATGGTGGACGGCGTGGTGCTGCTGATCGACGCCCAGGAAGGCCCGATGCCGCAGACCCGCTTTGTCACGCGCAAGGCGCTGGCTTTGGGCCTGAAGCCCATCGTGGTGGTGAACAAAGTCGACAAGCCCGGCTCACGCCCCGACTACGTCATCAACGCCGCGTTTGACCTGTTTGACAAGCTGGGCGCCACCGAAGAGCAGCTGGACTTCCCGGTGGTCTACGCCTCGGGTCTGAACGGCTGGGCGTCCTTGAACGAGGGCCCGGCTGGCGAAGCCTGGGGCACCGACATGAGCGCGCTGTTTGACACCGTGCTGCGCCATGTGCCGGCTCACCAGGGCGACCCCAACGCGCCACTTCAACTGCAAATTTCTTCGTTGGACTACTCCACCTTTGTCGGCCGCATTGGTGTCGGCCGCATCACCCAGGGCACGCTCAAGCCGATGATGGACGTGATGGTCTGCGAAGGCACGCCCGACGAAGGTGGCAAAACCTTCAAGGGCCGTGTCAACCAGGTGCTGACCTTTGAAGGCCTGGAGCGGGTGCAGGCGTCTGAGGCCGGCCCGGGCGACATCGTGCTGATCAACGGCATCGAAAACATCGGCATCGGCGTGACACTGACCGACCCGCTCAACCCCATGCCGCTGCCCATGCTGCACGTGGACGAGCCCACGCTGACGATGAACTTCTGCGTCAACAACAGCCCTTTGGCCGGCCGCGAAGGCAAGTACGTCACCAGCCGCCAAATCTGGGACCGCCTGCAAAAAGAACTGCAGAGCAACGTCGCGCTGCGCGTCAAAGAGTCCAGCGAGGACGGCATTTTTGACGTCAGCGGCCGCGGTGAACTGCACCTGACCATCTTGCTGGAAAACATGCGCCGCGAAGGTTATGAGCTGGCCGTGAGCAAACCGCGCGTGGTGTTCCACGACGTGAACGGTGAGCGCCACGAACCCATCGAAATGTTGACCGTGGACATCGAAGACCAGCACCAAGGCGGCGTGATGCAGGCCCTGGGCGAGCGCAAGGCTGATCTGGTGAACATGGAAACCGACGGCCGAGGCCGCGTGCGCCTGGAGTACCGCATTCCAGCGCGGGGCCTCATCGGCTTTTCCAACGAGTTCATGAACCTGACCCGCGGCACCGGCCTCATCAGCAACATCTTTGACGGCTACGAAGCCTACAAGGGCGAAATCGAGGGCCGCAAGAACGGCGTGTTGATCAGCATGGACGAAGGCGAAATTTTCACCTATGCGCTGGGTAAGCTGGACGACCGCGGCCGCATGTTCGTCAAGGCTGGTGACCCGGTGTACGAGGGCATGGTGGTGGGCATCCACAACCGTGAAAACGACCTGGTGGTCAACGCCACCCGCACCAAGCAGCTGACCAACTTTCGCGTCAGCGGCAAAGAAGACGCGATCAAGGTCACCGCGCCCATTGACGCCACGCTGGAGTACGCGGTGGAGTTCATCGCCGACGACGAGCTGGTGGAAATCACGCCCAAGAGCATCCGCATCCGCAAGCGCCACCTGAAAGAGCACGACCGCAAGCGCGCCAGCCGCGAGTGATTCGGGTCTGTCGCGCATGGGTTTGAAGCCAGAAATGGCCCGCACCACCATGAGCCACCGCCAAGCCGTGTGGGTGATGGTGGCGGCCGCGTTGATGTGGAGCATTGCGGGTGTGGTGTCGCGCTTCCTGGAAAGCGCGGCCCGCTTCGAGCTGACCTTCTGGCGCGGTGCCTTCACCGTGCTGGCCCTGGTGGTGTTGCTGGGGTTCTTGCGTGGCCCCGCTGCGCTTTGGCTTCAATTGCGTCAGGGTGGCCGGGCGCTGTGGCTGTCAGGGGTGTGCTGGGCGGTGATGTTCACGGCCTTCATGGTCGCCCTCACGCTCACCAGCGTGGCCAACGTGCTGGTGACACTGGCCTTGGGGCCGCTGTTCACCGCCTTGGCTTCCCGCGCCGTGTTGGGCCACCAGCTGGCCACGCGCACCTGGTTCGCCATCGCCTTGGCCGGTGTAGGCATTGCCTGGATGTATGGGCATGAGGTCAACGCGGGTGACGCTCGCAGCCTCTTGGGCATGGGGGTGGCGCTGTGTGTGCCGGTTGCAGCCGCTGTCAACTGGACCTTGCTGCAGCACTTGAAGGGCCGGCCTGGCGTCCAAACTGACATGTTGCCCGCAGTCTTGCTCGGTGCAGCGCTCTGTGCGCTGGGTACCTTGCCCTGGGCTTTGCCGTTTGCGGCCACCGGGCGTGACATTGCCCTGCTGGCCATGTTGGGCGTGGTGCAGCTGGCCATCCCTTGTTTGATGGCCGTGGCGGTCGCCCGGGTGCTCAGTGGCCCCGAAATCTCTCTGCTGGCCCTGCTCGAAGTGCTGTTTGGCGTGGCCTGGGCCTGGCTGGGCGCGGGCGAGGCGCCCACCGCGGCCGTGCTGGGCGGTGGTCTGCTGGTCTTGTTGGCCTTGGCAGGCAACGAATGGCTGGCGCTGCGCAGCGGCGCGCGCGGCTAGGGTGAGCCCGGGGCTGCGTCGGACTGGCGCAGGCCTAGCATGGGGGCACATGGCAGCGCCCGATCACGGGGCTGCCCACCAGGAGCCCGCATGAAACAGCTGTCAGGACTGGACGCCACCTTCCTGTACCTGGAAACGCCCCAGATGCCGATGCACGTGGGCGCGTTGCACGTGTTCGAGCTGCCCGCCGGATACAAGGGCAAATTTGTCACCGCGCTGCGCAAGCACATGGCGCTGCGCCTTCCGGTGGCGCCGGTGTTGCGCCGGCGCCTGTGGTGGATGCCGCTGAACCTGGCCAACCCGGCATGGGTGGACGCTGAACCTGACCTGAAATACCACGTCGAAGAAATCAAGCTGCCCAAGGGCGCAGGCCTGACTGAGCTGGAAGCGCAAGTGTCGCGCCTGCACCCGGTGCTGCTGGACCGCAAGAAACCCTTGTGGAAGTTCTATGTCTTTGAGGGCCTGGCGCCTTCTGCACAAGGCCTGCGTCGCGTGGGCATGTACAGTCAGATGCACCACGCCGCTGTAGACGGCCAAGCCGCGGTGGCGCTGGCCAATGTGCTGCTGGACGTGACCCCTGAACCGCGCGAAATCGAAGTGCGGCCGTCCAAGCGCCAACGCACCTTCCGGCTGGAAATGACCGAGATGCTGCGCGGCGTGCTGGGCAGCCAGGCGCAGAAGGTGGCTGAAATCGTGCGCAACCTGCCCGATACGGTGGGCACCTTGAAGGACGCGGCCTCCACGGCGGTGAGCACATCGCAACTGCTCACCGGCAAGTCCGGCCCCAGCAACCTCACCTTGGCGCCGCGCATGCCCGTCAACAACTCGCTGACCGAGGGCCGCGCCTTTGCCAGCGTCAGCTTGCCTTTGCCCGAGCTCAAGGCCATGGGCCGCGCCTTCGAAGCCACCATCAACGACATGGTGCTGATGGTCTGCAGCAGCGCCCTAAGGCGCTACTACAGCAAGCGCCGCCTGTTGCCACGCAAGAGCCTGGTCGCCGCTGTGCCCATCTCTTTGCGCGAGAAGGGCGACACCACCGCTGACAACCAGGCCAGCATGAGCCTGATCAGCCTGGGCACCCACATCAGCGACCCGCGCAAGCGCTTGGACCACGTGATGGCCGCCACCGCAGCGATGAAAACCACCATGGGCAGCCTCAAGAGCATCCTGCCCACCGACTTTCCGTCTTTGGGGGTGCCCTGGCTGATTGAAGCCGCCACTGCGCTCTATGGCAAAGCCAAGGTCGCTGACCGCATTCCCCAGGTGGCCAACCTGGTGATCAGCAACGTGCCCGGGCCACCGGTGCCGCTGTACATGGCCGGCGCCAAGATGATGACCAACTACCCCACCAGCATCATCGTGCACGGCATGGCGCTGAACATCACCGTGCAAAGCTACGACCAGAGCCTGGACTTCGGCCTGATGGCCGACAGCGCCGCCATGCCCGACGTGCGCGAGCTGGCCGACGCCATCGCCATCGCCTTTGACGACCTGCGCGCCTTGCCCCGCCCTGGCGAAGCCGAGTCTGACGACCCCGCACCCGAGGGGGTGGTTAGCCGCACCACCAAACAGCTGACTGGCAAGCTAACCGGTCAATTGGGTAGTGCCGCATCCAAGGCCCTGAAAGGCGCGCTGAAGGGTGCTGTGGCGGGCGTGGTGCAGGGCTCGGTGACCAGCGCCGTGAAGGGCCTGATGGGCCAGGCGATGAAGTCGGCTGTCTCGCAGGTGACAGGTGCTCAGCGCGTAAAACCTAGGGCGGCCGCCCCAGTCAAGAAGCCGCGCCGACGCTGACAATGGGTGCATGACTTTTGCCAAGCGTCGATCCTCGCCCGCCCCCAAGTCCCGCACCCCAACGCAGCCCTTCGCGCCGCTGGACGTCACCGAGCTGATCGCTGCGCCAGGTCCTTTGTTGATGATGATGGAGGCGCGCGCCCCCTGGGAGTACGCCGCCATGGTGGCCGCCGCGCCCTGGCTCAACCGCCTGCCCGTGGGCGACGGCCACCCGGTGATGGTGTTCCCCGGCTTGGGGGCGTCCGACATGAGCACGGTGCCGCTGCGCAACTTCCTGCGCGACCGCGGCTACACGCCTTACGCTTGGAAGCAGGGTTTCAATTTTGGCCCGCGCCATGGTGTGCTGGACGCCTGCCGCGATCTGGTGCTGCGTACCGCGCAGCATCACCAGCAAAAAGTCAGCCTCATCGGTTGGAGCCTGGGCGGCATTTACGCCCGCGAGATCGCCAAAGAGCAGCCCAAGCAAAGCCGCTGCGTCATCACGCTGGGCACACCCTTTGCCGGCCACCCACGCGCCACCAACGCCTGGCGCCTTTATGAAATGGTCAGCGGCCAGTCGGTGCACGACCACGAACTGGTCGACACCATCCGCCAGGCTCCCAACTGCCCCACCACCAGCATCTACAGCAAGACCGACGGTGTGGTGGCCTGGCAGTGCAGCATCAACGAAGCGGCACCGCACACCGAAAACATCGAAGTCCACGCCAGCCATGTCGGCATGGGCATGAACCCGCTGGCGCTGTACGCCATTGCCGACCGCCTGGCGCAAGACCCGCAGCGCTGGAAGAAGTTTGACGTCAAGGGTGCGCGCAAGTGGTTCTACAAGGTCACCCACCATTCACCGTTGCAGGCCAGCTCAATCATCTAAATGCAAATCGCTTCCAACGGAATCCACATCGAGGTTGATGATCAAGGGCCGGCCAACGCCGAGCCCTTGCTGTTGATCATGGGCCTGGGCATGCAACTCATCGGCTGGCCCGAAGAGCTGGTGCAGCTGCTGGTGTCGCGTGGCTTTCGGGTCATCCGCATTGACAACCGCGACGCCGGCCTGAGCAAGAGCTTTGACCATCTGGGTGTGCCCAACCTGGGCCTGGCGGCTTTGCGCCATCTGGTTCACCTGCCGGTGCGGTCGCTTTACAGCGTCGGTGACATGGCCGCCGACGCCCTGGGTGTGTTGGACGCGTTGGGCTTGCAGCGTGTTCATGTGTGTGGTGCGTCGATGGGCGGCATGATCGCCCAGCATCTGGCCGCCAGGCACCCTGATCGGGTCAAGAGCCTGACGCTGATGATGACCACCACGGGTGCGCGTCGCTTGCCGCAGGCCAGTTGGGCGGTGCAAAAGGTTCTGCTGTCGCGTCCCGACGGGTCTAACCCTGATGCGGTGGTGGCGCATCTGGAAAAAGTCTTGCGCCTGATTGGCAGCCCCACCTTTCCTGCAGAGCCGCAACGCCTGCGCCAGCGCTTGCAGGCCAGCGTGGCCCGGGCTTGGCGACCGGCGGGAACAGCGCGCCAGCTGGCCGCCATCGTAGCTGACGGCGACCGTTCGGCGCTGGTGGCGCGCATCCAGTCGCCCACCTGCGTCATCCACGGTCAAGTCGATCCCTTGGTGCCGGTGGGCGCTGGGCATGACCTGGTGGCGCGAATCCCCGGTGCCACACTGGACATCGTGCCCGGCATGGGCCACGACCTGCCGGTGCAGTTGCTGCCGCGCTTTGCTGACAACATCGCACAGGTGGCCCGACGCGGCTGAGCTGGCGTGCCGCGCCAGACGGGGCGCCTCTGGTAGACCAGAGCCTTCAGTTGCACGGTAGTTTGGGGTCGGATGAGGCAGCTTGCAGAGCAAAGCGAGCGAAGATCCTGCAAGACAGAGTTCTCCCCAGCGCTTCCTGCTTGCTACACAAGCGAGCCGTTCAACTCTCTGGTTTCGTCACCTGAAAGCGGACACCTAGACCCTGGGCGGAAACGCGAACCGGCCGAGTCGCTGGGCGGCTCAGGCTGCTCAGGCTGCTCAGGCCAGTTTGAACACCGACACGGCCAGCACAAGTTGACTGGCCTGGTGCTTCAGGCTTTCCGCGGCGGCGGCGCTTTCTTCCACCAGGGCGGAATTCTGCTGCGTCGCCTGGTCCATTTTGGTGACCGCGTCGCCCACCTGGGCCACACCGCTGCTCTGTTGGCTGGTGGCCGCGCTGATCTCGCCCATGATGGTGGTCACCCGCTTGATCGATGCCACCACTTCCTCCATCGTCACGCCGGCGCGATCGACCAGGGCGGTGCCCTGTTCGACCCGCGAGACGCTGGCACCGATCAGGCCCTTGATCTCCTTAGCGGCATCGGCGCTGCGCTGAGCCAGGCTGCGTACTTCACTGGCCACCACAGCGAAGCCCCGACCTTGCTCGCCGGCACGAGCCGCTTCAACCGCAGCGTTGAGTGCCAGGATATTGGTCTGGAATGCAATGCTGTCGATCACGCCGATGATGTCGCTGATCTTCCTGCTCGACTCGTTGATGCCCTTCATGGTGTCCACCACCTGGCTCACAACCTCGCCGCCGTGCACCGCCACCTGGGAGGCACTCAGCGCCAACTGGTTGGCCTGCCTGGCGTTGACGGAGTTTTGTTTGACGGTGGAGCTCAGTTCGTCCATCATTGCCGCCGTCTGCTGCAGCGCACTGGCTTGCTGCTCCGTTCGCGTTGACAGGTCGTTGTTACCAGCCGCGATCTGCGCGCTGGCCGTCGCCACGTTTTCGGCGCCACCGCGGATCTGGCGGACGGACTGCTCCAGCATGCGCTGCATGCGCAGCATGGCGCCTGCGACGCTGTCACCGCCGGGCGTGCACCCAAGCTGGCCGTCCAGCGTGCCGTCGGCGATCTGGGTGGCAAGCTGGCGCAAGGCCTCGGGTTCGGCGCCCAGCCGGCGCAGCGTGGTGCGCGTGAAGACCGCGGCACAAAAACAGATGAAGCTGCCTGCCAGCACGATAGTCGCGGCCAGCGACCACCTTTCGCGTTCGAAGCGCGAGGTCTTCTCGGCCGCCGACGCGTCGGCCGCGCTTTCGATGGCAGCGCTGACCTTCTCGAGCAAGCCCTCGAGCACTTCGAAGTTCTTGTCGAAGGCCTGCACCCGGGCGTCGTCCGCCGCGTCGCTGAGCCCGGCCTTGACCAGCGCTGCGGCGCCGGCGACATAGGCCTCCAGTGCCGGCTTGGCCTCGCTCAAGACCCGCACCGTGTCGCCGCTGGCGTTGGCCCGAACGGTTTCGAGCGAGGCAATCAGTTTCGCAATGTGACTGTCGAGGTCCTTGCCGATGGCCGTCTTCTCTTCTTCACTGGCCTTGCTTCCGGCCAGGCGAGCGACCAGCGTGTCAGCGCGCAAGGCGTCGTGCATCATGTCCACGTCACCGGCAGCACGGCTGACCTTGATGTCGGCAAGCAGCCGGTCGGCCAGAGCTTCGCTGTGCATGGCGCTGAGCGCGGCCATCGCGGCGAGGCTGAGCATGGCAGCAATCGTCAGTGCAGCAAACAGCGCCATGCTGGCGCGGATGGTCAGGGATTGAAGACGGTTCAAGTGGCACTCCTGGGTGCAGGGTGTAGTGGGTCCTTGCGGGCGAAAGTCAAAACGCGAGCTTGGCGCCGACCGTCAAGAGCTTGGCCTTGGCCGCGCCCGACTGCAGGCTGTAAGAAGCATCGATGTTGAGCTTGTCGGTGGCGGCAAAACGCACGCCGGCGCCGAACCAGGGTTTGTCGTGTTGTTCGCCGTAGACCTCGGCCATGACGTCCACGCCATTGCCCATGGCGACCTCGGCCGCCAGGTTCCAGGTCCTGGCCGTGCGGCGCGCGCTCTGGCTGCGCACCCAGCCCAGGTTGGCGTGCCCCGTCAGCGTCTTGGCCAACTCATGGCTCAGCACCAGGTTCAGCGCCGTACGCTCGTGTTTCATCGTCTCGCCAGGCAACTTCACAGCGGCTGCGCTCCAGGCCAGGGTCAGGGCCGGTCTGCCCTCCTTGCGTTCGATCAGCGCGGTCTTGCCGCCCAGCGCCAGCGCGTTGGCACGTTGACCGTCCGCAGACTCACGTTGCAAGGCCAGGGCCACTTGGGTGCCAACGCCGATGCCACAGCCCACTTGCGTGGACAGCGTGTTGACGGCGCCGCTGTCACGCTCGGTGCCCCGTGCCGCAAAAGACTCCCACTCGCAGTCTGTGCGGTCCAGCACGCCGGCATCCTCGGTGGCCAAAGGGCGGCCCGCTTGGGCACTGAAAAGAGGTGCCGCACAAACCAGCGACACATACAGCTGGGACAACTTCATATCGACTCCGATGGGGTTGCGCACTCGCCACCGCAGACGGCTGCGGCCGGACGTCCCCTGGGCGAGCGCCCGCGGGCCGGTGCATCGAACTTCAGCGATCGTTTTCGGCAGGCAGCGAGACAACTTTGACTTTGGGGTTGTGACTTGCCGGACAGCACATCGACCCGTCGGCCATGCAGGCCCCGAGTGCGCAAACGCTCAGTGGGCTGGCGCCGCACAACACTTTCAGATGCCCGGCTGCAACCATAACCCGGTGACGCTGTCCCAGGGCACTCAGGTTTGCGGTGCGACGGTCGATATGGCTGCCTGTGAGATCCCATTTTCTTCTCTCAGGCCTCGTGCGCCTCACGCTGACGACCAAGCTGGCCGCGATCAATCTGCTGCTGGTGACTTCGCTGGTGGCCGTGGTCGCAGTCGCGTGGCGCATGCTGCCGACCGACGTGGGTGCGGCGAGTGAGGTCGTACAGCTCGGGCGCGCCCAGCGCGCCAACCAGAACGCCGACATGCTGCATGACGCGCTGCACGCAGACGTGCTGCGCGCTCTCTTGGCCGGGCAACTGGCCAGCGTGTCGCGGGAAGATGTGATGCGCAGTCTGCACGACGATGCAAGCGCATTCCGGGCTGAGCTGGACCTGGTTGCGGCCCTGCACAAGGTGATGCGCCTTGGCGCCTCGTCAGAGGCTGCGCTCAAGGCCGGTGCCGACTACGTGGCTCAGGCCACAGCAACAGCCCACCTGGCACTGACGGATCGGCCGGCAGCACTCGCACAGATGCCGCAGTTTCAATCCAGCTTCGAGGCGGCCAAAAATGCCCTGGCTGAGCAGACCGAGCAGCTCGCGCGCGCGGTTGAGGCTGCGCACGCGAACGCCACTCGGGAGGCTGACAACGCACGCCAATGGTTGCTGGCGGCCGCATCGATCGCGGTCATGGTCGGATGGAGTTGCGTGGCGTTGATTGCCCGTTCGATCCGTCGTTCCTTGACCGCCCTGCGCGACATCGCTGGCGACATCGCCGCCGGCCAACTTGATCGACGCAGTGATCACGTTGGCGCGGACGAGGTCGGCCAGCTGGGCGCATCCATCAACCGCATGGCCGGCAATCTGCAAGCGATGATCCTGCGCATGCGTACCGAAGCCGAGCGTGGTGCCTTCGGAAGTGATCTCGGCGAGGCCATGGACATGGCGGACAGCGAACCGCAGGCCTACGAGGTCATTGCACGAGCGATGGCGCTGGTTTCACCGAATCACAAGATGGAGTTGCTGATTGCCGACTCCAGCGACGCGCATCTCGAGCGCGCAGCAGAGCATCCGAGCGCGGGCGCGCCTGGCTGCGGAGTCGACGCCTCGTTCGCCTGCATTTCAGTGCGTCGCGGGCACGCACTGAGCTTTGCCCACAGCGAGGCGCTGAATGCCTGCCCCAAGCTGCGTGAGCGCGGCGCTGGGCCCATTTCTGCAGCGTGCGTCCCGGTCACCTTCATGGGTCGTGCGCTGGGTGTCCTGCACGCCAGCGGCAGCGTGGAGCAAGCGCTAGACCAGGTTCAGTTCGAACGACTGACGGCGCTCGGACTTCAGGCCGGTGGGCGCATCGGCACCGTCCGGGCGTTTGAGCGCACCCAGCTGCAGGCGAGCACGGATGCGCTGACGGGTCTGCCCAACCGGCGAACGTTGGAGCAGCGTATGCACCGCATGAAGCTCGGTGGCAAACCCTTTGTGCTGGTGATGTGCGATCTCGACCACTTCAAGCGCCTGAACGACACCCACGGCCATCCCGCGGGCGACGATGCGCTGCGTACCTTTGCAGACGTGGTGCGCGCTTGCACGCGCGAGCATGACCTGGCCAGCCGGTGGGGCGGCGAGGAGTTCGCTTTCGTCTTGGTTGACGCCGACGGGGCCAGTACGGTGGACTGGGCGCAGCGGGTGCGCGAACAACTGGCACAGACGCTCCGCAGCCGCAGCAAGCCCATCTTCACGGCCAGCTTCGGCATCGCTGAATCGTCTGCCGGTCACACGGTCGAGGCGCTGGTTCGCCTCGCCGATGAGGCCCTATACCGTGCCAAGAGTGAAGGCCGCGACCGAACCGCGGTGGCCGACCGCGGCGGTATAGATCCCGAACGGCCACTGCGGGCCGCCAGTGAGCATCGCTCCAACGTCGACCTGCACATGATCGCCTCGATCAGTTGAAGGGTCAGACACTGGGTTTGGGGTCGGTCGTGGCCCGATATTCGGCGGTTAGCCCGATCACCCGGGGCCCATCAAGTCCTCGTCCACGGGTTGCCCCAACGCTCTGGCTGCTGCCCTTGTTCGGACCGCTTGAAACGAGGGCCCGCATGCTCGCGCCCTTGCCAGCATTCAGGCCTGCGGCCCCAGCTGGGCCGGGATCCGCGCGATGGCCGGCGCCCCCACGATCGCAGCGATGAAGTCGACTCGCCAGGAAGCCGACAATTGCAGACGATTGGAACTGGCCGTGAAGCTCCGTCGGCGTTCCGTTCGTTGAGGGTCAATCCGATGCCTGCTCTGCGCCGCCCGTAGAAATGACGCACTCTTGCACACGGTGGTGAATGAACGCCTCCGGGCATCAGCCCTTGGCGCCCCAGGGCGTGAAGTGCACGATGGCTGCCATCGCTGCGCCATAGACCGCCATGCCGGCGCCAGCCAACGCAAAGATCGTCCACGGCTCAGCCTGGGACTGGGCCAGCATCCACCCACCCACCGCCACCACGGCCAAGCGCACCGTGCCTGCCAAAACCGGCCCCACCGCCTGGCCCGCGCCCAGCGACGAAAAGTACAGGCACAGCCCCAGGCCAAACAGACCATAACCGGGGCCCACCCATTGGAAGTAGGTGGCAGCGGATTGCAGCACCACCGGGTCTTGGGTGAATAGCTGGCTCCACACGTTGGGCCACAGGGCCAGCATCAGGCCCAGCACCGTCAGCCCTGCAAAGGCCACTGCGCTGGCCACCCAGGCCACCCGGCGTGCCCTGGCAATCAGCCCTGCGCCAATGGCCATGCCCACCAAGGGCACCGATGCCACGCCGATGGCAAAGGCAATGGGCACCAGCAAAAATTCCAGCCGCGTGCCAACGCCATAGCCGGCCAGCGCGTTGGTGCCAAAGCTGGCCACCAGGCGCGTTAGCACCAGGATGGTCAGCACCGTCTGCAGCGGGGACAAGCAGGCCACGGCGCCCACGCGCAAGATGTCGGCCATCCGTTGGCGCTGCAGTTTCGTGGCCTTGAAGCGCAGCCGCAGGCGCGCTCGGCCCCGGTGCAGGTAGGTCAGCAAAAAGAGGGCGCCGCCCAGGTAGGCCACGACTTGGCCCATCGCCAGCCCTGCCATGCCGCCGCGCGGCAAGCCCCACCAGCCCAGGCCCAGCGCGCCACCCACCACCACTTGCGTCACGGCCACCACCAGCAAAGTAGCCGACGGCACGCGCATGTTGCCGCTGCCGCGCACCACCGACGCGCAGGTGTTCAGCACCCACACGCCCACCGACCCCACAAAGGCCACGTTGGAGTAGGCCACCGCCTGCGAAAGTGCCGCTCCGCTGCCACCCAGCATGACGTACAGGGCCGGCCCAAAAATCAGCATCAGCACCATGATGGTCAGCCCCGACAAAACGCCTATCCACAGCGCATGCACGGCCAGGCTGTTGGCGCGCGCCGTGTCGCCCGCGCCCAAGGCCCGGCTGATGGCCGACGACACACCGCTGCCCATGGCCCCGGCCGACAGCATCTGCTGCAGCATCACAAAGGGAAACACCAGCGCCATGCCGGCCAGTGAAGGCACGCCCATGCTGCCCACCATGGCGGTCTCGACCATGGCCGCCGTTGCGCTGGCCAACATGGCGGCCATGTTGGGCAGCGCAAAGCGCAGCAAGGTGGGCAGGATGGGGCCGGTCAGCAAACGCTGCTGAGCGGCATCGGCATCGGCTGCGGTGGCGGCAGTGTCAGCACCGGTTGCCGATGCTGGGCCCAGGGTTGCGGTCAAGTGTCGTAGCCGGGGTTTTCGCGGTTGAGCTTGCGCAGCAGCGCTGGCCATGCCAGGTTGGAACCTTGACCCGCGGTGGCGGTCTTGCCCACGTTGGCATTGGCAGCAATGGGCCCGGCGCCAATCAAGTTCAGCTCTGCACCGCCCGACTGGGCGTCGATCTGGATGCGGCAGGTGTTCTCAAAGAAGTACATGTTCAAGAAGGCATCCTGGATGGTGCGGCCCACGGTCAGCAGGCCATGGTTGCGCAGCATCAGGAAGTTGGCGCGGCCCAGATCGGCCTGCAGGCGCGGCTTCTCGTCGGCATTCAGCGCAATGCCTTCGTAGTTGTGGTACGCCAATGAATTCAAGATCAAGGTGGACTGCTGGCTTAGCGGCAGCACACCGGCCTTTTGCGCGCTGACGGCCACACCGGCGCGGCTGTGGGTGTGCAGCACACAGCCGGCGTCGTCGCGCACTTCGTGGATACAGCTGTGGATGGTGAAACCCGCCGGGTTGACCGGGAAGGGCGACTCGCGCAGCTTGTTGCACTGCTGGTCGATCAACACCAGGCTGCTGGCGGTGATCTCGTCAAACATCAGCCCATAGGGGTTGATCAGAAAGTTGTGGTCGGCGCCCGGCAAACGCGCCGAGATGTGGGTGAAGACCAGGTCACTCCAGCCGTAGGCAGCCACCAGGCGGTAGGCCGCGGCCAGGTCCACCCGCAGTTGCCATTCTTCGGCGCTGACCACTTCCTTCAGGGATGGAATCTTCATGGTGTTGTCTCGGTGGGTTGGGGTGGGTGAGGGTGAGGGTGAAGGTGTAGACGCCGCAGCGGCTTCAGTGTGGCCAGCATCTCACAAACTGCTGCCGCTGTGGTTCCACCACGCGGTGTCGGAATGGGAGCGCAGGTCCAGCTCAAAGGTCCAGGCCGATCGGTGCTGGTGGGCCAGGTGAAAGTAGGTATTGGCCACTTCGGCTGGCAACAAAAGGCCATCTTTTTCCAGCCCCTTGTTTTGGCGCAGCGCAGCAAAGCGCTCTGGCCCCAGCATCTTGCCGATGGTGTCGGGCGCGTCCACCGCGCCGTCGATGAGGATGTGCGCCACGTGGATGCCTTTGCTTGCAAACTGCGCGCTCAGCGACTGGCACAGCATGCGCCGCCCAGCCATCGCAGACGCGTGCGAATGCTGGCCCGCGTTGCCCCGCACCGCGGCGGTGGCGGCGGTAACCAGCAGCGTGCCTTTGCCACGTGCCTCCATGCGCGGGAACAGGGCGCTGGCCAGGCGAAACAAGCCAAAGGTGGCCAGGCGCCAGCCCATCTCAAAGGCTTTCAGCGAGGTGTTGGCCAGCGGCCGGTCACCGATCTGGGCGCCCAGGTTGAACACCGCCACGTCGATGGGCCCGATGTCGGCTTCAATGCGTTCCACCAACGCTTCGATGCTGCCTTCTTCCACCGTGTTGGCGATGAAGCCCGTGGCCGAGCCACCGTCAGCTTGAATTTGCGCCACCAGTCGGTCCAGGCCGGCTTGGTCGGTGCGGCGCACCAGGCAGGCGTGATAGCCCTCGCGGGCAAAGCGTTGGGCCACATGGCCGCCAATGCCGGCGCCAGCGCCCAGCACCAGGCAGACCGGTTTACGCATGTCGTGCTGGTCTGGTGTTCACTTGCCGGCGAACTGGGGTGCGCGCTTGTCAACAAAGGCGGCAGCAGCACCCTTGTGGTCGTCGGTGTCGAAGGTGCGCACCATGTGCACAGCCTCGGCGTCGAGCACGTCGTTCAAGGAGCCGCGCAGGCCCACGTTGAGGTTGCGTTTCATGTAACCCACGGCCACGGTGGGCAGTGCGGCCAGCTCAGCTGCCCAGTTGCTGGCAGCCGCAGCCAACTGCGCGGCGGGCACGGCGCGGTTCACCAAGCCGATCTTCTGCGCTTCGCTGCCCCGCACCACTTCGCCGGTGAAGTACAGCTCACGGGCCTTGGCCGCGCCGACCAGATGGTTCAAAAAGTAGCTGCCACCAAAGTCGCCCGACAGGCCTACTTTGGAGAACGCGGTGGTGAGCTTGGCGTCGTCAGCGGCAATGCGCAGGTCGCAGGCCAGCGCCAGCGACAGGCCAGCACCTGCTGCGGGGCCGGGAATGACCGCCAGCGTGGGCTTGGGCATCTCGTGCAGCCAACGGCTGACCTCCATGCGCGCGCGCAGGTCAGTCACCTTTTGGTCGAAGCTCATCGCAACAGGTCCACCCGCTGCGGCCTTGGCGAAGCCTTTGACATCGCCGCCCGCACAAAAGGCGTCACCCGCACCGGTCAGCACCACCAGCCGCACGGCCGGGTCGGTGGCCAGCCGAGGCAGGGCTTCAGCCAGCGCTTCGATCATGTCGCGGGTAAAGGCGTTTCGCGCCTGCGGCCGGTTCATGGTCAGCGTGGTGACGCCGTGGGCGGTGGACTCCAGCAGGTCTTGTGTCATGGCAGGGCTTCCTTGGTTCGGCGGGGATGATGGCATGCAGGGCTTGTGGCCGCTGTCACCGGTGCGCCACCGGTGGCAACAAGCCCATCACCGCCTCAGCGGGTCTTCACGAGGCCAGCAGGCGCGCTTTGGCCTCGGCGTATTCACGCTTGAACCGGGCCACCATGTCACCCGCCGGCATCACCTCGCGGATCGCACCAATGCCCTGGCCGCAGCCCCAGATGTCCTTCCAGGCCTTGGCGGCACTGGCGCCTTCGCCAGTGGCGAAGTTCATCTTGCTGGGGTCGCTTTCGGGCAATTTGTCGGGGTCCATGCCGGCGTTGCGGATGCTGCCCTTCAGGTAGTTGCCGTGGATGCCGGTGTAGAAGTTGCTGTAGACGATGTCGTCAGAGTTCGACGTGGTGATCATCTGTTTGTAGCCGTCCACCGCGCGCGCCTCAACGGTCGCAATGAAGGCTGAGCCGATGTAGGCAAAGTCTGCGCCCATGGCCTGCGCGGCCAGGATGGCACCGCCCGATGAAATGGCACCCGACAGCGCCACCGGGCCGCCAAACCACTCACGGATCTCGGCCACCATGGCAAACGGGCTTTTCACGCTGGCGTGACCGCCAGCACCGGCGGCCACCGGGATCAGACCGTCGGCGCCTTTTTCAATCGCCTTGTGCGCAAAGACATTGCTGATCACGTCGTGCAGTACCACGCCGCCCCAGGCTTGCACGCCACGGTTCACGTCTTCGCGCGCGCCCAGGCTGGTGATGATGATCGGCACCTTGTACTTGGCGCAGACCTGCATGTCGTGCTCCAGCCGGTCATTGCTCTTGTGCACGATCTGATTGATGGCATAGGGCGCGGCGGGCGATTCGGGGTGGGCCTTGTCATGCGCGGCCAGGGCTTCGGTGATCTCGGCCAGCCACTCGTCGAACTGGGCGGCCGGCCGGGCGTTGAGCGCCGGCATCGAGCCCACCACGCCGGCCTTGCACTGGGCGATCACCAGGGCAGGGTTGCTGATGATGAACAGCGGCGAGCCGATGACGGGGAAGGTCAGGTCCTTCAGGACGGGGGGCAAGTAGCGGGCGGGTGCGGTCATGGGGGAGGCGCTTGCGGGCAGGGTGGGGGAAGCGGGGCTGAAGGCCCGCCGGGCCAGGGCCGCAGCGGGTGGGCAGTGGTCTTGGGGGGGGGGCGGGTCAGTCGGGATCGGGATCGGGATGGCGGCGGGCCACCACGCTTTGCAATTGCTGCATCACCTCGCTGCCGCCGTGGCCGAACTGGTAGCGGGTGTCGCGGGCGCTCAGGGCCTGGCCATCGGCATCCAGCACCTGCACCGGGCGCACCGGCCGCTGGGTCTGGCGGTCCACCACGGCCAGCCGCTGGCCTTGCGGCTTGGGCATCCAGCGGTCACCCCATTGCTGCAGCAGCACGATCAGCGGGAACAGCTCGAAGCCCTTGGGCGTGAGCTTGTAGTCCGCCGCCCGGCCGTCGCCCACCACCGCCCGGCGGTACAGGATGCCGGCCTCGACCAGCGCCTGCAGGCGGGTGGCCAGCACATTGCTGGCCACGCCCAGGTGGCGGGCAAATTCATCGAACCGGGTGATGCCGTTGAAGGCATCGCGCAGGATCACCAGCGTCCACTTGTCGCCCACCTGCTGGGCGGCCTGGGCCACGCTGCAATCAACTTCGGCAAAGGACTGTCGGGGCATGGCGTGGCTGGCGGTGGGTTTCTGCCCGCATCCTAGCGATTACTTGCTTCAAGCAAGTTATGGTTTTCATGGGGTTGGCGCCGGCCCGGCGCCCGATCAAGCCAGGATGACGCTGGCCTCGCACAGAAAGGCGGCCAAGCCGGTCAACTGATGGCCGGCGTCTGGCTGCCGACGAATTGCCGGCGCAGCTCGCGCTTGAGCACCTTGCCGGTGGCATTGCGCGGCAGGGCGTCGATGATGGCCATGTCCTGCGGCGGCTTGAAGCGGGCCAGGTGCGCATGATCACCACCGTGCCCCCGGCATGCAGCACCGGGTTGGAGTAGCAGTTCAGCCCCCCGGTGTGGAACAGCGGAGGCAAGCGGTCGACTGCGGGTTCTAGGGTCATAGGCCGGCACGGCACCATGGCCGGCCGGGCGCGAACTGCGCATCGCCGCACGCGCTGCGGGGTCGGTGGCCAAGGCGGCGGGGTCCTGGGCGCTGGTGGGTTGGCGGTGCCGCATGGGCTGTCCTCGGCTGGGCTTGGTTGGGCAGGGTTGGCAGTTCAGGCGTGGCGCGACGCCCATTGATCGATGCTGGCCAACAGCGTGCCCAGGCCGTAGGCTGCAGCGCCGAACAGCGGCGCGGCGGCGCTGCCCAACAGATCGGCCAGGGCCCCGGCCAGCACCGGGCCGGCAAACTGCCCCAGGCCCAAGGCAGCGGTGGCGATGCTGAAGGCGCGGGCGTAGTCGGTGGCGCTGCTGCGGGCCCGGGCCGCCGCCGTGACCAGGGCCGGGATGGCCGCCATGCCCAGCCCCACCCCCACCGCGCCGGCCAGCGCCGCCAAGGGATGGGCCAGGGACGCCAGCGCGCAGCCGGCCGACGCCAGCGCCATGGCCAGCGGCAGCGCAAACGCCCGCAGCGCCGGCCGCCGCAGCAGCGCCAGCGTGGCGGCGCTGCCGCCCAGCGTGGCCAGGCCCAGCGTGGTCCAGGTGATGGTGACCAGGCCGATCGGCGCGCGTGCCGCCGCAAGCCGCGTGCCGGCAAAGGTGGCATAGGCGATGTAGCCCATGCCGAAGCAGGCATAGGCCGACACCAGCCAGGCCCAGCGCGGCGTGGCCACCGCAGCCAGCGTGAAGCCCGCCCCACCGGCGGGCGCAGCCGCTGGGGCCGGCGCGCTGTGCTGCGCCGGGAAGCCCAGCGCCATCACCCCGGCCACCAGCGCCGCCGCCACGAAGGCCCAGCGCCAGGCGCCTGGCTGCAGCAGCCAGGCCGCGCCCAGGCCGCAGCCCAGGATGGCCGCGGCCATGCCGGTCCACATCAGCACGCTGGCGGCGGCGCGCGCGGCCTCAGCCACGCCGGCCATCACGCTGACCATGATGGCGATCACCGCCACTCCGGCGCCCAGCCCGGTGGCCAGCCGGCCGATCCCGAGCAGCAGCACCCCGGTGCCCGAGTGGGCCGGCGCCAGCGCACACAGCAGGGCGCCGACCACCACCAGCGCATGCCCTGCGCGGGCCATGCGCGCCAGCCCCCAGCGCCGCGCGATGGCCGGCCCCAGCAGGGTGCCCGCCAGATAACCCGCCAGGTGCACCGCATTGAGCAGCCCCCCGGCGGTGTAGCCCAGGCCCAGCTCGCTGCGCAGCGAGGGCAGCACCACGCCATAGGCAAAGCGTGCCAGGCCCACGTGCAGCGCAATCCCCAGGGCGCCCCAGGCCACCAGGCGCAGTGGCAGTGGCGGCAGTGGCGGGCAGGCTGCGGCGCTCATCGTCGGGCTTCGGTGCAGCGCCAGCCGCCAGCCCGATGGGGTGTGGCGGCGGCTTTGGGAGGGGCGGAAGGTGTCAATGCGGCTTGCCGGCAGGAGGCCCATGATGCCGGCCGCGCAGGGGGCCTCCCGTCGTGGTTTCCAGCGGGGTGGCTGGCCGCCTGACTGTGCCAGCCTGGGGCTGGCGAGGGGCTGGCGAGGGGCTAGTGACGGGCGGGCCGGCGGTCGGCCCGGCGGCCTGTTCCAATGCCCAGCTCCCGGCCACCGGCCGCTTGCAGAAAGCCCGTCATGAACACCAATCTCTACGCCACCAGCGTGCCTGTCTTCCAGCAGATGCTGAGTGCGCTGTCGGCCGTGCTGGCCAAGGCCCAGGCCCATGCCGAGGCGCGCAAGATCGACCCGGCAGCGCTGCTGCAGGCGCGGCTGTACCCCGACATGTTCCCGCTGCTGCGCCAGGTGCGCGTGGCGGGCGACTTTGCCAAGAGCGTGGCCGGCCGCCTGGCCGGCGTGGACCTGCCGATGTTCGAGGACAACGAACAGAGCTTCGACGACCTGCAGGCGCGCATCGCC
>JAYTVT010000015.1:0-26776 GCA_043743835.1 Betaproteobacteria bacterium
TGCCACCGGCTCGATCCTGATTGGCACGCTGCTCGACGAGCTGGAGCGGCGCGACCTCAAGCGCGGCCTGGTGACGATGTGTGCGGCCGGCGGCATGGCGCCCGCCATCATCATCGAGCGGCTGTAAGCCCCAACCTCAAGTGAATCCCCACTGGGAGCATCCATGGACCTGAGCTATTCGACCGAAGAGTTGGCCTTCCGCACCCAGGTGCGCGGCTGGCTGGCCGAGAACCTGCCCGCCGATATCCGCGACAAGGTGGTGGGCTACCACAGCCTGTCCAAGGCCGATTTCATCCGCTGGCACAAGATTCTCGCGGCCAAGGGCTGGGCCGTGCCGCATTGGCCGCTGGAGTGGGGCGGCACCGGCTGGGACATCACCCAGCGCTACATCTATGACGAAGAGTTTGGCCTGGCCGGCGCACCCGGCCTGCCGCCTTTCGGCCCGGCGATGTGTGCGTCGGTGCTGCACCGCTTTGGCACGCCCGAGCAAAAGGCCCGGTTTTTGCCGCGCATCCGAGAGGGCGACGATTTCTGGGTGCAGGGCTACTCCGAGCCCGGCGCCGGGTCGGACCTGGCCGCGCTGAAGTGCCGCGCTGACCGGGACGGTGATCACTACGTTGTCAACGGCCAGAAGATCTGGACCACGCTGGGCCACTACGGCGACTGGATCTTCTGCCTGGTGCGCACCAACCCGGCGGCCGAAAAGCGGCAAGAGGGTATCAGTTTCTTGCTGATCGACATGACCACCCCCGGCATCACCGTGCGGCCGCTGATCCTGATGGACGGCGGCCATGAGGTCAACGAGATCTTCTTCGACAACGTGTCGGTGCCGGTCGAGAACCTGGTGTTTGATGAGAACAAGGGCTGGACGGTGGCGAAGTACTTGCTGGGCCATGAGCGCATGGGATCGGGCAATGTGGGTGCGTCCAAGCGCGAGTTGGCCGCCCTGACCGAGCTGGCAAAACGTGAACTCAAGAACGGCCAGCCGCTGTGGCAGGACGCCCGTTTTCGCGACAAGCTCACCCGGGTCGAGGTGGAGCTGGAGGCGCTGGAGATCACCTCGATGCGGTTTCTTGACAAGATGCGCCGCACCGGCCAGCCGCCGGGCGCCGACGTGAGCATGCTGAAGATTCGCGGCACCGAGGTGCAGCAGATGATCACCGAGCTGATGATGCAGGCCGTGGGCCCGATGGCGCAGCCCTTTTTGGCGGTGGACCACGGCGCCATCGACCACTTTACGTCGCGCCTGTCGCCGCGCTACTTCAACTACCGCAAGGCCAGCATCTACGCCGGCAGCAACGAAATCCAGCGCAACATCATCGCCAAGATGACGTTAGGCCTGTGACAGCACACCGAGCACGCCATGAACTTTGAACTCAGCGACGAACAACAACAGCTGGCCGACTCTGTAGCCAAGGCCCTGGCCAAGGACTACGGTTTTGAGGCGCGCCAGACCATCGTGCGCTCAAGCACCGGCTTCAGTGCCGGCACCTGGGCCACCCTGGCCGACATGGGCTTGACAGCGCTGGCCCTGCCCGAGGCCGACGGTGGATTTGGTGGCGGTGCCATGGACCTGATGGCCACCATGGAAGCCTGTGGCGAAGCCCTGGTGGTGGAGCCGCTGCTGGACAACATCGCGCTGGCTGGCCGCTTGGTGGCACGCGTGGGCACTGCAGCGCAACGCGCCGCGCTGTTGCCAGGCTTGGTGGACGGCACCCGCCGAATGGCTTTTGCCCACCTGGAGCCGGGCCGCCGGTATGCGCTGGACCCGCAGACCACCCAAGCGCGGCGCGATGGCAACGCCTGGGTGCTGGACGGAGCCAAGTGTGTGGTCATCGGCGCTACGGTGGCGCAGACGCTGGTGGTGTCGGCCCGCACGGCCGCTGGCACCAGCCTGTTCGCGGTGGACGCCAGCGCCAGTGGCGTGGCGCTGAACCCCAGCCGCACGGTGGACGGTCAGCGCTCGGCCGACGTTGAGTTCACTGCGGTTCGCCTCAGCCCAGACGCACTGCTGGGCAGCGATGGTGCTGCTGCACCACACATCGAAGAAGCCGTCGACTTCGCCACCGCCTTGCTCTGCGCCGACGCCATTGGCGCCATGCGCTACGCCCATGAGGCCACGCTGGAGTACACCAAGACGCGCCGCCAATTTGGCACCGCCATTGCGTCCTTCCAAGTGCTGCAGCACCGCATGGTTGAAATGCTGATCACGCTGGAGCAGGCCCGCTCAATGGCCATCCTGGCCGCAGCCAAGGTCGACAGCGACTGCAGCCCGGCCGAGCGCAGCCGCGCCGTTTCAGCCGCCAAAATCAAGATCGCCGATGCGGCGCGCCTGATCAGCCAAGAAAGTGTGCAGTTGCACGGCGGCATGGGCATGACCGAAGAGCTGAAGATCTCGCACACCTTTCGCCGCCTGACCATGGCGGCGCAGCGTTTTGGTGATGCCGATCACCACCTGGAGCGTTTCGCGGTGCTGGCCTGAGGCGCTGCCTTTCGAGGCTCAGGGCTGCCAAGCTACGGTTGACGAGCTGCTTCTATTCCACGGCAAAGGCACCAGCTCACGGGGTGACGCCGCCCACAGCGCCGTGCCACCATGCAGATCAAATCAATCATTGATCGCAGGAGATCGTCATGAAGAAACTGGCCGCGCTGGTGTGGAAGTCTGCCGCTGTGTTGCTCACCACCTGGGGCTGTGCCCAAGCCGGTGTGCTGACTTTCTATACGAACTTGACGCCCGAGGGCGGCGGCACACGCACCGGCAGTGGCAGCGCCGTGGTGCTGTTTGACGATGTGACCAACGTGCTGAGCTACACGGCCACCTTCACCGGCTTGTCCAGCGGGACCACCGTGGCGCACTTCCACTGCTGCTCACCCTTGCCCTTCAGCGGCAACGGCATCGTCGCGGTCGACGCGCCAACCTTGGCAGTGCCCGTGGGCGTCACGTCGGGTACCTTCAGCGAGATGCTGGACCTGGATGACCCGAACAACTTCAACCCTGCTTTCATCACCGCTTCAGGCGGCACCGTGGCAGGTGCGACGGCCCGCTTCATCCAGAACATCTACGAGCACAAGGTCTACCTCAACATCCACACCACCGGCAACCCGGGTGGTGAGATCCGTGGTTACTTGGTGCCCGAACCCACCACCGCGGCGTTGACACTGCTGGCCTTGGTAGCGATGGGTGGTGTGGCGAGGCGTCAGCGCGCGGCCTGAAGCGGCCAAGCGACTTCACGAACGAGGCAGGCGTTTTAAACGCCTGCAGCGCGGGGCGCAGCGCCCCGCGTGGACAACTTCGGCTTTAGCGTGAACGAGCGGCGGCGTACCGTCGCTCCAGCCGCTTGGCGTTGGTCAACCCCAGCGTGACCAGCACACGTTCAAACCAAGTCAGCGACTGGATTCGGCCGCCTGGAAACACCAGCACCGGGCCCAGGATGGGTTCGTTCTCGATGCGGGACTCTTGAAATTCTTGGGCCTTCAGGGCGTCGAACATGAGTGTCTCCGAGCGGGGGTTTCGTACGTTTCGAACCAAGGCGGCTGACTCTTCGAGTCGCCAGTTGTAACGCCTTGTAGTCTAGGAGCGGCGCGCGATTTGACCAAGTAGCGTTACACGCCGCTGTTACCTTTGCCCGCCGTCTTGAGCTGCCGCAACTGCGGCGGTTTGTAGCCGACATGACTCTGCAAGATATACAACTGAGTTTGTAGATCATGGAGAGCAACATGCAAGTCGCCAAACGCCAAGGCAGACCGCGCTGAAACGCTGCTGGTGGGTGGGGGCGCCGTCATCGTTCAGGTTCTGAACGAGGTTGCGTCGATTGCTTCGCGCAAGTTGCGCATGTCCTGGGCGGAAATCCAGGAAGTCCTGGCTCCCATTCGAGCGGTCTGCGATGTCAAAGCGCAAGATGTTGAGACGCACGAGATGGCGTTGCAACCGACGCAGCGCCACAGCTTTGCATTCTTTGACGCGCTCATCGTCGCAGCGGCCCTGTTGGCCGGATGCAAGACGCTGTGGAGCGGGGACATGCAAGATGGGCAGCTTGTGAATCGCAAGTTGACGATTCGCAACCCTTTTGCCCAACCCGTCAAAAAGTAGCCACTGGGGCCACAGAGCTTGGGTAAAGACCGCATTCAGCGGCCGACCCAACCCCCGCTGACCGGAAACACCTGCCCCACAAAACAGGCCGCGGCATCACTGCACAGGTAGGCTGCAAACAGCGCGTCTTCTTCAGCGCTGACCAACCGGCCCAGCGGCACCTCGCGTTTGAGTTTTTCTTGAAAGCGCGGGTTGGCCTGCACCTCGGGGCCGAAGTAAGTGGGGTTGTCGACGTAGTTCTGCGCGATGGCATTGAACTGAATGCCCAGCGGCGCCAGTTCCAGCGCCACCGCCTGCATGTAGGCCAGTTGCGCGCCGCGTGCTGCGCTGTAGCTGCCGCTGCGCTTTTGGCCACGCAGCGCCGCGGCGCTGCCCATCAGCAGGATGCGGCCGTGGCCGCGCTGCTGCATTTGCGGTAGCACAGCAGCCACCAAGCGCGGCATGGGGTCCACCAGGTGGGCAAAGACCTGGCGCCATTCGTCCTCGCCAATCTCGGCGGCCGGCGTGCTGGGTGCCGGCAGCGACAAATGCAGCAGCAGAACATCCACCAGGCCAGCTGCCCGGACGATGGCTGCAGGCAGCGTCGGGTCTTGGTGCAAGGCCTGCGTGTTGGCCACGACGGTGGCGCCCTGGCCCTGAAACACGCGGGCCAGTGCCGGGCCCATGAACTCGTGGGCCTGGGTCAACAGCACACGTTTGCCGTCAAGTCGGGTGGAGGTCATCGGCGCAGCCTCATGCAACGGGGTTAGGGCTTGGCGATCACGAACCTGTGAAGAGCCGCTGCATCGGGCCCGTCACCCCGCTTCAAGCTTTCGGCAAGCGGTAGAGGCCACAGATCTTGTTGCCGTCGGGGTCGCGCAAGTAGGCCAGGTACATGCTGGCTGGCGTGCCGCGCATGCCGGGCGGGTCTTCGCAGGTGGTGCCGCCGTGGGCCAGGCCGGCGGCGTGCCAGGCGTCGGCCTGCTCGGGTGACGTGCAGGCAAAGCCCACCGTGCTGCCGTTGCCGATGTTGGCCGGTTGGCCGTCGATGGGCAAGGTGGTGGAGAAGACACCGGTCTTGGTGCGCCAGAAGATGCGGTGGCGGTCCACCACGCCAGGCGGCACGCCCAGGGTGCCCAGCACCGCGTCGTAAAACGCCTTGGACTTTTCCAGGTTGTTGGTGCCGATCATGATGTGCGAAAACATGGTGAGGGTGTCTCCTGTGGGCGTCGACGAGTGTCGGCTGGTTGAAAGGGGCTTGCTGAAGTGGCCTGGTGGCGCCAGGGGGCTGGCCTGCACAAGACCCAGCCCATGCATTGTCAACGCGGCTTGAGTCAGCCAGGTCGGTGCAACGGCAGGCCTTACAAGGGTTCAAGCGGTGAGCCGGCCCACCACGCTGGCCGGGTCGATGACCACCGGCGGCAGCGGCGTGGCGCACAGCTGGGCTGCTTCACTGGCCGCAAGACCCAAGGCGCGCAGCACCGCAGCAGCGGTTTGCTCAGGGAAGTCGCGCGGCACCTTGCCACTGGTGATGGAGTGCATGGCGCCCACCACCGAGCCGGCCAGCAGGTTCAGCGCCACGTCCACATGCATGCGCACAAAGCGGCCTTTGCGGATGCCCTTTTCCAGGTCGCGGCCCACCAGCGTGAAAAACAGGTGGGCCTTGTCCATGGCCGGCCAGCCCGAGCGCACCATGAAGGCCCCCAACAGCGGGTGGCTGCGCACCAGGCGCAGGGCGGTGCGCACACCTAGCGCCACGCCCAGCGCGGGGTCGCTGGCCGCCTGCACCTGCGGGTACATGGATTCGATCAAGGTGTGCGAGACCTGCTCGGCCAGCTCTTGCACCAGGTCGGCAGGAGCGTTGAAGTATTTGTAGAAGGTGCCGCGGGAAACGCCTGCGCTGGCGATCACGCTGTCCACCGAAAGGTTGGCGGGCCCGTGGCTGGCGGCCAACAGCAAAGCGCTGTCCAGCAAGCGGGCGCGCATGGTCTGGCGCCGCTAGGCAGCGACGCGGGGGCGGTGGTCGGCTTCGGTCATGCTCCATTTTGCGATGGCCAGCGTGGCTTGGGCTTGCTGAGGATCAGTTTTTCAAATCAGAAACGCTGTCAGGATGACATTAATGTCATTATGGTGGCCACCTGACAAACTCTGCACCCGGCTTCGAGCCGGGGCTGAGGCGATGAACAACACCACCCGCAACCGCGTGCTGTGGGCCATCACGGCCCTTTTCGCGGTTTTCAGTTTTCTGAAGGCCACACCGTTGGCGTCCAGCATCAAGGCCTTCATCCCGGCCATCAGCATCCTGGTGCCTACGTTGTTTGCGCTGTTGCACGGCTCGCGCCGCCTGGGCTGGCACACCTTGGGCGCGTTTTTCGCGATCACCTTTGTGGTCAGCTGGTGCCTGGAATCCTTGAGCATTGCCACCGGCTTCCCGTTTGGGCACTACCACTACAGCGAACGCCTAGGCCCGAAGCTGGGCACCGTGCCGCTGCTCATCATGCCGGCCTACTTCGCGGTGTGCTACTTGTCTTGGAACCTGGCCCACGTGGTGCTGGACAAGTTTGACCACCAGTCCGACGCCCTGCAGCGCTTTGCAGTGCCCTTGCTGGCAGCCTTCATCATGGTGATGTGGGACATGTGCATGGACCCGGCGCGCTCCACAGTCAACCAGGCCTGGATCTGGCACCAAGGCGGCAGCTATTTCGGGGTGCCGTTTTCCAACTTCATGGGTTGGTTCTTGTGTGTTTACATCATCTTCCAGCTGCTGGCCTGGTACCTGGCGCGCACCACCGCGGGCCAGCCCCGGCCCGACAACGGTGACGGCTACAAGATTCACTGGCACCAGGTGACGGCGCTTTACGGTGCCACCTTCATCGAGTTTGTGGCCTTCGCCGCCCTGGGGCCGGGTGGTGTGGTGACCGACGCTGTTCAGCAGGCCTGGAGCGTGCGGGCCATGTACGAAACGTTGGGCCTGGTGTCGATCTTCACCATGCTGTTTGTCACTTGCTTGGCGTTCTTCAAGGTGCAGGCGGCTGAGCGCCTGAAGTAGCCAGACGCTGCAGTTCGGGCGGGTAAACGCCGCCCGCTGCGGCACCTACTTCAGGTGCTCGGCCAAGAACACTTCCATTCGCTGGGCGAAGTCGGTGTGGGTTTGCGGCAGGCGCCAGCTGTGGGCTTCATCGGGGTAGGTCACCCACAGCCATCACGCCGCGCCATTGCCCAGAGGCCGCGTTGTAGACCCACAGTTGCCCAGGGTCACGGTCTGAGAGGTGCCGCACCAGCGCCACCATGTCAGGCTGCCCGCAACGACGGCAACTGATGCGGTTGATGCCGCCGGGCAGAGGTTCGTTGGCCTGGGCTTGAAAGCCCTTCGTATTTTCGTCAAACCAGATCGTGGTTTCGGCGTCAGCGTTGACGCGCACACCGGCTGCGGCTTCGCCCTGGCGGGCCCACTGCGGACTGCCGTTCAGCCGCTGCGCTCGTGGCGAAGCTGAGGACAAGGCAGAGGGCGTAGTACGACCCGTACGGATCGCCGAAGCTACAGCACGAATCACTTGCGGTGTCGCAGCCGGGCGGTACACACTCGATCAATGAACGGTCGACGCATCAAGGGATGCGTCACCAGGATCTGGTGCGCGCGGGAGCTGGTCAGTTGGGGGACGAAGGATCTGATACGCACCGGTACTTGTCGTTTCAGACGCAGAGCAGCTCCTAGCGAAGCTGCTACCCGCCAAACGGTGATTTGGTCTACCAGCTAAGGGCCTTCGATCTCAGCCTTTGCTGCTGCCCAGAGCTTCGACAGGGCTGGGTGAGTACCGCTGCTGGCCAGTGCCATGAACTGCACAGCAGCCCATTTGCCCAGATCTGTTCCTTTTGTTGAGTCGACTTTGTAGTGGAGTCCAGCCGTTTCGCGCAGCGTCGTGACTTCCGTGGCCAGGTCCTCAAGGCCCATTTTTTGCTCAGGAGTGGCGCCGGTCAGAAGCTCGGCGATCACCGCCACGACCGCTGTAGTCTGCGTTGCATGCCCCCCGGGAAAGCTGCTGTGTGGTGGTAGCGGGACGATCGGTATGAAGGCTCCCTCGAGCAGCTGCGAAGGGCGCTTAACCTGGAAGAAGTCCTTCGCCGCAAAGCAGACCTGGTTGGCGCAGAACAACGCTGTTCGGACAACGGTATGCACCGCCGGGAAATCCGTTGCGTGCATGTTGAGCACGCTGAGGATGAAGCGATCCACCTCCTGGTCTTGCGCCAAGATCTCTGAAAGGTTGGCCGCTGCTCCCGCCATCTTTCTCTTGGTATCGAGTGCCTGTGCGGCCAGCAGAGCGTCAGCCGGGCGCGGCAGCTCGATCGCGGGCAAGGAAACACTCGAGATGGTCATTGCCACTGGTTGATCGTGCACGATCATCCTTTTGTACTGCACCGATTGCGCGAACTCAGCCTGGGCCAGGAAGACCATGATGTCTGGACCTGAGTCGGTGAGGCCCGGCAGCGGCCGTGTCAAGGGTGCGGGTGGAGACTTGGGCAAATCGAACTTCGATCTGGCCGTCAGCAGCGCCTGCAGGTAGGCAGACTCGTCAGATTGCAGCGCAGATCGTTGCGCGTAGGGCGGGTGCCATCCCCGGGCGCCGCCCATCGAGAACGATTGCGGAGCGTGTGGTGGGTGCCAGCCCCAAGTCGAAGCGGTCATATCTACTCCATCCAAAAACGCCGTTAGGCGGGAACGCCCACGTCGCGCAAGGTATGCGCCAACATGCGCGCGAAAGGCGACTCGCCGCCTGGAAAGCTGGCCAGGTAGCGAGTCGCGGTGAAGTCAGGAATCAGCGAACACAGTTGCTGCGCGGTTTCGCGGGCTTCCTCGGTCTTGCCCAGCAGCGCTTGGGCCTGGGTCAAGGTTAGGTAGGTCGGTCGGTGGGTGCAATTTGAGCGCATTGCGCGCAGCGCATGGCGTTCCGCACGGGCATAGTCTCCCGCTGCAATGCAAGCCCAGGCCGTGAACCCGTTGAAGTAGTGATCGAGTGGATCGAGCGGCGACAGCCGTGCCGCTCGTTCGACGCATGCCAGCGCCGCTTGGCCCTCAGCACGATGCGAATGTACCGACGACCGAAAGAGCCAGGCCAACGACTCGTTGGGGTTGGCTTCCAGCGCTGCGACGTAGCGCGCATCCGCTCCATCGAGGTTGCGATCGATGTACATCTGAACATGTCCATCCATGGCCAACGCAAGAGCGTGATCGGGTGCTGTGTCGAGCGCACGCCTGAGATGGTCGCGCGCCCGGGCCGACTCTTCCTTCGGATCGGCGCCTTGACCGTTGGCGACCCGCAGCACATGGCATTTCGCCATCCAAGCCCGCGCCTCTGGAGCCCGTGGGTGCCGGTCGATCAGATACTCCAGTGCCTGGTATGCACGCCATACAGCGTCACCATTGGTGCGGTGCATGAGCGAGATAGCCTGAAACAGAATCGCATGGGCCTCCAGCGTCGGCAGGCGACGGACTGTTGCACGCCCAATCTCCAGACCCAGAATCGAGCTGCCCGCCGCGCTGGCGATTTCAGCCGTCACGTCGTTGTCTGGCGTTACCAGTTGGTCCGAACTGACCACCAAGTGGCGCGTCCACATCGATTCGCCTGATGCAACGTTGGTCAGACTCAGGTCGATCGAGGTCGACCCAGTTCCGCCTTCTCGGCAACTGCCGGTGATCGCATAGTTGGCGCCGATCAGTGATTCGATCTCGGCACCAGTCCACGAACGGCCGCCCATGGCCTGGCTGCTCAATTGCGAGATGACGTTCCAGTGACCGCTTTGGCTGAGCTGGCCGATCAAGTCGTGCACGAACATCTCGGCGATTACCTGCACTTCATGCGTGGGTGTCTCGACCGCGAGTGGCAGCACAGCGATTGTCGGCCGCAGCTCCGACTGCTTGATCAGCAGACTGGCAAAAGCATCGGCGGCAGCCCCGCCGATGCAAAAGGACCGCACGGGAGCCAATACGTGCTTGAAGTAGCACTCCCCAAGGTCCCGAATCTCCAGTTCAAAACCAATGCCCAGCTCGTCCCGCAGTGCCGCGGTAACAACCACGTGGCTGCCTGTCCCCAACGTGGCGACGCGAGCGGCGAGATTGACGCCCGCACCGTACATGTCGTCATCGTCGATGACGACCTCTGCAACGTGGCCACCGACCCGCAACTCGATCAGCTCCGATGGAGTGCGGTTGACGTTGTATGGCGCAATGGCCAGCTGGATCGCCAAGCCAGCGCGCACAGCAGCCAAGCCAACCCCAAACTCCAGCAGCATCCCGTCCCCAAGGCTCTTCACCATGCGTCCGCCGTACTTCGGCAGCACGTTTTGGCGCACGTCGCGCACGAATCGCCGCCAGCGATCGATGGTGTCGGCCTCGTTGGCCTGCATCAGTCGCACTGATTCAACGATGTCCACCACGACGATGGCACGACGGACCCGATGCAAGTCGGGCCAGCTCGCGTCCTTCTGCCTGGGCTGCGTCATGATGGGTGTATTGGTTCTCGTGGGCATCCCTATTCTGGTGGACGCGGACTGGCCTGCACAAGCGCCGCCTCGGCGAGGCCGCGCTTTGGTACTGGGCCAGAACGAGATTCGGCCTTTGCTCGATGACTTTGATGCGCTGCATTCCCGCGGATGGGTCGAGAGCTTTTCGCCCGGCCTGCCGCCTCCTCACTTACGAGCTCGTCAAGGCCGAACAACGCGGTCGCATTTGTGGCGCGCCAAGGGTGACGCTGTCCTTCCCCAACTGTTCGCGGGTGAATTCGAGCAGCGCGTGCGCAGCCTTGAGGCACATGACCATGACCACTTCGTCGTCGGGCGCCAATTCGGCCTGGATGCCGCATTGGATGGCGATCTTGCTGCCGGGCATGTGAAAGGTGTTTTTTTCGGCGCCAGCCGATCGGGTTGACTTCCAATATCCAGCTGCGCGCCCACGCGTTGCAATTTGCCGTGATCGGGAAGATGCGTCAGGCGTTGAAGCGAAGGCGCTGCAAGAGAAGGTGCCCACCAGGTGCCTGTTAGCCGCCGCCTGTTTGCAGCCACAAGCGGCACTGCTGGGCGCCCGCACGTCCGTGTGTCGCAGGCGGCAGGCGCGCACCAATGGCGACACGGGCGCCATGCTGGGCGGCTCATGCGAATCATTGAAGACCACCACTTCGGCGTTGTCGCTTGCCTGGAAGCGCAAGCGTATTGGGGCACGGGCAAGAGTCAGTCCGAAGCCGTTCTGCGCTTTGCGGTGCCGCCGTTGAGCGCCTGAAGTAGCCAGACGCTGCAGTTCGGGCGGGTAAACGCCGCCCGCTGCGGCACCTACTTCAGGTGCTCGGCCAAGAACACTTCCATGCGCTGTGCAAAGTCGGTGTGGGTTTGCGGCAAGCGCCAGCTGTGGCCTTCATCGGGGTAGGTCACCCACAGCGGGTCACGGCCCACCTTTTGCAAGGCTTCGCGCAGACGCGTGCCGTGGGCCAGCGGCACGCGCAGGTCGGCCTCGCCAAAAGCCAGCAGCAAGGGCGCGCGGATCTTGTGGGCCTGGGCCACGGGCGACACGCTGGTCAGCATGTCGGCGTCCTTCTTGGCGTCGCCCACCATCTGTGGCAATGAATAGCGGCGGCCCGAATCGCTGATGTCGTCGCGCACCCACCATGAGCCTTCCAGGTACAGGAAGGGGTCGGTCACCGCCACCCAGGCCACGCCGCAGCGGTACAGCTCCGGGTGGCGCACCAGGCCCATCAGCGTGGAATAGCCACCGTAGCTGGCGCCAGCAATGCACACGCGCTGGTCGGCCAAGCCCTGGGCTTGCGCCCACAGCACGGCGTCGGCCACGTCGTCTTGCATGGCCTGGCCCCACTGTTTCCAGCCGGCTTCAAAGTGGGCCTGGCCATAGCCCTGGCTGCCGCGGAAGTCGGGGCTGATGACCAGGTAGCCGCGCGAGGCCAAGAACTGCTCCATCGCGCTCCAGCGCCAGTGGCCACCGCGCACCCAGGGGCCGCCGTGCACCAGCACCACGGCCGGGCCGGGGCTGCCGGACTTGCGGCCGGCGGGCAGCGTCAACCACACCGGCAGGTCGCGGCCGTCACGGGCCTTGATGCGCTGCAGGTCAACGCTGGCCATCTGTCGGGGGTCAATGCTGCGCAACACCCGGAAAACGCTGCGCCATTGCTCGGTGGCTGCGTTGTAGACCCACAGCTGGCCAGGGTCGCGGTCTGAGAAGTAGCGCACCAGCGCCACCATGTCGCTCTGTCCGCAGCGGCGGCAACTGATGCGGTTGATGCCGCCGGGCAGACGCGCGTCGGCCAGCGCTTGAAAGGCCTTCATCTTCTCGTCAAACCAGACCGTGGTTTCGGCATCGGCGTCAACGCGCACACCGGCTGCGGCTTCGCCCTGGCGCGCTGACAGCAAGCTGCCGCTGAAGTCAAAACCCGTCACCGTGACCCAAGGATTGGCGGCGGGTGCGCGGCGCTCGAAGTCGTAGCGCGACAGCACGGACAGGCCCTCCGGGCCGCGCTTATCGGTGACATAGAGGTTGCCTGCGTCGTCCACGTGGCGCGGCGTGAAGGGTGCGCGCAAGGCGTCGGCGTCGTTCAGCAGTTGCCAGGCGGTCTGCCCCGGCGCACGCCAATGCACGGCTTGCCGGCCCTTGTCTTGTGTCACGGCCACGCGAGCTTCGCCGCGGCTGTCAAACAACCACCCCACGGTGCTGCTGGGCGCCTGCAGATCCATGTAACGCGTGCGGCCGGTGCGCACGTTCAGCCAGAGGGGCACCACGCTGGACAGTTCATGCGAGCTGCTGAAGACCAGGTTGCCAATGACCACCTCTTCGGCGTTGTCGCCGGGGCTGCCAGCGCCGGCGCGTTGGGGCACATGCAAAAGCGTGTGGTTCCAGGGCAGGGCCTCGCGACTGAGGCGTGAGCCGTCGGTCAGCTGCGGGCCCGCGCGGCGTGCCACCAGCATGCGCAGGTCCTTGCCGTCGGCGTCCACGCTGAACAAGCCCGGTGCGGCGTAGCGGTCTTCACCACTGCCGGTTTCCAGGTCGGCCACGCTGAAGATCAGGCGGCCCTCGTTGACCCAGGCAAAGCGCACCACGTCCACGTCACTGAACAAGGCTGCACGGTTGATCTTGCTGGGGTTGTCCAGGTCCACCACGACCAGCGCCACCCGCTTGACCCCAACGGCGGTGGTCAGCGCCAGCAACTTGCCCGAAGGCGAGAGCTGAGCTTCCAACACATCGGGGTTGCGAAAGAAATTCTCGGCCGGCAGCAGCGTGGCGCGGCCAGGCTGGCCGGGCGCGCTGGCCACAGCTGAGGTGTTGGGTGCGCTGGTGGGTGCGGCTGCGCCTGCGGCGCTGGGCTCCGACGTCTGTGCCCAGCAGGCCAGGCACCAGGCTGCAAGCAGCGCCGCCAGCCAGGGCCTGGGCAGAAAGGAGGATTTCATCGACGGGCTCCAGCAGACAAGCAGCGGCGACCATTGTGTCTGCGCAAACCAGCAGCCACCTTGCCCTATGTGGGGGACGTGGCTCCGGCAGACGCCGTCAAATGATCTCGAAGTAACGCTTCAGTTCCCAGTCGGTCACTGCGTCTTGCCACTGGCGGTGTTCCCATTCGCGGGTGGCGGCAAAGTGGTCGACAAAGGTGTCACCCAGGAAGTCGCGTGCGATGTCGGACTTCTGGAAGTTGCGCGTGGTCTCGATCAGCGAGCGCGGTGCGCGCGGCACGTTTTCACCGCCTTGGTTGGTGCCGGTGATGGGTGGCGTGGTCAGCTTCAGTCCCTTTTCCACGCCATGCAAACCGGCGGCGATGACGGCGGCCATGGCCAGGTAGGGGTTGACGTCGGCGCCGGGGCAACGTGTCTCCAGTCGGGTGGCCTTGGGTGAGCCCGCAATGACACGGAAACTGGCGGTGCGGTTGTCCAAACCCCAGGTGGGTTTGACCGGGGCCCAGAAGCCGTCCACCAGACGTTTGTAGCTGTTGATGGTGGGCCAGAACATCGGTGCAAAGTCCATCAGGCAGGCCACCTGGCCGGCCAGATAACTCTCAAACAGCTTGCTCATCCGGCGCGGGCTTTTGGCGTCATGGAACAGGTTGTTCTTGCCGTCGCTCAGGCTTTGGTGGATGTGGCCGCTGCAGCCCGGCAGCTGTTGGCTCCACTTGGCCATGAAGCTGGGCATCACGCCAAAGCGTTTGCCAATTTCGCGTGCGCCGGTCTTGAAGAGGATGGCGCGGTCGGCCTGTTCCAGCGCGCTGCTGAAGGCAATGGCCACTTCGTAGACGCCGGGCCCGGTTTCGGTGTGCAGGCCTTCGATGGGCACGCCAAACGCGGCCATGTCGTCAAACAGCGCGTTGAAAAACGGTTGCTGGTCGGCCATGCGCAGCAGCGAATAGCCAAACATGCCAGGGGTGATGGGCTCGGGCCCGACACCTTTCTTGGCCGCCCAGGTCTGCGGCGTCTCGGCAAAGTTGAACCACTCAAACTCCATGCCCGTCATGGCCTGCAGGCCCAGCTTCTCGGCGCGCTTCAACACCCGCTTCAGCGTCTGGCGCGGGCACACCGCATAGGGGCTGCCGTCGGCATTGACAAACTCGCCCAGGAAGAAGGGCACGCCGTTGTCCCAGGGCACGTGGCGCGCGGTGGAAAGGTCCAGCCGCGCCAGCGCATCCGGAAAGCCGTGCTGCCAGCCGGTGACCTGGGCGTTGTCGTAGCACAGGTCCTGTGAGTCCCAGCCAAAAACCACGTCGCAAAAGCCAAAGCCGCCGTGGGGTGCGGGCTGCGCGGCGCCGAAGAACTTGTCCTTGTGCAGGTACTTGCCGCGCAAGATGCCGTCGATGTCGCTGCAGGCCACTTTGACTTTGCCGGCGCCGCTTTTGCGTATCGCGGCCACCGCGGGGTGGTCAGGCGGTGTGGCGTTTTTCTTGCTGGCCATGGTGCTGCTCCGTTCAGGCGAAGGGCCTCTTGCTGAGCCCAACGCCGGCAGCGTACCAGCATCGGCACGGTCGGCTTCGAGCCCCACGTGGCTGGGCATCCGCGGCGCGAGCCCCCTCCTTGAGAACTGCTCAGCCGCCCCTGGTGTCGTATCAGTGGGAAACGCTGCCCAGGTTCCTGTTGAACCAGTGCCAGAATGCGCGCTCACTCGCGTTACCTTGCCTCGCGTTGATCCGTCCGGCGCTTCTGGCCATAACAAAACCAAGCCAGGTGCTGTAGGAGCGGCAAGCTCACTTTGAATCTGCCTTTCTGAGGCGGAACGGATTGCGTCGTGGAACTAGATACCGGTTTGCGCCTGCTGCTGCTTTACGCGCATCTGCTGCTGTGTGTGTTTGCCTTGTACTCGGTGCTCAGTGGCGACTGGCGCTTGCTGCGCGCACGCATGAGTGCGCCTCGTCTGCTGCGCACCCACCGTCGGGTTTCACTGGCACTGGCAGGCTTGTGGGCCACCGGTTTGGCCATCGTTTTGATCGACACACAGGGGCAGTGGTCAAGTTTGCAGAGCAACGGCAAGCTCTTGGCCAAGCTGGCCTGCGTGCTGCTGCTGACCGCGAACGCAGGTGTGCTGAGGTGGTGGAGCTTCCCCCGCCTGACCAGTGACCGCCCGCTGGGCCGCCTGGAATCCTGGGCCCTGATGAGCAGTGGTGCCGTCAGCACCGCGTGCTGGCTGATGGCGGGCTTCTACGGTGTGGCCAGGCCCTTGAAAACCTGGCCGTTTGAACACAACCTGGCGCTGCTGGGCCTGGTGTTGCTGGTGGCAGTGCCCAGCGCGATGGCGCTGTCGGGGCGGCTGCGCCAAGGCCGTCGCCTGCGCCTGCGTGACGGGCAGCTTCGCGTCAAGCTGCTGTCCGACACGACCCAGCCTGTTGAATTGAGTTCGGACCTGGACGCGCAAGGCCAGCACCGCGGGTGGGTCAGCCGGTAACCCGGCCGCTCCCGTTCGACCGCCCTGTGGTCGTCCACCCTTTGAACGGCCGCCCAGCAGCTGCACTTCAAAGCTATTGCTTGGCGCCTTCACCCAAACGCCGCCCCAAGCCAATGGCGTAGGGTGCGGCACGTGCCGACAACATCGGGTCATTGCCTGCTTCAACGCCCTTGGGCAGCAGCGTGGGCACATAGGTGATGGTCAGGCATTCACCCGTGCCATCGGCCGACACCGACTTGATGTTCAAACGCCCCAGCGAGACCTTGCGCCGGTCGTCCGGCAGTGGCACCACGGCGCTGTCGAGCTTGTCGCCCGGCTGCGCCAGTTGCAACGTGAAGTTGAAGGCCACGTTGCCGGCAGCCACACGTTGGCGCAGGTCGTCAAACAAGAAGGCGGGGCCCTTGGCCTTGGCTTCGTCGTCGGTCAGGCCCTGGGTGCCACCCACCGGCTCAAAAATCCACTTGCCCCACTGTTTGTCGCCCTTGGCGTTGACAAAAGCAAAGGCGTGCACCCCCCAGTAGTTCACCGCTCCAAAGCTGGCTGGCACCGGCTGGCTGGCCAAGTACTTGCCCAGCAGCAGCACCTCGGGGTTGGCGTCGGCAAAGGCCTTGACCTTGGCCGGGTCGGCGGCCTTGGTAGCGGGGTCGGGCTGCAGTGATTCCAGACGGCCCAAGAACTGCGCGGGCGTGGCCGCACCAAACACCGGGGCCGAGATGTTGCCCATCTGCCAGACCTCTCCGCCTGGCAGGTTGAACTGCAACGCCAGGTTGCGCTGGGTGCGCGCGTTGTCGGGCGCCTTGGGGTTGGCACCGCCCACCGAAAAACGCACGATCACCGGCACCGGCTTGCCACTGAAGGCGGACGAAACTGACATGGCCTTGCCTTCAGCGCTGCCCACAAACTCGCCCACTGCGCAGATGCCCTTGGCACCCGAACGGCGAAAGCCTTCGAACTTGCCGAAGGTGGATTCGAACTGGTTCAGAAACAGGTTGGGGTCGACCTGAGCTGCGGCAGGCAGGGTGCTGAGCAGCGCGCTGGCAGCTGCCGCGCAGGCCAGCTTTGAAGGCAAACGAATGGGGTGCATGAGAGGCTCCTCTTGGGGTTGGGACAAAAGCTGGAGGCCGCGATGGGCGCACGCAGCCGGGCTCAGTCGGGCTGAGCCGAAGCTTCTTACGCGGCAGGCGTGGGTTCGGATGCTGACTTCTGAAAAAGCGGTGCGCGGCGTCATGGGCCGGCTGCGTGGGCCGTGTGGCCCAGCAGCCCGGGTTCCACCCCACAGCCGACGGGCCTGCAGGCCCCGATACTCAGCAGTCCACTGCCGCAACCAGGATGCCCCCCATGTCTGACCTGTCGCGCCGCGAAGTCCATCGTCGCCTCTTCAGCCTGGCCGGCGCCGCCGCACTGGGCACTGTGATCAGCCCTTTTGCTCACGCTCAAGCCTGGCCTGCCAAGCCCATCACCTTGATCGCACCCTACCCACCAGGCGGCGGCGTGGACACGGTGGCACGCCTGATCGGCGAGCGGCTAGCAGCCCGCCTGGGGCAACCCGTCAACGTCGACAACAAACCCGGCGCAGGCGCCACGCTGGGCGCCACCGCGCTGGCCCGCAGCGCGCCTGACGGCTACACGCTGATGCTGGGCAGCATCGTCGACTACGCCATTGCGCCGCACGTGCACAAGGCACTGGCCTTCGACCAGCAGCGCGACTTCATCCCGGTACTGGACGCGGGTTTTGGCACCGTGGCGCTGGTGGTCAACGCCGACCTGCCGGTACGCAACATGGCCGAGCTGATCGCACTGGCCAAGGCCAAGCCCGGCGAGCTGAGCTACGCGTCCACCGGCGTGGGCGGCCTGCAGCACCTGAACGCCGAGATGTTCAAACAGATGACCGGCACCGACTTGCTGCACGTGCCCTACAAAGGCACCGCGCAGCTGCTGCCCGACCTGATTGCCGGGCGCATACCGCTGGCCATCGACAGCATCCCGGCGCACCTGCCGCACATCAAGACCGGCAAGACACGCGCACTGGCGGTGGCCAGCCGCACCCGTTCACCGGTGCTGCCCGACGTGCCCACCATGGCCGAAGCCGGCCTACCCGGTTATGAGACCGCCACCAACTACGCGCTGTTTGTGCCGGCCAAAACACCGACCGACATCGTGGCGCGGCTCAACCGCGAGACCAACGCGGTGTTGCAGATGCCTGAGGTGGTGGACAAGCTCACGTCGCTGGGCATTGTGGTGACTGGGGGCAGCACAGAGACGGCGGTGGCGCGCACGGCCGCTGAGGTGGCCAAATGGGCGGGCGTGATCCGCAAGGGCAACCTGCAGTTGAACTGATCGAATCGGGTGCTGCTCAATGGCCCCGCTCACGGGCTGGGCCGCGGCACAGCCAGCGTCTTGCATTCTGCAATCAGTTCATCGATGCGCGCCATAACCAACTCCCCATTGGCCGAAATGGGGGTCGAACTCGGGCCACACGATGCGCGTTTGTCGGTCCACCCCGGACAGGCGCTGCAGGGCCGCTTGACGATGGTTTCGCAGTGGATGTGTTCCGGGCCCTGGTGCCGTGGGTCTGCTGTTATGCGGGCGTACAGGAGGTTCACTTTGCTGCGCTCACCTTCCAGTGCCTGCAAGAACACCCCCTGGCCTTCGCACAGCACGCGGTGATGTCTCTGGCTGCGTTCCAAGCGTGCGGCTTTTGCAAAATGGCATCAGCACAGCGTGTGTGGACCTGAGGCTGGGCTGCCTTGCTCACATAGATCAAACGGAGCAGCATGGTTCAGATGTCCTTGATGTCAGCAATGCCGGGCTTGCCAGAGCTTCTGCACTGGCCAAGAGCTGCGCTTAGCTGCAGGCCACGCCAGGCAGCTTCTTGGTGCCCAGTGCCAGCGTCCAGTACAACGTCGGGCCTCCCCATTCACAAAACGAACTGCCTGCTTCAGGCTCCAGGTGCGGCGGGCGCGGAAAGTCCCAAACGGACTTCTGCAGGGCCTGCGGTGTCACGGCAAAGGGTGGATGCTGCTGCCTGTTCCAGCGCCATTGCTGGCGGGCTTCTTCAATTCAAGGGGCGAGCGGCGAGATGGCAGGTCAGGGCAGACAAAACAGGTGGGATGCAAGCGAGCGTGACCTGATGGATGTGATGCACACGTCGTAGCAGGTGGTTCGCGTGAAGGGGTGAGAGGGCATAGGTTCTGGTTTTGAGGTGCCACGTGGAAACGGGTGCTTTTTTTGCTAAGGCCGGCCAAGCGAGTGTCGACGCTTAGCAGCGCAAGTGGGTGAAAAGCATCACTCGGCCAGTTGCGCCACGCGGTCGGGAACCGAGGGTGGCAACAAGCCATGTGCGGGCATTCCGTTGCACAGCATTCAAAGCACAAACAACCGCACACTGGTTTTGGTGATGGTGGTCGACTTCTGCGTCACCAGCCAGGTCCTCTAGGCCTGCAGCGGATACAGAAGGCAGTGCCCGTGACGGAGCTTGTGGGCTCACCGTCGCATGCCAACCGATTCCCCGCGCCAGGCTTCTACGCCCATACGTGCAGTGTCATCAGATTTGCTGACGCGCCTTTGGGCGAACTGCACAACAGTTCGATCCCCAGGAACAGGTCAACAAGCTGCCTCTCACCTGCAATGCCTTTCAGAAACATGGAGCGCTTATGAACGCACTCAAGAAAATCGTCTTGCAATCCACCTTGTTCATCTTGCCGATCGGTTCAGCCGTTGCTCAGACCGCCACTCCCCCTGCGGCCAAGTTCGACTTGCCCGCCGACATCACCGCTGGCGACCGTATCAAGCTGCGATCGAATATCACCGGCCTGGCACCCCTTGATGGCGCAAGCGGGAACAGGGCCCCGGCTGGTACTTGCTTGCGCGTCACACGCTTGAACAACAGCGAAGGCATCACGGTCGCCGTGGAAGATGGCAGCGGCCTTCTCAGTGGTACATGTAAGACTCCCGCCGGCAACGCCGCCGTCATGGTTGGCGACGTTTACAAGCTCTCCTCTGAGCAACTAAACAATGCCTCGTACGCCCGGTACGGCTGGGTCTACGGGCCTATGCTGGTGCCCTTCAAGTACTTTCCGCACGATCGGAGCTTCGAGCCTTCTCAGTCGCTGGGGATGTACATGGGGTATCGAACCAGCTGGTTTGAGGCTCGGGGTCTGAGCTGGGTGGGCAGCGCTGGCTTGGCAACCATGAAGTTATCTCAGGTCGTCGACGACCCCAAAAATCCAGGCAGCAAAACGACCAAGGAGAGCACCGTCGCTGGCTACACCCTGGCAGGCGGTGCGTTGTTTGATCTGACCAGAGAGGCCAAGCCCTTTGTGGCTGGCATTCTGGTGGGGCGCGATTTTGTCGGCCGGAATTCCGCGTTGACCTACCGCCACGACAACCGAACATGGGTCTCGTTTCAGATCGGCTGGGTTCAGTGACCCATGGGCAGCCCGAGCATAGCCGTCTCGTTTTCTGCGCAGTGGTGATGGCATGACGGACGAATCGGATCGGCTGCTTCAGGCTGGAATGCAAGCGGCCATTGGACGTCAATGCCGGAGGATGCCGATCGCCCCACCCTCGCCTTTGGTCGTTGTTGAGAGAACCAACATGATGCGTCTGAAGCACACCCTTGTGACCACAGCTTGGCTGGTCGCTTCGTCCTGCTGGGCGGGCGAGGGCCCCGAGCTGACCAACAGCTTGAGCGGCAAGGACTTTAGCGACCCACTGCGATTAACGGCTTACGAAGAAAACTACGCGGTCTGGCAGCAGATGCGCAACAACGGGTGGACCGGCAAGGACGAACAGGCCCTGCGGGCGAAGATTTCGTTCAAGTACACCTTTTGCGGACCACAGTTCCGCCGGTCGATGAAGAAGACTGGCGTCGATTTGGGGACGTCAGGCGGTGTGGTCAATGACAGTTGGTGCCCCACCTCGGGAAGCTTGGCCAAGGCCGAGCTCTACTTTGGCTACACAGCTGAGTTTGACTTTTACGCAGGCACACGACCCTCAGGGCCGGTCATCGGTCGAGTCAACGCACCGGGCATTTTCGTGCGTTTGCCGGCGAAGGACTTCCTTGGCGGCGTCTGGAAGAAGACCGACGGTTTGGAAATTGGCTTGCAGCATCGATCTGACGGGCAGGCCACCGAGGTAACGAACGTACGCGACGCGAGGATCGCCAACGAACAGTACGCTGCCGGTAACAGGGCATTCTTCGACACCGTCAGTCGCGGGGCGAACTTTTTGCTTATCGCTGTCGACAAGGAATTGCCCCCTCCACCCATTGGGCAGAGTTTGACGGTTCGTGCAAAGGCTCGCCTGTACCTGGGCCAACAGGATTCCGACATCACTTGGGGTCCGTTGGCCAACAATGGGCGGCGCTTCTCAGACTACGACCGGCTGCAGTTGCATGCTTGGTGGCGCCTGGGTGAGCAAACTCAGTTTGACCTGGATTGGCGCCTGGGTGATCGCGGCTTGGCAACCGACTCCTGGACTCTCGGTGCGGAGTTCGCAGTTGGCACGCTGCCGCTTTATGTGCGCTTCCATCGTGGGCCTATGAACACCTTGTCCAACTACGCGCAGCGGCAGGACTCGATCGGCGTCGGGATTCGCTTTGCCAGTTTCTGAACTGCACCGGCTTCGCATAGGGTCTTGAAGACTTTGTCTGGCCTGACGAGCCTCTGGCCGTTTTCCACCTTTGATCCAGCGCTTCATCCGTGCTGTCACAGGCAGCAGGCTACGCGACCCAAGGTTGTCATGCACAGGCCTGCCTGCCCAAAGCCTTTAGGGGTGGAAACCGCAGTTGCGTTCACGGCCATCCGCGTTCGGGAAGCGGCTGCGTAGCAGACACTGCTCCGCAAACCTCATCGCACCCGACGTTCAGTCAGCTGCTTGCCCGCTGGGAATGCCCATCTCCCGCAAAGTGTCAGCCACCGCCGCCACCGCCTGGCGCATCTCGTTACTGCCAATCGCCCCAATGCAGCCCACTCGGAAGGTCTCCACCTGCGTCAGCTTGCCCGGGTACAGGATGAAGCCGCGCGCCTTGGCGGCTTCGTAGAAACGCCGAAACTCGTAGTTAGGGTGCGCCGGTGCGTGGAACGTGACGATGATCGGCGCCTGCACCTCGGGCCGCAAAAAGGGTGTGAAGCCCAACGCGGCCATGCCTTCAACCAACGTGCGGCAGTTGTTGGTGTAACGGGCCAAGCGTGCGGCACGGCCGCCTTCTTCTTCAAATTGCGTGATGGCCTCACTCAGCGCCACCAGCACGTGGGTCGGCGGGGTGAAGCGCCACTGGCCGGTTTTTTCCATGTAGACGTGCTGGTCGTGCAGGTCCATGGCCAGGCTTTGGCTGTTGCCGGCGCAGCCGTCCAGAACAGCCTTGCGAAGGAAGACAAAGCCCATGCCCGGCACACCTTCCAGGCACTTGCCGCTGGCGGCCACCAGCGCGTCAAACTGCAGCTCGCGGGCGTCGATGGGCAGGGCGCCAAAGCTGCTCATGGCGTCGATGATCAAGCCCTTGCCGTGGCGTTGGCACACGGCGGCCACTTCAGCCAGTGGGTTGAGCACGCCGGTGCCGGTTTCGCAGTGGATCAGCACCACGTGGGTGATGCTGGGGTCGGCCTGCAGGTGGGCTTCCAGCACAGCAGGCGACACGGGTTCTTCTTCGGCTTGCGCCACCACGGTGGCGCGGCGGCCCATCAGTTGCGTGAGCTTGGCGGCGCGTTTGCAATAAGCGCCGTTGTCCATCACCAGCACGTGGCCGGTTTTGGGCACCACGGTGGCCACGGCGGCTTCCACGCTGAAGGTGCCGCTGCCCTGCAGCGGCACCAGCACGTGGGTGTCGTGGCCGTGCACGATGTCCAGCAGGCGCTTCTTCACGCTGGCGGTGACGGCGATGAAGTCGGTGTCCCAGCTGCCCCAGTCTTTCAGCATCGCCAGCTTGGTGCGCAGCGTGGTGGTCAGGGGGCCGGGGGTCAGCAGGATGTGGTCGCGGTCCATCGTGGGGTGTCCTAAGGGTCAGGCTTTCCAGGCTTGTGTGCGGCGGTCGACGTAACTGCCCAGCGCCATGAAGAGCACCGTGGCCACGGTGTTGGCCGCAGCAATGAGGATGGCCATGGCGGCGGCGGCGCCCATTTCGCCGGCTTCGTCCAGATTCAAGATGGCGATGGACGCCACCTTGGTTTCGGGTGAATACAAAAAGACCACCGCCGAAATGGTGGTCATGGCGTTGATGAAAAAGTAGCGCGCAATGTCCACCAAGGCGGGTGTGCAGATGGGCAGCGTCACGCGCCAGAAGGTCTTGTAGAAAGGCACCTTCATCGACGCACTGACAGCTTCAAATTCGGGGTCCAGCGCCTTCAGCGCCGTCACGGCGGTGAGGTGGCCGGTGGTGTAGAAGTGAACGATGGTGCACACCGTCAGCAGCGTCAGCGTGTGGTACAGGCCGTTCAGCGGGTTGATGGGCTCGTTGAAAAAGAAGATGTAGCCCAGGCCCAGCACCAGCCCGGGCACGGCCATGGGCAGCATGGCCAGCAGGCGCACCAGGCTGCGCACGGGCTTGAAGCCGCTGGTCTTTTCCATCAGGTAGGCGCCCACAAACACCAGCAGCGTGCCCAGCACCGCGGTGCCGCTGGCCATCAACAGGCTGTTGGCAAAGGCTTCGCCCACCTCGGCGTCAAACAGGCCCATGGCGTAGTGCTTGAAGCTGGGCTGCAGGTTGTAGGGCCAGAAGGTGGCAAACGACGCAAACACCGCCATGCCCAGCATGGCCAGGATCAGCGCGCACACCGCCACGCAGTAGGCGGACATCAGCGCGTCAAACAGCGGCGCGCGGCTTGGGCGGTAGGGCACGGCGCGGGCGCTGAGCAGCGCGGTTTGTTTGCGGCTGACCCAGTGGTCCACTGCAAAGGTCAGCACCGCGGGTGCCAGCAGCAGCAGTGCCACCACCGCGCCTTTGTGAAAGTCCTGCTGGCCGATGACCAGCTTGAAGACGTCGGTGGCCAGCACGTTGAAGTTGCCGCCAATCACCTTGGGAATGCCAAAGTCGGTGATGACCAGCGTGAAGACCACCAGCGCGGCGCTGATCAGGCCGTACTTGGCGCCCGGCAGCGTGATGGTGAAAAACTTGCGCCGTGCCGTGGTGCCCATGGCGTTGGCGGCTTCGTAAAGGCGCGCGTCGGAGGCCGACAGCGCGGTCACCAGAATCATCAGCGCGTGGGGAAAGGTGCTGAAGATCTCGGCCAGCACAATGCCCGGTGCGCCGTAAATCTGCTCGATGCCCAGCGCCTGCATCCAGCCCTTCAGCACGCCCTGGTTGCCAAACCAGTAGATCAGTGAAATGGCTGCCAGCAGCGAAGGCGCCAGCAGCGGCACCAGCGTGATGCCGCGTGCCAGGCCCTTGCAACGCATGCGGCTGCGGGTCAGCGCATAAGCAAAGACAAAGGCCGTGGGCACGGTGACCAGCATCACCACGGTGCTGACCCACACGCTGTTCCACACCGACTGCATTAGCGCCGGTGTCTGGGCGTAGCTGATGAAATTGGCCAGGCCGACAAAGCTGTCCTTGTCGTCTTGCACCGCCTTCAGCAGCAGCGTGAACAGCGGTGCCGCCAAAAAGGCCAACAGGCCCAACGCCACCAGCAGCAGCGCCAGGTGCGCTAACCGCTCAACCGCGGGCACCCGCTGTCGCACGGGCGTTTGCGTGGGGGCCAACACGGCGCTGTTCAAGGCCGGCCTTCAGCCAAACACGCGCATGCGCTCGGGCAGCAAGCGCAGGGGCAGGCGGCTGCCCACTTCCAGCTGAGCCTCAGCCAGGTAGTTCAGCGACAGGTAGACCGTCAGCGCGGCGTCAACCCCTAAGCTTTCAGCGCGAACGCGCACCAGGCAGTAAGGGCCCATGAAGTCGATCTTCTCGATCAGGCCTTCAAACACATTGCTGTCACCGGCCGTGATGGGCCGGGCCAGCACGTCTTCGGGGCGCAGGTAGATGCGCAGCTCGCGCCCGGCCGGGTGGCCGTGGATGGAGGCGTGCTCGCAGTGCAGCTGTTGGCTGCCCGCCTTCAGCCCACCGGCGTGGGCGGTGGCCGGCAGCGCGTTGATGCGGCCCACAAAATCAGCCACAAACAGCGTGGACGGGTCGCGGTAGACCTGCAATGCGGTGCCTACTTGTTCAATCGTGCCCTGGTTCATCACCACGATGCGGTCGGCCACCGCAAAGGCTTCTTCCTGGTCGTGCGTGACCATGATGGTGGTCACGCCCAGCTGGCGCTGCAGGCTGCGGATTTCGCTGCGCAGCTTGACGCGCACGATGGCGTCCAGTGCTGACAGCGGCTCGTCCAAGAGCAGCAGCCCCGGCTTGGTGGCCAGTGCGCGGGCCAGTGCAATGCGCTGCTGCTGCCCGCCCGACAACTGCGCCGGGTACTTGGCCTGGCTGCCTGGCAGGCCCACCAGGGCCAGCAGTTCTTCAACCCGATCAGTCACCGCTTTGCGCGGCACCTTGCGGTTGACCAGGCCGTAAGCCACGTTGTCGGCCACGCTCAGGTTGGGAAACAGCGCGTAGCTTTGAAAGACGATGCCGTAGTCGCGCTCGGCCGGTGGCAGCGTGGAGATGTCGCGCCCGGCCAGTTCAATGCGGCCGGTGGTTTGCACTTCCAGGCCCGCAATGATGCGCAGCAAGGTGGTCTTGCCGCAGCCGCTGGGCCCCAGGAAGCAGACAAACTCGCCCTGCGCGATGTCCAGGTCAATGCCCTTCAAGGCGCTGAAGCTGCCGAAGTCCTTGCGGACCCCGGCCAGGCGCAGGTAGGCGGAGCCTGCCGCGCCGCTCACTTCCGTGGTTCGCTCTTGGCGTTGTAGCGCTTGTTCCACTCGGCCAGGATGCGCTCGCGGTTGTCGGCTTCCCAGGCGAAGTCTTTCTTCACCAGACGCGACTCGTAGTCTTTGGGCACGTTGGCCAGCGGTGCGGCCACACCCGGCTGCGCGGTGATCGCAAAGTTCTTGCCATACAGCAGCATCGCGTCCTTGCTGCTGGCCCAGTCGGCCAACTTCTTGGCGGCGTCAAGCTTCTTGGTGCCCTTGTGGATGGCAAAGGCTTCCAGGTCCCAGCCCAGGCCTTCCTTGGGGAAGACGAGGTCGATGGGCGCGCCCTTGGCCTTGTTGGCGTTGGCGCGGTATTCGAAGCTGATGCCCACCACGTATTCGCCGGCAGCGGCCATGTTGCAGGGCTTGCTGCCGCTGTGGGTGTATTGCGCGATGTTCTCGTGCAGGCCGTCCATGAACTTCCAGCCGCCTCCATTCGATTCCCCCTTGCCGTCCTTGTCGCCCCACAGCGTGAGCCAGGCGGTCACGTCAAAGAAGCCGGTGCCGCTGGACGCCGGGTTGGGCATCACAACTTGGCCTTTGTAGACCGGCTTGGTCAGGTCTTTCCAGGTCTCGGGCTTGGGAATGCCCTTCTTGGCCGCTTCCACGGTGTTGAAGCAGATGGTGGCGCCCCACACGTCCATGCCAAACCAGGCCGGCACCTTCTTCCTGTCGATGTACTGGCTCATGATCGCGTCGGCATTCAGCGGCCGATACGGCTCCAGCATGCCGTTCTTGTCCAGCAGCGCCAGGCTGGACGCGGCCACGCCCATCACCACGTCGGCCTGCGGGTTGGCCTTCTCGGCCAGCAGCTTGGCGGTGATGACGCCGGTGCTGTCACGCACCCACTTGATCTCGATGTCGGGGTATTGTTTGTTGAAGCCTTCCTGGTAGGCCTTGAGCTGGTCGGTCTCCAGCGCCGTGTAGACCAGCAGCGTGGTCTTCTGCGCCAGGGC